>JBGQHO010000084.1:0-2352 GCA_041497955.1 Terriglobia bacterium | reverse complement strand
GGCCGAGCGCGCTTCGCGTTGGAAGCGCTCGACGGCCTGCGGGTCGCGCGCCACGTCTTCCGGCAGGAACTTCAGCGCCACGCTGCGGCCCAGGCGCGTGTCCTCGGCGCGATACACCACACCCATCCCGCCGCCGCCAAGCTTCTCGTGGACACGATAATGCGAGATCGTCTGTTCGTTCATCAGGAGTGGGCCCGAGTCGAAGGAGAAGAAGCCCGGGAGATTCTACGAGCCGCACTCGGCCAAGTCAACGTTCGCTGAAGACGCGCGGCGCCTTGGAGTGAGGACGCGATCGTGGCGCCGCGGCGGCACGATCGCCGAAGCAGAGCCCACTATCGTGGCGCTGTCGGCGGCGATGCGTTGCCCGCACCCGAGGCAATGCACGGCGTGAGTGGGGTTCTCCGTCCTACAGTGGGGACAGATCATTTAGACGGGCCGGGATATCCACGGCCGTAGGAATACGCTCAATCCGCGCGGTTATCCGCCGTATTTCCCGCCGCTTCAAGCGCAAACCCTGCCGCGTGTACGGTTACGCGCTCTCCGGCCGAACTGAGGGCGCACCTGGTGAACACGAATCAGCAGGCCGATTGGCTATTTCTTGTTGGTCGCGCTTTGGATGACTTGCTGGAATTCGGAGTCGTCGCGGAGGCAGGTGAGGTCCGGATCGCGTGCAAGCCAATCGAAGTTCTGGTAGCCGGCGCCGATGCAGCGGCGGACCATTTCGAGCGCTTCCGGTTTCTTGCCGAGGATCCCGTAGGTGCAGGCGGCGTTATAGAGGATGTTGGCATCGTGCGGGCGCAGGGACACGGCGATTTCAAGATTGCGGATGCACGACGCTTCATCGTGCGTGGCAGCCTGGTTCCCAGCCAGCAGGATGCGCGCGCGCACGTCTTCCGGCACCTGTTCGAGGTGCCGCTTCAGAACTTCCATCTGCCGTAAGCGCATCTCGTGGGCTTCTTCCATCTTCCCCATGCGTTCGAGGATCATGTCGATGGGAACATATACGTTGTAGTCGTCGCCATTGGCTTCGATGGCGCGCTCGGCCAGCTCGGCGCCTTCCTGCAAACGGTCCGAATTGAAGCAGCACCGCAACAGCACGGGGTACGCGCCGGGACAATTGGGTTGCCGCTCGATAGCCTGCCGGACGAGCGGGATGGCCTCGGCGTATCTCTTCTGCGCGTAGAGCAAGCGCGCGCGGGCCACGAGCCCCTCCGGGAGTTGCGGGTCCACTTCCAGCGCGCGGATGCAGGCGGCCTGCCCGCGTTGCAGCCAGCGCTCGTTCTTGTCGTGGAATTCCAGCACCGCCGCGCACACCATCGCGACGCCCGCATGCGCCTGCGCGAAGGCCGGGTCCAGCAGGATGGCGTGCTCGTACATTTGCAAAGCGAAGTCGAGATCGGAGCGCGTCTCGCGCCGCTGGTAGCTGCGCCCGCGGAGGTAGTAGTCATAGGCCTGCGCGTTCTCGGTCGGCTTCTGCGCAAGGGTCTTCTGTTCTTGCGGCGTCAGCGTGATGCGCAGCGCCTGCGTGATGTTGCGCGCGATTTCGTCCTGCACCTCGAAGACGTCCTCGAGCTGCCGGTCGTAGCGCTCGGCCCAGACCGAGTGGCCCGTGCGCGTCTCCACGAGCTGCGTGGTGATGCGCAGGCGGTTGCCGGCGCGGCGCAGCGAGCCGCCTAGCACGTACGTGGCGCTCAGTTGTTGACCCACCTCGGGCCCGGTAACAGCCTTATCGCGAAAGGCCAGCACCGCGGCGCGAGGGAAGATGCGCAGATCCTTGATCTTCGAGAGCTCGGTGATGACGTCTTCGGTCATGCCGTCGCGGAAGTATTCGTCTTCTTTCGCGCCGCTCAGGTTTTCGAAGTAAAGCACGGCGACGGATTTTTCCGTGGGCGCGGCCGCCGGAGCCGCGGCAAGCTGTCCCGAATCCAGTTCGCGCTTCAGCTTCTCGAAATCGGCGTGCAGTCGCGCGGCGGTCTGGTAGCGCGCGTTGGGGTCCTTCTCCAAAAGCTTCTGAATGATCTGCGCTAGCCCCGCGGGCAGCTTTGCGTTTAGCTTCACCGGCGCCGTCGGCGCGCGGTTCAGGATGGCGTCGAAGATGACGGCCGAGGTGTTGCCCTGAAAGGCCACCCGGCCGGTGCTCATTTCGTAGAGCACGGCGCCGAGCGAGAACAGGTCGGTCCGCGCGTCCAGCTCTTCGCCGCGCGCCTGCTCCGGTGACATGTACGCCGCCGTGCCCACGGCCACGCCGGAGTCGGTCAGGTGCTCGGTGGGCATCGCGGTGACGCCCGTCGCGGCGCCCACGGTTTCGCCGATGCGCTGGCGCCGCTGCGAGAGCTTGGCCAAACCGAAGTC
>JBGQHO010000083.1:0-3164 GCA_041497955.1 Terriglobia bacterium | reverse complement strand
CTCTTCCGGCGTGAGCGCGCCGATCTCCAGGCCCACCGGCGCGTGCACGCGCTCAAACTGCTTGGCGGAGAGGCCTTCCTTCTCGAGCGCCTTGTAAACGGAGAGCACCTTGCGCTTGCTGCCGATCATACCGATGTAGCGCGCGCCGGTCTTCGCCGCCCAGCCAAGCACGCGCATGTCGTCCTTGTGGCCGCGCGTGACGATGACGAGGTAGGTCATCGCGTTGGGCTTCAGCTTCTCGAAGGCTTCTTCGTAGCTCGTGTAGATCTCGCGCGCCATGGGGAAGCGCTGCGCGTTGGCAAACGATTCGCGGTCGTCGATCACGCCGATGGCAAAGCCGGCCGCGTGCGCCGCCAGCGCCAGCGCCATGGAGACGTGCCCGCCGCCGAAAATGTAGAGCGCGGGTTGCGGCAAAATCGGCTCCACGAAGATTTCCAGCGTGCCCCCGCAGATCAGGCCGTTATCGTAGCTCGCTTCGTTGTTCAGGTTGAAGGTCATCTTGCGCGGCGCTTCGGCCTGGATCACTTCCTTCGCCGCGGCCCAGACCTCGGCTTCGACGCAGCCGCCGCCGATGGTGCCGGCAATCGAGCCGTCTTCGCGCACCAGCATGCGCGAGCTTTCGTAGCTGGGGATGGAGCCGTTCGTGTGCACGATGGTGGCCAGCGCCGCGCGCCGCCCTTCGCGCCGCAACCGCACGATTTCTTCGAAGATGTCCATCTGGGAGTCCTGCTCAATCTAGGGTAGGCGCGGTCTGTGCAGGTGTCAATCCGCAGGGCCGCGGGTGGCGCGCTAGACACCCCGCAGGGCCGGTGCTAACGTAGCGTGCGCTTTTCCCACGGAGGCGTCCCCATGAAAGCGGCCATTTTCTCTGAGCATGGCGGGCCGGAAGTCCTGCGCTACGCCGAAGTCGGCGAGCCCAAAATCAATCCCACCGAAGTGCTGGTGCGCGTGCGCGCCTGCGCGCTGAACCACCTGGACCTCTGGGTGCGCCGCGGGCTGCCCGGCATCACCATCCCCCTGCCGCACATCCCCGGGAGCGACATCGCCGGCGAAGTGGCGAAGGTCGGCGAGCTGGTAACGCGCGTCAAGGTGGGGCAGAAGGTCGTGCTGGCGCCGGGCATCTCCTGCGGGCAGTGCCCGGCGTGTTCGGCGGGCGCGGACAACCGTTGCCGGCGCTACACGCTGTTCGGCTACCTGGTGGACGGCGGCTACGCGGAGTACGTGAAGTCGCCCGAAGTGAACGTCATTCCGATTCCCGGCGACCTCTCGTTCGACGAGGCCGCGGCGGTACCCCTGGTCTTCCTTACGGCGTGGCACATGTTGATCGACCGCGCGCACGTCCTGCCCGGCGAAGATGTGCTCGTGCTCGGCGCGGGCAGCGGCGTGGGCAGCGCGGCGATCCAGATTGCAAAGCTCATGGGCGCGCGCGTGATCGCCACCGCCAGCAGCGAGGAGAAACTGAAAAAGGCTACAGAGCTGGGCGCTGATGACGTGATCAACCACGCGAAGCAGAACATCCTGGACGAAGTGAAGCGCCTGACGGAGCGGCGCGGCGTGGACGTGGTGGTCGAGCACGTCGGCGACGCGACGTGGGAGATGAGCGTGCTCAGCCTGGCCTCGAACGGGCGGCTGGTGACCTGTGGCGCGACAACGGGCTACGAGGCGCGGCTCGACCTGCGCTACCTCTTCGGCCGCAACCTTTCGCTGCTGGGCTCGTATATGGGCAGCCGCGCGGAGCTCTACGATGTGCTGAAGCTCCTGGGGCAGCGCAAGCTGCGCGCGGTGATTGACCGCACGATGCCGCTGGCCGAGTGCGCCCGCGCGCACGCCATCCTCGAGAACCGCGAGCAATTCGGCAAGATCGTCCTGAAGCCATAAAGAGTTCAAATGTGCGACAATGAATCGCTGCGGAGATCCCGACGATGGCCCTGGCCGCCGGCAAGAACGTGACGCTCACCAAGCCCGAGGACCTGAGCAAGGTGCTCGAGGACCAGGGCATCCTCTTCACGCAGCTGGACAAGGCCGTGAACTGGGCGCGCAAGAATTCGCTCTGGCCGCTCGGCTTTGGACTGGCCTGCTGCGCGATCGAGATGATGTCCATGGCCGCGGCGCGCTTTGACCTCGCGCGCTTCGGCGCCGAAGTCTTCCGCCCCTCGCCGCGCCAGGCCGACCTGATGATCATCGCCGGGCGCGTCTCGCAGAAGATGGCGCCGGTGATCAAGCAGCTCTACGAGCAGATGCCGGAGCCGAAGTGGGTGATCTCCATGGGCGCCTGCGCCACGTCCGGCGGCGTGTTCAATAACTACGCCATCGTGCAGGGAGTGAACCAGGTGATCCCCGTGGACGTCTACGTGCCCGGGTGCCCGCCGCGCCCGGAAGCGCTGCTCTACGCCATCCTTCAGCTACAGAAAAAGATTGGCGCCGAGCGCGGCAGCTTTAAGAAAGCGCTCAACCTCGCCTGACGGAAACAGAAATCAGAAAACGGAAATTGGGAACGGGAGCGCGCGTCCGTGGGGCGATGCGCGAAGTCTATTTTGAGAAGAGTTTCAGGCCGGCGATTCCCGCAATGACGAGCACCATGCTGACCAGGCGCATGGCGTTGCGCGGCTCACCGAACAGGATCATGCCCAGGATGGCAGTGCCCACCGCGCCGATGCCCGTCCAGATTGCGTAGGCTGTGCCGATGGGGATGCGCGCGGCGGCGACGCCCAGCAGGTAGAAACTGGCGAACCCCGTCACAATCACGACCGCAGAAGGCACCGCGCGCGTGAAGCCCTGCGCGTATTTCAGCGACACCGCCCAGGCGATTTCAAATACTCCCGCGAGCATGAGATAGACCCAGGGCATCGGCTCCTCCTGCGAAATGGATTCTATGGCCCGCTGCGGCCGGCGCGCGCGGCGGCGATGGGCAGGTCGATCACTTCGGCGGTGCCGCCGGCCCATTCGAGCCGGCTGCCGAGAGAATTGTGCTCGCGGCGGACATAGCCCATGCCGATGGCGCGGCCGAGCGCCGGTGAAACGCTGGCGCGGGTGACGTGGCCGGCTTCCTGGCCCGCGGCGAACAGTTTTTCGCCGGCTGCGGGGACACTCGTGCCGGAGAAAAGCAGGCCAACGCGGCGGCGGTTCACGTGCCCGCGCGAGCGCACCCGTTCGACGATCTCCTG
>JBGQHO010000082.1:0-3926 GCA_041497955.1 Terriglobia bacterium | reverse complement strand
CCGCCCAGCGTCACCATCCCCAAGGGGCTGGGCGCGGTCTACACCGTCAGCGTGACGCCTACGGGCGGCTTCACCGGCACGGTTACGCTCGGGTGCACCACCGACGCCGAGTTGGCCACATGCAGCGTCGTGCCGGGGTCGGTCTCACTGAGCAGCGGAGCTGCTCAATCTGCGAAGGTGACGGTGCAAACATCGCTGGGCAGCGAACTCTTCCCGCGGTTCACGCCGCCTGACGGATGGGCAGCGCTGCGGCTGGCGCTGCTCCTGTTGCTGGCGATGTCGCTACTCGTGCTTGCGAGGCGGCCGCTGCGGCAGCGGCGCTGGGCCACGGCCATGGCCTTTGCGGTGGTCCTGTTCCTGGGCGGCTGGTTGCTGGCAGGATGCGCCAGCCGCGGCACGGGCTCGCCACGCGGCACGCACGTGGTGACCGTAACGGGAACCTCGGGCGCGCTCAACCACAACGCCGCGGCCACGCTCGTGATCCAGTAAGGGGTCTGAGGGTCGCGCCGGCGCGAGGGTACGCACCTCTGCGCCGGCGCCGCCTTGAATCCCGCTCGCGTCGTTCCCCTGTCAAAGTGTAGACTCGTAACGGCGCATTGCCGCTTCGCTTGGCATTCCGCCGGGCTGCTGGTAGATTCGGAGTTGCACG
This sequence comes from Terriglobia bacterium, assembly GCA_041497955.1. GTDB lineage: Bacteria > Acidobacteriota > Terriglobia > Acidiferrales > UBA7541 > JBGQHO01. The sequence goes on along the minus strand of JBGQHO010000082.1, from coordinate 3,277 downwards.
TCGAATCTCCAACGCTGCGAGCCATGCCCGAAGAAGCCAAGGCTAAAGACCGCATCCTGATCGTCGAAGACGAAGAGAACGCCCGCCAGGGCTATGAAGCCCTGCTGCGCAAGTGGGGCTTCGACGTCCTCGCCGCCACGAACGCTGAAGAGGCTCTGGCTCGCTTTTCCGAGTTTCGCCCCGCCGCCCTGATCGCGGACGTCGAGCTGCCCGGGATGGACGGACTCGAGCTGTTGCACCGCTTGGGCGACGAGCTCCGCGACGTTCCCGCGCTGATCATCACCGGCAAGGGCAGCGACGAGCGCGCCGTCGCGGCCATCGAAGCCGGCGCCTTCTGGTACATTGAGAAACCGCTCAAGGCGCCCGTCCTGCGCGCGCTGCTCGACCGCGCGCTGGGCAAGGCACGCGACCGGAAGCAACTGACCACTCTGACGCGCGAGCTGCGCGACTCCGGCCGGCTGGGCGAGCTGGTGGGCGCGTCGAAGCCCATGCAGGAGCTGATGCGTTTGGTTGAGTTGGCCGCGCCATCCTCCGCCTCGGTGCTGATCACCGGTGAAACCGGCTCCGGCAAGGAAATTGCCGCGCGCTCGATCCACCGCCTCTCGCCGCGCGCCGGGCAGGCCTTCGTAGCCATCAACTGCTCCGCTATCCCCGAGACGCTGATGGAAAGCGAGATCTTCGGGCACGAGAAGGGAGCGTTCACCGGCGCAGCCGAGCGCCGGCTGGGTTGCTTCGAGCTGGCCGACGGCGGCACGCTGCTGCTGGATGAAATCGGCGAGATGCCCGCGCCGACGCAGGCCAAGCTGCTGCGCGTGCTGGAAGACCACAAGGTGCGCCGCCTGGGCAGCAAGACGGAGACGCCGGTGGACGTGCGCGTGGTCGCAGCCACAAACAAAGACCCGGAACAGGCCGTCGCCAAGGGGCAGATTCGCCAGGACCTCTATTTCCGCCTGAATGTCTTCCATCTCCATCTGCCGCCGCTGCGCGAGCACAAAGAGGACCTGCCGATGCTTGTCGAGCACATCCTGCGCGACCTCAACGCGAAGCACAGCCGGCAGGTGCGCGGCGTGAACAGCGAAGTGCTCGACCTGTTCCGCAGCTACACCTGGCCGGGCAACGTGCGCGAGCTGCGCAATGCTCTGGAGCGCGCCACGATCGTCTGCGACCGCGATCTGATCGGCCGGCAGCACCTGCCCGCCGACTTCGGCCGCGTGCAGGCGGTGGCCTCGTCAGGGCTCTCCGCGCTGCGCTTTCCGATGGGCACGACGGTTGAAGCCGCCGAGCGCGAGTTGATCCTGCAAACGCTGGCCGCCACGAACAACAACAAGACGCGCGCCGCCGAGCTGCTCGGCATCAGCCTGAAAACCTTGCATAACAAACTGAAGGAATACGAGTCGGCGCGGCAGCGCGCCGATTAGCCGCATTCGGGCTGCTCCACGATGCAGCTTCCCCTGAAAACAAAGATTACGCTGATGACGGCGCTGCTCGTGCTCGCCGCCGTGGCCGTCTGCTCCTCGCTTTACGTCGCCGCGCTCGCCCGCCAGATCATCGGCGACGCGCGGGACGAAGCGCGCCTGGTGGCCCAGCAGGTTTTTCTCCAGGCGCAACACGCCCTCAGCGACGCCGCGAACGAGGGCGCCTCGCCCGCTTCCGACCGCCCCGAAGACATGCGGAAGTACGTGCGGGATGTTTTCGACCGGGATTCCGGCCTGACGTCGCTCATTGAGGCGGAGGTCAGCTCCTCGCGCGTCGTGTACGAGGTCACCATTGTGGACCGCAACGGTACGGCGCTGATTTCGAGCGACGCCTCGCTCACCGGCCGGAGGGTGCTGCCGCGAACGCCGCTCGAGCGGCTGGAGCAAAGCGGCTTCGTGGAGCAACTCCGCGCGCTTTCGGACCCGCTGGCCGCCTACCAGGTGACCTTCGCGTTCAATCTGTCGGGAGAGGCGTTCGGCGAAATCCGCGTCGCGGCGCAGATCGGGACGCTCAAGCAGGAGCTGCTGCGGCCGCTCCAGAGCGCCGCGGTGTTGGGTCTCATCACCGTGGTGCTCTCAACGCTGCTGGCGGCGTTTGTCAGCAACGCTTTCCTCGCTCCGCTCGCGCGCATCTCCGAGCAGCTTGACCGCTTCTCCGCCGGTGAATATGAGCTGGGCTCGCGCATCGCCGCGGATTTGGGCGGGCGCGGCGACGAGTTCGGCCGCGTCAGCACGAAGATCAACCAGATCGGCCAGCAGTTGCGCGGCGTGCGCGAGATCTTCAGCGCGTTGCAGGACAATCTGAAGCAGTTCATGTCCGGCGTGGAGGAAGGCCAGATCCTCTTCTCGCCCGAAGGGCGCGCGGTGATGGTGAGCTCCGCGGTGGAGAGATTCCTGGGCGTGCGCTCCGATGAACTGCTCGGGCAGACGATCGAGGCGGTCTTCCCCGAAGGCCACCCGTTCCGGGACGTACTGCACATCGACCTGCGCGGCATCCGGCCCATGGCGGCAGCGGAAGCCGAGATCAATGGCGCGGACGGCGTGCGCCGCGTGGCGCTCCAGGTGCAGCCCACGACGGAGGGCGGCGCGCTCGTGACGCTGCGCGACCTGGGCTCCCTCGAGCTCCTCTTCAGCCAGCTTCACGTCTCCGAGCAGATGGCCGCGCTGGGGCGCGTCACGCGCGGCGTGGCCCACGAGGTGAAGAACCCGCTGAACTCGATGCGCCTGTGGCTCGAGAACCTGAAAGAGAGTCTGCCGGCGCAGCAGGGGCTCCCGCAGCAGGCCTTGAAGGTCCTCGACAGCGAGATTGACCGCCTGGATCGCGTCTTGAAGACGTTCCTCGACTTCATGCGTCCGGTGGAACTACAGCGGGAACCCACGCCGCTGGCGGAAGTGATCACCGAGGTTCTGGCCGTGGCGCGGCCGCAGATCGAGCGCGCGCGCGTCGAGGCCACCGCGGAGCTTGCCGACGGCATCCCACCTGTGAACGCGGATCGCCAGCTCCTGAAGCAGGCCATCTTGAATCTCGTGCTGAACGCCGTGGAAGCCATGCCCGGCGGCGGGAAGCTCAAGGTGGCGCTGGCGCGGCGCGGAAATTCCGCGGAGGTCAGCGTGACGGATACCGGCCGCGGAATCCCGGGAAAATACCATGCGCGGGTTTTTCAGCTGTTCTTCACCACGCGCCCCGGCGGAAGCGGTATCGGGCTGGCAAGCGCCTACAAGATTGTGCAGCAGCACAATGGTTCGATAGACTTTGAAACCGAGGAGGGTCGCGGCACAACGTTCCGCATCGAGCTGCCGCT
>JBGQHO010000081.1:0-6402 GCA_041497955.1 Terriglobia bacterium | reverse complement strand
TGAAGGGGCAGCTCGGCTTCGCGCGGCGGCGTTTCGCTGGGGGCTGCGCGGGTCGCGCCGGTTGAGCGGCACGGTGATCAGCATTGGCAATCTGACCGTCGGCGGCACGGGCAAGACGCCGATGGTGATGTGGCTGGTGGAGCGCCTGCTGGCGGAAGGGAAGCGCGTGGGGATTCTGACGCGCGGCTATCGCGGGGACGCCGAAGGCGGCCGCTTGAGCGATGAAGTCGCCCTGGTGAAGGGCCGCCTGGGCGGCAGGGCGCAATTCGGAATCGGCGCCGACCGCTACGCCAAGGGACGCATGCTCGAGCGCCACGGCGTCGAATGGTTTGTCTTAGACGACGGCTTTCAGCACCTGCAGCTTGCGCGCGACGTGGACATCGTTTTAATTGATGCGAGCGACCCGTTTGGCGGGGGGCACCTGCTCCCCGCAGGCCGGCTGCGCGAGCCGAAGTCGGCGCTCGCGCGCGCGGATGTCGTGGTCATCACGCGCAGCGAGCATGCCCCCGCCATCGAAGCCGTCGTTCGGCGCTTCAGCGCGGCGCCGATTTTCTATGCGCAGACGCGCCTCGAGGGCATCTTCCGTGCCGGCGCGGCCAACGCCGTGCCGCTGGCAGACTGGCAGGGCACGCGCTTCTTCGCCTTCTGCGGCATCGGCAACCCCGGCGCGTTTTTTGAAGACTTGACGCGCTGGGGCTTCGACGTTGTGGGACAGGCGCGCTTTCGCGACCATCATCGCTACAGCGCGAGCGATGCGGCAGCGATTGTCCAGCGCGCGGATTTCGCCGGCGCCGCGGCACTCGTTTGCACGGAAAAAGACACCTACAACCTCGATCCTGCCGCGTTCGCGCGCCTGCCGCTGTTCTTCTGCCGCATCTCGCTGGTGCCTCAGACTCCTGCGGAGTTGTGGAGCACCATCCTGGCGACGGCCGGGCGAAAGCGATCGGAGATCGCGCGATGAAATTGCTGGTGCGCGCGACAAACTGGATGGGCGACGCGGTGATGTCCATCCCGGCGCTCGAGGCCATTCGCGGGCGTTGGCCGCAAGCGGAGATCGCGATTCTTGCGCGTCCCGTGGTGGCCGAGCTGTATGCGGGGCAGGGATTTGCAGACCGCGTCCTCGTGTTCGACCATGCGGGGCGGCACCGCGGCGTTTGGGGCCGAGCGCGGCTCGCGGCGGAATTGCGCCGCGAGCGGTTTGATATTGCGCTGCTGCTGCAGAACGCCTTCGAGGCCGCGTGGCTGGTGTGGCGCGCGCGGATTCCCGTGCGCATCGGTTACAACCGCGACGCCCGCGGGTTCCTGCTGACGCGTGCCCTGGACGTGCCGCAACCCGGCGAAATTCCGGCGCGCGAGTCGTTCTACTATCTCGAATTACTGCGCCGGGCGGGCTGGATCGAGCGGCTGGGGTCTCCTGGTGAGATTCGCCTGCGCATTGAGGCCGACGCGCGCGAGCGGGCGGAGGATGTGCTTCGGCGCGCCGGCGCGCGTACCGGGGCTTTGCGCATCGCGTTTGCGCCCGGCGCGTCCTACGGCTCGGCGAAGTGCTGGCTGCCGGAACGCTACGCGGAGCTTGCCGACCGCTTGATTGCTGAGTTCGACGCCGATGTGATACTTTTCGGCACGGCCGCAGAGCGCAGCATCGCGCAACGCATTGTCGCGGCCATGCGTCACCCTCCTGTAGCTCTGGTGGGGGAAACGCGCGCGGGGGAATTGCCCGCACTGCTTGCGCAATGCCGTCTCTTCATCGGGAATGATTCCGGGGCGATGCACGTGGCCGCAGCGGCGGGGCTGCCGGTGGTGGGAATTTTCGGGCCTACGGATGCTGCGGGCACGGCTCCCGTGACGCAGCAGTTTCGCGTGGTGCGCGAGCCCGTTTCGTGCAGCCCCTGCTTTCTGCGGCATTGTCCGGTGGACCATCGCTGCATGAGGCGCGTGGAAGTGAACGCCGTCTACGAGGCCGCGCGCGAATGGCTTCCGAGGAGCGAGCGCAGTGCCTGAGCGCGCCCTGCGCCGCGCCGTCTTCCTCGACCGCGACGGCACCATCTGCGAGGAGATGGGCTACCTCAACCACATCAGCCGCTTTCGCATGTTCCCGTTTGCGCCTGCGGCCATCCGGCGGCTGAATGCGGCGCAGATTCCGGTGATCGTGATCACGAACCAGTCGGGCGTGGCTCGCGGTTTTTTCCCCGAGGCGCTCGTGCAGGAAGTGCACGAGAAAATGGCGGCGGAGCTTGCGGCCGGCGGCGCGCGCGTGGACGGCATCTACTACTGCCCGCACAAGAGCGACGCCACCTGCGGCTGCCGCAAGCCGTATCCCGGGATGCTGGAACAGGCGGCGCGCGAGCACGGCTTGGAGCTCGCGGGCTCGCACATGGTCAGCGACCGCGTTGAGGATCTCGAAATGGCAGCGAAGGCCGGCGCCCGCAGCATCCTGGTGCTGACCGGTTACGGCCGCGGCGAGAGCGAACTGCGCGCGGAGCGCCGGCGCAGCGCCGGGGCGCGCGTTGTGGAAAATCTTTCCGCTGCCGTAGACCTCATTCTTCAGGAGCGCGATTGAAAGCACAGCCGAGCGTGGACCTGGGCCGGCTCCTCGAGCTGGTCGAGTCTTTTCCCAGGCAGACGATTCTCCTGCTGGGCGATTTCGTCGCCGATGAATATGTTGTCGGGGAGATTGCGCGCGTCTCGCGCGAAGCGCCGGTGCTGATTCTGCGTCACCGCGATACGCAGCTCGTTCCCGGCGGCGGGGCAAACGCCGCGAATAATCTGGCCGACCTGGGCGCACGTGTGCTCGCGGTGGCCGCGGTGGGCGACGACGCTGCGGGTGCGGCTCTCGTGGACTATTTCCGCCGCAAGCGCGTGGACACCGCGGGTCTTGTCCGCGTGCCGGGCTGGACCACGCCGATCAAGTCGCGTTTTCTGGCGGGTTGGACGCACACCACGCGGCAGCAAGTGCTTCGCGTAGACCGCTTGCCGGAGACGCCGCTGCCTGCGCGCGCAAAGGCAGCGCTCCTGCGCAAGGCCAAGGAGCGGCTGAAGCGCGCCGGAGCTTTGCTCGTTTCCGACTACGGCACGGGAACGGTGACGCCCGAGCTGGTTCGTCCGCTCGCGCGCGGCGCAAACCCGCCTGTCGTTACGCTCGACTCGCGCTTCTCACTGTTTGCCTATCGCGGCGCGCGCATCACCGCGGCCACGCCCAACGAGCCGGAGCTCGAAGCGCTCTATCAGGCGCGGATCGGAACGGATCGCGACGTTCTTGACCGCCTAGCCGGGCGCGCGCTGCGCCACATGGGACTTGGCGCGTTGCTCGTCACGCGCGGCAAAGACGGCATGGTCGTATTCGAGCGCGGCCGCAAGCCGCACGCAATTCCCATCCACGGCACGGACCAGGCAGCCGATGTGACCGGCGCGGGCGATACGGTGATTGCCGTCTTCACGCTTGCCCTGGCCGCGGGGGCTTCCTACCTGGAAGCCGCGCATCTGGCAAACTATGCCGGCGGCATCGTGGTGATGAAGCGCGGTACGGCCACGGTCACGCGCGACGAGTTGCTTGCGGCGATCCGCGGCGAGATCACGAGCGCGCCCGCAAAGCCGCGCTGATCCATGGACACCCGCCAAAAAATCCTCTCCCGCGAAGTTTTGCGCCAGCGGCTCGCTGAGCATCGGCGCGAAGGCGAGCGCATCGTTCTCACGAACGGCTGCTTCGATATCCTGCACGTCGGCCACGTGCGCTACCTCGAAGGCGCGCGCCGCGAAGGCGATGTGCTGGTCGTGGCCGTGAATTCCGATGCGAGCGAGCGCGCCATCAAAGGCGATGGCCGGCCGGTTCTTCCGCAGCAGGCCCGCGCGGAGCTGGTGGCCGCGCTCGGTGCCGTGAACTACGTTGTGATCTTCGACGAACCCAACGTGGAAGCGCTGCTGGCCGAACTGAAGCCCGACGTCCACGCCAAGGGGACCGACTACACCGTGGAAACCGTTCCGGAACGAGAAACGGCACGGCGGCTCGGCGTGCGCATCGCCATCGTCGGCGACGCGAAGCAGCATTCCACACGCGACCTTCTGACGCGCCTGCGAACTTCCCGCCATGGGTGATCCCCGGTTTCTGGCCGTGCGCCTGGGCTCGATGGGCGACGTGGTCCACGCGTTTCCCGCTGTCGCCGCCCTGCGCGCCGCATTTCCCGCTGCGCGTATCGACTGGCTGGTCGAGCGCAAGTGGGCGCCGCTGGTGCGCACGAGTCCTGACGTTGACCGCGCCATCGAATTCGTGCCGCGGTCCGCGGCAGGCCTTTGGCGGTGCGCGAAACACCTGCGCGACATGAGGTACACGTGCGCGATCGATTTTCAGGGGCTCTATAAGTCCGCCTTGCTGGCCTATTCGTCCGGCGCAGGGACGCGCATCGGGTTCGAGAGGCACTTCGCGCGCGAAGGCGGCGCGGCAATTTTCTATTCGCAGCGCGTGATCCCCGTCGCGCGGCACATCGTTGACCAGAACCTCGCGCTGGCAGAGGCCGCAGGGGCGAAGCCCAACGGGCGCTGGCCGGAATTGCGCATCCCTCCTGATGCAGACGCGACGGTCGAAGGATTTCTGCATGCGAACGGACTCAAGCAATTCATCGTGGTTAGCCCCGGTGGGGGATGGCGTTCGAAATGCTGGCCGCCGGAGCGCTATGGCGAGTTATGCCGCGCGCTGGAAAAGAATCATGGGCTGCGGTCGGTCGTGAATTACGGTCCGGGCGAAAGGGAACTGGCGGAGGCCGCGGGCCGCGCCGCGGCACCATCGCGGTCCGTTCTGTTCTCGGCCGAGATTCCTGAATTGATGGCGCTGCTTCGCCGCGCCCGGCTCGTCGTTGGGGCCGATACGGGCCCGTTGCACCTGGCGGTAGCGCTGGGCACGCCCGTGGTGGGCCTCTACGGTCCGACCGATCCGGCGCGCAACGGTCCGTATGGCCAGGCCGACATTGTCGTGCGCAATGCGCGCCCGGAGGAAACCACCTACAAGCGCAGCGTCACGTATTCCGCGCCGATGCTTTCGATCGCGGTGGATCAAGTGGCTGCTGCGGTCGAACGGCGCTTGGGAGCTGCGTGATGGCCATCGGCGGCGAAATCTGGATGCGCTGGCGCGTGCGCCTGGGTTACCCCGTGGCTTTGCTGTGTCTGTGGCTCGCGCGGCCTTCGCCGCGCACGATTCTTGTGGGAGCGGCGATCGCGATGCTTGGCCTGGCGCTCCGCGCTCTGGCTGCGGGCCATCTGCGCAAGGGCGAGCGGCTCGCCACTTCCGGCCCGTATGCGTACACGCGCAGCCCGCTCTACCTGGGCAGCGCGCTCATGGCCGCGGGTCTTTTGATGGCCAGCGGGTCCTGGGTGGCCGCCGCTGTCCTGACGCTGTATTTTGTTTTGTTCTATACGGCGGTGATGCGCCGCGAAGAGCAGGAACTGCGCGAGCGCTACGGCGCAGCGTTTGCCGCGTATGCAGCGCGCGTGCCGCTGTTCTGGCCTCTGTTGACGAGTTCAAGCGGTCCTGCCGACGCGGCTCGATTCTCCTGGGCCGTGTACCGCGCGAACCGCGAATATCAGGCCGCGCTGGGATTGCTGGGAGGGGTCGCGCTGCTCTGGCTGCGCATGCTGTGGCGCGGCTAGTTCACTGCAGCCGGTAAACCTCGTTGATGAGCTGCTGGAATTTGGGGCGGTAGATCAGGTCGTAGACGTCGCCTTTGCCGGGGAAGAGCGTCAGCGCCACGCGGCGCGTGGCGGCGGCGAGGTCCTGGGCTTCCTCGAGCGGCATCTCGCCCTGGGCGATGATGCTGAGCGCCAGGCTGACGACGATGCGCAGCCGGCGCACGCGTTTCGATTCTTCGTCAATCTCTTCTTTGGAAGGAACGCGGCTCGCTTCTTCGCCCATGGGTCCGATGAAGCTATTATAGGCGTTGCACCAAAATGCAGCAAGAGCCCACTCGCGAAGCGGTTGTCGTCGTGCATCAGGCAGGTACGTGGACCGAAGCGCTGGTGATCCGCGGCCTGCTGGAGAGCGCAGGCATCGCCTCGCCGCCTCCGACTTCCGTGGACCCGTACCCGCTGCGCCAGCCCCCCAAAGGCACGCATGGCGTGGAAATCCTCGCCCTCGCATCGCAGGCAGACGAAGTGCGGCGCATCATTGCGGATTACCGGGCGGGCGCAGCGTCATCCTCTGCGGACGCGGCAGGCGATGCGGGGGAGTAGAAGCGGCTAGTGCGGGTGGTCGCCCAGATAACTGCGCACCGCAATGCCATTCCCATCCGAGAGAATAGTGATAGCGCCGTCGCGGTCCGTGCGAAGCACGCGAACGCCGGCCTCGCGGAGCCGATCGAGCACCTCAGCGCTCGGATGGCCGAACGGGTTTGCATCGCCCACGGAAATGGCCGCAAC
>JBGQHO010000080.1:0-6455 GCA_041497955.1 Terriglobia bacterium | reverse complement strand
GCCGACGGGGGTGGAGATGGTGATGCCGGGGGACAACGTGTCGTGCGAAGTGAGCTTGATCACGCCGGTGGCGCTGGAGAAGGGGCTGCGCTTCGCCATCCGCGAAGGCGGCCACACCGTCGGCGCCGGCGCCGTCACGGACATCGTCGAATAGGGCGAAGGACGAGCGATGCGAGAGATCATCACGCTGCAGTGCACCGATTGCAAGAACCGGAACTACACGACCACGAAGAATAAGAAAAAGCATCAGGACCGGTTGGAGACAAAGAAATTCTGCAATACGTGCCGGAAGCACACCGCACACCGCGAGGTGAAGTAAACGTAGGGGAGTAGGTTCAACGGTAGACCGCCGGTCTCCAAAACCGGATGTGGGGGTTCGATTCCCTCCTCCCCTGCCACTTCGAGGCGGCGGCCGACGGACCGGGCGCGAGATTCGACAGGTGAGCGACACGCGACATGGCGTTTCAGGTGGCCAAGGTGAATAACGAGGGCAGAGGGGCCGGAGGAGGCGTTCCCTCCGCGGTCGCAAGACCCGTCAACCGGCTGATGGGCTGGTTCCAGCGCATGCGCGAGTTCCTGCACGAGGTGCGCGTGGAATTGAGGCTGGTCACCTGGCCGACCCGCCAGGACGTGATCTCCACGACGGTGGTGGTGATCGCCACGGTAGCGTTTTTCGGGGTCTTTTTTCTGCTCGTGGATAGCGGCATAGGGTATGGCGTACAGCGCGTGTTCGGCCTGTTCAAGCGTTAAAGAGGCGGCGAGAGGTAGCGATGCAGTGGTACATCATCCACAGCTACTCGGGATTCGAGAAAAAGGTGAAGGAGAGTCTGGAGAGCCGTGTGGCGGCGTTCGGGCTGCAGGACAAGATCGGCCGGATCATGATCCCGACCGAAGACGTCGTGGAAGTGCGCGGCGGCAAGAAAGTGGTCTCGCCGCGGATGTTCTATCCCGGCTACGTGCTGGTGGAGATGGAAATGGACGACTACACGTGGCACGTGGTGCGCTCGACGCCGCGCGTGACGGGCTTCGTCGGCTCGGGGCAGACGCCGACGCCGCTCAGCGAGCAGGAAGTGGACAACATCGTGCACCGCGTGACGACTTCGGTGGACAAGCCCAAGCCCAAGCTGGTCTTCGAGCGCAACGAGCAGGTGCGCATCGTGGACGGGCCGTTCGCCAACTTCACCGGCGTGGTCGAGGATATCAATGCCGACCGCAGCACGCTGAAGATTTCGGTGACGATTTTCGGGCGCTCCACCCCCGTGGAGCTGGATTTTGTACAGGTGGAAAAGATCGCTTAGCCCCGCGGGGCTGGGCAGAGGCTACCCGGTAAAGGAATCGCGATGGCAAAGAAAGTTCAAGCGCAGGTGAAGCTGCAGTTGCCGGCCGCGAAGGCCACGCCGGCGCCCCCGGTGGGCACGGCGCTCGGCCCGCAGGGCGTCAACATCATGGATTTCTGCAAGCAGTTCAACGCCAAGACGGCGAAAGAGCCGGAAGGCATGATCATCCCGGTGCTGGTGACGATCTATAGCGACCGCACGTTCACCTTCATCACCAAGACGCCGCCGGCTTCCGAGCTGCTGAAGCGCGCCGCCGGCATCGTGAAGGGTTCGCCGGAACCGAACCGCAATAAGGTGGCCAAGGTGACGCGCAAGCAGGTGGAAGAAATCGCCCGCATGAAGCTGGTGGACCTGAACACCACCAATCTCGAAGCGGCGGTCCGCACGGTCATGGGCACGGCGCGCAACATGGGCATCGAGGTGGAGGGGTAAATGGCCCGCAAGGTGGGAAAGAACACGGAGAAGGCCCGCAAGCTCGTCGAGCCGCGGGCGTACCGGCTGGCGGAAGCCGCCGAAGTCCTGAAGAAGGCGCACTTCGCGAAGTTCGACGAAGCGGTGGAGCTCGTCGTGAACCTCGGCGTGGACCCCAAGCACTCCGACCAGATGGTGCGCGGCACCGTGGTGCTGCCGCACGGGCTCGGGAAATCGAAACGCGTGCTCGTGATCGCCGGCGGCGAGAAGGTTCGCGAGGCGCAGGAAGCCGGGGCGGATTTCGTCGGCGGCGAAGACATGGTGCTGAAAATCCAGGAAGGCTGGACGGACTTCGAGGCCGTCATCGCCACGCCCGACATGATGAAGTCCGCCGGACGGCTGGGCAAAGTGCTCGGGCCGCGCGGCCTGATGCCCAACCCGAAGACGGGCACGGTGACCTTCGAGGTCGCCCGCGCCGTGAAGGAAATCAAGGCCGGCAAGGTGGAGTTCCGCGTGGACAAGACCGGCATCATCCATTCGTCGGTGGGAAGAATCAGTTTTGACGCGCCAAAGCTGGCCGAAAACGCGCAGGCGCTGCTGGCGGCGATCCAGAAGGCCAAGCCGGCCGCCGCGAAGGGCAAGTACGTGAAGCGCGTGACGCTGACTTCCACGATGGGGCCGGGGATCCTGATCGATCCGGCCGAGGCGGAAGCCGCAGTGGCCGTGGCCGCGTAGCTTGTCCTGAGCGAAGCCGAAGGGCGGGGTCGAGAGATGAAAAAGCGCAGCGAAAAACAGCAGGACCTCGAGAAGCTTCAGACCGACCTGGCGAAGGTTTCGACCGTCATCCTGACGACGTTTCAGGGCATCACCGTCGAGGACGACACCAAGCTCCGCCGCGCTGTGCAGGCGGTGGGCGGGCACTACAAGGTGGTGAAGAACACGCTGGCCGAGCGCGCCGGCGCGGGCACTGCAGCCGAGCCGCTGCTCAAGAACCTGACGGGCACGAATTCGATCGCTTACACCGAGACCGATCCGGTGGCGCTGGCCAAGGCGCTGACGAAAGTGGCCAAGGACGTGCCCGCGTTCAGGTTCAAGGCGGGCGTGGTCGAGGGGCGCGTGCTCTCGATCGCAGAGATTCAGCAGCTCGCCCAGTTGCCTTCGAAGGACGATCTGTTCAGCAAGATCATGTTCCTGCTGCAGGCGCCGGCGCAGCGCATCGCCACGGCGCTGGCGGCCATTCCCCGGAATCTGGCCGTCGTGGCGAACGAGGCGGTCAAGGCAAATAAGTTCGCGGAATAATCCGAAGGAGAGGAAACAGCAATGGCAAACAAGGTCGAAGGGATCCTGGAGGAAATCAAAGGCCTCACGCTGCTCGAAGCGGCCGACTTGGTCAAGAAGATGGAAGAGACCTTCGGCGTTTCCGCGGCAGCGGCGGCTCCGGTGGTCATGGCCGGCGGCGGTGGAGCCGGCGGCGCAGCTGCGGTCGAGGAGCAGACGGAGTTCTCCGTCGTGCTCACCGAAGTGGGCGCCAACAAGATCAACGTGATCAAAGCCGTCCGCGAAGTGACCAGCCTGGGCCTGAAAGAGGCCAAGGACCTGGTGGACGGCGCGCCGAAGCCGGTGAAAGAAGGCGTGAACAAGGACGAAGCCGCCTCGATCAAAAAGAAGTTCGAGGACGCAGGCGCCAAAGTCGAGATTAAGTAACCGGGCCAGGGTGCCGCGGCTTGCGGCGGGCAAAGCTGCGGCGTGAGGTTTCGCTTACGCGGGTTTGCAATCGGGAACTCAAAAACCACAACGGGTCCTGCCAGGACCGCCGGCAGCGGTGCGGCCAGAGGCTCCGTCTCTGCGGAGCGGCACGCCGCCCTTTCCCGCACGCCGGCCGTCCGGGCCAACCGCACGGCCATGAGGGGATAACGAATGCAGAACGGAAATCATAACGTCCGGGAACGCGAGCGGCTGGACTTCTCCAAGATCAAGAGCACGATCCAGATTCCGAACTTGATCGAAGTCCAGCGCAAGTCCTACCAGCGCTTCCTGCAGATGGACCTGTTGCCAAGCGAGCGCGAAGACGCCGGGCTGCAGTCGGTTTTCAGCTCCGTCTTCCCCATCCAGGATTTTCGCGGGCTCTCGCAGCTGGACTTTGTGGACTACGCGATCGGCAACTGGGAGTGCAAGTGCGGCAACCTGAAGGGGCTGCACCACCTGCGCGCCACCTGCCGCAATTGCGGCGCCTCGGTGGTCACGAACCCCTACCAGAGCGGCGACGTGCTTTGCACCAAGTGCGGCACGTTCAACAAGAACACGCCCACGTTCTGCAACAAGTGCGGCGACCCGGTGGCCATGCAGCTGAAGTACGACGTCAACGAGTGCCAGGAGCGCGGCATGACTTACGCTGCGCCGCTCAAGGTCACCATCCGCCTGACCATCTACGACAAGGACCCGGACACCGGCGCGAAGAACATCCGCGACATCAAGGAACAGGAAGTTTTCTACGGCGACATTCCGCTGATGACGGACAACGGCACGTTCGTCATCAATGGCACCGAGCGCGTCATCGTCAGCCAGCTCCACCGCTCGCCGGGCGTGTTCTACGAGAGCGCAAACAACCGCACCTACTTCCTCGGTAAGATCATTCCCTACCGCGGCTCGTGGGTGGAGTTTGAGTACGACACGAAGAACATTCTCTTCGTGCGCATCGACCGCAAGCGGAAGTTCCTGGGCTCGATCTTCCTGCGCGCGCTGGGCATGAAGTCAAACGAAGAGATTCTGCGCACGTTCTACCAGGTGGAGCGCATCTCACTGCGCGAGCGCGAGCTCTACTGGAACGTCTCCGACGGGCTGATCGACCGCAAGCTTTCGCACGAGATCAAGCACCCGCGGACCGACGACGTGCTGGTCGGCGCGCACAAGCGCATCACCGAAGCCCTTTTCAAGGAGCTCGCCAAGGCGCGCGTCACGCAGGCGAGGGCGGCGGTGGCGGATCTCGAAGGCGCGTACACGGTGTCCGACCTGATCAACCGCCAGACGGGCGAAATCCTACTGGAAGCGAATAAGCCGCTCACCGCGGAACTCTGGTCCGGGCTCGCGGAAGCGGGAATCAACGAAGTGGACGTCTTCTTCCCCGAGCGCGACGACGTGGGCGGCGTCCTCAGCCGCACCCTCGAGAAGGACGCCGTCCGTTCGCCGCGCGAGGCGCTGATTGAAATCTACCGCAAGCTGCGCCCGGGCGACCCGCCGACGCTCGAAACGGCCACGGCGCTCTTCAACGGAATGTTCTTCGACCCGCGCAAGTACGACTTCAGCAAGGTGGGCCGGCTGAAGTTCAACATCAAGCAGGGTCTGAATACTCCGCTTGCGCAGCGCACGCTCGATTCGGCCGATTTCGTGGCCGCGATCAAGTACCTGCTGAAGCTGCGCAAGAACATCGGCACGGTGGACGACATCGACCACCTGGGCAACCGCCGCGTGCGCGCGGTGGGCGAGCTGCTCGAGAACCAGTTCCGCATCGGCCTGGTCCGCATGGAGCGCGCCATCAAGGAAAAGATGAGCGTGTACCAGGAAATGTCCACGGCCATGCCGCACGACCTGGTGAACGCCAAGCCCGTAATGGCCGCGATCCGCGAGTTCTTCGGCTCGAGCCAGCTCAGCCAGTTCATGGACCAGACGAACCCGCTCAGCGAGATCACGCACAAGCGGCGCCTCTCGGCGCTGGGCCCGGGCGGGCTTTCGCGCGAGCGCGCGGGGTTCGAGGTGCGCGACGTCCACCCCACACACTACGGCCGCATCTGCCCCATCGAGACGCCGGAAGGCCCCAACATCGGCCTGATCAGCTCGCTTTCCTGCTTCGCGCGGATCAACGATTTCGGCTTCATCGAATCGCCCTACCGCAAGGTGAAGGGCGGGCGCGTGGTGGACTACGCGCTGGTGGTCAACGCCGGCGACAGCGAGTTCAAGGCCGGCGACATCGTCGAGGCCGAGAAGGTCGAGGCTGTCAACGAAGAGCTGAAGCGCAAGCGGGTCACCTCGGAGCCGCACTGCTTCTACCTGTCCGCCTGGGAGGAAGACCGCTACGTCGTGGCGCAGGCCAACGTGGCGCTCGACGAGCGCGGGCGCATCACCACCGAGCTCGTGAACTGCCGCCAGGCGGGCAACTTCGTCCTGAAACAGCGCGAGGAAGTAGACTACATCGACGTTTCGCCGAAGCAGCTCGTCTCCGTGGCGGCGAGCCTGATTCCCTTCCTTGAAAACGACGACGCGAACCGCGCGCTGATGGGTTCGAATATGCAGCGCCAGGCCGTGCCGCTGATCCGCGGCGAAGCGCCGCTGATCGGCACGGGTATGGAGCGCGTCACCGCGCGCGACTCGGGCGCCGTGGTCATCTGCCGCCGCGAGGGCGTGGTGGACCAGGTGGACTCCGAGCGCATCATCGTGCGCGTCGAATCCGACCACTCCGGCGTGTTGAGCCGCGAGGTCGGCGCCGACATCTACACGCTCACCAAGTTCAAGCGCTCGAACCAAAACACCTGCATCAACCAGAAGCCGCTGGTGCGCGTGGGCGACCGCGTCGGACAGGGCCAGGTGCTGGCCGACGGGCCGTGCACCGAGCGAGGCGAGCTGGCGCTGGGGCGTAACGTGCTCGTGGCCTTCCTGCCGTGGCGCGGATACAACTTCGAAGACGCCATCCTCGTCAGCGAGAAGCTGGTGAAG
>JBGQHO010000079.1:0-7208 GCA_041497955.1 Terriglobia bacterium | reverse complement strand
GAAGGCGCTGACGGCTGGCAGGGCGAAGCTCCAATAAACAGCGCCCTGCCGGAGCTTTTGTTTCCTCTGGATTCCTCACTCGGCAAGAACCGCCTCGCTCGGAATGACAGTGACACCGTACGTCATGTGGCGCGGCTGGCCAGCAGGGCGAAGCTCCAATAAACAGCGCCCTGCCGGAGCTTTTGTTTCCTCTGGATTCCTCACTCGGCAAGAACCGCCTCGCTCGGAATGACAGTGACACCGTACGCCCGCAGGCTCGGGACAAGTTCAGGCCGGCGCTACAAGAGCGGGCGCACGACAAGGATGCGCGCAAGGACGCAGGCTAGCTGCGTTCGGTGCTCAGAAGTAAGGGCAGGCCGAGCTTTTGCGAATAGTGCGGGCGGAAGCGGTCGAGGTTGTACATGCGCGGCACGTCCACGGTGCGCGGGCCCAGCTTGGGATCGGGCAGCGGGGCATGCGTGTACTTGCCGTCCTGCACGGCGATCAGCCGGCCGTGGACGCCATCGCGCACCAGGTCCATGGCCACGTTGGCAAACGTGATGGCCACCATCTGGTCGAGCGCATCGGCTTCGCCGCTGCGCAGGTCGTAGGTGAGGTTGCTGGACATCGTATCCTCGCCCGTGCGAAGGCGGATCTCTTCGGCGAGCGCGTGGCCGATATCGGCTTTCTTCTTGTGCCCGTAGGCATCGGCCTCGCCGAATTCCTCCACGGGCTGCCCCTTCCACACCGCGCCCTCCGAGGCGATCACGAGTGAATAGCGGCTGGGGTTGTTGCGCTTATCTTCGACGAGGATCTGCGTCAGCCGGTCGAGATCGAATTCCACTTCGGGGAGCACGCAGCGCGCGGAGCTGACGTAGGCCGTATAGAGCGCGGTAAAGCCGGAATCGCGCCCGAAGATGCGGAAGACTCCGATGCGCTCGTGCGAGCCGAGGGTGGTGCGCTGGCGCGTGATCAACTCTTTCGCGCGGGTGATGGCCGTGGAAAAGCCGATGCAGTACTCGGTGCCGTGGACGTCGTTGTCCATCGTCTTCGGGATTCCGAGCAGCGGCAGGCCCTTGGCGTCGAGCACTTTGGCGAAGCTCAGCGTGTCGTCGCCGCCGATCACGATCAGGTAGCCGAGGCCGAGGTCGGCGATGTTCTCGAGCACGATGGACGTCAGGTCGTAGAAACCCTCGCCGCACTCGAGTCCGGAAACCTTCTGCGGCGGGAGGTGCGATGGCAGACTGGATTTCTTGACGCGCTGCGGATTCGTGCGCGAGGTGTGCAGGACGGTGCCGCCGGTGCGGTCAATGCCTCGCGTATTGATGCGGTCGAGCAGGCGCAGGTACTCCGCGTCGAGCTCCGCGCCCGGGCGCATGTGCGTCAGGCCTTCCCAGCCGCGGCGGATGCCGATCACTTCACAGCCCAGCTGCGTGGACTGGTACACCACGCTCTTGATGACGGAATTCAGTCCGGGAACATCACCGCCGCCGGTGAGGATGCCGATGCGGCGCATGCGGCGCATGCGGTTCATGGGCAAAGACCCCTGCTGAATTTTAGCATGCAGTGAATCCGCGTCGCTGGGGCGGCGGCCCGCCGAGGCGGGCAGGCGAGGCAGTAAGAGGCGCGCTATTCGTCGTGGTTTTCCGGGCGGTTTTCCGGCGGGTTTTCCGGCACGCCGAGCACCTGGATCTGCACGGCGCGCTCGCGGGGCCCGTCCAGCTCGGCCAGGATGATGGACTGCCAGTTGCCGAGGGCCAGCGCGCCGTCGCGCACCGGGACCGACAGCGTGTGGCCCAGGAGCATGGCGCGCAGATGGGAGTCAGCGTTCTTGCGGTCGCACTCGGAAAGCTTGGGGTCGTTGTGCCGCCAGTAGTCCAGACGGCCGACGATGCGCTCGAGGAATCCCTTGATGTCGTCCATCAGAGCCTGCTGGAACTCGTTGATGAAGACGGCGGTGGTAGTGTGCAGCGACTGCACGACCACAAACCCGGCCTTCAGTCCGTGCTTGCGCACGATGTCGTTGAGGTCGCGGGTGATATTGATCAGTTCCAGGCGCTCGCGGGTCTTATAGATGATGGTTTCGAGATAGAGCTGAAGCGTGGAAGTGGGTCTCACTTCCGGCGTCAGCCGCGGGGTTTTCACTGGCGCAGTACTCATACGGGTACGCTCCCGGCTGTGCGGCTCTGCGGAGAGCCAGGAGCACCGCAGGTCCGGCAACGGTTAACTTGCGAACCCTACCATTATAGAATCGCCCGGCAACAGGCGTCTATCTGAATCTTCGGCAGTGGCCCGCGAGGCGCACGGGTCAGCAGCAGCGGCTCACCTGGCTGTACTTGCGCTCCAAACCCTGGCGGTAGAACTCCGCCTGCGAAAGCAGCGGCGCGCCTGCGGCCGGCGCCTTCCGCGCTACGCTACGCAGATAGTTCTCGTAGGCGGCGTCGCCGCTCCACTGCCGCAGCGCCCACCACGCCGCGCGAATGCTCCGATCGAAGAATGTGCCCAGCGCGCGCATCAGTCTCCTTCCGCCCAGCGCGTCACGACATAGGGCGCTTCGTGCAGCACCGGCGCCGCACGACTGCTCAGGATGCGGTACCACTCGTAGAGCGCTTCCACAACAAGCACGAGAACCATCCCCGCGAGCACGGCCGTCACCGCAGCGTTGAGCCGCTGGTTGAAGATGAGCCGGTGCGTCGCCGCAGCCTTCGCGGCGGGGATGGCGCCGCTGGCGAGGCCAGCAGCGAGCCGCCGAGCGCCGGCGAGGAAGCCGATGCGCGGGTCGGGATGGAAAATCTTCTGGAAGCTGGCCGTCATGGTGACGGTCACGAGCCAGACCATCGGCACGAGCGTCACCCAGAGCCAGCGCAGCCGGCCCATCTTCAGCAGGATCGTCGTGGCCACGACGAGCGCCACGGCGGCCAGAAGCTGGTTCGCAATGCCGAACATCGGCCAGAGCGAATTGAAGCCGCCGAGCGGATCGATCACGCCCTGATAGAGAAAGTAGCCCCACGCGGCCACGATGACGGCGCTATTGAAGAGAATGCCGGGATACCAGCCCGTGCGGCCGAGCGGCTTCCAGACGTGCGCGAGCAGCTCCTGTACCATGAAGCGGCCGACGCGGGTGCCCGCGTCGAGCACGGTGAGGATGAACAGCGCTTCGAACATGATGGCGAAGTGGTACCAGATGCCCAGCAGGCGATCGCCGCCGAGCGTACGGCTGAAGATGTGCGCCATGCCCACGGCCAGCGAGGGCGCGCCGCCGGTGCGGTTGAGCAGCGTCTGCTCGCCCACCTGGCGCGCGAGCTCGTGCATCGTCGAAGCCTGAAGCGGGTAGCCCCAGGACGTAATCGTTGGGGCGGCAGCCTCAGCCGACTGGCCCACGATCGCGGCGGGGCTGTTGATGGCGAAATAGACGCCCGGCGAAAGCGCGCAGGCGGCGACCACCGCCATCACGGCCACAAACGATTCCATCAGCATCGAGCCGTAGCCCACCAGCCGCGCGTGGCCTTCGCGGGTGATCATCTTCGGCGTGGTGCCGGAAGAAATCAGCGAATGGAAGCCGCTGACGGCGCCGCAGGCGATAAAGATGAAGCAGAACGGAAAAATCTTGCCGGCGAAGACGGGCCCGGTGCCGTCAACGAAGCGCGTCAGCGCCGGCATCTGAATCGTCGGCCGGACCAGCAGAATGCCCGCCGCCAGCGCCCAGACCGCGCCCACCTTGATGAAGGCGCTCAGGTAATCGCGCGGCGCCAGGAGGAGCCAGACCGGCAAGGCCGAGGCCGCGTAGCCGTACACGATGATGGCGAGCGCGAGCGCGGGGGCGCTCAGCGTGAACACGCGCGCCCAGCCCGGTGAGGCGTTCACCCATTGCCCTGCAACCACGGCGAAGAGCACGAGCGCGACGCCGATCGCCGTGGCTTCCAGGACGCGCCCGGGCCGCCAGTAGCGCATGTAGAATCCCATGAGCAGCGCGATGGGAATGGTCATCGCCAGGGTGAACGTGCCCCAGGGCGAGGCTTTCAGCGCGTTGACAATCACCAGCCCGACCGACGCCAGCAGGATGACCATGATGGCCAGCACGGCCAGCAGCGCGATCATTCCGCCGCGCCGGGAGACTTCGTCGCGCGCCATCTGCCCGAGCGACCGGCCGTCGCGGCGGATCGAACAGAACAGGATGACGAAGTCCTGCACGCAGCCGCCGAGCACCGCGCCGACGATGATCCAGAGCGTGCCGGGCAGATAGCCGAACTGCGCGGCGAGCGTGGGGCCGACGAGCGGCCCCGGTCCGGCAATCGCGGCGAAATGATGCCCGAGCACAACCCACTTGTTTGTGGGAACGAAGTCGCGACCATCGTCCAGCCGCTCGGCCGGCGTGGCGCGGCTGCTATCGAGCGCGAGGATGCGCGCGGCCAAAAACGCGGAATAGAAGCGGTAGGCAACCAGGTAGGTGCAAACGGCGGCGACGATGAACCACGTGGCGTTCAGCGGCTCGCCGCGCTCGAAGGCGATGGCGGCAAGCGCGCCCGCGCCTGCAAGCGCAATCGCCACCCACAGCAGCACCTTGAGGAGTTTTTTCATGCCGCCCCTGTTTGCGCGAATTCTTCGGCATCCTACGCAACGCGCGAAGGCACGTCAACGCTGTTGCCCAGTGAGGTGCAGTGACCTCAGGGGCTAAAGCCTTGGCGCATTGCTCGCCCTTTCGGCACGGCTAAAGCCGTGCCCTTCCAGAAAACGAAAGCCCCGGCAGGGATCGCCGGGGCCTTCAGTCAAGAGCCTATGGTTGGGCTAGCGCGGCATCGCGGACCGGATGAAGTTCACGATGTCCTTGTGCAGCTTGTTGTGAGCCTTTACGTCGATGTACATCATGTGCCCGGCTTCGTAATACTCGAAGCCGATGTGGCTTTTGAGCGAGGGGTCCAGGCTCATGTGGTCCACCGTGTACTCGATGGCGTAGAACGGGGTGGCCACGTCGTAGTAGCCCTCGCAGACCATGACGCGAAGGTTCTGGTTGCGGGTCATCGCCGAGCGCAGCGTCTCGGCGACGTTGGCATAGCTGTTCTCGTAGGGCTGGTAGCTCCACGGGCGCACGTTACCGCTGATGAAGTAGGTGAGGTCGCTGTCAAACTTCAGCTCGCGGCGAACATAGTCCATGAACGCCCCGACGAAAGCTCCGGCATAGGAAGCTTCCGAAGGATCGAACTCGTAGCGCTCGCCCGCGGCATCGATGTCAATGCCCTCGAAGCGGGAGTCCAGACGGCCGATGGTGCGCCGCTTATCGCGCTCGAGCTCCTTGAACCAGCGGAAGGCGCTGATGCGCAGGTTGGTCTCTTCGATGTATTTCGGCGAGAGGCCCGTGAAGCGCGCGAGTTGCTGCACGATCTTCTGGCGCTCGGCGGTGGGCAGGCGGTCGCCAAGGAACAGCGCCTGGCTGTACTCGGTCTCGGCGAAATGCCGCGCCTCCTGCGTGACCTTCTCGAGGCTCTGTTGCTGCAGGTCGGCGGGGAGCCGCTTGTGGTACCACGCGGTGGCGGCATACGTGGGCAGGAAGAGGATCGGCGGCAGCTCGTTACCGGTGGCGAAGTTCAGCGTCTGGAAATTGAGCACGGCGGATACCAGCACGATGCCGTTCAGATACATGTCGTAACGCTGCTGAAGGTAGCCGGAAAGCGCGGCGGAGCGCGTGGTGCCGTAGCTTTCGCCAATCAAAAACTTCGGCGACTCCCAGCGCTGATTGCGCGTGATGTAAAGCCGGATGAAGTCGCCGAACCATTCGGCGTCTTCGTTCAGGCCGTGGAACTGGTTGGGGTTCTCGCCGGCCACCGGGCGGCTGTAACCGGTGGAGACGGCGTCAATGAAGACGATGTCGGTGGCGTCGAGCACCGAGTCTTCGTTATCCACCATCGAGTAGGGCGCGGGCACGCCGCTGCCGTCCGCGTTAAGCACCACGCGCCGGGGCCCGAACCCCCCGACATGCACCCAGAGCGAAGCCGAACCTGGCCCGCCGTTATAGGAGAAAGAGACGGGCCGCTTGGAAAGATCGCTGACGTCGTCTTTCGTGTAGGCGACGAAGAAGACGTTCGCTTTCGGGGTGCCGTCGTCCGCCTTCAGCACGTACGTGCCGGTGGTGGCCGTATAGCTGATCTCCTGGCCGGCGATCCGCGCGGTGTGCTTCGTCTGCACCAGCTTGTCTTCCACCGGCGGCCGCCGCGGCTGGGTGCCCTGCTCGGCACCGGCACCTGCGGGACGCTGCTGCGCCGGACCCTGGGGCTGCTCCTCCGGCGGGCGGTTTCCGCGCGGCCGGGCCGGCTCCCCTTGCGCCAACGCCACAGAGACCGGCAGCGCCAGAGCCACGACCACGATCAACCACACGAGCTTCCTGTGCATCTCTCACTCCCCCTTTGCCAAAAATGCTAAAGAATGCTGAAAAGAATGGCGGCGAACGCGCTGTGGGACGCGCAGCGAGCGGGGCGCGTTACACGGCTTGCGGCCGCTCACTTGCGCCAGCTCGAAGCGCTTGTGAATTGATAGAGCGGAAACACTTCCTTGAAAATCTTCGCCACGTCGTCCGCAAAGCTTGCGCGCGCGGCGGCGCCGGACCTCAGCTTGCGCCGCACGATCCAGCCCTTCATCTTCTTCCACTCTTCGGGCTTTGCGGGCCAGCCGGTGCGCTTGGTCCACTCGCCCTTTTCCATCACATACCAATAGCTGTCGTACTTCTTGCCCAGGCGCTTCGCCTGCCGCGCGAGCCACGCGGAGTTCTGCGAAGCGCGCGGCGCGGCGATCCGCGCGAGCTTCGAGCCGCGGCCGCCGTAGATGCGGAAGCCGCAGGTGACCGCTTCGGCGGAAATGCCGAGGTAGAGCTGCCCGTCGTCGCCATCGGCGGCGCGCTGGTCGGAGAACATCAGGTACATCTGTGTGCGGTAAGGAGACTTGTCTCTGGCGAAACGGATGTCGCGATTGATCCGCGAGAAATTCGCGCCGGTGCGGCCGCTGACGTCGAATTCCGGATTCAGCTTGCGCACGGGCGCCGTGAGCGCGGCGAGTAGCGCGTGCAACGGCACGACGATGGCGCTCTGGTAGCGCGCGCGGTTCGCGTCCATCCACGGCTTGTGATTGTTGCGGCCGAGCTCGCGGAAGAAGCGGAACGTCTCGGGACTCAGGATGCCTGCGGCCATGTTCACCGTCGTGAGCCGAAGAATCGGCGAAGCGTATTCTACAAGACTCGAGCG
>JBGQHO010000078.1:0-7419 GCA_041497955.1 Terriglobia bacterium | reverse complement strand
TCTTGCCCTTCTTGATGACTTCGGGCTCGGCCGGCGGCGCCGCCTCGGTGGCCACTGCGGCCTCGGCCGGCTTCTCTTCCTCTTCTTCGCGCAGCGCCACGACGTGCGCGATCACGCGCTGCGGGTCGGTGACGAGCTTGGTCTTTTGCGGGTCCAGCGGCAGGTCGACGGCGCGGAGCTGCTTGCCGATCGTCAGCGCGCTGACGTCCACCTTGTACTCGCCGGGGATCTCCGTGGGCAGGCATTCGATTTCGACTTCGCGGGTAACCGTCTCGAAGATGCCGCCCTGCAGCTTCACGCCTTCCGGCTCGCCGAAAAAGTGCACCGGCACCTTGACGCGCATGCGCACGTCCATGGCGATGCGCAGCATGTCCACGTGCAGCAGCGCGCCCTTCACTGGGTCCACCTGCCAGTCCTTCAGCATGGCCCGGTGCTCGCCGCCGGGCAGCTTCACGGTGAAGATCGTGTTGTGGCCGGACTCCGAGCGCAGGATACCCGCCACCTGCCTGGCGCTCACCTCCACGGCGAGCGGTTCGCCCTTACCGCCATAGACTACGGCGGGAATTTTGCCGGTGCGGCGCAGGCGACGCGCGGCGTTCTTGCCCCGGTCGTCGCGGGGCACGGCTTCCAAAATGATCTGCTCCATACGTCCTTCCCTGAATCGCTAAATAAAAAGCTCGCTGATTGAAGTTTCTTCGTGGATCGAGCGGATGCCGCGGGCCAGCAGCTCGGCCACGCTGAGCATCTTGATCTTCTTCACCTTCTGCGCCTCTTCGGAGAGCGGGACGGAGTTCGTCACCACCACTTCCTCGACGGGCGATTTGCACAGCCGGTCGACAGCCGGCCCGGACAGCACGGCATGCGTCGCCGCGGCATAGACTTTCGTGGCGCCTTCCTTGAGCAGCGCCTCGACGGTGTTCACGAGCGTGCCAGCTGTATCAATGATGTCGTCAATGATCAGCGCGGGCCGGCCCCTGACTTCGCCGATCAGATGCATGACCTCGGCCACGTTCATGTCCACGCGGCGCTTGTCCACGATGGCCAGCGGCGCATCGAGCCGTTTGGCAAAGAAGCGCGCGCGCTCCACGCCCCCGGCATCCGGCGAGACCACAGTGACCTCGCCCAGCGCCTTCTTCTTGAAATATTCCACCAGCACCGGCGACGCGTACAAATGGTCCACCGGCACGTTGAAGTAGCCCTGGATCTGCGGCGCGTGCAGGTCGAGCGTGAGCGCGCGGCTGGCCCCGGCTGTTTCGAGCAGGTCGGCGACGAGCTTCGCGGAGATCGGCACGCGGGGCTTGTCTTTGCGGTCCTGCCGCGCGTAGCAGTAGTAGGGTATCACCGCGGTGATGCGCCAGGCCGACGCGCGCTTGAACGCGTCAATCATCATCAGCAGCTGCATCAGGTGGTAGTCCACCGGATGGCTGCACGGCTGTACGACGAAGACGTCGGCGCCGCGCACGTTTTCGAGGATCTGGAAATAAATCTCGCCGTCGCTGAAGCGGCCGAGCTCCGACTGCCCGAGCTTCACGCCCAGGAAGCGGCAGATTCCTTCCGCCAGCAGCGGGTTCGCACTCCCGCAGAAGATCTTGAACTTATCGTCGGGCAAGTTGTGCCTTCAGACTCCGCCCCATCCGCGATGGGCGCGGCGATAGTCTTCCCGAGAAAGAGTCTCCGTGACGAAAACCTGGTCTTGCGGGAACCCTTTTGCGGCTCGGCGCGCCTGCGCTGGGCTGGGGAATACTCCGAACACCGCCGAACCGCTTCCCGCCAGCGTGGCTTCCGCAGCTCCTCGCCGGAGCAACGCCCGCTTGATGCTTCTCAGGCGGGGGTACCGCCGGAAGACCGCCGCCTCGAAATCATTCGAGAGGGCGCCCCCCTGCGGGCTCCAGCATAGAGCGCGGAAAGACGATAGTTTACGGGGCGTCCGCTGCTTTGTCAATCCGCGGCTCGCCCAGCGGTAGGCGTCCTTTGTGCTGACGCCGACTTCGCGTGGCGAAACGACCACGATTGTGCGGTGCCGGGCATCCGGCAATGGATAGACTTCGTCGCCGCGGCCCACGCCCAGCGCCCGGCCACCGAACAGGAAGAACGGCACGTCGGCGCCCAAGCCTGTGGCGATCTCCACCAGGCGCGCGGCCGGAAGCCTGCGGCGCGTGAGGCGCAGCAAGCCCATCAGGGCCGCGGCAGCGTCGCTTGAGCCGCCGCCCAGCCCGCGGGCCACGGGGATGCGCTTCACCAAGAGCGCGCGAATGCCCTGCCGCAGGCGCAATTCGCGCCGCAGCGCATCGAGCGCGCGCCAAACCAGGTTGCTGCGGTCGGCCGGCAGAGCCGGGTCCGTGGTCGTAAGCTGAATGCCGGGCGAGCGGGTGAGCGAAAGCTCCAGTGTGTCGTGCAGAGAAATCGTCTGGAAGATCGTGCGCAGCTCGTGGTAACCGTCCGCGCGCTTGCCGAGGATGTGCAGGCGCAGGTTCACCTTTGCGTAAGCGGAGATGCGCACAAGAGCCATGCTGATTCCGTGAGCCCCTTCGGCAAGGGGGCGACAAGTTTACCCCAAAAGTTGGAGCGGGCAGGCGCGGATGGCGGAGACTACTGCGGTTTGGGTTCGCCGCCGGACTTCTGCTGGGCCAGGCGGTGCTTCAGGCCGGTAAGTTTCTTTTCGAGCTCGGCGACCTTGTCGGGCTCGGCTTCGGTAGGCAGGCTACGGCGCCATTCCGCGAGCGAGCGCTCCCATTCCGCGGCGGCCAGGTCCGTCTTGCCGATCTTGAAGTACACGTCGCCCAGGTGCTCCCGGATGGTGGGGTCGTGCGCATCGCGCTCCACGGCCTTGCGCAATTCGCGCTCGGCGTCGGCCAGGCGGTTCTGCTTGTAGTAGGCCCAGCCCAGGCTGTCGAGGTAGGCGCCGTTGTTGGGGTCTTCGGCGAGCGCGCGCTTCACCAGCGCCGTGGCTTCTTCGAGGCGCGTCCCGCGGTCGGCGAGCATATAGCCATAGTAATTCAGCGCCGCGGCATTCTTCGGGTTCAGCTCGATTACGCGGCGGAATTCGTTTTCCGCGAGGTCATATTTCTTCTGCCGCTCGTAAATGGCGCCGAGCATGAACCACACCATCTCGTTGTCGGCCGGCCGCGCGCCCAGCTTCTCCGCGGCGTGCACGGCGGTTTCCGCTTCGGCGTAGCGCTTGCCGCGCTCGTACACCTGCGCCAGGTCGAGATAAATCTCGCGGTCGTCGGCCGAGCCCTTCAGCATCTCGCGCAGCGTTTTGGCAGCTTCTTCGGTGCTGCCCGCTTCACCGAGCAGCAGCGCGCGCGTGACGCGGACGCTGTGGTCGGCCGGGTAGAGCTGAATGGCCTTCTGCGCCTCTTCGAGCGCATGCGGCAGGTCGCGAGCCGCGCGGTAGGTGTCCACGATCAGCACGCGCGCCCGCCGGCCTTCTTCGTCGCCGAGCTTCAGCATTTCCTGGAAGGTGTTGATCGCCGCCGGATAGTTTCCCACTTCGCGGTAGAGCCGCCCGAGCTGCTCGTAGAGAATCGCGAGCGTGCGGCGGCTGACCGGCGTCGGGCCCGACTGCGTCTTCACGCCGGCCACCGCGTCGGAAAGCACGCGGATGGCGTCGTTGAAGCGCCCCTCCGCCTCGTAGATCGTGGCTTCGGCGTAGATCACTTCGAGGCTGCCCGGCGAGCGCTGCTTGGCTTGCAGGACGCTTTCTTCCGCCTTGTCGAGCTTGTGCAGCTGCCGGTAAATCTGCGCCATGCGCAGGTAGGACTCGGGCTCGTCGGGGTCGAGTTCCGCAAGCTTCTTGTATTGCTGGAGGGCTTCCTCGTACTTTTCTTCCGAGAGCAACGCCTGCGCCAGCCCGCGGCGGTGGCTGGGCTCGTCCTGATCGAGCGCAACCGCCTTGCGGTAGGCCTCCTCGGCATGCGCCGCATCGTGCAACTGCGTGTACGCGTCGCCCAGCAGATCGAGCAGGCCCGGCGTGGGCGAGCGTTTCACCAGCCGCTCGAGCAGGGCGATGGCGTCCATGGACTTGCCCTGGTCGAGCAGGAGCTGGGTGAGTTGCTCGACGGCGGACTCGTTCTCGGGCTCGCGCTCGAGGATCCCGCGGAGCACCTCCGCGGCCTTATCGTGATCGTTCTGCAGCCGGTAGAGCCGCGCGAGCCAGAGCGCCGAATCCGTGTCGATGGGATCCAAGCGCAGGATTTCGCGGTACTGGTCGATGGCGCGGTTCACCGTTTCGCGCTGCGCGGTGCCGGCGCTCAGGTCGCCGAGCGTGCGCACGTAAATCCGCGCCAGCAGGCGCCGCGCCGCCAGGTTCTCCGGCTCGCGCTTCAGGAGCTCCTGCGCTTCGAGCACGGCGTCGCGGATGCGCTGCGCCTTGAAATAAATCTCGGCCAGCCGCTCGCCGATCACCGGCGACTTGGGGTCGATCTCGTAGGCTTTCTTGTAAGCTTCGATGGCCTGGGTGGCGAACTCGCTGCGGCCGGTGGCCTCGTAGTATCCCTCCCAGAGATGGCCCATCGTGTACTGGTAGTAGGCCTCGGCGCGGCGGTCCGTATCGCTGGGGGAGCTGCTCTTTTCCGGCGCGGGGGCCGCAGGCTTTTCCTGCGCTGCCGCCAGCCCTGGCGCGGTGCTCAGGGCACCCGTCAAGGAAAGCGAACCAATGGCAAGCAAATACGGAAGAGTCTTCATCAGGGCACCGAAACTCCCATTATCCTACACGCCCGCAGAGCGGTCAAAGCAATCGCCCCTTGCGTTTCCTATGGAAGAACCCGTTGGTTGGATGCGCGGGATCGCCGGCCGGTCTAGCTGGCGCTAATGCCGGAAGTGGCGCATGCCGGTGAAGACCATGGCGAGGCCCAGGCGGTTCGCCGCGGCGATCACTTCGGCGTCGCGCACCGAGCCGCCCGGCTGGATCACGGACGTCGCGCCCGCCTTCGCGGCTTCTTCGACGCCGTCGGGAAACGGGAAGAACGCGTCCGAGGCCACGGCCGCGCCGGCGAGCGAAAGGCCCGCGGCCTGCGCCTTCATAACAGCAATCTTCACCGAATCCACGCGGCTCATCTGGCCGGCGCCGACGCCGAGCGTGCGGCCCTCGCGCGCAAAGACGATGGCGTTGGACTTGACGTGCTTGCACACTTTCCAGGCGAAGAGCAGCGTGTCCAGCTCTTCCGGACCCGGCGCGCGGTCGGTGACAACTTTCAGATTCGCCCGGTCGAGACTCCCGCGGTCCGGCTGCTGCGCCAGGAATCCGCCCGCGATGCGCTTCAGCGCGAGGTGCGTGTAGCCCGGCGCGCTGCCCGCCTGCTGCTCACGCACGATTTCGATGAGGCGCAGGTTTTTCTTCGTGGAGAGCTTTTCGAGCGCGGCCGCTTCGTAACCCGGCGCGACGATGCACTCGACAAAGAGCTTGCCTACTTCGTCGGCCGTGGAGGAGTCGAGCGCCCGGTTGAACGCCAGCACGCCCCCATACGCGGAGACCGGATCGCACGCGTACGCCTTTCGGTAGGCCTCGGCGAGCGTTTCCTGCACGGCGGCGCCGCAGGGGTTGGTGTGCTTGATGATGACAGCGGCGGGCTTGGAAAACTCCTCTACCAGAGTCCACGCCGCATCCAGGTCCACCAGGTTGTTGTACGAGAGTTCCTTGCCGTGAAGCTGCTTTGCGCCGGCCAACCCCGCGTCCCCTTGCCCGGCAGGCGTGTATAGCGCCGCCGCCTGGTGCGGGTTCTCGCCGTAGCGCAGGAATTGCTTCTGGCTGAGCGCGAGGAAGAATCGCCGCGGGAGATGAGGCCGCGCTTCCAGCATGAGCCTGCCCAGCTCGACATCGTCCACGCGGCACTTCACGCGCTCCAGCTCCATTGCAATTTGCCCGTCGTAGCGCGCCGTCAGCGCAAACGCTTTCTCGGCCAGCAGCATGCGGCTCTCCAGCGGAATCGCGCCGTCTTTCTTGATGGCCTTGATCACCCACCCGTAGTCCATCGGGTCGGTGACCACGGCCACGCTCGCGAAGTTTTTCGCCGCCGAGCGCACCATCGCGGGCCCGCCGATATCAATGTTCTCGATCAACTCTTCCACCTTCACGCCGGGCTTGGACGCGACGGCTCCGAAGGGATAGAGGTTCACAACCACCAGATCGATGGGGGCGATTCCGTGCTCCGCAGCCTGTTTGCGGTCGCCGGCACTTTCGCGGCGAAACAGGATGCCGCCGTGAACTTTCGGATGCAGCGTCTTCACGCGCCCGCCGAGCATCTCGGGCCAGCCGGTCAGCTCGGCAACGTCGCGCACCTTGACGCCGGCCTCGCGCAGAAACTGCGCCGTGCCGCCGGTGGAGACGATTTCGATTTCGAGCGCGGCCAGCTCGCGCGCAAAGTCGGCCAGCCCCGTCTTGTCGTACGCGCTGATCAGTGCCCGCTCAATCGCCACTCGCGCCTCCCGCGCAGCGAAAAACTGAATATTGTATGCGGGCGCGGCGGCTTTCCAAAGCGCCTTGTAGAAACGAAACGCAGCAAATCAGGTTGTCCGATGGGAGCGAAAGAAGACGGCTAGGATTTGACGCGGGCCTTCAGCCGGACTTGGCCTTCCTCCACCGCGACGACATATTCCACTTCCTGGCAGTCCTTCTGTTCGCGGAGCTCTTGCGTCTTCTGGCGGAGAAAGTCCTGAAAGGAATTGAGCGAAAGCTGCTCGACATTTTCGCCGGCCTTCTGCTTGGCTTTGACGAATGCTTCGAAGAGCCGCTCGACCTCGCCGGTTTCCCGGTCCGGATCGGAGCACGTCACGCTGAACGGTGGCGGGTGCTGCGTCCGGGAAGCCGCCACCTCGCGGGCCGCCGCGCCGAAGTGCCGCGGCACGTAGCCCTCTTCTCTTTGCTTGAACCGCTTGCGGAACATCTCGCGGTACTTGGCGTAGGTCTGCGCGAGGCCGTTGTAGCGGAAGCGTTCGCCGTAGCTGAGTTCGGCGGTGCGCTCGGCGTAGCGCTTCAAGATCAGATTGATCCGCCACTCGACGTCCGCGGGCGGGCGCGCACGGCCTCCGCCGAAGTACTGTTCAAACTCGATCTTGAACTGGCGGACGTCTCGTTCAAGCTTGTCCAGGTCTTCTTCGATTTCAGACATAGCGTTCGGGAAGGGGCCGAAAGAACAGGCTAGTGCCCGCCGCCGACAGCGTCAACGGTGAGTGGGTCACCGGGTGCCGAAGTAGTCCACTAAGTGCAGCGGAGCGGGCGCGGCGGTTGCCCGGCTCAGGCGTGTGTGCTCAAATAGGCCTTCCATGAAACCTCCCGCATACACTGCTGAGCAGCGTGCAGCTCTGCTGCGCCAGATCCCTTCGGTGGACGAGCTGCTCAGCCGCCCGCGCCTCGTTCCCCTGGCCGAGCAGCGCGGGCGCGCGCTGAT
Source organism: Terriglobia bacterium (assembly GCA_041497955.1). Classification (GTDB taxonomy): domain Bacteria; phylum Acidobacteriota; class Terriglobia; order Acidiferrales; family UBA7541; genus JBGQHO01. The sequence goes on along the minus strand of JBGQHO010000078.1, from coordinate 31 downwards.
TGTCGAAAGCGCGCGCGCCGTGCTCGAGGAG
>JBGQHO010000077.1:0-7617 GCA_041497955.1 Terriglobia bacterium | reverse complement strand
GACGCCATGTGCGCGCTCTACGCCTTTATGCGCCTGGTGGACGACGTATCGGATTCGCCGGGCGACGTGGCCGCGAAGCAACAAGCGCTGGCGCGCTGGCGCGCGGCGCTCGATGCCGCGCTCTGCGGCGACGCGAGCGCGCACGCCATCCTGCCTGCGTTTGTGGACACGCTGGCGCGCTACGCAATTCCCTCGCGCTACATCCACGATTTGATTTCCGGCGCGGAGATGGATTTGAGCGTCGCCTCCTACGCGACGTTCGAGCGCCTGCGCGAGTATTGCTACCGCGTCGCGGGCACAGTGGGGCTGACCTGCGTGCATGTCTTCGGCTTCCGCGACCCGCGAGCGCCCGGCCTGGCCGAAAAGCTCGGCATCGCATTCCAGTTGACGAACATCCTGCGCGACCTCGCGCGCGACTTCGAGATGGGCCGCGTCTATCTGCCGGTCGAAGACTGGCAGCGCTTCGGCTGCCGCCCGGACGACGCGACGCGAGGCGCGCCGGCGCCTCCGCTGGTCGAGCTACTGCGCTTTGAAGCCGCTCGCGCCCGGCAATTCTTTGAAGAAGGCGCGCTGCTGATCGCGCAGGTGAACCCGGACAGCCGCGCAGCGCTCTGGGCGCTGGTGCGCATCTACAGCGGCCTGCTGCGCCGGATCGAGGCGCGCGGCTTCGACGTGCTCTCCTCGCGCGTGCGCCTTTCGGCGGCGGAGAAGACGGCGATTCTCCTCCGGGCGCGGCTTGGCTGGTGGACGGAAACGAATGCCCTCGACGAGCGTGATCGTGATCGGCGGCGGACTGGCGGGCCTTTCCTCCGCCGTCGCGCTGGCTGAGGCCGGCTTTCGGGTACGCCTGCTCGAAAAACGGCCGTATCTCGGCGGCCGCGCCACCTCCTACGCGCTCCCCGACGGGGAGCACGTGGACAATTGCCAGCACGTCACGCTGGGCTGCTGTACGAACTTGGACGATTTTTACCGCCGCGTCGGCGCCGCAGAAAAGATCCGCTGGTACGACCGGCTGTATTTCCTCGACGCCAACGGCCGCCGCGGCGTGATCGAGGCTTCGCCGCTTCCGCCGCCGCTTCATCTGGCTCCCTCGTTCGCGTTGTTTCCGTCGCTCACCTGGCGAGACAAGCGCGCGATCGCGCGCGCCATGATCCGGATTGTGCGCAGCGGAGGCCGGCCCGCGGACGCCGAACAATCGCCGGGCATAACCATGCTCGACTGGCTGCGGCGCCACGGCCAGACCGAGCGCGCGATCGAACGCTTCTGGAACGTCGTGCTGGTCAGCGCGCTCGACGAAGAGCTGGCGCGCACCGACGCGCACTACGGCGTGGACGTGTTCTGGAAGGCGTTCCTGGCGAACCGCGGCGGCTTTCGCATGGGAATCCCGTCCGTGCCGCTCGGCGAACTCTACGATGGCTGCCGCGCGGGCGTTGAACGCCGCGGCGGGGAAGTGCTGCTCCGCGCGGGCGTGCGCGAGATTCACGTTCAGGGAGATCGCATCGGAGGTATCGCGCTCGAAAACGGCACGGAGCTGACTGCGGATTTCTACATCACCGCCGTGCCGCACGACGTTCTGCCCGGGCTCCTGCCGCCGGCCATCGCGGAGCGCGAGCCATCCTTCGCCGGCTTGCGCAACCTGCGCGCAGCGCCTATCACCGGTGTGCACCTGTGGTTCGACCGGCCGGTGATGGATGAGCCGTACCTGACGCTGCTCGACCGCACGACGCAGTGGGTCTTCAACAAATCGCGGCTGTACGGCAATGGCGTCGAGAAGGACGGCGGGCAGTATTTGCAGCTTGTGATCAGCGCGTCGTACGATCTGGTGCCACGCTCGCGGCAGGAGATCATCGCTTTATGCCTTCGGGAGATGACGGAGGTGTTCCCCGCAGCGCGCGAAGCGGTGCTACGAAAAGCGACCGTCGTGAAAGAAACTGCGGCAACCTTTTCGCCGGAGCCCGGCTGCGACCGCTGGCGGCCGACGCAGCGTTCGCCGCTCAAGAATCTGTTTCTCGCGGGTGATTGGACGGCAACCGGCTGGCCGGCAACGATGGAAGGTGCCGTGCGCAGCGGCTATCTGGCCGCAGAGGCTACTTTGGCCGCCGCCGGGAGTCCAAAGAAGCTTCTGAGGCCCGACCTACCCGTCCAAGGACTGGTACGATTCTGTGCGCGCACATAGTATTCCCAAACGATTGCGAAGACCGCGGAGCCTGCGTCGCGCGGCAGTTTTGGGTTCTCCATCTCTGTCCTTCTCTGGACGCCGGAAACTGGGCGCTGGAGTTTTGCGCAAGCAGCGCGGTTTTAGGTGTTGCGCAGAGCGTTTCAGAGTATCATGGGGTACCCCCCCGGAGGTTTCTGTTGGAGCGGAAGTATAAGCAGCGGGGCTACCAGGACCACGGCAAACCCGAAAAGAAGCAGCGCGAACGTCCGCCGCAGGGTCCACCCCATAAGGAACAGATCGGCCCGCGCACCCCGCGCATGGTTGGCACGGTGACGCGGGCGCGCTGCACGAATTGCGGCGCCGTGCTCGTGCAGGGCTTCGATTTGAGCGGGCAGTGCCCGCGCTGTGCCTCCGAGCTGCATTGCTGCAAGCAGTGCGTGCACTTCGATACCGCCGCGCGCTTCGAGTGCACGCAGCCCATTCCCGAGCGCATCGGGAAAAAAGATGCACGCAACGAGTGCACCTTCTTCGAATTCCGCGTGACCATCGAGAAGGACACCGCGCCTTCGGCTCCCGCAGGCGGACCCCCCTCGGCCGCAACCAACACCCATGCCGCCCGGCCCAACGACGCGCGGAAAGCCTTCGACGACCTCTTCAAGAAGTAGTTTTTTCCAAACAAATTCAGCGGGGCGGGTTAGGGAAGAGCGTGGGCTCTCTCTGGGGCTCGCTGGCGATGGATTCGAGCTGCGGGTAATGGTGTCGCAGCGGTTCCGGGACCTTCACTTTCGCGCCGCTCAACAGGCTGACCAGTTGCAGGGCGTTCACGATGGCCTTTCCCTGGTAGTGGTTGTTGGTGATGACGAATGTGCTGCCCGCATGTCCGGATAATTTGTGGATGCGCGCGGCCCAGGGCGCAAGCTCCGCATCAGTGTAGAGATAGTTGTAGCGCTCCTCGGGCGGCGTGGCGGGGTCATCGCTGAACCAGGTGTCGTAACGCCGGCCGTGCAGCCGCACGTACCCGATCTCCGCCGTGGTGCGGCCCGAGGGTTTGATCGAGCGGCCGATCACCGGCTGGTCAATGTTGCAGAAGCCGACGCCGCGTTCGTGCAGGAGCGCATAAAAGTCCTTCTCGTTCCAGGAGGCGTGGCGCACCTCGACGACCAGCGGGTAATCGGCAAAACGCTCGACGAGCGTCTTCAGGTAGGCAACGTTTTCCGGCGTGTGATGGAACGAGTAGGGAAACTGAAGCAGCACTGCGCCGAGCTTGCCGGCATCGCGCAGGATGTCAAAGCCGGTGCGCACCGCCTGCTCGTCTTCGGCCGTGGCGCCGCTCTCGTGCGTGAATTTCTGCCACAGCTTGGCGGTGAAGAGAAACCGCGGATTGGCCGCGACGCGCTCGATCCAGCGCCGGCAGAAGTCCGCGCGCAGGGGCTGGTAGAACGAAGTGTTGATTTCGATGGCGTCGAAAAACTCTGCGAGATACGTGGCTTCGTGGAAGTCGCGCGGGCGATGCGCCGGGTAGACGATCCCGGCCCAGTCGGCGTACGACCACCCCGCCGGGCCCACCCGGATGATTCCGGAGGCGCCCTCGGGAGCAGCCTGCGGGGCCGGCGCAGCCGGCTTGACTCGTGTGTGGTCGGCCATGCGCACGTCCCACCGCCGCGCCGGGGGAACATTCTGAGCGTATGCCGGGGTCAAGCGATGTGTCAACGCGGTACACGGTAGCGACTGGGCGCGACGGATGGATTGCATGCCTTCTACAGAGTTGCTATGCTGGAGTTGCATGCGCCTCCGGTCTGAGTCTCAGGCCGCAACTTCCGTCACCGTCATCCAACAAAGGTGCGCGAATGAAGATCTCCATCAGTCACAAGCATGTGGAATTGCGCGAACCTGTCGAAAAGGAAGTGGGACACTACCTCAGCAAACTGGGCCGGCTGCTGAAAAGGTACTCGCCGGACCTCGTCCAGCTTCACGGGAGCTTTGAAAAACACTCCCGCAAGACGGAGTACACCTTCTCGCTGAACTTGTCGCTGCCCACGGGCACGCTGCACGCCACTGGCGTCGGCTCGGATGTCCGCGCGAGCGTCAAGAAGGCGTTTGCGGAGCTCGAGACGCAGGTGAAAAAACACCAGTCGCGGCTGCGCAAAGACTACGAATGGAAACGCAAGCGCGGGCACGCCGAAGTCGTGGCCTGAGCGGCGCGCGGTTGCGGCAGACTCCCGCAGAGCTCGGACGCGCTGGCCGGGCTGGGTGTGGCACCAAAGGGTGCGCATTGGCCGCCAGCGCTTCGCTGTTGTTCACGCAGCCGCCCAGGTGCCCCCAGGAGCGGTGTCCACTGAGACATGGCAGGCGCGAGACGCCTGGCTGGTTAGCGCCGGTCCCTATCCTCGTCTGGATGAGTGTGGCGCCACAGCCAGTAGCGAGTCCGCTCCTTGCGGTTCAGCTTCGAGAAGTCACGATGTTCCTTGCGCTCTTCCGCCAGCCACCGCCGGTAGGCGTGGTCCTCTCTGTCATCCCATGAATGCCAGTCGCGGCGGTCCCGGTCGTAGTAGCGCTTGTTAGGTTTGTTTTTTCGATCCTTGTCGTCGTGACGTCTTTCGTCCTTATCTTGGACGCCCGCCCTGATTGCCACTGGTGCAACGAGCGCGGCACCCAGGAAAAACACAGCCAGGAAACGCAAGATACGGTGCATGTGGTTGCTCTCCTTGGAACATCAATTAGGGCCGGGTATTCATTCTGGCGCGCTGCCAGCGGGAACGTCAAGCACGTTCTCGGACAGCACTACGAAGCCGGCAGACGCTGCACCTCAACCGGCCCATGTTAACCAAGTCTCTTTCGGGTATGATGTTGCAGTCAGAAGCAGGGGCGTAGCTCAGTGGTAGAGCAGCGGCCTTTTAAGCCGAAGGTCGTGGGTTCGATCCCCACCGCCCCTACCAAAATCCCGCTGAACCGGCTGCCCTTGCTCACCTGGACCAACGATTTCGGACTTATTCGCAGGATCCTTCATCGCCAGTCGCCGAAGAGGATGAACGGCGCCTGACCTGGCCCCCGTTTCCTCCCCCATCGAAAGCCGCCTGGCAACAACCGCCCGGCGAGGACTACGGCTTCTTGTGCCAGTACTCAGATAAATTTGTCTTGACAAGCCGAAATTGAGAGGACAATACTCCGCCGCGTTCCTTTTCTGGGTAGGCCCCATCGTAAAGATTCTGCGAACTCCGCGTTGGAGATGTAGGTGCGGGGGCACCACGTACCACCAGGTTGGTGGCGGGATGAACACAGTTCTACTGTCCCTGTACGCAGGATGGCTGAAGAGTTCCTGGTCGGACCTGAGTTGGAGCATCGTCTTTGGGTCACTTCTAGCCTTTACTGCAGTTGAGGTCGTAACCGGACTTGGTGCGCTTGAAGCTTACGCCAGGTATAGAGATGGGTTGAGATTCATCCTGACGGGAGGAGAATGATGCCAAACGGAGATATCAGTCGTTGGTGGCGAGTGGTCGGCGGGATGTCTATGAACCTTGCCCTGGGCTCTCTTTACGCATGGAGCGTGTTCGTGGCTCCGCTCGAGAAGGAGTTCGGGTGGAAGCGGGCACAGACCTCCAATGTGTTCACCTACGCGGTGGTCGTGTTCGCGCTTTCGTTCATCATCGCAGGACGGCTCCAGGATAAGCTCGGACCCTTCCGGATCTCGGTGGTCGGCGGCTTGCTGGTCAGCATTGGCTTCTTCTTTTGTGCTTACACCTCGAGCCTCAACTACCTGTACGTCTGCTTTGGCGTGCTGGGCGGGATCGGCAACGGCTTCGGCTATGCCACGCCGATTCCTGTCATGGCCAAATGGTTTCCAGACAAGCGGGGCTTGGCGGTCGGCCTAGCAGTAGCGGGATACGGGGGCGGGTCAGCCATCTTCGGCCCACTCTCCAATCTCTACCTCATCCCGCACTACGGCTGGCGAACCACATTCATGATCCTGGGAGGCATCTTCTTGGTCATGACCATGATCGGGGCGTTCCTGCTGAAGAACCCGCCGGTAGGCTACAAACCTGCTGGATGGACCCCGGCGCCTGCCTCTAAGGCTGCGGCAACAACCTACGAGTTCCGACCGGGCGAGGTGCTGGCCACACCGTCGTTCTACTTCATGTGGATTGCATACGCCCTCGGCACTTCGGCGGGCTTGATGGTGATCAGCCAACTCGTACCTTTTGCTAAGAGCCAGGGTGTCTCGAGTGCCGCGTTGGCCACCATGGGTCTCTTTGTCGGGGCTATCGGGAACGCCTCTGGTCGGATTCTCTCCGGCTGGATGTCCGACGGTCTAGGCCGACTCAACGTCTTGCGGTTGATGATTGCCCTTTCCGCTGTTGCGATGCCAATCTTGTACGCCGTGGGCTCGAATGTAACGCTTTTGTACATTGTTGTGTTCGCGGTGTACTGGTGCTATGGCACGCAACTCTCAGTGAACGCCTCCACCACCTCCGACTTCTGGGGGACGAAGAATGCGGGGATCAACTACGGCTTGCTCTTCACGTCCTGGGGCGTGGCCGGCATCATCGGGCCGAGGATCGGTGGGGTAATGTTCGACAAATACAAGAACTATCAGTATGCATTCTACACCGCAGCAGTCTTGGCGGTGGTTGCACTGCTTTGCGAGCTGGCGGCGAAGCGGCCTCGTGCTCCGGGCGAGGCAAGAGCGTGAACGCTCCTGCCTAGCCGGCCAGGAACGGAATAGCAGACGGCTCGAAGAGGAGAATACTCGGCGGCCTGTTTCAGCCTTTAGACGCGCGTGGGAAGTCCTGGGACTAACAGAGCGGGACAGGGACTTCCTGCGCGCTATGTGCGTCGAGGATGGTGGCCTCGCCTGGGAAGTGTGCCTGTGCCAGGGGGGCCGGGGCACCAACCGATCGCTTCGCATCAACCTACCACATAGAAATACAACGCCGCGGCCCCCGAGCGGGGGCCCTCGGCACTAAACGGCCATTCGGATACCCACGGCGTGCAGCCGGCGCCCCAAGGTATCCTTCGCGTACTCGATCATCTCTCCCCGAAGCGTTTGTGGAGTGTATCCCGGCCAGGCTTGCTCGAGGTGCTCGCCACCGTAATAGCTCATGTCTCCCCGAGGAGGTGTCATGGTCTTCTCGATCAGAGGAAGCGCTTCCTGAATCGCATTCTGAATCAGCGGTGCGAAGCGTGCCGGGTCTTTCCGTACCATGTCCTGCAGATATTTCACGCCAAACAGCACATGCCGCGACTCATCTCGTGTGGCCGCCGTGAAGCCCTGATAGTAGCCCCACGTTCGTCCCCACCTTCTGGCACCCTCGAGCTGGTAGCGCATGCCCGTGAGGAACATGGCGCCCTCGACCGCGAGATGATAGACGGTGACGAAGGTTACCGCAGTGTCCAGATCCTTTGGGTGCGAAGCCAGCCGCTGAGCCAGTGCGGGGAGCCACCGATAGAAGAAGCGATCGTAG
>JBGQHO010000076.1:0-8367 GCA_041497955.1 Terriglobia bacterium | reverse complement strand
GCCAGCCCGGCGCGCCTGCCGACGAACGCGCCCGCTTCGGCGACGTTCGAAGCCAGCGGGCCGCGGTGAAACAGCAGGTACTCCATCTTGTGAAAAAATGTTTCAGCAGCGGCCAAGCTCACCGGCCGCGTGCACTTGTAGGCCACCGGGACAATCATGTGGTCCTGTAGGTTTTGGCCGACGCCGGGCAGGTCGGCAACCACAGGAATGCCTAGCGACTGCAGGTGATCGGCGGGCCCAATGCCGGAAAGCATCAGAAGCTGCGGCGAATTCACCGTGCCGCCGCACAGGATCACCTCGCGCCCGGCTCTTGCTTCCTGCTTCTTGGCGTCGCGTACGTACTCGATTCCGGTCGCGCGGGTCTTTTCGGATAGCACACGGGTTGCGTGCGCGCGCGTCTCCACGGTCAGGTTGCTGCGGCCGAGCGCCGGGCGCAGATAGGCGTCCGCTGCGCTCCACCGGCGGCCGTTGCGCTGCGTGACCTGGTAGAAGCCCACGCCAAGCTGCTCCTGCCCGTTGAAATCCAGGTTGAGAGAAAGGCCCAGTTGGAGCCCCGCTTCGACGAAGGCATGGGAAAGCGGGTTCCGGTAGCAGGGGTCCTCCACGCGCAGAGGGCCGCCAACGCCATGGTATTCCGATGCGCCGTGCTGCTGGTCCTCGGACTTCTTGAACAAGGGCAAGACGTCCGCGAAGCTCCAGCCGGAATTTCCCAGGCTGGCCCAGTGGTCGTAGTCGTGGCGGCTGCCGCGCATGTAGATCATGGCGTTGATGGAGCTCGAGCCGCCGAGAACCTTGCCGCGCGGCCAGTAGAGCCGCCGCTGGTTCAAGTGCGGCTGCGCTTCGGTGAAGTACGCCCAGTCCACATCGCTCTTGAAGAGCTTGGAAAACGCGGCAGGAATGCGGATCTCCATGCGGTTGTCCGGGCCGCCCGCCTCGAGCAGAAGGACGCGCACAGCGGGGTCTTCGCTGAGCCGCGCGGCAAGGACGCAGCCGGCGGACCCCGCGCCCACGATCACGTAGTCATACACGAAGGATCCATGGCTCGTGAAGGATCGAAGCGTCCGAGCCGAAGTATACGGCACGCAAAGAGAGATTGTGCAGGCCCCAAGCGAAGGAAGACAACGAGTGGAGAAAGGGAGCGGCCGTCTATTCGTAGCGGAGCGCTTCGACGGGATTGAGGCGCGCCGCTTTCCAGGCGGGATACATGCCGAAGCCGATGCCGATCATTGCGGAGACAGCGAGCGCCACCGTCACCCAGAGCAGCGAAACCGCCGCGGGGAGCGAAGGGAACACCAGCCGCACCGCCATTCCCAGAGCCGAGCCGATGGCGACGCCGATTACGCCTCCGATACCGGTGAGCGTCATGGCTTCGAGCAGGAATTGCCACAGGATGTTGCGCCGCTTGGCGCCGATGGCCTTGCGCACGCCGATCTCGCGCGTGCGCTCGGTGACCGAGACGAGCATGATGTTCATCACGCCGATCCCGCCCACCAGCAGCGCCACTGCCGCCACCGCGAACATCACGATGAAAATCCCCGTCGAGATCTGCCGCCACAGGTCGATGAACGCGTCCGGCGTGAAGATGGCGAAGTCATCCGGCTTGTTGGAAGGCAGCCGGCGCTTCCGCCGCAGCAGCTCCCGCGTGGATTCGACCACGTCCAGCACCGTCGCCGCACTATCGGCCTTGATGAAGAGGACGTAGTCCTTCGTTTCGGGGTGCAGCTTGCGCATCGTCGAGAGCGGCATGATGGCGATGTTGTCCTCGGGGTTGGCGCCGCCGCCGAAGGCCTGGCGCTGGCGCTCGGCCACGCCCACCACGGTGAACACGTGCCCTTCGACCAGCACTTCCTGGTTGACGGGGTCCTCATTCCCGGGGAAGAGCGTCTTCGCCGTGTCGTGGCCGAGCACGACCACCGGCGAGCGGTGCTCCTGGTCCATCGCGGAAAACCACCGGCCGCCCGAGAGCGTGATATTGAAGATTTGCTGAATCTCCGGCGGGTTCCCTTGCAGGATGACGTTTTTTGCGCGCAAATCGCCCCGCCGCACGTAGCTGGTGCCGGAGCCGAACTCCGGACGGAAGATGCGCATCGAAGGCGCCGCGGCCTCCACGTGAGGCAGTTGCGCGATCTCCTCCGCCCACTCGGCCTCCAGCTCCTTGCGCGAAAACCATTCGCTCGGCGGCCGACCGAAGCTGGCCCACTGGAAGCGGTAGCAGATGATGATGTTCGAGCCGAGGTCCTTGATCGAGCCGATGACGTTGCGGTCGAGCCCGATGATCACCGACGTGACGGCCACCACTTCGCTGATGGCGATGACGATGCCCAAAATCGTCAGAAACGAGCGCAGCTTATTGCGGCGCAGCGCATCGAACGCCAGCGCGACGGCGTCGCGCAGCTCCACAAACCACGGTTGGCGCAGCGGCGTAAACGCAGCCAGCCGCCCCGCCACGCGGGCAACACTGCTTGTCGTTGTGATTGCCATCCGGCTACTCCGCGCGCAGCGCCACCACCGGGTCGAGCCGCGCAGCCTTCGATGCCGGGTAAATGCCGAAGAACAACCCGACGCTTGTGGCCACGGCCATGCCCGCAATCACGGACCACGTCTCCACGCGGCTCGGCAGCGGCGTCACCCAAGACACCAGCTCCGCCAGGCCCACTCCGACCGCAATGCCCCAGATCCCGCCGATGGCCGCGATCGTGGACGACTCGATCAGGAACTGCAGCAGGATGTCCCGCTGCCGCGCGCCCACCGATTTGCGCAGGCCGATCTCGCGCGTCCTCTCGGTGACGGAGACGAGCATGATGTTCATGATCACGATCCCGCCGACCACCAGCGAAATCGAAGCGATGGCCACCACCACGCCAAAGAATGCCGAGCTGATGCCCGCCCAGAGCGATAGGAAGGACGCGCTGGTCTCCACCGTGAAGTCGTCCTTTGTGTCGTAGGCGAGGTGGCGCCGCCCGCGCAGGATTTGGCGCACCTCGTCAATCGTGTCCTGCAAGCGGTCCGGCCCGTACGACTTGCCCCAGACGCGAATCTCCGCCTGGGACGTGCTGTAGTTCTTCAGCACAAACGTGATCGGCAGGATCACCCAGTTGTCGCGCGATTGGCCCAGCGCCGAGCCGAGTTTCTTGCCCACGCCGATGATCTGGCAGGGTTGGCCGTCCACGCGGATCTCCTTGCCCAACGGGTCCATTGCCGGCAGCAGGTTGTCCACGATATCCCACCCCACGGTGCATACCGGCGCGGCGGCGCGCACGTCGGCATCGGTGATGTGCCGCCCGGCAGTGATCTCCACATCGTAGATTCGCGGCATCGCCGGCGACCAGCCGCGGAGTATGCTGTCGCGCAGGTAGTCCTTTCCGAATTTCACTTCGGTGGTGTCGCTGCGCGTCGCCGCGCCCACTTCCTGGCACGACCGGCAGGCGGCGCGCACCGCTTCGTAGTCTTCCATCGTCAATTTCTTGCGTTTCTGCGCTTCCAGGTAGTCATCGATATTCAGCGGGATGATCGGCCCGCGCGTGATCAGGAAGACGTCCGCGCCCAGGTTGAAGACCTTCTCGGCGACGTAGCTGTTCAGCCCGTTGATGAAGCTGACCACGGCGATCACCGCGCTGACGCCGATGACGACGCCGAGCAGCGTGAGCACGCTGCGCAGCTTGTGCGCCCAGAGGCTCCCGGCGGCAATCTCCACCGCCTCGCCGAAATGCATTGTTTGTCGCGTGGCCATGGCTGAAACGTTGCACTTTATCATACGCATGGGGACGGTCCGGAGTGTCGCCCCGGGGCCATTCGGCAGGTGGCACCTTCGAGAGGCGTGCCGTAGCCGCACGGGCACCCCGACAGCTTCTGTGGGGGGCTGTGTCCGCTTCGCTTCCCCCAAGATCAGGTTATCGTGTGGATGCCCGGGAGCCGACGGGATAGTAGCCGTTTTTCGAGAGGATCGTGTAGTCACGGCCGCTGCGGCCGAAGCTCGGCTGGAGCCGCAGGCTCAGCTTGTGGAAGCCGGGGCGTGAAGCGCCTAGCGTGGAGTAGAAGCCCACGGTGTAGCGCGTCTTCAGCCGTTCGATCAGCGCCTGGAAGGCGACGTAGAGCGAGCCTTCCTTCTCAATGTCGAAGACCTCGCCACCCGTTTCCTGCGCAGCCTTTTCCACGTTGATCATGCCCCGCGCCTTGGCCGCCACGCGCGCTTCCCAGGGGTTCTGGCCCGGCACCTTGAGGCCGTAGACCGCAGCGTCGGCTTCCAGTGCGGCGTTCACCACGTCTTCCGGCGAATGCATGTGCCGCCCGGAGGGCACATTATCGCTAACCAGCACAATCACCCGGCGCGCGGAGGGACGTGCCCGCCCCAGGTAGCGCGCGGCCTCGTACACCGCATCGTTGATGTCGGTACTGCCGCCGGTCTCGAACGACTCGATCTGGTCGGAGACGTCGCGTTTGTCATGCGTCAAGGCCACGCGGCGCTCGACGTCCGAGCTGAACGTAAAGAGCGCTACTTCGTCTTCGGGCTTGAGCGACTTGAGCGCCGTGAGCGTGGCATAACGCAGCGGCCGGATGAACGGCTGGATGGAGGTGCTCAGGTCCACAACCAGCGCCACGGCCAGAGGGATCTCATCGCGGCTGAAGTGCTCGATCTTTTGTGGCGTGCCGTCCTCATCGAGCACAAAATCTTCTTTCTTGAGGTCGCCCATCACGTGCCCGGACTTGTCCTTCACCGTGGCTTCGAGCAGCACCAGGTTGACGTCCACGCGGATTTTGTCCCTGCTCTGCTCCTGGCTCGCGCCGGGCGGCGCGACGAGCGCAATCGCCGCAAACACGGCGAGCAGCCGATGCCCAAGCGTGGTGTGTCTTCTCATCGCATCAGGCTCTAGCGCAAGGCCACTTTGGCCCGCGCGGCGTAGAAACCCGTCTTGCAGAGCACCGTATAGTCCTTGCCTCTCTTGCCGAACGACGGCTGAAGCTGTACATCCAGTTTGTGAAAGCGGCCGTCGAGTTGGGTCGAAGGATAGAAGCCGACCGTGTACCGCGTCTTCAGCCGCTCGAGAATGGTCTTGAAGGCGAGATAGATGGAGCCTTCCTTTTCCACTTCCACCACTTCGCCGCTCGTCTCGTGCGTGAGCTTGTTCACGTTCACCAGCCAGTGCTCGGCCATGCCGGTGAGCGAAAGCAACGGCCCGCGGTAGGGGAGCTTCAGGCTGTACACCGGCGTGTCGGCTTCGATCGCCGTCTGGAGCACCTTTTCGTGCTCGACGCCGGGCTTGCACTCGGCGGGCACGTTGTCGCTCACTAGAAGGATCACGCGCCGCGCGGCGGGCGCCTGGTCGCGCAGGTAGCGGGCAGCTTCATAGACGGCCGTGTTGATGTTGGTGCCCATGCCTTTGCTGCCGAAGTCGAGCGCTCCGGCCACCTTCGCTTTGTCGCTGGTCAGGTCCACGCGCCGCTCGATATCATCGTCGAAGGTGAATAGCGCCACCTGATCCTCCGGCTTCAGCACCTTCAGCACACTGAGCGTGGCGTAGCGCAGCGGCTGCGCGAAGGGCGCCATCCAGCCGTTGCGCTGCACCACGAGCGCCATGGCCAGAGGCAACTGGTCGCGGCTGAAGTGCGCGATCTCCTGCGGACGGCCGTCCACTTCCAAACGCACGTCTTCTCGCTTCAGGTCGTCCAGCACGCGGCCGGCTTTGTCTTTCATCGTCGTGTCGAACATCACCAGGTTCACGTCCACGCGCAGCGTCTGGGCCGGCGGGTCCTGCGCGGTCGCGAGTGGCGCGGAGAGCAAAGCAACCGCGGCCAGCGGGGCAATGAATCGTCCGGCGAAGGGGCGGGTGTATGGCATCGCGGGCGACCTCCAGGCTCAGTAACCAGAAGATTGGAGCAGGGCCGCCCGTGCGGGGTTGCCCGCAGGCTTCCGCAAAGACTTTGGATATGCCTCAGAGGTTCGGGCGGCGCTTGTGCCAGTCGGTGGCCGCCTGGTATGCCGCGGCGAATTCGATGCACACGTCTTCGCGCAGCGCGTCGGCCACAAACTGGATGCCGACCGGCAGATTCTTTTCCTTTGTGAAGCCGCACGGCACGGAGAGCGCGGGCAGGCCCGCGATGTTGCTCGCGCCGATGACGTTCTTGGTTTCGCGCGGCGGCTGCTGTTGCGGCGGGCGCTCCGGCGGACGCTCGCCCGCGGGCCGCGGCGGGGGCGCGTTGAACTCGGTTTCCACCCGCGGCGGCGGAGCGCTGCGACTGGGCGCGACCCATGCGTCGTATTTCTCAAACATCTTGCCCAGCTCGGGCAGCATTTGCGCGCGCAGGCGGAAGGCATCCAGGTAATCCTTTGCCGGAATCGAAAGCGCCACCACCAGGCCGACCTTCTGCGTTTCGTCAATCAATTCCTGCACCTTGCCGCTTTCGATGAACTGGCGAAAGATCGATGCCGCTTCCCCTTGGTAGAGAGTCGTGGCGATCGCCGTGTAGGGATAGTCGGGCAGCTCGGTTTCCTCCAGCTTCGCGCCCAGCCCGCGGAGCACGTCGAGCGCCGCGTCAAACGCCTGCGCAAACTCCGCGCCCTCCGGCAGTGTGGAGAACTCGGGGCGAATCACGCCCAGGCGCTTACCCGCCAGCGGCTTTCCCTTCTTTGCTTCCTGTGGCCACCAGGCAAACGTCGCGTCCAGCGAACTAGGGTCGCTCGCGTCCCTGCCCGCGATCGCATTCAACACCAGACCGCAGTCAATCGCGCTGCGGCACATCGGGCCGAGCTTGTCCATCGTCCAGGAAAGCGGCATCGCTCCGTGGCGGCTGACGCGGCCGTACGTGGGCCGCAGGCCGGACACGCCGGAGAATGCCGAGGGCGTGATGATCGAGCCGAGCGTCTCCGAGCCGATGGCGAAGCCGACGAGCGCCGAAGGCACTGCTGCGCCGGGACCGCTCGAACTGCCGCCCGCCCAGTAGTCCAGGTTGTACGGACAGCGCGAAGGCCCCTGCAACGAAGCGCCGGCGCTATTGTAGCCGCCGCCTCCGGCCAGCTCGATCATGGCGAGCTTAGCCACCAGGATCGCGCCAGCGTCGCGCAGCTTGCGCACCACAGTCGCATCGTAATCGAACACCTGGTCTTTGAACGGCGGCGCGCCCCACGTGGTGCGGATTCCGCGCGTCGCGAGGAGATCCTTAACCCCGCAGGGAATGCCGTGCAGCGGCCCGCGCGTGCGCCCGGCGGCAATTTCCTTTTCTGCCTGGCTCGCCTGCGCCAGCGCCAGCTCCGGCGTCAGCGTGGCTACTGCTCCCAGTTTCGGTCCCAGCCGCGTCATCCGCTCGAGATAGGCGTTGGTCAGCTCGAGAGGCGAAATTTTGCGCGCGCGGATCTGCGCGCCCAGCTCGTGCACGCTCAGGTAAAGAACATCTTCGCCGAGCATAGGCGTCACGCTCCCTTCGACGCTGCACGCGGGCGGCGGCGCACCTCGAAAACGAACGCGGGCTCGAGATCGTACGGTAGCACGCGGCTGCGCATCGCGGCCAGTTGGCGTTCGCGCCGCTCGACGGCCTGCTTCACAGCTTCTTCCTGCTTCTCGGTGAGCTTGAGTTTCGGCTCGGGCTTCGGCGGCTCATTCTGCGCCGGAGCTTGCGGCGCGGCGGCCAGAGTGAACCTTTCCCCTACACTTGGAAGCAGCGGCACGCTGAGCGCCGCGCCTCCTGCAATCTTGGCGAATTCCCTGCGGTTCATACGCTTCATGGTGCCTTCTCCTTTCCTCGGGTGCGCGCGGAGGATACCTCAGAAGCCGGGAGCCAGTGAAGTGTCGTCATCATTTGCCTTGACTCTTCTCAATGCGCTGCCTATACTTTCTTGTTGCCTGTAAGCCTACCTGCGGGACAGGAGGCCTTGCTCTTTGACAACCGGATGAAACGTGCCAGAACCCGTTCGGCCTTGTCCTGAGGGGTCGCGCAAGCGAACCTGAAGGATGGAGTGACCGAGCGACAAAAAGTTTGCTCTGAAGGTCTGGTCCCGGCTTCGGCCGGGATTTTTGATTTTCAGGGCGCCAGTTTCAAATGAGAGTTTGATCCTGGCTCAGAGCGAACGCTGGCGGCGTGCTTAACACATGCAAGTCGAGTGCGCAGCTCTCTGTAGCAATACAGGGGGTGGGCGCACGGCGCACGGGTGAGTAACACGTGGGCAACCTGCCCTTCGGTGGGGAATAACCCCGCGAAAGCGGGGCTAATACCGCATGACATTCCGGGGACACCAGTTTCCGGACTCAAAACCGCAAGGTGCCGAAGGAGGGGCCCGCGCCCGATTAGCTTGTTGGCGAGGTAACGGCTCACCAAGGCTATGATCGGTAGCCGGTCTGAGAGGATGGCCGGCCACACTGGAACTGAGACACGGTC
>JBGQHO010000075.1:0-8899 GCA_041497955.1 Terriglobia bacterium | reverse complement strand
TTGTACTGGTCGTAGGCCGCGTACGGCATGGCCTTGCGGATGTCCCATTTCACGCCGCTCGCGCGCAGCACCGGCCCGCTGACGCCAAACGCGATGGCGTCGGCAGCCGAGAGAACGCCCACGCCTTTCGTGCGGCCCAGCCAGATGCGGTTCTCAGTCAGCAGCGCCTCGTACTCGTCAATCTTGTGCGCGAAGTCGTTGCAGAAGCGCTCCACTTCCATCTCGAAGCCGTCGTAGGTTTCGTACTGCAGCCCGCCGATGCGGAAGGCATGCGTGGTCAGCCGCGCGCCGCAGTATTTCTCAAAAATCTTCAGGACTTCTTCGCGCTCGCGCAGGCAGTAGAACAGCGGCGTCAGCGCGCCGATATCGAGCGCGTGCGTGCCCAGCCAGAACAGGTGGCTGACGATGCGCTGCAGCTCCGTGAGGATCGTGCGCACCACGCGCGCCCGCGGCGGCGCTTCCGCGACCAGCAGCTTTTCGATGGCCTCGCAGTAGCCCAGGCCGTTGGATACCGCCGCGACGTAGTCCATACGGTCCACGTAGGGCGCGAACTGCTGGTAGCTGCGGTGCTCCGCGATTTTCTCCACGCCGCGGTGCAGGTAGCCGATGATGCACTCGGAACCCACCACCTTTTCGCCGTCGAGCTTCAGCTTCACGCGCAGCACGCCGTGCGTCGAAGGGTGCTGTGGCCCCATGTTGAGGATGATTTCGTCGGCGCCGAGGACGGTCATCTCGGTGTTCGGAAGGGTTGTGCGCGTGTCCGCCATCGGCTATTGCCCGCTCTCGATGCCCAGGTTTTCGCGCACCCAGGCGGTGTCCTGCGTCAGGATGTCGTAGTCCTTGCGCAACGGGTGCCCCTGCCATTCATCGGGCAGGAGAATGCGTTTCAGGTTGGGGTGGCCTTCGAAGCGGATCCCGAACATGTCAAAAGCTTCACGCTCGAGCCAGTTGGCCGCTTCCCAGACGGGCGTCACGCTGGGCACCGGTTCGTTCTCCGCCGCGTGCACCTTCAGCCGCAGCCGCTCGTTCTTCGCGAACGAATAGAGGTTCAGCACCACGTCGAAGCGCTTCTCGCGCTTGGGCCAGTCCACTGCGGTCAAGTCAGTGAGGAAATCGAACTTCTCGTCGTCGCGCGAGTATTGCGCGATCTCGAGCAGCCGTGCGCCGTCCACCACCAGGATCGCCTGCTTGCGGTCGGTGGTCGCTTCTTTGATCGCGTCGCCAAAGCGCGCCTTGAAGCGCTTTATGAGATCGTTGTCGAGCGGCTCAGGCCCCGGCTTTGGCGGCGCTGGAGCAGCCGGCGCTGCCGGCTTGGCCGGCGGCGCGGGTGCCCCGGGAGCAACCGGAGCGGCCGCGGGCGGCGCCGCAGGTGCGGCAGGAGCCGCAGGTGCAGCGGGCGGAGTCGGCGCTGCAGGCTTTGCCTCAGCCGACGCCGCGGGAGCTGCGGGTGAAGCAGGAGCAGCAGGCTTGGCAGGCGGCGCGGCCGCAGGGGCCGCAGGTTTCGCTGGCGCAGCAGGCGGAGGCTGGGGCGGCTTCGACGGCACCGCGGGGTGCGCGCGAAGATTCCAGTCGAGGTCCGAAGGAATCTCGGTTACTTCAGAGGATTCTTCCGCAGAGGATTTCTCCTGCGGAGCCTGGGCAGGCGGCTGCTTTTCCTCAGAGTCGTTGGCCATTCGCCTGGGGTGAAGCGGGCTGCTCGTAACCGCGGCAGCCTGGGAAACTTAAGCCGCTCGCGGAGAGCGGAATTGAACCCTCGTTTCTAACACACGCCGGAAAAGCGCGTCAACGTCTTCAACCGCATCCGCCGGAAAGAAAAATTCCCGACCCCGCCGCGCGGAATCGGGAAAACTCGCATCGCTGATCGCCCGAGGCCCTAGACCCACTCGAGCGCCCCCTTCTTGTAGAGCCAGATGTAGCCGATGATCAGGATGCCGAGGAAGACGAGCATCGTCACCAGGCCGTAGAGCCCCAGCGCGCTGTACTGCACCGCCCACGGGAACAGAAAAATCGTCTCCACGTCGAAGATGACGAAGAGAATCGCGACGATGTAGAAGCGCACCGAGTAGCGCCCGCGCGCGTCGCTCTCCGGCGGGACGCCGCACTCGTAGGGCTTCAGCTTGTCGCCCACCGCGCGCATGTCCGGCCGGATGAACTTGAAAATGATAATGGTGATCGCGGGAAACGCCGCGGCCAACGCCGCAAAAATGAAAATCGGAATGTATTGCCGGGGCATCGCTTCAGCGCGTCATCCTAGCACAAGTCGTCAAGCACCTGCCAGCCAGTCGGGCGACCCTGCCGCGTCACTTCTTCCCTTCCGCCATGTTCGCCTCGAGGAACGCAAAGACCTCGGCGCCCCAGATCTCTGCGCCGCGGACGCAGAAGTCGTGGTTCTCCTGATGCGTCGCACCGAAGCGCGGGTAGAGGTGTACCTGGTGCGGCTTGTGCGCCTTCTCCATTGCTCTCCCGAGCTCCCGGCTCGGCGAGAGGTCGTAGTCGCCCTCGGCCTGGATGAAGAGAATGGGAACATTCGCGTTGCGCGCGGCGTGCAGCAGGCGCTCGCGGATGTCCGGCGAGTCCTGCCAGGTCTCCGCCGCGCCCGCGAAATCCACTGCTGCGCGCAGGCCGGCGCCCTTCTCCGCTGCGAGCACGGTCTGGATGCCGCCGAACGAACAGCCCATCACCGCGATCCGCTTGGCGTCCACGTAGGGGAGCGATTTCAGATACTCGAGCGCGGCGAGCTGGTCTTCGAGATGCACTTCTTGCAGCTCGACGAGCTTGCGGCTGCGCGCCGCCCGGCCGTGCTCTTCGCGCTCGCGGTCGAGCAAGTCCATGATGTACGGCGCCTCACGGCTCGAACGGCCCTGCCCGCGCCGGTGCGGGATGAAGAAGACGTAGCCCTTCCCGGTGAACAGCGGCCCGAGCTGCGGCAGCCAGCCCGGCAGTTTCTCGCTGCCGTGGTTCCAGAGCACAGCGGGAAACGGCCCGTCGCCGGCGGGCTTGTAGAGGTAGCCGTGCAGCGCCAGCTTGCCGGTCGCAAACGTGACTTCCTGCGCGCCCGCCTCGGCCGGGCTCGTCTGTGCAAGAATGGAGGGAGAAACGGAAGCCCAAAGGGCTACTGCCGTCAGCGCAGAGAAAGATCGAAGCCAGATCTTCGGCATTTCAATCATGGCGCGCGCCGCGGAGAACTTCGACCGCGTGTGGCAGCAAATCAGCGATGGCGTCGAGCGATTCCACGGCGCCTTTCGGGCTGCCCGGCAGGTTGACGATGACGCTGCGGCCGCGCACGCCGGCCACCGCGCGCGAAAGCACGGCGCGCGGCGTGCTCTGCCGGCCTTTCTCGCGCATCAGTTCGCCGAATCCGGGAATGAGTTTCTGGCAGACGGCCGCGGTCGCTTCCGGCGTGGTGTCACGCGGGCCGATGCCCGTGCCTCCCGTGGTCAGGATCAGATCCACGACGCCCGAGTCAGCCAACTCGATCAGCCGTGCCTGAAGAGTTCCTGTTTCGTCGGGAACGAGGTGGGAGGAGACCACCTGCCAGCCGCGCTTCTGGCAGGCCTCGCGCAGCGCCGGGCCGGAGCGGTCTTCTCGGGCGCCCTGCGAAACGGAGTCGCTGATAGTGACGACGGCGACGCGCATGGGGAATCAGCTCTGCACGGCGTCGCGGTTGGCTTCGTCGAGCAGGCGCATCGCTTCCATCAGCAGACCGGTGGTGGAGCGCGTCGTGGTGACGCGGTCGGAGGTGAAGTTGAAATCAATCTCGAACTCGCCGTCGGGCCAGTGGATCATCTGAAACGCGGCTTCATCGCCCTGGGTCGCGCCGAGCTGCGCGTGGCGGCATTGTCCCGCGGCGAAAAACATTTCGCCCTGCTCGCTGCCGCGGCGCACCATCAGCCGGCAGGACTTCTGCCCCATCTCCAGCGACTGCATCAGGTCGGCGATGCTCATCTCCTCCAGGCGCCCCTGGATCACGCCGGGCCGCTGCGCGCGCTGCTGGAGTTTTTCGAGGTGCACGCGGTCCACCACTTTTTTTGCCAGCCGCACGAGGTCTTTCAGGAAAAACGGCTTGGTAACGAAGTCTTCGACGCCGTCCACCATCGGCCGCAATTTTTCTTCGATGTCGCCGCGGCTGGCGACAAAAATGAACGGGATGTTGCGCGTCTGCTCGCGCCCGCGCAGTTTTTCGTAAAGCTGGCGGCCATCGAGGCCGGGCATTTTGTAGTCGCAGATGATCAGGTCGGGCGGATGATCCACGGCGTGGAGCAGCGCGTCGGCGCCGTCGGAGGCCGTGGTCACTTCGCAGTGCGGCTCCATGCCCTTGGCCACCAGGTCGCGGACGAGCGGGTTATCGTCCACCACGAGCACGCTGACGCTTTTGAGCGGGGTCATCATGCGCGCCGCGCCGGGGAGCGTCGCGAGCGCAGGTAGTGGCCGCTCTTCCCGCCGACTTTCTCCACCAGATAGATGTCGGTGATCTCGATGCTCTTGTCGAGGGCTTTGCACATGTCGTAGATCGTGAGCGCCGCGGCGGAGACGGCCACCAGCGCTTCCATTTCCACGCCTGTTTGCGCGGTTGCGGTGACGCGCGAAGTGATTTCTACGCCATTCTGGCACAGCCGCGTAGCCACATCAATGTGCGTCAGCGGCAGCGGATGACAAAGAGGTATCCATTCCGGCGTGCGCTTCGCCGCGGCGATGCCCGCGATGCGCGCCACTTCAAGCGGATTGCCCTTCGGCGTTTCCAGGCGCCGGACCCGGGCCAGCACCGCGCGCGCCATCTTCACGAAGCCGTGGGCCACCGCCGTCCGCGCCGTGGTCGGCTTGGCCGTGACGTCCACCATGGCCACCGCGCCGCTTTTCTTGTAGTGCGTCAGCCGCGCCATCGTCCTCGCTTACTCCCACAGCGCCGAAAGCTCGCGCGCCCACTCTTCCAGGTAGGCGCGGTCTTCGTCCCCGAAGGCGTTCATGTCATCGCTTTCCGCATCCAGGAGACCGGCCACTTTGCCGGCGCGGTTCTTGACGGGCACGATGATCTCCGACCGCGTCGTGTCCAGCGTGGGGAGGTAGCGCGCATCTTTGGTGACGTCGCCCACCACCACCGCTGCTCCGCTCTTCGCCGCCGCGCCGCAGAGCCCCTGGCTTGCCGGGAAGCGCAGATGCGCCGGCGCGTTCGGCCCGCTCCATCCCAGATTCACGATTTCCTCGCCGCTCAACTCGTAGATGCCGGCCCAGCGGTAGTTGTGCCGGAAGCGAAGCATCTCCACGGCGTGCCTTGCCTTGTCCGCCCTGGAGCCTGAACCTGCCAGCACGCTTCGGATTTGCTGGCGCGTCTTTTCGTCCATGCGCCCTACTCCAATTCTCCCCAAGTTGCCCTACAGAATATCCCGTCGCGGAAGCACGTCCACCCAATCGCCGGCGTCAGGTTCCAGGCGGTCGGCATGAACAACCAGAAAGCAGTTGGCCTGCGCTAGAGCCACAATATCCCCAGAACCCTGCCACGGCAACTCGCAAACCACAGCCTCGCCGCCCGGCCAGGTGAGCCGCGCGGGAAGGAAATGCGTCAGCGCCGTTTTCTGGCGCACCGGCGCCGCGAGCTTTGCGCGAAGAAACGCCGGCGGCCGCGGCGCAGCGCCGCTCAGCAAATCGAGCGCAGGCAGAACGAACAATTCAAACGTAACCATGGTCGAAACAGGATTCCCCGGCAACCCAAAGACGAGTTTATCGCGGCACACTCCGAAAACGGCGGGCCGGCCCGGACGAATCGCCACGGCGTCGAAGAAAAACTCGGCGCCCAACTCGCGCAGCACCACTTCGACGAGATCGTACTTCCCCATCGAGACACCGCCCGTCAGGACCAGCAGGTCCGCCTGGAGTCCCTGCTCGATGCGCGCGCGAAGCTCCGCAATGCGGTCCTGCGCATTGCCCAGAACCACGGGCTCGGCCCCGGCCAGGCGCACCTGCGCCGCGAGCGAGACGCTGTTGCCGTTGCGAATCTGAAACGGCCCGGGCTGCTCATCGACGCCGACCACTTCGTCGCCGGTCGAAAGAATGGCCACGCGCGGCTGCGCAAACACGTTCACGCGCGGGCGTCCCACCTGCGCGGCGAGTGCCAGCTCCGCATAGCCCAGCCGCGTGCCCGCTTGCAGAAGCGCCTGCCCCGCCTTCGCCTCGCTGCCGCGCGGCACGATGTTCTGCCCATGCTCCACCGGCCGCTCGAACGCCACGCGGCTCGCGGCCGGCCGCGTGTGCTCGATCATCACCACGGCGTCCGCGCCCGCCGGCACGGCTGCGCCGGTCATGATTTGCGCGCACTCGCCCGCGCCAACGCCGCCGCGGAACGTATCGCCCGCCTTGATCTCCCCGATGATGCGCAGCTCCGCTGGCAAGCGCGCGAGGTCGGCCGCGCGAACGGCAAAGCCGTCGCGCGTCGCGCGGTCGAACGGCGGGTAATCGCGGTCGGCGGCGATTTCCTCCGCCAACACGCGCCCGAGCGCCGCGTTCAGCTCAACGGCCTCGCGCGTGCGCGCGCCGCGGCGCGCTCCGGCGACTTCGATCACTTTTTCCCGCGCTTGTTGGAACGAAAGCATGGAAACCGCGAGCGGTCCGGAGCCTAGAGCCACGAAGCCAGTTTCGTGCCGGACGGCACGATGGTGGCATCGCGCTCGGGGCCCGTGGAAATCATGCCGATTTCGACGCCCAGCTCATCCGCGATGAACCTCAGGTAATCGCGCGCGGCGAGCGGCAATTGCGCGGCGTCGCGGATGCCGTAGGTCGCGCTGCACCAGCCGGGCAGCGTCTTGTACACCGGCGTAGCTTCGGCAAAGCGCTCCACGAGCGCCGGCATTTCGCGGATCGGCGCTCCTTTGAGCGTGTAGCCCGTGCACACCTGGATTTCGCGCTGCGTATCGAAGACGTCGAGCTTGGTGACCACGAGCGATTCGATGCCGTTCAGCATCACCGCGTAGCGCAGCATGGCGAGATCGAGCCAGCCGCAGCGGCGCGGGCGCCCGGTGACGGCGCCGTATTCCTTGCCGCGGTCGCGCACCTCGCGCGCTTCGAGGTCGGGCATCTCCGTCGGAAACGGCCCGCTGCCCACTCGCGTGGTGTACGCCTTCGTGACGCCCACGACGCCCCCGATGCTCGTCGGCGGCACGCCGAGTCCCGTGCACGCTCCGCCGGCGGTCGCGCTCGACGACGTGACGAAGGGATACGTGCCGTGGTCAATATCGAGCATCGTACCCTGCGCGCCTTCGATCAGCACCGCCTTGCCGTCGCGCAGCGCGCCGTTCACGAGTTGCGCTGTGTCTGTCACAAAGCCGCGGATGCGCTCGCCCAGCGCCATGTACTGCTCGTAGAGCCCGGCCACGTCGAGCGACGTGCCGTAAGCGGCCTGGCAGATGCCGTTTTTTTCGCGCACCACGCGCGCCAGCTTCTCGCGGAAAAGCTCCGGCTCCATCAGGTCCGAGACGCGCAGTCCGTGCCGCGCCATCTTGTCTTCGTAGGAAGGCCCGATGCCGCGCGAGGTGGTGCCGATTTTCGCTGCGCCGCGCGCCGCTTCCGCGGCCTTTTCCATCTGGCGGTGGTAGGGAAAAATCAGGTGCGCGCGGTTGCTCAGGTGCAGGCGCCCGGTGACGTCGATGCCGCCCTTGGCGAGCTGGTCCAGTTCGGCGACCAGCGCCGCCGGGTCCACCACGACTCCTGAGCCAATGATCCCGTGCTTCGTGGGCCGCAGGATGCCGCACGGGATGAGCTGCAGGACGAAGCGGTGCCCGTCGAAGATGACGGTGTGGCCGGCGTTATGGCCGCCGGCGCAGCGCGCGATGTAGTCGAACGACTCGGCCAGGTAGTCCACCACCTTGCCCTTGCCTTCGTCGCCCCACTGCGCGCCCACAACGACAATCGCCTTCTTGCGCAAACCGGTTCCGCTCCTTCGTGCAGCCCGATTCCCCACACGGCACCCGCCGCCAGACCGCACGCTCCCCTGCCCTTCAAAACCACGTGGGAGGACGTGAAAAATGCCGCGGGAAATCTTGAATAAAACATCGTACCCGCCGCGCCCGGCGAACGCAAGCGCGCTAGCGCCTCACGGCGCGAACGATCAGCGTGTTGCCGCCGATCAGCACGGCATCGGCCTGGAGCTCGTCGGTCCAGCGCTCGCGCCGCTTGCGCTCGGACGTGGAGCGCGCAATCAGACGGATCAAAGCGATCAACGGCCAGTAGAGCCACAGCCGCGGCTTGCGCGCATCGCGGCAAACTTCCGCCAGCTCGAAGCCGTACTTCTCGAGGATGTAGCGCAGCTCCGCATACCCGATCGGGTTCACGTGCAGAACCACTTCTTCCATCCCGGGCCGCTCGGCGTGCCGCATGGCCAGGTGCTCGCGCGAAATGGGCTTGAAGTGCGACGTGTAGCCGTGCAGGAGCCACTTCACGCGCTCCTCGATGTTCAGAATGTTGGGCACGCTGAGGACCAGATGCCCGCCCGGTTTCAGCACGCGCCGGAACTCGCGGACGGCCTGGTGCGGGTCCTCGATGTGCTCAAGACCTTCGAGGCACGCCACGTAGTCGAACTCCGCCTCTCCGTACGGCAGCGTCCCACCCAAATCGCCGGGCCGCATGGGCACGCCTTCGAGCTTGAAGATTTCCGGGTAGAGATCGCAGCAGTGAACGTCAAAGCCGGCCTGCAGCAGGCGCACTGCCAGCGCTCCTTCACCCGCGGGGATATCCAGCAGGCGCCCGCGCGGCATCGGCTCGAAAATGCGCACCACCGCGTCGTGAATCGCGGGCCGCGCCAGGGGCACGGCGCCCTGCGTTTCGGCCGTGGCCGGAGTCGCCTTACCGCGCGCGGTTTGCGCACTCAATCCGTCATCTCCCCAACCACGGCGGACAATAGCACGATTGCCGG
>JBGQHO010000074.1:0-9499 GCA_041497955.1 Terriglobia bacterium | reverse complement strand
GCGCAAGCAACGGCTCGCGCGTCAGGCGCTCGCCGCGCTTTTCGGGTTCCTCGCTGCGATAGACGTGGTACCCGGCCAAATCGGTTTCTGCGCTGATGTCCCAGGAGAGCTCGAGATGCGCGGGCGCTTCCGGCGTCGCCGACACGACAATCACCACCAGGCCCTTCGGCGCCGCCGGAGGGAACGTATCCTGCGGCGTTACCGCGACCGGCTGCGAGTTTGCCGATTCCACCGAATCGGTCTCGTATTGCGCGACGCTGCGCACGGTGTAGAGGTACGTGCGGCCAAACTCGAACTGCATGTCGCGAAAAGAAGTTGCCGGCGCGGGCCCGAGCAGTATGAACGCCGATTTCAGGTTTGCCTTCGCGGGATCTTTTTCCGCTGCGGCGGCTGACTCCGGCTCCACTTCGGCGCGATACACGCGGTAACCGGCCAGAGCCGCGCCGGCCGGGACGCGCTGCGGCGGTGACCACGACAACTCGATGCCCGTTTCCGTTACCTGCGCCCGCACGTCGGCGATCGGCGCCAGCACCGGATAGACGCGGAGGGCGGCGACGTTTGAATCCGCCGAGGCCCGGCGCTTTGCCGCGCGCGTCCGCACCATGTACACGGCCTGCTCGCCGGGATGCGCCGCCAGTTCTTCCGCCAACAGCGGATCGATGAACCGCACCTGGCCTGCGCCTGTGTACGTGTCCACCACCGCCGAAGGGATCGTATAGACGAGCCGCGTGCTCAATTTTCCTGCGGTTGCGGCCGCCGGACGGAAACCGCGATAGATTTCAATGGCGGGCGGCTCGGCAAGCGGCTCGTCCTGCATCGAGCGCGTGGGCAGCGAGAACGTCAGCACGACGCCGCTGCCTTCCTGGCGCGCGGCCAGGTCGCCGATGGCTTTCGGCACCACCGGCTGCGGTGGCGTGGGCTCGCCGGGCGCGGCGCAACCCGCTAGCGCCAGTGCGAGGCACGCGAAAATCGAAATTCGAAAGAAGAAACTCGTCTCCATCCGGTACGCAGTTATTCGAATGCTTCCTCGCGCCGGGCATCGGATTTGGCTTTCACCGAGAGGCGGGGCAAGGGCCGAGTTCCGAGTTTCCATTTTCGAATTTCGGCCTCAGAGGATGTAGCGGCTCAGGTCCTGGTTCTTGACGATGTCGGCGAGCTGCTTATTCACGTAGGCGGCGTCGATCTTCACGGCCTTCTTTTTCAGCTCGGGTGCCTCGAAGGAAATCTCGTCCAGCACCTTCTCCATGATCGTGTGCAGGCGGCGCGCACCGATGTTCTCCGTCTGCTCGTTGACCATGGCGGCGAAGCGCGCGAGCGTGGCGATGGCGTCCTCGGTGAACGTCAGCTTCACGCTCTCGGTTTCGAGCAGCGCCATGTACTGCTTGATGAGCGCGTTTTTCGGCTCGGTGAGGATGCGGACGAAATCGGCTTCGTTGAGTGCGGTCAGCTCCACCCGCAGCGGCAGCCGGCCCTGCAGCTCGGGGATCAGGTCCGAGGGCTTCGTGATGTGGAACGCGCCCGCAGCGATGAACAGGATGTGGTCGGTGCGGATCATGCCGTAGCGCGTATTCACCGTGGTGCCTTCGATGATGGGCAGGATGTCGCGCTGCACGCCCTCGCGCGAAACGTCCGGGCCATGCCCTGATTCGCGCCCCGCGATTTTGTCGATTTCGTCGATGAAGATGATGCCCATCTGTTCGGCGCGCTCCACGGCCACGCGCGTCACCTGGTCCATGTCGATCAGCTTGTTCTCTTCTTCCTGGATCAAGTAGTCGAGGGCCTCCGCGACGGTCATCTTGCGCTTCTTCTTCGCTTGCCCGAAGAAGCCCGAGAGCATGTCCTTGACGTTGACGTCCATTTCCTCGATGCCCTGGTTGGTGATGATTTCAAACGCCGGCATGGAGCGCTCGCGGACTTCCACTTCCACCATGCGCTGGTCGAGCTTGCCTTCGCGGAGCTGCGCGCGAAGCTTTTCGCGCGTGCGCGTGGTCTGCTCGGCGGACGCGGTGGACGACGTGCTCGACGGCAGGGAGGCGATGTCGGGTGTCTGCACCGGCGCGGGCGGCAGCAGCAAATCGAGCAAGCGCTCTTCGGCGGTTTGCTCGGCGCGCTCGGCCACTTCGTCGAGCTTCTCTTCGCGCACCATGTCGATCGCCGTCTCCACCAGGTCGCGCACCATGGACTCGACGTCGCGGCCCACGTAGCCGACTTCGGTGTATTTTGACGCTTCGACCTTGATGAAAGGGCAGCCCGCCAGCCGCGCCAGCCGCCGCGCAATTTCCGTTTTGCCCACGCCGGTGGGGCCCATCATCAGGATGTTCTTGGGCAAGACTTCCTCGGCCATTTCAGGCGCGAGCTTCTGCCGGCGCACGCGGTTGCGCAGCGCGATGGCCACGGCGCGCTTGGCTGCGTTCTGCCCGACGATGTATTTGTCGAGCTCGGCGACGATCTCGCGCGGCGTCAGCTCGTCGAACGAAGGCAGCGCCGCGGGCTCCGCCGCGGTTGTCTCGCCCGGCAGGTAGATCACCGAATCCTTTTCCGCTTTTCCGCTCATAGCTCTTCGACCGTCACGTTCGTGTTCGTGAAAATGCAGATGTCACTGGCGATGCGCATGGCTTCCTGCGCGATGTCCTTGGCGCCCATCTTCGTGTGCTTGGCGAGCGCGCGCGCCGCCGCCAGCGCAAACGGTCCGCCCGAGCCGATGGCACAGATGCCGTCGTCCGGCTCGATGATATCGCCGTGGCCGGAGAGCAGGAACGTGGACTTCGCGTCGGCCACGATGAGCAGGGCGTCCAGGTGCCGCAGCGCGCGGTCCGTGCGCCATTCCTTGGCCAGCTCCACGGCGGCGCGTGCAAGGTTGCCGTGGTGCTCCTGGAGCTTGCCCTCGAAGCGGCCGAAGAGCGAAAGCGCATCGGCCGTCGACCCGGCAAAGCCCGCGAGCACCTTGTCTTCGAACAGGCGGCGGATCTTCTTCGCCGAATGCTTCACGACGGTTTCGCCAACCGTTACCTGGCCGTCGCCCACCATGACGACCTTGCCGTCCTTGCGTATGCACAGCACCGTCGTGCCGTGCATCTGCGCGGCGGGCGGCCGCGACTCCCTCAGTTGGCTTTTCCGCATCATAGGCGTCCGGCCATTATACCGCGAGCCACGCACGCCACAAATCAGGTGTGTACAAGACCGTTGCTATGCCGCGCGCAAACCGGCGTCCAGGGCGTCGAAGAAGGCGTTCAGCTCCGTGGGCTGCGTGAAGATGTTTGTGGCGATGCGGATGCGCTCGGCGCCGCCGGCGATGCGGATGTTCCGCGCGGCGCATTCATCCGCGATGCGCTTGAGCCCTCCGGTGGTTGCGCCGGGAGCCACGGAGGGTACGGGCTCAAAGCTCACCAGCGCGTTGAAGAATTCGTCTTTGCTGGCGTTGACCACCTTTAACTGCGGGTGCGCGGCCACGCGGTCGCGCACCCGCGTGGCGAGCTGGTGCTGGCGCGCGTAGATGCGTTCGGGGCCGATGGTCTGGAAGAAATCGAGCGCCGCCTTCAGACCCACGAACACGGAAAGGTTCGACGTGCCGAAGTTTGAGAAGCGGTAAGCCTTCAGCGCGTAGTTGTGCCAATCGTTCGTGGCGATGCTGACCCACAGCTTTTCCTGCAGGCCGTCGCGCACATAAAGGAAGCCAGTGCCCTTGGGCGACATCAGCCATTTGTGCGGGCTCGAGCCGTAGAAATCGCAGCCCAGGTCATGCAGGTCCAGCGGGATTTGCCCGGCGGCGTGCGCGCCGTCCACGTGCGTCAGGATGCCGCGGCTGCGCGCCAGCGCGCAGATCTGTTTTGCCGGCAGGATGACGCCGGTCACGGTGGTGATGTGGCTGAAGATGATGATGCGTGTGCGCGGCGTCAGCGCGCGCTCGAAGAGTTCGACGATCTGCTCCGCCGACGCCGGCGGCTTGGGCAGCGCGACGTAATTCAGCTTCACGCCGAAGCGCATCGCTTTCTGCTCCCAGCAGCAGCGCCCGCCGGGGTGCTCCTGGTCGGTCAGCAGGATTTCATCGCCTGCCGCAAAGTCCAGTCCGTTGCACACCACGTTGTTAGCCTCGGTGGCGTTGCGCACCAGCGCCAGTTCGTCACGGTTGACGTGCAGGAACGCCGCCAGGGCGTCGCGCAGCTCGCGCAAGCGCGTGTTTTCCTCGTAGCCGAACCACGGGTAGGCCGCTTCGCGGAATTCTTCCGCGCTCAGCAGGTGGTCAATCATTGCGCGCAGCACGGGCAGCGGCGTGCAGCCCACCGAGCCGCAGTTCAGGTTGATGCGGTCGGCGGCAAGCAGCCATTGCCGCCGCAGCAGCCCCCAGTAGCGCTCCGGGTCCTGCTCGTAGAGCGAGCGCGGCGGCAACGCGGGAGCTTCCTGGGCAAAGATTTGTTCCGCGCGCGCAAGCGGCATGCCGAAAACGGCGGCAGCCACGGCAGCGCGCTGGAGGAATTCGCGTCGGCGAAGCATGGGAGGACCTCCGCGGAGGATGCGCGGAGTCTAGCAGAAACCGAATGTACTCGCCGGGCTACTTCTTTTTCTTCTTGCCGAATTCGGCGTAGTGCTTTTCGAGCGAGGCGCGGGTGAAGAGATCCTCCGAGAGGCCGGTGTTATAGGCGCAGCCGTTGTAGAACACCTGATAGACCCGGCGGGCGTCGCGCTCGTGCGCTTCCTGGAAGGGCGTCTGGACGCCCTGTTGCGCATGGTAGTTGGAGTAATACTTGACCAGCTCCGTGCGTTCGCGCGTCTCCACGTTGCGAACGAAGACTTCGGAGCGAATCGGCAGGTGCGTCGCGCGGTCCAGCGCCAGCCGGAACGTCCGCCGCTCGCGGTCCACGATCTCCACCCAGTCCACCTGCTTCAGGTCCACGATCTCGCTGCCGCCGTAGCGGAACGTCATGCCCTCCTCGTTCAGGCGCGTGCGCAGCAGCTCGATGGGGTCGCGCTTCAAGCCTTCCTGAAATTCTTCCACATCGGCCGCGGGCTTTTCCGTCACGCCGCCCTTGTCGAGCGTCCACGCCTGGTTGCCGTTGTACACCTCGATGATCTCGGCCTTCTTCGAATACTCGGTGCGGTTCTTGTCCGGGAATTTCCATAGGTCGCGGAAGTAGTCGTAGCCGGTCACCTCGTTGGCGCGGCCGAAGAACGAAAGCCGGCCGGTGCAATCCACGTCGCGCACGCCGAGAAACGCCGGGCCGCCGAGCGCGGCGACGCTCTGCTGGATCAATTGCTTGGCTTTCGCCGAGCTTTGCTCCGGCAGCATCGTCTCCGGCGCCTGCGCGCGCGCCGCCGGCGAGAACGAGGCCGCGAGGAGAATCGCGAGACAATAAGGAAGAGGACAAATTCGCATCAGCCGCAAAGCACCGCACCTCCGTTTACATTGAGGATCTCTCCGGTGAGGAAGGTTGCCAGGTCGGAAGCAAGAAAGAGGATGGGCCCTGCGATTTCCTCGGCGGTCGCGGGCCGGCCAAGCGGAATCACCGACGTGGCGAATTTCCAACCCGCCTTGGTTTGCAGCACGGGCTTGGACATGTCCGTATTCACCCAGCCGGGCGCGACGCAGTTCACCAGGATATTGTGCCGCGCGAGTTCCGTGGAAAGCCCTTTCACGAAGCTGATGATGGCGCCCTTCGTTGCCCCGTAGTGCGTGTGCAACGCTTCACCGCGCTGCCCCGCGGTCGAGCTGACGGCGATGATGCGGCCGGCGCGTTTCGCAATCATGTGCGCGGCCGCGAAGTGCGTCACCGCATAGACGCTTTTCAGGTTGACGTCCATCATCTCGTCCCACTCGCGCTCGGTCATCTTCTCGATGGGCAGGTCCTCTGCGTTCCAGATGCCGGCGTTGGCCACCAGGATGTCGAGGTTGCCCAGGCGGTCGATCGCGTGCTTCACCAACCGTTTCGCGTCCGCCATGCGGCTCAGATCGGCCTTGAGCGATTCCACGCGCGTGCCGTGCTTGCGCGCCTCCTGCTCCACCTGCCGGGCGGCGTCGCGGTTGCGATGGTAGCTGAAGACCACGTCCGCGCCCGCTTGCGCAAACAGCTTCACCGCTGCCGCGCCAATACCGCGCGAGCCGCCCGTAATCAGCGCCGCTTTACCTGCGAGTGAAATCATGCTTCCCCCAGGAGCGATACTCGAAACTTGGAATTCAAGACTCGGCTTGAGCCCAATGCCCGCGGCGGCCCGCTTCAGCGCCGCACGGAAGCCGCGCGCGCCGCCTGGACCAGTGCGCCGAAGAGCGCCGCTGCCAGCGCGTCGCCCGCCATGCGCTCCGGATGCCACTGCACGCCCACCACCCAGCCGCCTCCGGCGGCCGTACCCTCCGGCGACCATTCGACCGCTTCGATTACCTCGTCGGGTGCGTGCGCGACCACGTTCAGGCCCCGGCCCGGCTGCCGGATGGCCTGGTGATGCGACGAATTGACGTTCGCTTGGGTTGCGCCGGCCACCTCCCGCAGCCGCCCGGCATCGATCCGCACCGGATGGTGGGGATCGGTCGCTCCGGTCCAGCCATTCTTGCTGTGCCGGATTTCGCTGTGCAGTTCGCCAGCAATGTCCTGGACAAGCGTCCCGCCCAGATAAACGTTCAGAAGCTGCGTGCCATAGCAGATGGCGAACACGGGCTTGCCCGCGGCGAAGGCGTGGTCGAGCAGGGCGTAATCGGTCTGCTCGCGCAGCCGGTCGGCATCGGCGCAAGCGGGGTGCCGCGCCGCGCCATAGCGCGCGGGGTCCACGTCCGCTGGGCTGCCCGGGAGCACGATGGCGTCGAGCGTCTGCGCCAGCCGTTTGAGTTCGGTGGGAGAGAGTTGCAGCGAGATCGGCACCGCCACCCCGCCTCCGTCCTCAACCGCGCGGCAGTAGTTCGCCATCTTCGGCAGGTTGTTTTCCCGCTCTTCCTTGGCCGTGCGCCAGGGAATGCCAACCCGTGGGCCGTTTTTGGTGTCGTTGGGCATCGAACTAGCCATCCTAGCATCCGGCTCCAGAGAGCGGCAACCCGAGCCCGGCGCCGCAGGTGATTCTCACGCGCATCGTGCGCAGCGAATCAAAACGCGCGGCCGCGGCTCCCGTAGAATCGAGCTTGCGGCTGCACAGCGCTGCATTGCCATGGCCGACTGGACACAATGGGCTGCTGACCCGCGGTTCTGGGTTCCGCTGGCAATCCTTTTCGCCTACTACCTGGCTGTGTGGCTGGTCAAAGGCCGCGACCCGGCGCTTGGCACCATCGTGCCTCAATACGCGCCGTCGGCTGAGCTTTCGCCTGCCGCGGCACGCTATCTCGTGACCACCGGCAGTGACGGCCGCAGCCTCGCGGCCGTACTCGCGCGCCTGGCCGCGTGCGGCTGCGTGACGATCGAGCCCGACGCCGCGGGCTACCGCATCACGCGCGCCGCAAACCCGGATGCGGCGAAGCAGCTCGCGCCCGAGGAAGCCGCCGTGCTCGAGTCCATGTTCGATGGCGATGCGCCTCTCCACCTCGCGCCGTCGAATGCCAACATCACCTCGCGCCTCGTGGCCGGCATCCAAAAATCGTTGCAGCAGCGCCTCGATGGGCGCTACTTCACGCGCAACCTCCGCTTTGTCGCGCTGGGAATCGCTGTTTCCTTTGTCTACGCGCTCGTGCGCGCCGTGCAGTCGGCGGGACGCGAAGTGTTTGTGGCGTTCTTCCTGACCCTCTGGGTGCTCTTCTTCATGTCCATGCTCGGCATGATCGTGTGTGTCAATGTGGTCCCGGCGATGCGCGCTGCGTTTCGCGGCACTCTCGAGCGGAGTAAATTTCTGAAAGCCTTTGCCGTCCTTCTCGCGGTGACCGCCATGGGAGGCATCGGCGTGTACTCCCTGGCGAAAGCTTCCTCAGCGGCGCACGCGGTGGTCGTCCTTGGATTGATCGTAATGAACATCGCCTGGGCGCCGGCGCTGCGCGCGCTCACCGCCGAGGGCCGCGGGGCGCGGGAACAGCTTGAAGGCTTCCGCCGGTTCCTGGTTTCGGTCGAGCAGGATCCCCTGAACTGCCTGAACCAGCCGGACCGGCCGCCGCAGTCGAAGGAAGACTACCTGGCCTACGCGATTGCACTCGACGTGAGGGAAGCCTGGGGCGACCACTTGGCCAGTACGTTCTTCAATGCGGTCGTCGAGCGCTGAAGGCTAAGTCCGCGCGCTTGCCGCCGCGGCGCGGCGCATCGCCCACCAGCGGCGCAGATCGCCCACCAGATATAACGAGCCCGTGACGAAGACCACGTCGTGCGGCGCGGCGAGCTCCAGAGCCTCTTCCATGGCTTCTTCGGGCGCGGGGATGAAGCGCACGTCCGCCGCGAGGTGCTGCGTCATCTGCGCAAGCAACTCGGCGGAGATGGCGCGCGGCTGGCGCGGCTGCGTGAGGATCACCGTCGCGGCGTGCGGGAAAAGCAGCCCGGTGATTTCGTCCACCGCCTTGTCGCGCATCGCGCCGTAGACCAGGTGAATCCGCTGCCCGCGGAAATGCTCTCGCCAGAACGCCAGCAGCTCGCGCGCGCCGGCGGGGTTGTGCGTGCCGTCGAGATAGACGGCCGGGCGCTCTTGGAGACGCTCGAGCCGCCCGGGCCAGCGCGCCGCGGCGATGCCGCGCTGGATCGCTGCATCGTCAATGGAGAAACCGCGCTCGGCGAGCAGGTGCGCGGCCGCCAGCGCCGTCGCGGCGTTGCGCACCTGGAAACGCCCGGGCAGCGCGATTTCAAGCTCGACGCGATTCGCCGAATGCGCACTCGTAATCGCGGCACGGCTGCCGGTTTCGGTCGTCGTCATTTGCTCGACGCGATAGGCAGTCTCGACTTCTACCAGCCGCGCATCGAGCTCCCGCGCGCGCCGCACGATCACTGCGCGGGCTTCGGCATGCTCCGCTGCGCTGACCACCCAGCCGCCCGACTTGATGATGCCGGCTTTCTCTGCGGCAATTTCCGCGATCGAGTGGCCCAGAAAATTCTCATGATCGAAATCAATCTGCGTGATGACGGCGACTTCGGGCGCGACGATGTTCGTCGCGTCCAGTCGCCCGCCCATGCCCACTTCAAAGACCGCAAGGTTCACCTGCTGCTGTGCGAAGGTATCAAACGCCATCGCCGTCAAGCATTCAAAGTAGGTGGGGTGCGCAGCAAGCGCGCCCGAGGCCAGCAGCGCTTCGATTTGCTCCTGGGCGCGCGTGAACGCTGAGGTGAAGTCGGCGTCAGGAATTTCCTCGCCGTCCAGGCGGATGCGTTCGTTGATGCGCTCGAGATGTGGCGAAGTGTAAAGCCCCGTGCGCAGGCCGGCGAATCGAAGAATACTGTCCAGCATCGCGGCCGTCGAGCCTTTGCCGTTCGTACCGGCGATATGGACGCAGGGATACGCGCGCTGCGGATTGCCCAGGCGCTCGGCCAGCACGGTGATGTTGCGCAGGTCAAACTCCGCCGCGCGCGATTGCTGCGGCGAAGCCAGCTCGCGCCCCAGCGTCAGCAGATACCGGACT
>JBGQHO010000073.1:0-9599 GCA_041497955.1 Terriglobia bacterium | reverse complement strand
CGAAGAGCGCCTCGACGCGCGGCTTGCCGACTTCGCTCGTGATGACGCCGGCCACTTCCTGGCGCCGCGTAAAGAGCGCCTCGCGCAGGCGCCGCAGCAGCGCGCATCGCGCGCCGAGCGGCTGCGCGGCCCACTCTGTCTGCGCCCGGCGCGCTCGCGCGAAGATCTCCGGCATCTCGCCGGGCGGGGTCGCGTCGAAACGGGCGATGACGTCGCCCGTCGCAGGATCGATGGATTCAACGGCGGGAATAGTCGTGGCACGAGCCGGCATCGGCGGCCATTCTATCCGAATCATTGGGCTCGCGCGCGCTCTTTGCCGCCGCGCGTTTCAAGCGACGCCGTGGGGTCGGGATACTCGACGCACATCATGCACAGCCCCTGCGGCGGCACCGTGGGGCCGGAGCGCGAGCGGTCACGCAGCTCGAACAGGCGCGGAATATCTGCAGGCGCGAGCTTGCCTCGCCCGACGTCGAGCAGCGTGCCCACCATCTTGCGCACCATGAAGCGCAGGAACGCCCGCCCGCGCACCATGTACGTGAGCAGGTCGCCATCGCCCGCCAGCTCCGACCGGTAAATCACGCGCACCGTGGCGCGCTCGCGGTCGTCTTCCTCGGAGCCGCTGGACGCCGCAAAGGAGCTGAAGTCGTGCTCGCCCTCGAAGAGCTGCGCTGCCGCGCGCATGGCTTCGACATCGAGCGGGTAGGGATAGTGCAGGACGTAGCGCCACTCGAACGGCGGCACCACGCGGCCGCGATAGATGCGGTAGTGATACGTCTTGGCCAACGCCTGCCAGCGAGCGTGGAAATCGGGGCCGACTTCTTCCGCGGCAACCACGCGAATCGCCGGCGGCAAGAGCGCATTGAAGGCGCGCTGGAATTCCGTGGCGGTCAGCTCCGCGCGCGTCTTGAAATGCGCCACTTGACCCAGCGCGTGCACGCCGGCGTCGGTGCGGCCCGCGCCATGCACCGCGAGGTTCTCCTGCGTGATCTTCCGGAGAACGTCGGTCAGCGCGCCCTGGATCGTGGGCTGGCCCGTCTGGATTTGCCAGCCGTGGAAGTCAGTGCCGTCGTAAGCGAGCGTGAGTCTGATGTTATGCATGGGCAGCGACGATTATCGCACGCCTCAAAAGCCCAGGCGTCAAGTGAGAACCTCGTCGAAGGAACGAATCGCAGCGTGCGTCGAACTTGCGGGTGCACGCGCCCCAGGACGGACCACGAGTAGCGCGGCCATTCCGGCGGCGCGCGCGGCGTCGAGCTCTGCGATCACATCCGAGAGGAACACCACTTCATCGGGCCGGCGACCGAGCGCGGCGGCAATCCGGCGATAGCTCGCGTCTTCCCTCTTCGCGCCGGTCGTGGTGTCGAAGTACGCGCGGATGTGCAGCGTCAGGTCGCCCGCCGTGGAGCAGCCGAAGATCAGCTTCTGGGCGAGAACGCTGCCCGAGGAGAAGATGGCGATGTCTCTTCCCTGCTTCCGCCAGCGCGCGAAGGCGGGGGCGACGTCGGGATACACTTCGCCGCGCAGCTCGCCGCTGCGGTAGCCCGCTTCCCAAATCTTTCCCTGAAGGGACTTCAGCGCGGTGACCTTGCGGTCGTGGTCGATCAGCCAGCGACAGAACTCCGCGGCGGACTTCACGCGCGCCTCGGGTGAAGACTCGCTCCATTCGGGCACGGCGGAATTCTGGCGAGCCTCGATTTCGCGCTGCTGGCGCAACGCCTCGATTTCGGCCGCGGTTTCGGGTTCCTGAGAATGACGCGCGAGGTAGTCCTCAAGCCGGGCGCGTGAAAACAAAAACAAAACTTTGTAAACGAAATCAATCGGCGTGGTGGTGCCTTCAACGTCGAGCAGGACGGCGCGGATGCGCGCGGGGTCGGGCAGAGCCGCCACGTTCAACTCGTTCAACTCACGGAGGCGCGCCGCGTCTGCGGCGGAATGAACGCCGGGCCGAGGCACACGGGCATGTAGTTGCGGTCAACGCCGCTTTGCGTATAGCGCGGCGTCCAGCCGGATGCGTCCTGAAAAAGACGGATCGCGCGGATCCGGCGGTCGGCGCAGAGGTCGAACCAATGCCAGGTGCCGCGCGGCACGCGGATCATGTCGCCGGCTTCCACTTCAATCGCCACCACCGCGCCTCTTTGTGGATGGATATGGAAGAGCCCGCGCCCCTCGATGATGAAGCGCACTTCGTCTTCGTCGTGCCAGTGTTCGGAATTGAACTTGTTGAGCATGGCTTCGAGGTTCGGTGTCTGCGCGTTGACGTCGATCACGTCGGCGGTGACGTACCCGCCCTGCGCCTTCAAGCGGTCGATCTCCACGGAGTAGGCCGCCAGAATTTCCTCTTGCGGAGCGCCCGGTGAAACGGGGCGCGATGCTTCCCAGCGCTCGTAGTCAATCCCCATGCCGGCCAGGTAGTCGCGCACGGCGCCAGCCTCGGTGATCGTCCGATTTTCGTCGGGGATTCTCAGCGTCGCCATGCGAGCCTCCTACTTCCGCCGTTGCGCAGCGCCCGGCGTTTCCGCGGCGTCGCCGGCGCGGCTGCGCCCCACAACCTCGAGCAAAAACTCCAGAATCTCGACGTGCCGCCGCGCTTCGGCGACGTCTTCTCCCCAAGTATACATCCCGTGGCCGCGCAAGAGGAACGCGTGCGAATCCGGAAACCGCTGCGCCGCTTCTGCAACGCGCGCGGCGAGCCACTCCATGTCCTGCGAATTCTCAATGATGGGGAGCCACTCGCGATGCTCGTGCGTGGTGACGCCGGTCAGGCCCTTGAGCATCTCGTACCCGGTGATGCTCAGGCCGCCCTCGGCGGCGAATTGCTGCGAGAGCAGCGTGCTCCAGACCGAATGCGTGTGCATCACGGCGCCGGCGCCGCGCAGGCGCACGATGGTCAGATGCAGCAGCGCCTCGGCCGAGGGTTTTGCCCGGCCGCGCAGGCCGCGCGCCGATCCATCCACGAGCAGGAAGTGCGCCGGGGCAAGGGCACCCTTGTCGGCTCCCGACGGCGTGATCGCCAGGCGCAGCGGCTGGCGAGACACGACCGCGCTGAAGTTGCCGCTTGTGCCGAGCACCCAGCCGCGCGCGTAGTAGGAGCGCCCCGCCTCGGCCAGCGCTTCGGCGAGCGCGCGCACGCGCGCTTGACCTGTCCGCCTCATACTGCAAGAGTACGCAGGATTTTGCGGGAAGAAAAGGGGGCTGCCGTGGCGCGCCGCGGCGGACGCGCCGCTTCCCCAAGAACTGGTGTACAATGCGCGTTTTCGAAATCCAAGAGCAAATCCCGGCTGATGGCCAGATTCGGAGGCGGTGGCGTTGGTCGGGATTCAAGGAGGAGTGTAGATGAGCACGGTCCGGGCGCTGGTTGGTACACGCAAGGGCGCTTTTATCCTGACGTCGGACGCAAAACGTAAACGGTGGGACATTAGCGGCCCCCATTTTGCAGGCTGGGAGATCTACCACGTCAAGGGGTCACCCGCCGACCCAAACCGGCTGTATGCGTCGCAGACAAGCGGCTGGTTCGGGCAGGTCATTCAGCGCTCCAATGATGGCGGCAAGACTTGGGTGCAACCAGGGACACCGCCGGGCGAACCAACCACCACGCCAGAGGGAACGCCCAAAGGCGAGAGCAACAAGTTCGTCTACGACACTTCTTCGGAAACCGGTAAACCCCTCACGACGCACCAGTTTTACGACGGCACCCAGCATCCGTGGGAGTTCAAGCGGGTTTGGCACCTCGAACCATCGCTGACCGATCCGGATACCGTCTACGCCGGGGTGGAAGACGCCGCATTGTTCCGCTCGACCGACGGTGGACAGACGTGGCAGGAACTCGCCGGTCTGCGCGGCCACGGCACAGGGCCCCGCTGGCAGCCCGGCGCGGGTGGGTTGTGCCTGCACACGATCTTGCTGGACCCGAGCAATCCCGGACGAATCTTCATCGCCATCTCGGCGGCGGGTGCCTTCCGTACAGACGACGGCAGCAAGACGTGGAAGCCGATCAACCGCGGACTGCGCTCCCAATACATCCCCGACCCGACCGCCGAGGTCGGCCACTGCGTTCACCGCATCGCCATGCACCGGTCGCGTCCGGGTGTGCTGTTCATGCAGAAGCACTGGGACGTGATGCGCAGCGACGACGCCGGCGAGTCTTGGCACGAAGTCAGCGGAAACTTGCCGACCGACTTCGGGTTCGTCATTGACGTTCACGCGCACGAGCCGGAGACCATCTACGTCCTCCCCATCAAGAGCGACGGGGAGCACTTTCCGCCCGACGGGAAACTCCGCGTCTACCGCAGCCGCACCGGCGGAAACGAGTGGGAGGCGCTCACCAAGGGTTTGCCGCAACGGGACTGCTACGTGAACGTGCTGCGCGACGCGATGGCCGTGGACTCGCTCGACAAGTGCGGCGTGTATTTTGGTACTACTGGCGGGCAAGTGTACGCGTCTGCGGATGCCGGAGACACCTGGGCCCCGATTGCCCGAGATCTTCCGGGCGTGCTTTCAGTTGAGGTGCAGACGCTGCCATGATTCGAGTCGTGCTCCCGGCACATCTGCGAACGCTGGCGCACGTTAGCGGCGACGTGGAGCTCGAGGTCGCAGGCCAGGTCACACAGCGCTCGGTCCTCGACGCACTCGAAGCCCGCTATCCGATGCTGTGCGGCACGATCCGCGACCAGGTCACGCAAGAGCGCCGACCATTCTTGCGGTTCTTCGCTTGCGAGGAGGATCTGTCCCACGAGCCCCCGGACGCCCCGTTACCCGGCGCGGTCGCGTCGGGCGCGGAGCCCTTTTGGATCATCGGGGCAATCGCTGGCGGCTAGCCTGGCCAAGGAACACCGGCTGTCGAGAATGTCTTCTTTTTCTCCGCTCGTGCTACATCTTTTTCGCTGCTGGCTTGGCCTTTGCCACCACCTTGCTCTTCAGTTCCACTTGAATGTTCTCGGTCGCCGAATCGCTCAAGTTTTCGGCGGAGTGCTTCTGCGGCTCGTTCCACGAGGTTTCCCCGGCCTTTGTCTTGAATTCCTTCGTCGTCCCATCCGGCAGGGTGTACCGCGTGTATCCATCCGTCAGGGAAATCGCTACGTACGCGGGATGCCCATGCATGGGGATCTTCTCGTGCGGGCCTGTATGCCAGTGAAGCACGCGCACCTGGGCATTCTCGAACTCAACCTTACAGTGTTTCGGGTCTACTTTCGCGGGGTCTTGTGCCAGGGCCACTGACCCGGCCAAGCACATACCCACCACAAGCAAAAACGTTCGACGCATGCGGATCTCCTTTTTCCTGTTTGTCTTCAGGAGCCTTTGGAATGGGCGCGAGTCTACTCTGCTGGGCGGAGTGAGTCAAGCTTCAGCGGGGAAATGCAAACGCGGTTCTAGTGGGCGACGCGGAGGAAGCGGCTGCCGGGGCGCATGGCGGCGCTGCCGGCGCGGCAGAGCGGGCAATCGTCGGGGTCGTAGCTGCCGACGGGGAGCTCGACGAGGGCCTCGGCGCGCACGGGGAGTTCCATGCGGCCGCCTGAGCGGTCAATCAGCGCCCCTGCGGCGACCACACGCCCGCCGGCCTCTTCGACCACGCGAATCGTCTCGCAGGTGGAGCCGCCGGTGGTCCACACATCCTCGACGACGAGGACGTGCTCGTTGGGCTCGACCTCGAAGCCGCGGCGCAGCGTCATGACGCCGCGGGCATCGCGCTCGGCGAAGATGGCGCGGCAGCCGATGGCGCGGGCCACTTCGTGTCCCAGGATGACGCCGCCCAGGGCGGGCGAGGCCACGCAGTCTACGCGGAGGTCATGGAATTCGGCGGCCAGGGCGCGGCCAAGCTGTTCGGCATAAACCGGGTTCTGGAGGACCAGGGCGCACTGCACGTAGGTGCCGCTGTGGAGGCCGGAGGAAAGTTCGAAGTGCCCCTGGCGGATAGCTCCGGCGGTTTCGAGTAGCTTCAGTACCTGGTGCGGCTGCATGTGCGATCCTCGCCCGGGGACGCCCCGCCCTGCCTGCCCGGAGGCTGCGCGCGTAGCCTACTGGCGCGCTCCGGCGTTGTCAAGGAACGGGCTGCCTGCTAGACTGGCGCGTCCTGCGCGCATGGGGGTTGGGGATGACCAGGCGCGGTTGTGCGCGTCTAATCAGGACGGGGGCGGGTCCGGCGGTTCCTACAGAAAATTTGAAACAAAACGGGCTCCCTGAACGTTTCAAAGACTTGGTGCTCTTCATTCCAGGACGTTTGGACAATTGACTCTGCAAGGAGAGGGTGAATTATGACCGGAAGGCTATTGCGTTCGGCCATCGTGTTCGTGCTTGCGGCGGCAATCCTTGCCGCGCCGGTGGCGCCCACATTCGCGCAGCAACAGCAACAGGCGCAGCAGCAATCGCAGACCATGCCCAGCTATACGCTCAAAGCCAAGAAGGACTACACGCGCGGGCAAAGTGCGTTTCCGAACCTGTTTGCGCCCTATGGCCCGATCTCGGTGCCCAAGCCGGAGTTGACGGATTCTCCGCGCGTGGACCAGCTCATCCAGGACGGCAAGATGATGCTGAGCCTGCAGGACGCCCTGGCGCTGGCGCTCGAAAACAACCTGGACATTGCCGTGCAGCGCTATAACCCCTGGATCGCCGACACGGACATCCTGCGCACGATGGGCGGCGGCGCGGCTCGCGGCCTGGCCGGTACGGGCACGGCGTCTGCGCTGGGCTCGATTCCTTCGGAGAACTTCGACCCGCTGCTGACCACAACGCTGAGCCTCGATCACCGCAATACGCCGGTGAACAACCCGTTCATATCGGGGACCGGCATCGCGCTGGGCAGCGTGACCGCGCACACGAACCAGGCCAACTTCGGTTACTCGCAGGGCTTCCATACCGGCACCGCGTTTGGCGTGACCTGGAACAACTCGCGGGTTTCCACGAGCTCTCCCGCGGCCATCTTCAATCCCTCGGTGCAGTCCACGCTGTTCGTGTCGTTCACGCAGCAGTTGCTGAACGGCTTCGGCCTGCTGGTGAATACGCGCTTCATCCGCATCGCGAAGATCAGCAGGAAGATTGCGGACGAGGCCTTCCAGCAGCAGGTGATCACCACGGTGACGAACGTGCAGTTCCTGTACTGGGAGCTGGTCTTCGCCCGCGAAGACGTGAAGGTGAAGCAGCGCTCGGTGGACCTGTCGGAAAAGCTGTACAAGGACAATAAGCGCCAGGTGGAAATCGGAACGCTGGCGCCGATCGAAGTGACCCGCGCGGAGGCGGAAGTCGCCCGGACGCGCGGAGACCTGATCGTCTCCCAGTCCATACAGCTCCAGCAGCAGACGCTGCTGAAGAACGCCATCACCAAGAATCCGCTCTCTTCTTCGCTGCTGAATGTGGAGATCGCCCCGACGGACTCGATCACGCAGCCGCCGATCATTGAAACGATCAGCATTCAGGACGCCGTCCGGGAGGCGCTGACGAAGCGGCCGGACGTGATCCAGGCGCAACAGAACCTCAACGTGGACGACATCAACATGAAGGCCACGCGCAACGCCCTGCTGCCCACGCTCTCGCTCTTCGGCCAGTACGGCTGGACAGGCCTGGCGGGCAATTCCAAGATTTCAGGAACGCCCACGGGAATTCTCACCGCGAATACGGGCAGCCCGATCGTCAATTCGTCCGGAACGCCGCAGAACCTGTTCCCCTCGATCCCCGTGCTAAATCCTTCGACCGCGTCGCAGGCCGGCCTGACCGACGCCTTCGGGAATATCTTCGGCAACGAGTTCCCAACGTACTCGCTGCAGTTGAGCTTGAGCATCCCCATCCGCAACCGTCCCGCCCAGGCCGATAGCGCGCGCGCGATCCTGACGCAGCGGCAGGATGCAACCCGACTGCAGCAGATTCAGAACAACGTGGTCGTG
This sequence comes from Terriglobia bacterium, assembly GCA_041497955.1. Classification (GTDB taxonomy): domain Bacteria; phylum Acidobacteriota; class Terriglobia; order Acidiferrales; family UBA7541; genus JBGQHO01. The sequence goes on along the minus strand of JBGQHO010000073.1, from coordinate 1,728 downwards.
GACGTCCGCAACACGCAGATCGCTCTCGAGCAGGACCGCGCGCGCGTGGAAACGGCGGTCAAGTCTCGCGTGCTGGCGGAGCAGACCCTGGACGCCGAGCAGAAGAAATACCAGCTCGGCGCATCGACGATCTTCCTGGTCATTCAGGCGCAACGCGATCTGGCCAGCGCGCAAAGCGTGGAAGTGCGCGCGCTGGTGGACCTGATCAAGGCCAAGGCGGACTTCGAGCGCGCGCTCGCCCGCACGATCGAGGTCAACCACATCACCATCGCCGACGCACAGAGGGGCCGCGTGCCGCGCGAGACCCTCATTCCGGGCTCCGTGACCGGAGAAATTGTGGGGCCGACCGGCAGGTTCTGAAGGCAAACCGATACGCAGCTTTCCCAACCGGCCCGGCGGCGCGAGCTTGCCGGGCCGGTTGGCTTTTTACGGCAGCGTTTTCGGCGGTGCTCGCTTGCTGCGCTCTCGCGCTTGCCGTACACTGGCTGCTCGCGTCCCCGCAATTCATCTCTGTGGCGTTCCGTGGGCGGACGCCGGGAGCCGGCCGAATGAGCGAACAGGGCAAGCCCAGCACGCCTGTCGTGGAAGCACCGCGCGAGAAGCGCAAGTCTTCGCCGCGCGAGCAGCAGTGGGAAGAGAAGACGCTCCAGCCCACGCTCGCCAAGGCTCCCGAGCGCGCCGCCGAATTCACCACCATCTCCGGCCATCCCATCCGCCGGCTGTACACCCCCGCCGACCTCACGGACTGGAACGCGGAGCGCGACCTCGGCTATCCGGGCGAGCCTCCTTACACGCGCGGCATTCACTCCGCGATGTATCGGAGCCGCTTGTGGACGATGCGGCAGTTTGCCGGCTTCGGCGCCGCCGAAGATACGAACAAGCGCTTCCGCTACCTGCTCAGCCAGGGACAGACCGGCCTCTCCGTGGCGTTTGACCTGCCCACGCTGATGGGCTACGACTCGGACCACGCGCTTTCTGAGGGTGAAGTGGGCAAGTGCGGCGTGGCCATCAGCTCGCTCGCCGATATGGAAGTCCTTTTCGACCAGATTCCGCTCGGCGACGTGACCACTTCGATGACCATCAACTCACCCGCCGCGGCCATCTGGGCGATGTACTTGGCCGTCGCAGAAAAGCAGGGCGCCGACTGGAAGAAGATCTCGGGCACGATTCAGAACGACATCCTGAAGGAATACATCGCGCAGAAGGAGTACATCTACCCGCCCGAGCCTTCGATGCGCCTCGTGATCGACACGTTTGAATTCGGCACGAAGCACACGCCGCGCTTCAACACGATTTCGATCAGCGGCTACCACATCCGCGAGGCGGGCTCGACGGCGATTCAGGAGCTGGCGTTCACGCTGCGCGACGGCATTGAGTACGTGGACTGGGGCCTCCGCCGCGGGATGCAGGTGGACGACTTCGTGCCGCGGCTCTCGTTTTTCTTTAACGCGCACAGCGATTTCTTCGAAGAGATCGCCAAGTACCGCGCGGCGCGGCGCATCTGGTACAAGGCGATAACCGAGCGCTACAAGTCGAACAATTCGCGGTCGTGGGCGCTGCGGTTTCATGCGCAGACGGCGGGCTGTTCGCTGACCGCGCAGCAGCCCTACAACAACGTGGTTCGCACGGCGCTGCAGGCGCTGGCAGCGGTGCTGGGCGGGACGCAGTCTCTGCACACCAATTCGCTGGACGAGGCCTGGGCGCTGCCCACGGAATTTGCGGCGACGG
>JBGQHO010000072.1:0-11057 GCA_041497955.1 Terriglobia bacterium | reverse complement strand
TAGACTTTCGGCGACACGAGTTCTCATCGTGTTTATCGCTACTTATGCCGGCAGGGTCTCTTGCGTGGGGTTGAGCAGTCCTCTCGGTCTGCCGTCAGACTCCACACAATGCTCCCCTACCAAATGCGATCCCGAAGGACCGCAATTCCGAAGCTTCGGTCGCAGGCTTGAGCCCCGTTGGATTGTCGGTGCATGATCGCTTGACCAGTGAGCTGTTACGCTTTCTTTAAAGGATGGCTGCTTCTAAGCCAACCTCCTGGCTGTCCGAGCGATCACACTTCCTTTCCCACTTAGCCTGCAGTCCGGGACCTTAGCTGTCGGTCTGGGTTCTTTCCCTCTCGTCCACGGGGCTTATCCCTCGTAGACTCACTCCCGTGCTGCTGTCCGCGGCATTCGTAGTTTGGTTGGATTCGGTAACCTGGATTGGTCCCTAGTCCATCCAGTGCTCTACCACCGCGGCAGACCACACAAGGCTGCCCCTAAAGGCATTTCGGGGAGTACGAGCTATCACGGAATTTGATTAGCCTTTCACCCCTACCCTCAGCTCATCCGAGCTATTTTCAACTAACACCGGTTCGGCCCTCCAGCCGCGGTTAAGCGGCCTTCAGCCTGGCCAAGGGTAGATCATCCCGCTTCGCGTCTATTCCCACGTACTGAACGCCCTATTCGGACTCGCTTTCGCTACGGCTCGCTTGCGCTTAACCTTGCACGTGAGAATAACTAGCCGGCTCATTAAGCAAGAGGCACGCCGTCAGGCATGGATCCGTCCGAAGACGGAAGCATAGCCCTCCGACTGCTTGTAAGCATGCGGTTTCAGGTTCTATTTCACTCCCCTCGCAGGGGTTCTTTTCACCTTTCCCTCACGGTACTAGTTCACTATCGGTCGCCAGAGAGTATTTAGCCTTGGAGAGTGGTCTCCCCGGTTTCCCACGGGATTTCTCGTGTCCCGTGGTACTCAGGATACCGCTTCGAGTCCGGTAAGCTTTCGGCTACGTGGCTTTCACACTCTGTGGCCCCGCTTTCCAGCAGGTTCACCTAGCCTCCGGATTGGTAACTCTACTCACGCGGTCCTACAACCCCCCGGTGCAAGCACCGAGGTTTGGGCTGTTCCGATTTCGCTCGCCGCTACTCTCGGAATCTCTGTTGATTTATTTTCCTCCAGGTACTGAGATGGTTCACTTCCCTGGGTTAGCTCGTACCGGCCTATGGATTCAGCCGGCCGTCTCCGACGGTCAGTCGGAGGGGTTTCCCCATTCGGAAATCCCCGGATCAAAGCCTGCTTGCGGCTCCCCGGGGCTTATCGCAGCTTGCCACGTCCTTCATCGCCTTCTGGCGCCAAGGCATCCACCGCACGCTCTTAGTAGCTTGACCATAAAACTCACCCAACACGTCGTCCGCACACGAGCGCCGAAGCGCCCGCATGGAAAGTCGCGTTGCATGAGCTCGCCTTTCCACTCGTGCTACTCGAGCAGAACTTGCGGCTTTCCCGAATCACGTCCCGAAAAAATCGGAACGCGCTTCGGGATGCCAGCCTGATTCAGTTGTCAAAGAACTTGTTTCTCCGCGTCGAGCGGAGCCCCGCTATTCTGGGGACAAACAAAAAACCCGGCGTTGAGCGCCGGGTACATCCCGAGTTACTCGGGATCTACGCGAAGCTCAACTGTTTTCTATCCGGTATTCGTAGCGGACCTCACTCCGTTCCAATGACTGGAATCGTAGCTGGACCAGCTGGGCCTGGGGCAACCAGCCATCTTGGAGTATAGCAGCTTTTCCCCCTCCGTCAAGCCCCGCCTGCGCCTGTTTTTCGTCCCTGCTGTGCAAATCCCCGCGCCCTGTGGAAACCCGCTCTACGGCGCAATGATCTGGGTCCACGTCCTTGCGCGTTGACTTGGCTGTGCCGGCGGCCGGCACTGCTCCATGAGCACTAAGGGCCGCAGCCGCGATAGACCTTCTTCGCTAGTTGTTCAGATACCAGTTGTCGGCGTCGTCCGCATCGGCGCTATCGCCGCGTCCGCCCGCTGGCATTTTCCGCCCAACGTGCAGATGGTCGTAGTTCAGCGCGGCGTTGAACAGCAGCATGAAGCTGCCGTGCGTCTCCTGCCGCCACATCGGGTTGTTGGCGAAGAGCACCACGTGGCCGCGGCCCAGCGGCACGTCCACGACCGCCGGCGTATTCGCCAGCTCGGCGCCGCCTGCGAGCATGCCGCTGACCCACAGGTCGCGCTCGTCGGCGAAGCGCACGACGACGCGCGGCCACATGCGCGGCGGCGGGATGACGCCCCGGAGTTGATCGCGCTGCTCGGGCTCGATGAAGAGCTCCTGCTCGGCGCGGCTGCGGCGCGGCTGGCGCTCGGGCTGAGTCCATGGACGCGCTTGCGGGATATCTGGATCCGTGGCAGACCCTCGGCCGCTCGTGCGACCCCCGGCGCCTTCTGCGCCCGGCCCGCCTGCTCCTCCTCCGCCACCGCCGCCGGTGAGTGAAACGCGGAAGACGGGCGCCTGGTTGAAGTACACAGCGAGCGTATCGTCGTAGCCGTAGGCGATGGGGCTGCGCTTGTCCTCGATGCTGGCGCTGTAGATCGCGCCGGCGGCCTGCAACTGCCGCGTCTGCACGATGGAAACGCCCTCGGTCATACCCAGCTCCACCGGCAGCGCCGTGCTCGCCGTGATGGGAATGAACACGCCGCCGTCCTCGATGAACTTCTTCAGGTGCGCGAGCCCTTCGAAGCCCAACCCGCCGCGGATGTCGTCGGTTTCGTCCGTGCCGCCGAGGTTCGGCGTGAGCGCGGAATTCTTCCACGGAATCGGGCCGCCGAAGTCGGAGCCGTCGTCGAGCATGCGCCTGGGCGTGCCGTTGATTAGGCGCGCGAGGTTGTTGGTCACCGGCGGGAAGACGATGACGTCGTATTTCTCCCGCAGACTCGCTGTGCTGCGCACCGTCTGGTCGGAGATGTACTCGTACGGGACGCCGCTTTCCTCAAACGCCAGCCGGAACCAGCCCTCGTTCTGCGTGTTCACCCAGGTGTGCAGGATCGCGATGCGCGGCACGCCCACGGCGTGCTGCGCCACTTTGATGTCAGCGTCGGTGGCGCGCACCCGCAGGCCCAGATCTTTCGCCGCCGTATCCAGCCGCTGGCGCAGGTCCGATGGATTGCCTTCGGTCGGGATCAGGAACGCGCCGGCATGGAAGTTCTGGCCGTCGGCTTCGAACGCATCCTCGGCGGCGAGGAACTTCACGTCCTTCAGCCGGAAACGCAGCGTGGCCAGCGCGGGCTCGGCGTTGGCGTCCACGAGGTAGAACTTCGTGCCCGCCCCGCCGGTGATGGCGCCGCTCGCGCGCGCGTCGCCGGAGAGCAGCGTCATCGGCGCCTTCAGGATGGCGTCGTCGGTGACGCGCACTGTTTTGACGTTGCGCAGCGGCCCGAGCGTCCAGCCGGTGTCGTCGTAGGGCCTCGGGTCGGCAGTGGAGTAATACTGCGTGTCGAGCAGCATGTCCGCCATGCGGCTGTACGGCTGGTCCATGCGAATCACGTAGCTGCCCGCTGGCAGCTTGACCATTCGCGGTGCGGGCCTTGCGGCTCCGCCGGGCCGCGGTTCATCGGCGGGCGGTTCCGAGCGATCTGCGCCTTCGCGCGCTCCCGCCCGTGCGCCGCCTTCCCCGCGCGCCGGAGTGGAATCCTTCACCTCGAGCTCCTTATCGAGGCGGTGCACTTCGGCGCCTTCGTGCTGGATCAGGCTAGCAAGCTGCGCCGCAAGCCCGGGCCGGCGGCCGTCATTGACGATCACCCATGCGGCGGGGCCTTCGGTTGCGGCCTTGGCCACCGAGCGCTTGCTCTTGAGATAGAAATTCGAGAGGAAGTCCTCCTTGTGGTCGGCCGTGTAGCTCAGCGCAAAGAGCAGCGCGCTCTGCTGCAAATTGATGTTGTTGCGGATGGACCATTTCACCCTCGTGAGCGGCGGGTTCGGGCGAAACCACGTTCGCGAAGTGGAGTTTGCCGGGAGCGTGCGGTCGCGCGTGTCGGCGCCGCCGTTGCCGAAGGTCTCGTAGAAGCGGCCAATCGAGTTATGGCCGTTGGCGACGTAGAACATGTAGTTCGGCGCCCAGCCGTCGTAGAAGCCGTGCGTCCAGATGCCCGGTACGCCGCGCTCGGTCATTTTCTCGATCTCGAAGTAGGCCATCTTCTGCCATTCGCTCACCACGATGGGGTCGAGCCACGCGTTGTAGGGGCCCGTGCCGGTCGAGGTGTAAAGGTACGGCACGGACTCATGCAGGTCGTGCAGCACCTGCGGATGCCAGTCGAGGAAGTTCTTCATCTGCGCTTTCGAAAGCTGCAGCGCCTGCGCGATGCCGTCGCGGTTGTTGTCGTGCGCGACGTAATGGCCCCAGTAGATCAGTCCCGGCGCGGGCTTGCCGTCGTTGGCCTTGCGGTAGTTGTAGGTATCCACCATGCGGTCGCGGCCGTCCACTTCCAGCACCGGCGTGATCAGGAAGATCAGGTTCTTGCGGATGTTCTGGATGAAGGGCGAATCTTCCACTGCCAGCCGGTACGCCAGCTCCATCAGCATCTCCGGGCTGCCGGTCTCCGGCGAGTGGATCGAGCCCGAGGCCCAATAGAACGGCTTGCCGTCGTGGATCAACTGCTGCGCTTCCGCGTCGGTGATCTTGCGCGGGTCGGCGAGCTTCGCAGTGATCTGGCGGTAGCGCTCGAGCTGCGCCATGTTGGCTTCGTCGGTCACGGCGATCATCAGGAACTCGCGGCCCTCTTCGCTCTTGCCCACCGTCCACACTTTCACGCGCGGCGAAGCTTTCGCCAGTTCGCGGTAGTAGCGATAGAGGTCTTTCGTATAGGTGAGCTTGCCGGGCGTGCCGACCACGTAGCCCAGCACCTTCTCCGGCGAAGGCACTCTGTCCGAGGCTGGCAGGTGGTCCACGAGCTCCGTCATGAAATAAGGCTCCGTGGTGTATTCGCGCACCTTTGCGGCGTAGTCCGCGTTCATGGGCTGCGCGGCCGCGGTGGATGCGGCCCGCGCGGCGGCAGGTTTTTCCTCAGCGGGCGCCGCGCTGATCACCAGCGCCAGCGCGGCCAGCATGCCCGCGCACACCCAGAGATGTTTATGCGCAAAACGAAAAGACGACCTCTTCATCGCATTTCTCCTCGGATCAGATTTTGCAGAATGGCTGTGACGAAGACAAAATCCGGCCCCCGATCATCGCCTGAGACGCGGCGAGTCTCGCGTTCGTTTCATCCGCGAATTCGCCCGCGTTGACTTGTCGTGACGCGAATCCTAACATGGCGCCGCAGGATTTCAGCAGGAGGTCGGCCATGGCCGGAGTGTCGGCAAACGTGATTGGTTTCTTGTCAGCGCTGTGGCGCTATCCGGTGAAGTCCATGATGGGAGAAGAGCTGAACGCCGCGGACCTGACCGAGCGCGGGATCGTTGGCGACCGCGCCTATGCGCTCGTGGACGCGGCCACTGGAAAAGTTGCCAGCGCCAAGAACCCGCGCAAATGGGGCAAACTGTTCGACTGCCGCGCCGCGTTCTCCGATCCGCCGCGCCCCGGCCAGAAGGTCCCGCCCGTGCGCATTGCCCTGCCGGATGGTGCCAGCGTTGGCAGCGAGGAGGGCGACGTCGGCGCACGTCTTTCCCGCGTGTTGGGGCGCGAGGTTTCTCTGATGTCGTCCGCGCCGCAGGCCCCCAGCCTGGAGGAGTATTGGCCCGATATCGAGGGGCTCGCGCACCGCGAAACCATCACCGACGAAGCTATGGCTCTGGGCGCCCCGGCCGGCACCTTTTTCGATTTCGCCTCGGTTCACCTGCTCACCACGGCCACGCTCGACCGGCTCAGTGCGCTTTCACCCCAGAGCCGCTTTGAGGCGCGAAGATTTCGGCCCAACCTGGTGATCGCGCTCGCTTCCAAGGGGAAGGATTTTCCGGAAAACGATTGGGTCGGGCGGAGCGTCGCGATTGGCGACGCCGTGCGTTTGAAGGTAGTCATTCCGTGCCCGCGCTGTGTGATGATCACGCTGGCGCAAGGGGACTTGCCCGGCGACCCCGGAGTCCTGCGCGCCGCCGCCCGGCACAACCGTGTTTTGATCGCCCCGCTTGGCCAGGAAATGCCCAGCGTGGGAGTGTACGCGGAGGTGTCGCAGGGCGGTTCGGTGCGCCGGGGCGATCCGGTGCTCATCGAATGAATCGAGCAGGCGGACATGGATGCCGGAGGGATCTTGCCCGAGGCTGAACCATTAAAGACCGTGCTGATCACCGGTGGAACCGATGGACTGGGCCGCGCGATCGCCGTGTTGCTTGCGCAGGAAGGCTACCGCGTTTTCGCAACCGGCCGCGGTGCCACCCGGCGCGCGGAGCTGGATCAGCTTGCGCGGGAGCGAGGACTGCCGCTTGAAACCGTGGAAATGGATGTGTGCGACGACGCGTCGGTGGACCGCGCGGTCCGCGAAGCCGAGCGCCGCGCCGGCCCCCTCGACGTTCTCATCAACAATGCAGGCATCGGCTACGCCGTCGTCATGGAAGAAATCCGGCTGGAAGACTTGCGGCGCCAGTTTGAGACGAACTATTTCAGCGTCGTGCGCGTGACGCAGCGCGTCCTGCCCGGCATGCGCGAGCGGCGCCGCGGGCGTATCGTGAACATGAGCTCGGCGGCGGGGAGGATTGCGCTTCCGCTGATGGGGCCGTATGCCAGCAGCAAGTTTGCACTCGAGGCCATGACCGATTCGCTGCGCGTGGAGGTGCGGCCGTTCGGCGTGCACCTCATTCTGATTGAGCCGGGTTTCATCCGCACGAATTTCCAGCGCACCGCCGCAGAGCTTTCGTCTTCCTATGCGCAGGGCGCCGCGCGCAGTCCCTACGCGGCTCTCTACGAGGTGGTCACCAAGTCCTTTCAGGCCGCGCGGGAGCAATCGCGCTACACGCCCGAAGATTGCGCGCGCGTGGTGCTTCGCGCGCTGCGCGACTCTCCCCCCAAGGCTCGCTATACCGTCACGCGCACGGCGCGGCTGGCGACCTTCGCCAGACGGCTGCTTTCCGACCGGGCGCTCGATTCCTATATCAACCGGACGTATGGATTGAGAAAGCGGCCCCAGAAGCCGGAGAATTAACGGCGCGAGCCTCGAAAGCGAATCGCACGCGCGCGGAAATGCAGGACGTCCGCGCTCAGAGCGCGTCAGTTGGAGACCTGCGGAGAGATGCTGGCCTCGCGGATTTCCAGGAAGCGCTTGCTCCACGCCTCGTGCGCCGGATCGGTCGCGTAGCGGTCCGCAGCGTCGCGGTTCTCGAATTCGATCACAAAGGCGGCATGGTAGTCGCGCGGCTGCATGCGCACGGCTTTCGTCCAGACGTTCTTGACGCCGGGGATCTGCGTGGCCAACTCCTTCACGCCGTCGAGCGCCTTCTGCTTGTCTGCGTCGGATACCCCGGCCTTCCACTTGATCAGCGAAATGTGAATGATCGTGCTCGGCGTGCCGAACTTGTTGGCGGCAACTGCCCGTGATGCGTTCCAGGAGCCCAACACGGAACCACAGCAGAACAACGCAGCAGCGGTGAGTGCGGCACCAACAATTCGAAGTTTTCCGGGCATGCGTGTCTCCTTCGCAAGAAATTGACCGGATTGTATGGAATAAGGCAGCTGCGTGCAAGGCGCGCGGGTTGGCGTGCGGTTCACGCCGGCCGCGCCGCAGCGGCCGCTCGTCCGGCGGCCCTGTGGTAACCTGAGCGGCGCTGCATGTGTACTGCGCTGCAGTGCGAGGCGCCTTCGAGGTCTGTCGCGCGAAAGGATTCACTGATGAGAAGTCGATGGATTGCCGCGATTCTGCTTTTTGCGCTGCCGGTGGCCGCGAGCGCGGCTGATGGCATCCTGATTGTCCTGAACAAATCCGACCACGAAGCAGCGCTCGTGGACCCCGCGACCGACAAGGTGCTGGCGAAGCTGCCTACGGGCAAAGGCCCGCACGAAGTGGCGGCCTCGCCCGACGGCCGTTACGCCTACGTCTCGAATTACGGCCAGTTCCGCATCTTTCAGGGGCAACCGCCGCAACAGGAGCCGGGCAACACGATCACGGTGCTCGACCTGAAGCAGCGCGCCGTGAAGGCCACGTTTGATCTGGGCGCCTACATGCGGCCGCACGGCATCTGGGTGAGCCGCGACGGCACGCGCGTCTGGGTGACGTCGGAGGCCACGCAGAGCGTGCTCGAGCTCGATGCCGCCACCGGCAAGATCCTGAAGGCGTGGAAGACCGATCAACAGACCAGCCACATGGTGGTGCCGGCCCTCGATGAAAAGAAACTCTACGTGGCGAACATCGGTTCGGGCAGCGTCAGCGTGATTGACCGCGCCTCCGGTGCCGTCAAGACGGTCCCCACCGCGGCGGGCTCGGAAGGAATCGCCGTTTCACCCGACGGCCGCGAAGTTTGGGTGTGCAACCGCGCTGCGAATACGCTCTCGGTGATTTCAACGGCCGATGACCGCGTTCTTGCGACGTTCGAGAGTGGCGGGCAGATGCCCATCCGCGTCAAGTTCACGCCGGACGGCAAGCAGGCGTGGATTTCAAACGCGCGCAGCAACAGTGTGACGGTCTTCGAAGTTGCCGGCCGGAAGTTAATCGGCACAGTGGATGTCGGCGCCGTGCCCGTCGGCATCCAGATGACGCCCGACGGCAAGCTCGCTTACGTCGCCAACACCAACGCCAACCAGGTGACTGTAATGGATGTCGCCGCGCGCAAAGTCCTGCGCACTTTCTCGACCGGCACCGAACCCGACGGCATGTCCTGGGCCACGACCCGGTAAGTGCTGCGGCTAGGGCGTGACGCGCACGCCACGCCAGAACGCCACGCGGTCTTTGATCTCCGCGGCGGCCGCCCGGGGCTCCGGGTAATACCAGGCTGCGTCGGCGTTGCGCTTCCCGCTGACCTCCACGTGGTGGTAGTGCGCGGTCCCTTTCCACGGGCAAACGGTCGTGGTCTCGCTCGGCCGAAAGTATTCGCGGTGAACCGAGTCCAGCGGAAAGTAATGATTTCCTTCGACCACAACGCAGGCATCGCTTTCAGCGAGCACAATTCCTTCCCAGACGGCTTTGGCCACACTCCCCTCCTCGTGCACGGCACGGAGGTTCTGATTTTAGCGCGTCCGTGAGCGTGGAGTCGTCCTGGAAAAACAAAACGGCCCGGCGGCTGAGCCGCCGGGCCGTGAGACGGATGGAGAAAGCTAGTCGGGTTTCTTGTTTGGATCGGGTTTCGATTCGGCGGTCACCGCCGGAGGTTGCTGCGGGTTGGATTGCCGCGTGAGGTAGAGCATGAACGGCGTCACCTCAAACGGCATCTTCTCGCGTTCGGACACGAGCCCGCCGGTCTTCGCCTTCAGCATCTCGGTACGGTCGCTCCACGGATCCACTTTGACGCGCGAGCCGAGCGGCAGCGCCGCGATCACCGGGGCCGGTTTCGCGTCCTTTGTGTCTTTGGCGTCGGAGGCTGGCGCGGGCGACGTTTCCGCCGCGGTCTGGAAAGCGCCGGTCGGAACGCGATCGCCCAGGTGCGGGCTGATCAGGTTGGGCACCTGCTTCGCCCTTGCATTGAGCGCCTGGATGAATTTTGCGGTGTTGCCCATCTCTTTGTACGGCGAATTCTTCAACAGCTCGAGCGCCTTCTGGCTGGCGGCGGCTTCTTCGGCTTCGTTGCGGCTGAAGACGAAGTGCTGGAAGGTCTCCTCGTCTTTGAACAGTAGGCGGTCGTTGAACGCATACTGCGTGTCAATGCGGTGGCCCAGGACGACGTGGCCGAGCTCGTGCGCGATCATCGTGGCGAGCGTGGCTTCGTCGGGCAGCACGTCAATCAACCCGCGGCTCAGCACAATCGTGTGGCCGATGGTGAACGACTCGAGCGTGGAGGTCAGCAGCACGCGGCAGCGCACCTCCGGCTGAATGTCCAGGTTATTGGTGACTTCGAGGTTGTTCACGACGGTGTCGAGCACCTTGTCGACGTCGCCGCGCGGCGACAGCAGGCCGATGCGCTCCATGCGCTCGACGACGTTGTCTTCGGCCTGGCGGTCCCAGGCACGCTGCGCTTGCAGCGGCGACAGATCCTTGGAAGTCTCGGTCTGGTCGCTGACGGGAGTGGCGGCCTCGACCAGCACCTTGCTCAGCTCCGATTCCCGCCCGGCCGGGCCGAGGTTATAGCCCCACAGGCGCGTCTGCGCCTTGAACTGCAGGCGCTTCCACAGCGCGTACGGCATGTGGGATTCTTCGCTGTACACGTACGCCGGCAGCCAGAGGTTTGGGCCTGCGTTTACGCGCCAGCTATCGAAGTGGAAATAGAAATTCGACTTCGAGTTGCCGGAGTAGGCGCCGTTGAAGCGCACGATCGTATAGTTCTGATCCTCCACCCAGATGCGGCCGAGGAACCGGCCCTTGCCCGACTTGGGCTGCGGCGTCAGGTCGAACACCAGGCAGCGCACCTCGCCCAGAAACTCGCGCCGGACATATTCGAAGTTGTAGTTCTGCCGGTTGAAGCCGTCGTTATCGAGATAGATCATTTGGAGGAAGCCGTCGGGCAGATACTCCATCGAGAGGCTGAACATGCCGCCCATGCGGCCCATCACGCTGTGCATCCGGCCGCCCTTCCCCTCCGAAAGAGAGCGCACCACGACGCCGTTCTCCAGGTCGGCGCGGCCCAGGAAGTATTTGTCCCCCGCCGGCACCGCGCCCAGCCCAGGGTCGGGGCGCAAGTTCTGGATGTAGGTCTCCACCAGCGGCTTGTACTGATGCATGCTCTGCATCACCGCCTGTTCGCGGCTGATGATGTGGTCCACGACCTGTTCCATGGTCGTGGGCGCGGCGGCCGTAGCCGGCGCGGCGGGCGCCGCGGGCTGGCTCTGCGCCGCCAGCGTCGAAGCCGATGCCAGCAGGAGACCGAGCAACGCAGACTTAGTGACTCGCATAATTCCTCCCCATCTCAATAGGCCATCTGAAAAAGAATGCGGACCGTGGCCGGAAAATCAACCGGCTGGCCGTCGCGGCGCGCCGGCTTGAAACGAATCTGTTGCGCAGCCT
>JBGQHO010000071.1:0-12667 GCA_041497955.1 Terriglobia bacterium | reverse complement strand
CGGCGACGCCGGAAGCGCCCGCGCATCTCGAGCTCTCCTGGGACATCAGCGCAGAAACCGATTTGGCCGGGTACCACGTCTATCGCAGCGAGGAACCCGAAAAGCGCGGCGAGCGCCTGACGCGCGAGCCGTTGCTTGCGCCGACGTACCGTGATATGTCCGTCGCGCCCGCGCGGCGATACACCTATCGGGTGAGCGCCGTGGACCGCGCCGGAAACGAAAGCGCTCCGAGTGCTGCGGACGCGGCAGAACTGCCGCCTGCCGGGCCGGGTCAGTAGCAAGCCCCGCCAATGAAATTCTGCCGCTTCCAGCCGCTGATCTTCCGCGCCGAGCAAATCGGCACGGCGGACGCGCTGGCGCGTCCCGAGCCGCGCACCGGCGTGATCGAAGGCGAGCGCGTGCGCGAGATCGAGGGCGACCTCTTCGGTCGCTGGCGCGCCGCCGGGCGGGACTGGCCAATCGCCGAAGTGAAGCTGCTGCCGCCGGTGGTGCCGAGCAAGATCATCTGCCTGGGCCGCAACTATCAGGAGCACGCCGCCGAACTGGGCCACGCCGTGCCCAAAGAGCCGCTGATTTTTCTGAAGGCGCCCTCGGCGATCATCGGCCCCGAAGAGCCCATCGTGCTGCCGCCGATCTCGAATCGCGTGGACCACGAAGGCGAGCTGGCCGTAATCATCGGCCGCACCTGCTCCGAGCTTCGCGACATGGACGATGTGCGGCCTTACCTTCTCGGCTACACCTGCCTGAACGACGTCACCGCGCGCGACCTGCAAAAGATCGACGTGCAGTTCACCCGCTCCAAAGGCTTCGATACGTTTTGCCCGTTCGGGCCCGTGATCGAGACCGAGCTCGACCTGGCAAAGGCAACGATCGAGACCTGCGTCAACGGCCAGCGCCGGCAATTCGCCCCGGCATCGGACATGATTTTCCCTGTGGATTTCACGGTGCGCTGGATTTCGCGGATGATGACGCTCGTGCCCGGCGACGTCATCGCTACGGGCACGCCGGCGGGCGTCGGCCCGCTGCGCGCGGGCGACGTGGTCGAAGTCACGGTTAGCGGCATCGGGACGCTGCGCAATCCCGTGGTGGCGCGCGAGCCGTAAGCGCAGTCTTTGTGCGTTCCGCGCGGCCTCTCCGTTGGCATATAATGGGCGCAAGGGTAGGAGGCACTCATGAAATTCTTTCTGGACACGGCGAACCTCGACGAAATCCGCCAGGCGGCGGCGCTCGGCGTGCTCGACGGCATCACGACGAACCCGACGCTGGTGGCTAAAGAAAAGCGGCCCTTCCGCGAGCACATCCTGGAAATCTGCGAGCTTGTGAAGAACGGCGTGGTGAACGCCGAAGTGGTCTCCACGGACACCGAAGGCATGGTGCGCGAGGGGCGCGAGCTGGCCAGCTGGCACCCGAACATCGTCGTCAAGGTGCCCATGACGCCGGACGGCGTGCGCGCGATGAACGTCCTGACGCGCGAAGGCATCCGCATCAACGTGACGCTGGTCTTTTCGCCCACGCAGGCGCTGATCGTCGCGAAGGCCGGCGCGTATTTCGTCAGCCCGTTCCTCGGGCGGCTGGACGACATCGCGCAAGACGGCCTGCAGCTAGTGCGCGAGATCCTGCAAATCTACCGCGCGTACAATTTCGAGACGCAGGTGCTCGCCGCCAGCCTGCGCCATCCGATGCACGTCGTCGAAGTGGCCAAGATGGGCGCGCACATCGGCACGATGCCGTTCAAGGTGTTCGAGCAATTGTTCAAGCACCCGCTGACCGACCGCGGACTCGAAGCATTCCTAAAAGACTGGGAGAAGGCGCGCGAGGTGCTCGGCGACATCACGGAACCCGCCACGGCGCGCAAAGTGGGGCGTTGACCAGACTCGGACTCGACTGGCGATTGCTGGCAGGAATCGCCGCGGCGCTCGTCCTCGTCGCAGCCGCGGCGTTCTACCGCTGGTGGCGCCGGCCGCACGATCCGGAACTCATCGAACGCCAGCGGCGCTCCCGCGTGAACCAGATCGGCCGCATCGTCGAAGGCGAAGTGGTCGAAATCTTTGAAGCGCCGGCGCCCGAGGTGCAGCCGCGCGGTGGCTTCGGGCTCTTCCGCAAGTCCGCTCCCGCAAACAACCACGCGAACGGCCAGCGGCTGCTGGTGCGCTACACGTACTCCATTTCCGGTGTGACCTACGAGACGGCGCAAGACGTTACCGGCCTCGAAGAACGCGCTTGCCTCGAACGTATCGTGGCCGGGCAGCCCGCCAGCGTGAAGTACGACCCCGCGAACCCGAGCAACTCCATCCTCATCGCCGACGACTGGTCGGGCTTAGACTGAGGGCCTTTCCCAATGTCTGCAACCAAACACGCCACGAAGCTGATCCTCGGCGTGCTGACCGGCGCGCTGGCCGTCGGGCTGACGCTTGCCGCGATGTTTGTGCTCGTCAGCGCGACGCTCAGCATTGCGCAGATGACCAGCCCGATGGTGCGCGCGCTGGCCGTGGCGGCCGAGCTCGTGCTCGGCGTGATTCTGCTGGTGGGCACGGTGTACCTCACCACGCACCTGGCCGTGCGCATCTTCGGCGACGATACGCGCGGCTGAGCCCGCGCCGCCGAGCTTGCCCCCCCAGGCAGGCTGTGGGAAGCTTCCCGCATGACGACGAACCAGAAACTCCACGACCGGCTTGCAGAGATGCGTCGACGCAGCGCCGAAGCCGAGGCCGGCGGCGGCTCCGAGCGCCGCGAACGCGAGCACAAAGCCGGCAAGCTCACGGCGCGCGAGCGCGTTGCGCTGCTGCTGGATGAAGGCACGTTCGAGGAGCTGGACAAGTTCGTCACGCACCGCTGCACGGATTTCGGAATGCAGGAGCAGCGAACCTCGGGCGACGGCTTCGTCACCGGCTACGGGCGCGTGGACGGGCGGCTGGTGTACGTCTTCGCGCAGGATTTCACGGTGTTTGGCGGCTCGCTCTCCGAAGCGAACGCCTCGAAAATCTGCAAGGTCATGGACCTCGCGATGCGCGCGGGCGCGCCGCTCGTCGGCTTGAACGACTCCGGCGGCGCGCGCATTCAGGAAGGCGTGATGTCGCTCGCGGGCTACGCGGATATTTTCCTGCGCAACACGCTGGCGAGCGGCGTGATCCCGCAGATCAGCGCGGTGATGGGGCCGTGCGCGGGCGGCGCCGTCTATTCGCCGGCCATCACCGATTTCATCTTCATGACGCGCGAGACCTCGTACATGTTCGTCACCGGTCCCGACGTGATCAAGACGGTGACGCACGAGGAAGTAACCAAGCAGGAGCTCGGCGGCGCGATGACGCACAACGCGACGAGCGGCGTGGCGCACTTCGTCGCGCGCGACGACGCTGAATGCCTGGCCATGATCCGCGAGCTGCTGGGCTTCGTGCCGCTGAACAATCTGGAAGACCCGCCGCGGCGCGCTACCACCGATCCCTGGGACCGCGCCGACGCCGGCCTGAACCGCCTGGTGCCCGAAGACCCCATGCAGCCCTACGACATCAAGGACGTGATCCACGCGGTGGTGGACGACAACTACTTCTTCGAGGTGCACGAGCATTTTGCGAAGAACATTGTCGTAGGCTTCGCGCGGCTCGACGGGCGGCCCGCCGGGATCGTCGCGAACCAGCCCGCGGTGCTCGCGGGCTGCCTCGATATCAACGCTTCGGTGAAAGGCGCGCGGTTCGTGCGCTTCTGCGACGCGTTCAATATCCCGCTCGTCACCTTTGAAGACGTGCCCGGGTTCCTGCCCGGCACGCAGCAGGAGTTCGGCGGGATCATCAAGCACGGCGCGAAGCTGCTCTTTGCGTTTGCCGAAGCCACGGTGCCGAAGATCACCGTGATCACGCGCAAGGCCTACGGCGGCGCGTATTGCGTCATGGCCTCGAAGCACATCCGCACGGACGCGAACTACGCCTGGCCGACCGCGGAAATTGCAGTGATGGGGCCGGAGGGCGCGGTCAATATCGTGTACAAGCGCGAGCTGGAGGCTGCTCCGCCTGCCGAGCGCGAGCGGCTGCGCAAGGAAAAGATCGCGGAGTTCCGCGAGCGGTTTGCGAATCCCTACGTCGCTGCCGAGCGTGGCTACATTGACGGCGTCATCGAGCCGGCACAGACCCGCGCCAAAATCATCACGTCACTGCGCGCGCTTGAAACCAAGCGCGACTCAAACCCAAAGAAAAAACACGGCAACATCCCGCTGTAGCGCGCCGAGTAAGGCTCGCGAGCCGTAGCGGAAGGCGCGCAAATCTGCCTGCGTGTTAGAATTCCCGAGCTGGAGCTGAATGTTCCGGAAAATCCTGATTGCGAACCGTGGCGAGATTGCCATCCGCGTCCTGCGCGCGTGCCGCGAACTGGGCGTCGGCGCAGTGGCTGTGTTCAGCGATGCTGACCGCGCCTCGCTGCACGTGCGGCTGGCCGAGGAGGCTTACCCCATCGGCCCGGCGCCCTCGCGCGAAAGCTACCTGCGCATTGACAAGCTGATGGACGTGGCGCGCCGCGCGGGCTGCGACGCCGTGCATCCCGGCTACGGCTTCCTTGCGGAGAACCCGGAGCTTCCGCGCGCGTGCGCCGCGGCGGGGATCAGGTTCATCGGGCCGAGCGCCGAAGCCATGGAGCAACTCGGTTCAAAGACCGCGGCGCGGCAGCTTGCCCATAAGGCAGGCGTGCCCATCTTACCCGGTGCGCTGGAGCCGATCGCGACGCTCGAGCAGGCCCGTGAAATTGCGCGCGAGACGGATTTTCCCGTGCTGCTCAAGGCCGTCGCCGGAGGCGGCGGCAAGGGCATGCGCCTGGTGGCAACCGAGCCGGAATTCGCGGCCGCGTGGCGCGACGCGGGCTCCGAGGCGCTCAGCGCCTTCGGCGACGCGCGGCTATACGTGGAGAAATATCTCGAGCGGGTGCGTCACATCGAAATCCAGATCCTCGGCGACACGCAAGGCCACGTCGTGTACCTGGGCGAACGCGAATGCTCCGTGCAGCGGCGCCACCAAAAAGTGATTGAGGAAGCGCCTTCACCAGTCGTGGACGCTGCGTTGCGGCGCGCCATGGGCGAAGCCGCGGTGGCACTGGCGCGGGCCGCCAGCTACACAAACGCGGGCACAGTGGAGTTCCTCGTGGACGCGGCGCGCAACTTTTATTTCCTCGAAGTGAACACGCGCCTGCAAGTGGAGCACCCGGTTACGGAAACGGTGACGGGGCTCGACCTCGTCAAGCTGCAGATCCGCATCGCCGCGGGCGAGCCTCTGCCGTTTTCCCAGCAGGACGTTGCGCTGCGCGGCCATGCGATGGAGTGCCGCATCTACGCGGAAGACCCAGACAACAATTTCTTTCCTTCGCCGGGCACGATCCTGGCGCGGCGCGTGCCATTCGGCCCGGGCATCCGCCTGGACGACGGCGTCTATCCCGGCTGGACCGTCCCGAACGAGTACGACCCGCTGCTGGGCAAGGTGATTGCGTGGGGCAGCGACCGCGACGAGTGCATCTCGAGGATGCGGCGGGCGCTCGACGAATACTACGTCACCGGCATCAAGACCAATGCGGAGATGTTCCGGCGCATCCTGGCCGATCCGGAGTTTGGGCGCGGCGAGATCCACACACACTGGCTGGACGAATGGCTGCGGGCAAAGCCTGCGACGCGGGATGCGACGGCCGCGACGGATGGCGCCGGAGGCGCAGAAGATGCGGCCGTCATCGCCGCCGTGCTCTGGCACCTGGGACGCAACGGCGCAGCAAAGACTGCGCCCGCGGTGGAAGCGTCCGAATCGCGCTGGAAGAACGAGGGGCGCCGCGAGCAGCTCGATCGCGCGCCGCAAAGAAAGCCATGAGACTTGAAGTCCGCATGAGCGCCCCGGGAGCAACCGCGGAGAGAACGCGGAGCGTCGAGATGGTGCGCGAAGCGGGGCGCCTGCGGGTGCGCATCGGTGACCGCGTGATTGAGGCCGACGCGGTTGAAGTCGCCACGGGCACTTATTCCATTCTTCTCGGCGGCCGCGCCTATGAAGTGCGCGTGCAGCCGGGCAACGACGGCTTGCGCGTGCACGCGGGCGGGCGGGAGTTTGCCGCGCAGGTGATCGACCCGCGCGTCTGGCGCGGCAAGCGCGCCGGCGTGCTGGAAGCGGAAGGCCGACAGCAGATCATTGCGCCGATGCCGGGCAAAATCGTGCGCGTGCTCGTGCAGGCGGGCGAAAACGTCGAGGCAGGACAGGGAATGCTTGTGGTTGAAGCCATGAAGATGCAGAACGAAGTGCACTCGCCGAAGACGGGCAAGGTCGAGCGCGTGCTGGTCACCGAAGGCCAGGCCGTCAACGCCGGCGAAGTCCTTGCGGTAGTTTCCTAAGAGCGAAATCCGGAATACGAAAACTGAAATTCGACTTTCGAATTTCGGCTTGCGGATTTACTTCTTGGCGGGCGCAGCCGTCTTTGCGGCTTCGGGGAGTTTCCCGGCGGCCTCGACGATCTGCCGGGAGAGATAGTTGTTGACGCGCGACTCATCGCGCACCGTGGCGAGGTAGGCGGCGCGCAGCAATTGCTCTTTGCGGTTGCGCAGCGTGTCGCGGATGGACTGCTGCACGGTGGGATCCGCAATGTCGCGCTGCCCGGGCGCTTCGCGCGCAACAAGCTTCAGGATGCGGTAGTTGTCGCGCAGCGTGATGATCCCGGTGGTCTGACCGGGCCGCAGGGAGAGCACCGTCTTCTTCAAAATCGGGTCGGACTGGTTCAACGCCGATTCGGGGATGTAGCCCAGGTCGCCGCCGGTCGCGGCGGTGCCGGGATCCTCGGAATAATCCATGGCGAGCTGCGCGAAATCGCCGCCGTTGGTCAGCCGGTCGAGCAGCATGGCGACCTTGCGGCGCGCTTCGGCGTCGCTGGTGGCATCGTCATTCTTGCGGTTGCGCAGGTTGGGGTCCTTGCGCGGCGTGACCACGATCTGCGCGATGCGGTACTGCGGTTCGGTCACGTTGAACTGCGCGCGGTTCTGGTTGTAGAAGTCGGCGATATCCTGGTCGGTGATGGTGATCTTCGCCAGCACTTCGCGGTTGATCAACTTCTGAATGGAGAGCTGACGGCGGATGTCGCGCTTCAGGTCGTCCACCGTGGCGCCGGTATCCTTCAGCTTGCGCTGGAACTCATCCTCGGTGAAGGGGCTCTTCGATTCGGTGAACTTGTCTTCGACCTCACCGTCGGTGGCTTCGAGGTTCTGCTTGGCGGCGCGCTCGAGCAGGATTTCCTGGTTGATGAGCTCGTCGAGGATGCTCATCTTAAGCGAGAGGGCTTCCTCCTGCGAAGGCTCTTGCCCTTCCGGGTTCACGCGCGTGCGGTAGTATTTCTCCACCTGGTCGCGCTTGATTTGCTTGCCGTTCACCACGGCCCAGACATCGGGCGCGGGCGGCGCTTCCTGCTTGCAGCCCTCCGCGCACACCGCGAGCGCCAGGATTGTCAGGACCGCCGCAGAGCGCTTTCGCACGCGAACTCCTTGTTCAGTGGGATGCGGGAAGACTCCCCCAAGTTCAGGCGGCCTTTTTCACGCGGCCGGAACGCAGGCAGGCGGTGCAGACCCGTACGCGCTTGCGCACGCCCCCGACGAGCGCGCGGACGCGCTGCAAGTTCACGTTCCAGCGGCGGCGGCGCTTGTTATTGGCGTGGCTGATGACGTTACCGTAGCTGGGCCCTTTGCCGCAAATCTCACATCTCTGAGCCATAAGTGCTCCTGCCGGGGAAAAAAAGTGAAGGCAAACAGACGCACCATCGTATCAGAGATTGCGGCGGGCCGAAAGCGCTTTGAGCCAGCCGCGCAGTTGCCCGTTTGGTTCCGCAATCCTGCGAGGTTACCTTGACCCGCTCCGAAGCTTGCCCCAAAATTGAAGTGACCCGCGGTGGGCGTGTAGCTCAGTTGGGAGAGCACCTGCTTTGCAAGCAGGGGGTCGCCGGTTCGAGCCCGGCCACGTCCACCAACCGCTCATGCAAGAGTTGGCCCAGCTGGTCGGCCAGGGCCTACAGCAGGTCGCAGGAGCCCAATCTGTAGCGTCTTCGTTGCCAAGGCTGCATCACTTGGCGGAGACGATTCGCGCCAATGCGAGCAACTTGGAACTGATCTTTATTCCCTCTCGGTTGGCTGCATCCAGGTTGATTTCAAACCGTATTTGTTTTTCCTCAAGCACGATCTGAACGATGCCGCCGGACCGGGCGAACCGGTCCGTCTCTCCGATCGTCAGAACGTTCGATCCCTTCAGGCTTTCGAGAATCTGGGGAAGGTTTTTTCTTTCCGAAGCGCTGATGAAGAGGACGTGGCAGTTGCGGATCGGCTGCCCGCGTTGGAGACGACGGATCAGCAAGGGCCGGCCGTTGGCGGTTTTCTGCGCGATGATTTTCGTGAGGGCACTGCCGAACGGGTCCTGACCGAGGATACACAGCGATGTGGGGGTCTGCGCATCCGGGAAGGCCTCGGTGGGCCACTCAACGAATTTCGTGAGGTTGTAGAGCAAAGCGGACTTGACTTCGTACTCGCCGAGGTTTGCCTGCTGCGCCGCGGCAAGCTGCGCACCTAGTGCGAAGGTCGCCACAAGAACCCCGAACATGAGCGCAGAGTGGCGCGGGAATATCCGCCGCGCGGCCGCTGTGGCCCGTTGCCACCGGCCTGGTTTCTTCCCCTGACGAACCTGCTGTTGTGTGCTCATTTTGCCCCACTCCGGGCTTCACCGGACCGCAGGGAAAACCGATAAGTCAGCTTGATCCGAAAACTCCGGCCGTCCTGCGGGATCGAGACCTGCCGGTGCTCTTGGCCGGCGGAATCCGCGTACCGCTTGTCAAAGACGTTGTAAACACTGGCGGAGAGATCCAGTCCTTTCCCGAGATTCCGGGAAAGCAGCGTCACGTTCGTCACAAGGAATCCGCCCAAGTCTGCCCCGGACACACTTCTTGTCCGGCCTGTGTATTGGCTTTCCAGGCCGACAAAGAGTTTCTGCCGCAGCAGTGGAAAACTGAGATTCGCCTTACCGAGATGCTTGGGGGAGTTCGCCGGCACAAGCCCGGTTTGCTCGCTTCGGGAATCCTGGAGGCTGTAGGAAATCAAGCCTTCCATGCCACCCGGCCACTGAGCGGCGAACTCCAGCTCCATCCCTTTGCTGCGCAGGGTATCGGAATTCGTGTACAGAAGGCCGCCAGCGGCATCGGATCCCTGCGCGATCAGCCCGTCAATCCGGTGGAGAAAGCCCGAGGCGGACATTCGGTACCGGCTACTGAAATAATGCTCCAGATCGACTTCGAAACTGCGGATCTTCTCCGGCCGCAGGGAAGGATTTGCCGAGTCGCTTACGCTGCTGACGTAGTAGCTTTCGTACGCATTCGGGGCGCGGAAGGCGCGACTGTAGAGCAGCTTGATGGTGTCGTTTCGCGTCGGGCTGTAGATCAAACTCAGGCGCGGGCTGTGGGTGCTTCCAAACGCCTGGTACCGGTAGTCGCTGCGCAGCCCTGCGACAAAGATCAGGTCTTGGCGAAGGGAGATTTCGTCCTGGAAATAATACGCCGCGACGCGTGCGC
Source organism: Terriglobia bacterium (assembly GCA_041497955.1). Classification (GTDB taxonomy): domain Bacteria; phylum Acidobacteriota; class Terriglobia; order Acidiferrales; family UBA7541; genus JBGQHO01. The sequence goes on along the minus strand of JBGQHO010000071.1, from coordinate 3,124 downwards.
CGCGGTCATCCTTGAGGTACTGGACAAAGGGCTGGACGTCGTAGTTGGCCTGCTCCCGGTGGAGATCCAGCCGGTATTCGGTGCCCAGCGTCACCCGATGCCGCTTAAAGAAGACCCGCGAAGCGTCCAGCTCAAAATCCCACCAGGTCCCCCGAGCCAGGTCCTTGTTCTCCGTAAACGGCGGGACTCCCGTGCCAGCGTAGTCGTAGAAGTAGCTTCCGCTGTAGTTATACCAGTCGTAGGAAACGCGCCCCAGGATCTCCCACTTTTCGCCGAGGACGTGCCCATACTGCACGTCGACGTACCCGCGGGCGTCGGTGGTCCGTGTTCGGGGATCGTTGAAAACGGTACCGAACGAGGCGGTCGGAATGTGCTTCGTTCGAGAAACCTGAGCCGCATGAATGTTGAAATCCCGGTAGATCACATCCGCAAACAAACTGTAGAAGCCGTCCCCGTCTGCATTGTCGGCGACACCGTTGTTCGTGGCGGGGTCCGCAAACTCGGGGAAGAACAGGCGCCGGTGGCCCTGGCTTGAATAGACGGAGCCGGAGAGAAGGGTCTCTAAGCCATTGTTGAAACGATTGCCATAGCTCACGCGCCCTTTGTAGGACTCCCAACTCGCCGCCTCGGTGGAGACCTCGACGGCGTTCAGGTCACGGCCGCGCTTGGTGATTACGTTGACCACGGCCAAGAACGCGCCGGCTCCGTAGACGGAGGAGTTGGCTCCGCGGATGATCTCAATGTGGTCAATGAGATCCACATCGACCGGAAACTCCGTTCCCACATACGCTCCGTCAAAAATATTTTCATTGACGCGGTGGCCGTCCAGCAGGAACAAGATGCGCGCGTTGTAGTCCCCGGGGCGAGAAAAGCCGCGGACGCCGACATAGCTGTAGTTGCGGTCGTTAATCACGTAAAAACCGCGAACGCGCCGGAGCACGTCTCCGAGGGTTCGGTAACCGTATTTTTGGATTTCCTTGGAGCTGACGATGGTTATCGAAGCGGGGACATGCGTGACCGTCTGCAGGAACTTGGAGGCACCGTAAACGCTGTCCACCTCGACCTTCATCAGGTCCTCGACGCTCATTTGCGTCAGGTCTGGTTCGCGCTGCTCCTGCGCGTAGCCGACGCTCGCATATACCAGCGCCAACAAGAGAACCCCGGCCGGCACGCCGATAGGCCCTGCGATGCGGCATGGTCTCAAACCGAATAGTCGGAGCAAGTCTCTCATTCGTACGTCCCTACCCTCCGCGTGGAAGCAGCCACTCGTCTCCACGCGCAGAGCTTTCATTGCATTTCACGCGCCGCCACTGACCTGTAGAGAACTTTTCTTGAGCTATGGAATCAATCAGTTCGGAGGGCTTGAGATGCGGGTGAAGAGGAACTCTGGCTGAGGACTGTCCCAGACTGGCCGCAGTGTGCCCGATTGAAACGCCGCTTTTGTAGACGCACTACGGCGACTGCGCCGTGGCTGACCGAGGGCGACCCTTGGACTGCGCAGTATTTCTTGAGCGACTTCTGCAGACGCTTCAAACTGATCCCTACGAGGCTATCCGATCTGCAAAGAAAATTCTCTTGGCCGCGAGCAACCTTTTGCCCGCTTTGGGGTTCCTCTTTGGAGACAGGCACCTAGATTGACTCTCGTTTTAGTGCTACGCTTTTTTTGCGTGGGGCGGTACAATCTAGCGTAGCTCAGAGTGCATTCTCTCAACCTTGGGGTTGAAGAGTTCTTCGCAGTTTCCGAGTCGCCCCAGCCCAGCTAGGCGTCACGTAGCACTTAAGCAACGGTAGTACGAAAGTCCTATTCGGCGCAGGCCGAGGGGCTCAGTACTCTCGTACCTGGCAAAAAAAGCCTGGCCCACAATAGGGTTAGAAGAATAATTCTTTGTGTGGGGTAGGAATCTCTCATTGGGCGGATGGGCCATGACAATCTCGGTGACGCAATTCGGAGTAGGGAGCCTTCGCGCCGCATTTCGGCCCCCGGAGCCTCCGCGGATGGACAGGAAATCGAGCGGCTTAGGTGGCCCTGGTGCTCCGGCCCACTTCACAATGCTGGACAAAGGGGAGCCGCGCTGGGGCGCATTTGGCGCAAGCTTCCTGCTGAACTGCGCCTGGATAAGTCTCCTCATCGTGGTACCGATGATGTTCCCGCAGCGGCTGGAACCAATCATGCATTACAGCGTGATTTCTCTGGCCACGCCCAGGACCGAAGTACCTATGCCGCCCAAGCCGCCCAAACCGCCGCAGATCGTCAAGACGCAGGTTCCGCCGCCTGCGCCTGTGGAGCCACCCAAGATTGCGAAGCTGGTGGCGCCGCGCGTTTCACAGCCGAAACCGAGACCCGTGGACGTGAAGATGCCCGATTTGAAGCCGGTGTTCACGCCGGCGGATCTGGGCGGCCCGCGGCCGGAACCTAAGCGGCCGCGTGAGGAAGTGAAGACCGGCATGCTGACCACAGGCAGCGCGGCGCCGGCCACCGTGAATCGTCCGATCAATCAAGTGCAGACCGGAGGCTTCGGCGATCCGAACGGCCTCCCCGGCAAAGGCGATCCTTCGAAGCGCGCCAACATCGCGCAAAAGGGTTCGTTCGATCTCCCCGGCGGGCCGGGCTATGGCAACGGCACCGGCGGGGCCAACGGCGTTCGCGGCACTGTAGCCAGCGCGGGATTCGGCAACGGCGTCGCCATCCCGCCGAGCGGGCGCGGAGGCAATGGCAACGGACGCGGCGGGGTCCGCGCCGGCGGCTTCTCTGACGCCAGCGCGCCCGTGGAAACGCAGAAGGCGCGGCCCGCTGCCAATACCGCGGGCGCAACACAACCGGTCGAAATTCTGGCCAAGCCGAACCCGGCGTACACCGAAGAAGCGCGGCGGCTGAGGCTGGAAGGCGATGTTCTGGTGGACGTCGTTTTCCTCGCCTCCGGGCAGGTGCAGGTGAATCACGTTGTGCGTGGGCTGGGTCATGGGCTCGATCAAACCGCGCTTCAGGCTGCGCAACAGATTCGTTTCAAGCCGGCGCGCCGCGACGGCCAGCCGGTTGATTTTCCGGCCACGGTCCGCATTCTTTTTCAGATGGCCTATTGAGATGGGGAGGAATTATGCGAGTCACTAAGTCTGCGTTGCTCGG
>JBGQHO010000070.1:0-13494 GCA_041497955.1 Terriglobia bacterium | reverse complement strand
TTCTTCTGCTCTGGAGTTCAGTTCCCGCGAGGACTGCGAGATACTGTCAAAGGGGGTGGTATGTGTCAATGGGAAATGCGTTCTGTTTTGCACATTTGGAGAAAACTACTGGAACCTTTGAGCCTATCGGGGATGGGAAAATAATTTCCCGCGCCGACGATGTGCCTCTATCCTATTCTTTATAAATTACTTACGGCCGAAGCGATAAGAGCCCTCTTCTGGAACATAAGCTGCACCTCAAATAGGGGTACTAGTCCTAAAGTACTACCGGGACGGGCTTGCAAAAGACAGAATCGCAACGAGAAGGGATGCGCTTGCACCCCGCTGAGCGTCGCCGTTCTCCGCGTATTCGCTTGCAGATTCCGATGTTCGTGCGTGGTGTAGATGCGAGCGGAGCGGAGTTCCTCGACCTGACCAAAACGCTGGATATCAGCGCCACCGGGGCCTTTTTGGCCAGCGCCCGGATGCTGAGGCTCGACCATATTGTCCATATGACCATCCCGGCTCCGCCGCCAGTGTCTTCAGGCCTTCTCCCACCGGAAACACCCCCCATTCAAGCGCGCGTCCGCCGCCAGAGATCTACGGAAGATATCCATCTGGTTGGTGTTGAGTTTCTCAAGCCTCTGGACTGATCCCGCCGAATTGCCGCCTGGTTCGCGCATAAGTAGAAGCGAATCGCTCAAAAACTCCAATTCGAGGGGGAAGTGTGGGCAATTTGTTTCCACTTGGCCCCACCGAGAGGCGTCTTGGGTTGGCCCCCGTTTTGCACCAGAATAACGCGGATACTTGCGCGATCCCCATTCCCCGTGGGGTAAGCTGGAGTCGTTTCGTTGGACAGTGACTGATGCCCAGCCCCATTGACCCCACGCGGCCTCAACTGCCTGCCGAAGAGGCGTTCCTCGAGCTCTTGGTTGAAACCCTAGAAGGATTGGACCGGCCTGTCCGCGGGCAGTTCCTGCAGCGCTATTTCCGCACCGTCGCGCAGACCGAGTTCAGCGAAGCACAGAGCCTGGAATACTGGGAGCGAATCCTGGCGCGGCGCCAGGAGCTCTCGGACAGCCTCGGCCAGCCGATTTCGCTGAAGACCGCGATGGTGGACGTATTTGCCTCCGGGCGGCACTTCCGCGTGCCCATTCTCGTCGAGTACGAAGAGCTGAAACGGCTGCAGTTCAATGCCGCCACCGATCCGCTCACCGGTCTCTACAACCGGCGGTTCTTCGAAGACTCGTTTGAGAAAGAGATGAACCGCGCGCGCCGCTACGATCAGCACCTGGCGGTGGTGCTGCTGGACCTGCACGAGTTCAAGATCGTCAACGACCGCTACGGGCATCCGCAGGGCGACGCGGTGCTGCGCATCGCCGCCAACACGCTCCGGAAGTCGCTGCGTTCGTCCGACTACGCCTTCCGCATTGGTGGTGACGAATTTGCGCTGGTGCTGCCGCAGGCCGATCCCGAGCAGGCCGAAAAGCTCAGCCACCGCCTCTGCGCCAACTTCGAAGCGGCCGTGCAGTCTCTGGGGCTGGACGTGCCCATCGGCCTCGACTATGGTTTGGCTGTCTATCCCCTCGACGGGGATCAGCGAGAAGCTCTCGTCCAGGTGGCCGACCAGCGGCTCTACCTGATGAAGCTTTCAGGCCACGCGGAGCCTGCCGGAGCCCCGCCGCCGGCCTCGCGCACCGCACCTTCGCCACCGGCCGAAAAGCCAGCTATGCCAACTCCAGCGCCGCCCCCGCCCGTGCTGGCAGCCCCGCCAACGCCGGGGTGGGCAGGCCAGGAGCGCAGAAAGTGGGAGCGCGTCTCCCTCTCGGAAACGCGGGCGTACGCGCAGGTTGGCGAGACGCCCGGCAAGACGGTTCGCGTGCTCGACCTCGGTTACGGCGGCGTGGCGTTGCAGACCGATACTCCCGACGCCTTTGCCGGGTCGTTCTACGCGATCCTCCATGTTCCCATCCTTCCCCCCGTGCGCGTCAGCCTGCGTCACATTTATCAGTTGCCGCGGCGGGGCGAGCCGACGCGCGTGGGCTGCTCGTTCGTTTCCTGAACCACGACTCCCGGCGCCGAAAGAATCCTCTTGACATCGAGCCGCATCATATAGACAATTGTCTATGTATATGGCGACCGCCACCACGCAAACGGACGCCCTCCTCGAGCAGCAGCTCCAGGCGCTCGCGGATCCCACGCGGCGCCGTATCGTCGAATTGCTCAAGCGCAAGGGGTGCTGCTCCTGCGATTTGGTGCGCACCGCCGATCCGGGGCTGTGCGTCTGCGACCTGGAATCGGCACTCGGCCTGAGCCAGCCGACCATCACGCACCACATCCAGGTTTTGCGCGAGGCCGGGCTCATCTCCACGCAGAAGATCGGCCGCTGGCTCTACTGCCGCCGCGACGAAGAAGCGCTGGACCGGCTCGGCGAATGGCTGCGAAGGCTCTAGGAAGTTTTTTGTTGGCTGGACACATTGATGAACATCAATCCATAAAGGAGAAACGAAGATGCCAGAACTGGCGAACAAGGAAGCGATTCATGCGGCGGTGACAGCCGCGTACGGAGTGGTGGCGCGCAGCGAAACCCCGCGGGCCGGGGCGTGCTGCTCGACGGAGCTTCCGCGGTTGAGCGACTACCGGGCCGAAGAGTTGTCTGCGGTGCCCGAAGGCGCCTATCTCGGCGAAGGCAGCGGCACGCCGGTGCGCCACGCGGAGCTCAAGGCGGGCGAAGTGGTGGTGGACCTGGGTGTCGGCGCGGGGATGGATTCATTTCTCGCCGCGAACGCGGTGGGGCCGTCTGGCCAGGTGTACGGGTTTGATCTGACGCCGGACATGCTTGCGCGCGCCCAGCGCAACGCCGCGCGGGGCGGCTACAAGAACGTCAGCTTCGCGCACGCGGACATCGAACATCTGCCGCTCTACGACGGCGCCGCCGACGCGGCCATCAGCAACTGTGTGATCAACCTCGCTCCCGACAAGCGCGCGGTTTACCGCGAAATTTTCCGTGTGCTGAAGCCGGGCGGGCGGCTTTCGATTGCCGATATCGTCCTGCGCGGCGCGCCGCAAGCCATCGAGGTGTTTCGCCGGCAGGCGGGGGCGGAGAGCTGGTGCGCCTGCGTTGCGGGCGCGCTCACCGAAGAAGACTACTCTGCGGCGATCCGCGCGGCGGGATTCTCCGAATTGCGCATTGTGGCCGAGCGCCCGGCGCAATTCCAGCCCGGCGGCGAAGCCTCTGCGGTGGCCATCACGCTGACGGCGCGCAAGCCGGCCTGAGCGGTCGCGTTAGGAAGCCATGCCTGTCTGCTGGCGCAGCGCCCGCGAGGTGAAGAGCAGCGCCTGTTGGATGCGCGCGAGTCCCAGGCCCCAGCGCAGCTCGGCCTGCTGGGGCGTGGCGCCGCGGGCGCGAAGCACGATGCGCAGCGCGCAACCCTGCGTGCCCTGCGCGCGGAAGCGGCAGGGCACAACGCTCAGCTCGGCGCGCAGCGGCGCGGACTCGTCCTCTTTCGTCAGCAGCGCGCGCAGGCGCTCCACCAGATCGCCGTGCGCCGCTAGGCTGCTTTGCAGGCGCTCCGACGCGAAGACCAGATCAATTCGCGAGGCGAATTCGTAGACTGCCTCGCTGCCCGCGCCGGCGGACTCAGGCCAGGCCTTGGAGCGCAGCGTGGTGAAGAGCGAATCGCCGCTGTTGACGGCGGCGAGGAGGGTCCGCAGCGGCGGATGCCGCCGGGCAGCGGGAATCTGCTCAATGGCTTTGGGCGTCTCGCGCAGGTCCAGGTAACGCCCGGCCGGGTCCGCGCTTTCCCAGGGAAACTCGAGCGCCTCGTCCGCCGGGGAGATGACGTCCACGCGCATCCTGCCCCGACGCTACCTCCAAGTGCGCGGCTTGGCAAGGCCGTCGAACTCGCGTATCCTTGCAGTTTGTCCGCTGGCCTAGCGACGCGGCTGTAGCGCCCGGCTCTGGGGAGCAGCCGTGCAGACCGGCCAGGGCGGAATGGAGTTGCCATGAAAGACGGAATTCACCCCGACTACCACGAAGTAACCGTCCACTGCGCTTGCGGGAGCACGTTCAAGACCCGCTCGACGCAGAAGGGCGTTCTGCTGCGCGTCGAAATCTGCTCGAGCTGCCACCCGTTTTTCACCGGCACGCAGAAGCTGATGGACACGGCCGGGCGCATCGAGCGCTTCCGGCGCAAGTACGCCAACGCCGCCAAGACGGAAAAAACCGCAAAGCAGTAAGCCCAGCAAACAGGACCAGCTTCGTGGCGCTCTTCGCGCGCGCTCGGGCGGCGGTGTACAATGCCCGCGCGCATGGCCACGCAGCCTTCCACGCCGGCGGACGCGCCCGAACGGGCACTGGTGGAGCCGGCCCTCCCGCGCGTCACGCTGCGCAACGCCTTCGCGCATCCCTACGACTCGGCCATCGCTGCGGCGCGCACCTGCTATGCGCCGCGCATCATCGGCCCCGAGGAAATCACCGATAAGCAGCGGCTGACGATCGGCGCGGCCACGTTTTACGGCGGCCACCACACCGTCTTCCAGCACGCGCACTTTGAATTCGGCCTCGAGAACGTCAGCCGGCATTTCGTCTGGTCGTTCCTGCACGCGCACCCGTTCTACAATTCGGAGCAGCAGAGCCAGCGCTACGTGCGCTTGGACCGCGCGCTGGCCTACATCCCGCCCCCGTCGGAGCGCTTTGGCCCCGCCGAGCGCGCCCTCTACGAGCGCGCCATTGCGCGCGCCTGGGACGCCTACCGCGAGCTCACCGAGCTGCTGAAGCCCGATACACGCGCAATTCTGGGCGACATCTGGCACTTGGGCGCGATGTCGCACCCCAAGCGCGCACAGAAGGTGGAGCGGCAGGCCGAAAAGCGCGCCATTGAAGTCGCGCGCTACGTCCTGCCTGTCGCGGCCGCAACCACCATGGTGCACACGCTCAGCGGCATCGTGCTGCACCGGCTGTGGCGCATGCAGTCGGCTTCCGATACGCCCACCGAGGCGCGGCAGGTGATCGGCGAGATGGTGGCGCGCGTCCGCGAAGTGGACCCGCAGTTCTTCGACCGCTTCGACAATGCGCCGCTGGAAGATTTGCCGGAGTGGAACCAGCCCGCCGCTGATGGCGACTCGTTCGCGCGCGACTTCGACGCGCGGCTCGAGGGTCGCACCTCGAAGCTCGTGGATTTCTCGCCCCGCGCGCCGCGCGTCGTTGCCGAAGCCTACCGCGCCGTCATCGGGGTCACCGAAGCAGAGTGCTCCGACGCCGAAGCGCTCGACCGGCTGCTGAACCCCGCGCGCAATCCCTACCGCTTGCAGACGCTCAACATCGGCGTGCACGCGCCGATGCTGCGCGCGCTCCAGCACGCGAATTACACGTTCGCCAAGAAAATCAGCCACACCGCCGACAGTCAGGACCAGCGCCACCGCATGGTGCCCGGTTCGCGGCCGCTCCTGGTGCTGACGGACACGCGCGCGCCCGATTTCCTCACGCCGATGCTGATTGCGCAGAATGCGCGCGCCCGCGAAGTCTATGAGCGCGCGATGGCCGAGGCCTGGGCCTCGAAGAACGAGCTCCTCGGCCGCGGCGTGCCGCGCGAGTTTGCGCTGTATCTCTTGCCCAACGCGAAGGCCATTCGCCTGGTTGAATCCGGCTCGCTGCTCCACCTGATGCACAAGTGGACGATGCGCACTTGCTTCAACGCGCAGGAGGAGATTTACCAGGCCTCGATGGAAGAAGTGGAGCAACTGCGCGCCGCGCAGCCGGAGCTGGCGCGCTACCTCGGCCCGCCGTGCTATCTGCGCGCGGGCATCACCTCGCCCATCTGTACGGAAGGCTCGCATTTCTGCGGCGTGAAAGTCTGGCTCGATTTCCCCCGCATCCAGCGCCGCATATGACGCGCCGCGGCAGTCTGACGTACTACCTTGCCGCAGTCGTGGTCGGCTGTTTTTTTGTCTCGGTGGCGTACGCGTTGTTTGGCCAGGTTCCCCGGTGGCACGGAGACCCGGAACAGGTTTCGAGTTTCCGCGAGTTTTTTCTTTTGTATTTCCTGAGCATTCCCTTTGGAGGTTTTTCCGCGCTTGTCTTTGCGTTTGTGCTCCGGCGGCTGGCGCCCCTTCTGCGCCCGCGCAGCTCAGTCGCGTGGGTAGCCGCGGGAGCTGTCCTGGCGCCCGCGGTGATGTGGGCCTTCGTGGTGCTGGCCGAGGCCGCTCGCATCTACGGCGGCGCGGGCCGGCTAAGCGCAGCCATTCTGGCTGGGGTCGCTTGGGTGTGTCTCGGGCCCATCGTGCTGAGCGAGATCTGGTGGGTTGTGGTCCCCGCAGGCATGGCGACCGCGCTGGTTCTCTGCGCCATTCATCGCGCTTTTGAACCGCGCGAGTCCACCGCAATTTGACTTCGCCGCCGATTGGCGCTATTCTGACCCTGTAGAAATGTACGCCTCGTTCTATTAGCGCCGCTCCATGGCCCCTCCTGGGGTCGCCGGATTCCTCTATCCAACGAGTTTCACGTTTCGCTTTTCGAGTTTCGTATTTCGCCTTTGGAGTTTCCCATGGCGGCGCTGACGCTTTTTGAAAAACTGAATCACATCGAATCGCGCTACGAGGAGCTGACGCAGCAGCTTTCCTCGGCGGAGGTCGTCTCCGACTCGGCGCGCTACCAGAAGCTCGCCAAGACGCATGCCGAGCTCGCCGAGGTCGTCGCGAAGTACCGCGAGTGGAAGCAGCTCGACAAGGATCTGCGCGGCGCGCACCAGATGCTCGTCGAAGCCGAGGACGCGGAGATGAAGCAGCTCGCCCACGATGAAGAGAAGCACCTCACCGAGCGCAAGGAAACCGTCGAGCGCGACCTGAAGCTCCTGCTGCTGCCGCGCGACCCGACCGACGAGAAAAACGTCATCGTCGAAATCCGCGCGGGCACGGGCGGCGACGAAGCGGCGCTCTTTGCATCAGAACTCTTCCGCATGTACTCGCGCTACGCGGAATCGCAGGGCTGGCGCGTCGAAATACTCGAGAGCTCGCCGTCATCGCTCGGCGGGCTGAAGGAAGTGGTCGCGGCGATCCAGGGCAAGAAGGTGTACTCGAAGCTGAAGTACGAAAGCGGCGTCCACCGCGTGCAGCGCGTGCCCGCCACCGAGCAGCAGGGCCGCATCCATACGTCCGCCGCCACCGTCGCCGTGCTGCCCGAAGCCGACGACATCGACATCAAGATTGACGCGAAGGACATCCGCATTGATACGTTCTGCTCCTCGGGCCCTGGCGGGCAGTCCGTGAACACGACGTACTCGGCCGTGCGCATCACGCACCTGCCCACGAACCTCGTCGTCTCCTGCCAGGACGAAAAGTCGCAGATCAAGAACAAGGCCAAGGCCATGCGCGTGCTCCGCGCGCGGCTCTACGAGATGGAGCGCGAGCGGCAGCACGAGCAGATCGCCGCCGAGCGCCGCGGGCAGATCAAGTCCGGCGACCGCTCGGAAAAAATCCGCACCTACAACTTCCCGCAGAACCGTGTCACCGACCACCGCATCGGGCTCACCATTCACCAGCTCACCGCTGTAATGGACGGGAAGCTTGATTCGTTCGTGGAAGGGCTCGTGACGCACTACGAGGCCGCGCGGCTCAAGCAGGAGCTGGGCGAAGCGTAACGCCGCCGCGGTGGTTTCCGCATGGACGTGCGAACAACGCTGAAACAGGGCATGGCGCAATTGCGCGAGGCGCAGGTGCCTTCGCACACGCTCGCGGCGGAGCTCCTGCTGATGCACGTGCTCGGGCGCGAGCGCGCGTGGCTTTACGCGCATCCGGAAGAGAGCATCGAGCCGTTGAGCGCCGGGCAGTATTTCCAGCTCCTCGCGCGGCGCGCCGCGGGCGAGCCGACGCAGTACATCGTCGGCCACCAGGAATTCTGGGGCCGCGAGTTTGAAGTCACTCCAGACGTGTTGATCCCGCGGCCGGAGACCGAGCACGTCGTCGAAGTCGCGCTTGAGTGCATCGGCCAGCACCGCCCGCTCAATATGACGGGCAAGGGCCTGCGCATCGCCGACGTGGGCACGGGTTCGGGCTGCCTGGCCGTGACGCTGGCGTGCGAGCTCGCCGACGCCGAGCTTTACGCGATAGACATCTCCGCCGCAGCGCTGGCCATCGCGCAGCGCAACGCCGCGCGCCACGGCGTCGCCTCCCGCATCCAGTTCCAGCAATGCAATCTCCTTGACGGTCTTCTTCACCAATCAAGCGTCACCCTTGAGGAGTCACGCCCTTTTCATCTCATCGTCAGCAATCCTCCTTACGTCGCTGGCAACGAGGCGGCATCGCTGCCGCGCGAGGTTCGACAACATGAACCCGCTGCGGCGCTCTTCGCAGGCGAACGCGGCCTCGATTTCTACCCCCCGCTCATCGCGCAGGCTGCCGAGTTGCTCGCAAGCGGCGGCCACCTGGTGCTCGAGCTGAGCTACAATGCGCTCCATGCGGTGCGGCCGCTCGTCGAAACTTCAGCGTGGACGCGCGCCGGCGTGACGCACGACCTCGCGGGCATCCCGCGCGTGCTCGCCGCCACGCGCGTCTGAGCCACAGCGGCGCTCGCGCCGCAGACCGAAGCCCATATGCCGAAGCTGGCCAGCTTCCGCGCCAAACACGAACCCACGCAAGCTCTGCGCGCGGTTGCCGCGGATGCCGCGACGACGATCCTGCACGTGGACATGGACGCGTTCTTCGTGTCGGTGGAATTGCTCGCGCGCCCGGAATTGCGCGGCAAGCCGGTGGTCGTCGGCGGGCAGCCCGACCAGCGCGGCGTGGTCACGGCCGCAAGCTACGAAGCGCGCAAATATGGCATCCAGTCGGCCATGCCGCTGCGCACTGCGGGGCGGCTCTGCCCGCACGCGATTTTTCTCGACGGCCACCACGAGCTCTACGGCGAGTGGAGCGACCGCATCGCCGCCATCCTGGGAAAATATTCGCCCGTCGTCGAGATGGTTTCGATTGACGAAGCCTACCTCGACCTCGCGGGCACCGAGCGGCTCCACGGCACGCCGCTCGCCGCGGCGCACAGGCTGATTCGCGAAATTGGGGAGGAGACGGAACTTCCGTGCTCTGCAGGTCTGGCGCGCACGCGTCTGGTGGCCAAGGTGGCTTCGGACCAGGCGAAGCCGCGCGGCCTGCTCTGGGTGCCCGGGGGAATGGAGGCGGACTTCCTGGCTACTCTGCCGGTGCGCAAGATTCCAGGGATCGGGAAAGTTACCGAAGCGGCGCTCAAGGGGCTGGGCATCGAAACCGTCGGCAAACTGGCCGGAGTGAGCGAGGAAAAACTCGAGGAGGTTTTCGGCCAGTGGGGCGCGGCGCTCTACCGCAAGGCGCGCGGCGAGGACGCCTACGAGTTCTTCGTGGACGCCGAGCCCAAGTCCATCTCCAACAACTACACGTTCGGCTTCGACACGGACGACACGGAAAAACTTTCGGCGATGCTGAGCTTTCTATCGCAGAAAGCTTCCAAACGGCTGCGCGATGCCGGGCTCGACGCGCGCACACTGACGCTGACGATCCGCTACGCGGGCTTCCACACGATCACGCGCGCGAAGACGCTGCCGGAGCCGACCGACCTCGACGGCAGCATCCTCGCCACGTTCAAAGAGCTCTTCGACGCGCACCGGGACCGCGCGCGGAAAATCCGCCTGCTCGGCGTTTCTTTGTCGTCGCTCGGGCGCGGCGCTCGGCAGATGGACCTGCTCGATCCCGCGCGGCGCGAGAAGCTCGAGCGCCTCGCGCGCGCCACGGACCGCTTGCGCGACCGCTTCGGCTTCGACAAGGTGCAGCTCGGCGGCTCATTGAGAACCCCCGCTGACGAGGAACGCTGAGCACACTCGCGCCCGCCCCGTTTGCCGAGGCGGCGCGCGTGGCTCATAATCGCCGCATGACGCCGCGCGAACTGGCCGCGAAGATTTGCCGCACGCTCGGCGAGGTGGGCCACCAGGCCTACCTCGTGGGCGGGTGTGTGCGCGACCTGATCCTCGGCCGCGAACCCGCCGACTACGACGTCACCACCGACGCCACCCCCGAGCGCGTGCAGGATTTGTTCCCTGGCAGCATCGCCGTGGGCGCGAAGTTCGGCGTGGTCATCGTTGTCGAAGGTTCCGCGCAGGTGGAAGTGGCGACGTTTCGATCCGACGTGGGCTATTCCGACGGCCGCCATCCCGACCGCGTCGTTTTCTCGAAGCGCGCGGAAGAAGACGTCCAGCGGCGCGACTTCACGACCAACGGCTTGCTGATGGATCCGGCTTCGGGCGAAGTCCTGGATTTCGTCGGCGGCCGCGCCGATATCCAGGCGAAACTCGTCCGCGCAATCGGCGAGCCGGGGCTGCGCTTCGCCGAAGACAAGCTGCGCATGGCGCGCGCCGTGCGCTTTGCCGCGCGCTTCGGCTACGAGATCGAACCGGCGACGTTTCGCGCGATCCGCTCGCATGCCGGCGAGATTCAGGTCGTATCCGCCGAGCGGCTGCGCGACGAATTGACCAAGCTGCTCACCGAGGGCGCCGCGCGACGCGGCTTCGAGCTGCTCGATGCTGCCAGTTTGCTGGAGCATGTTCTGCCCGAGATTGCGCGCATGAAGGGAGTGGAGCAGCCGCCGCAGTTCCATCCCGAAGGCGACGTGTGGACTCACACGCTGCTCATGCTCGAAGGTTTGAAGCTCGCCTGCTCGCCGACGCTGGCCTGGGGCGTCCTGCTGCACGACGTCGGCAAGCCGCCGACCTTCGCGCCGCCCGCGGAACCCGGCGGACGCATCCGCTTCGACGGCCATGTGGAAGTCGGCGCCCGCATGGCGGAAGCCATCTGCCGCCGCCTGCGTTTCTCGAACGACGATACCGAACAGGTGATGGCCCTGGTGGCCCACCACCTCCGCTTCAAGGATGTGCCTCAGATGCGTCCCGCCACGCTCAAGCGCTTTGTGCGGCTGCCGCGCTTTGAGGAGCACCTGGAGCTTCACCGGCTCGATTGCCTGGCCAGCCACCGCATGCTCGAGAACTACGAGTTCGTCCAGCGGTTCCTGCTGGAGACTCCACCCGAACAGGTGTCTCCGCCCCGTTTTGTTACCGGGGACGACCTCCTGGAGATGGGGCTGCCTCCAGGGCCGCGCTACCGGGAAATCCTGCAAGCGGTCGAGGACGCTCAGCTGGATGGGCGGGTCAAGAGCCGCGAAGAAGCCCTTTCTCTCGTGCGAAACGAAATCGGGGCGCGCCTCTAACTACCATACAATAAGTGTTTTACATGAGTGTTGGCGCTAATCACACCCCGATTTGACTTCTTTAGTGTATTGCACTAAACTCTTTTGAGCATGAAAATGAATGATCGCTGTAACATTCTCCCCTTTGCCGCATCTAATAGAGTGGCGAGGTGAATGCTCGCAATTATAGTTACCGGAAAAGAGGCCCCATGACTGAGAAACCTCTTCGCATCCCGCAGGAACTTGCCATCCTCCCTGTGCGCGAGACGGTGCTGTTTCCCGGCGCCGTCATGCCGCTGACGGTGGGGCGCGAACCTTCGCTGGCGCTGCTGAATTCGCTCCAGGGCGAGGACAAGCTGCTGGGCGTGGTGGCGCAACTGGATCCGCGCATCGAGGAGCCGGGCGTGAGCGACCTGCACGGCGTGGGCACGGTCGCGCGGCTGCACAAGACGGTGAAGATGCCCAACGGCAACGTCGTGATTTTTCTGGAAGGCGTGCAGCGCATCCGCGTGGTGGAGCTGGTGAGCTTCCGGCCGTTCCTCAAGGCGCGCGTGGAGCCGCAGCCGGACCTTCTGGAGCCGGGAGATGCCGAGCTCGTGGCGCTCGAGCGCAACGCGCAGGAGTTGTTCCGCGACGTTGTGTCGCACTCGCCGCAGCTCTCCGACGACCTGCATACGGTCGCCGCGAACATTGACGACCCGGGCCGGCTGGCGGACTTCATCGCCGGCACGCTGCCTTCGCTTTCAACGCTGGTGCGGCAGGAGCTGCTGGAGACGGCCAGCGTGCGCCGCCGCCTGGAGACGCTGGTCCGCGAGCTGACCAAGGAGCTCGAAGTCCTGGAGCTGCGCAACAAGATCCACGAGCAGGTGCAGGAGCAGGTCAGCCAGAGCCAGCGCGAGTATTTGCTGCGCGAGCAGATGAAGGCGATCCAAAAGGAGCTGGGCGAGTCCGAAGACGGCCAGGCTGAAGTGGATGAGCTGCGCAAGAAGATGGACGAATGCGGCATGCCGGCCGAGGCGCGCAAGGAATGCGAGCGCGAGCTGAAGCGGCTGGCGAAGATGACGCCGGCCTCGGCCGAATACATGGTCGCGCGCACCTATTTGGACTGGATGACGACGCTGCCCTGGGCGAAATCTTCCGGCGCGTCGGAAATCGACATTGCCAAGGGCCAGGCCATCCTGGACGAAGACCACTACGACCTTGAAAAAGTGAAGCAACGCATTCTGGACTACCTGGCCGTGAAAAAGCTGCAACCCGGGATGAAAGGCCCGATCCTGTGCTTCGTCGGGCCGCCGGGTGTGGGCAAGACTTCGCTCGGCAAGTCCATCGCGCGGGCGCTGGGGCGCAAATTCGTGCGCATCTCGCTGGGCGGCATGCACGATGAAGCGGAGATCCGCGGGCACCGGCGCACGTACATCGGCGCGCTGCCCGGCCAGATCCTTCAGGGCATCCGCCGCGCGGAGACGAACGACCCCGTTTTCATGCTCGACGAAGTGGACAAGCTCGGGCGCGACTTCCGCGGCGACCCGGCCGCGGCGCTGATGGAAGTGCTGGACCCGGAGCAGAACGCGACGTTCCGCGACCACTATCTCGACGTGCCGTTCGATCTGTCGAAAGTGATCTTTATCTGCACGGCGAACTGGATGGACCCCATCCTGGAGCCGCTGCGCGACCGCATGGAGATCATTGAGCTGCCCGGCTACACCGAGGAAGAGAAGATCCACATCGCGAAGAAGTATTTGATCCCCAAGCAGGCTTCCGAGCACGGGCTAAAAGAGGGCGAGCAGATTGAGTTCACCGACGAAGGCCTGCGCGAGATCATCCACGCGTACACGCGTGAAGCCGGCGTGCGCAACCTCGAGCGCGAAATCGCCACGCTGACGCGCAAGCAGGCGCGGCGCATGGCCGAAGGCAAGATGGACAAGCTCGTCGTCACGCCCGAAGTGGTGCGCCAGCACCTGGGCGTGCCGAAGTACCGCACGGAAAAGGAAGTCGAAGAGCGCGTCAATCGGCCGGGCGTTTCCGTCGGCCTCGTCTGGACGCCCGCGGGCGGCGACATCGTGTTTGTCGAGGCCAGCCGCATGCGCGGCGGCAAACAGTTCACGATGACCGGCCACCTGGGCGAAGTGATGCAGGAGTCCATGACCGCGGCGCTCACCTGGGTGCGCGCCAATGGCGAGCGCTACGGCATCGATGCCGATTTCTTCCGCCGGCAGGACATCCACATCCACGTGCCTTCGGGCGCGGTGCCGAAGGACGGGCCTTCCGCGGGCGTGGCGATGGTGACCGCACTCGTCAGCCTGCTGAGCGGGCGT
>JBGQHO010000069.1:0-13683 GCA_041497955.1 Terriglobia bacterium | reverse complement strand
TGGGCGACGGCACGCAGTGGTGGAAGCTGGCCACGATTATTTCCTGCGGCACGCTGGCCGGGGCCGTCATTCCCGAACTCGTGAAGGTGTTCACGTCCACCGAGTCGCGGCACGTCAAGGAGGTGGTGACCTCCGCCCAGGAAGGCGGCGCTTCGCTCGGCATCCTGTCCGGCTTTGTGGCGGGCAACTTTTCTGCCTACTACCTGGGGTTGACCATGGTCGCCCTGATGTCGGTCAGTTACTTGTTCTCGCTACAGGGACTCGGAAGCCTGATGATCGCCGCGCCCGTGTTTGCCTTTGGCCTGGTGGCCTTTGGCTTTCTGGGAATGGGCCCCGTAACCATTGCGGTCGATTCCTACGGCCCGGTGACCGACAACGCGCAATCCGTGTACGAGCTTTCGATGATCGAACAACTTCCCAATATCAAACAGGAACTGAAAAAGGACTTCGGCATGGATGTGAATTTTGGCCGCGCCAAAGACCTTCTGGAGGCCAACGACGGCGCGGGCAACACGTTCAAGGCCACCGCCAAACCGGTGCTGATCGGCACCGCCGTCGTGGGCGCCACAACCATGACGTTCTCGATCATCATGGCCCTGACGCACGGCCTTACGGAAAACGTCAACAAACTCTCGCTGCTGCACGCGCCTTTCGTGCTGGGCCTGATCACGGGCGGCGCCATGATTTACTGGTTCACCGGCGCGTCCACGCAGGCCGTCACAACGGGCGCCTACCGCGCGGTGGAGTTCATCAAGGCAAACATCAAGCTCGAAAGCGCGGAGAAGGCGTCGGTCGCGGACAGCAAGAAGGTCGTGGCCATCTGCACGCAGTATGCGCAGAAGGGCATGCTGAACATCTTCATCGCGGTGTTTTTCGGCACGCTGGCCTTTGCTTTCGTCGAGCCGTTCTTCTTTATCGGCTACCTGATTTCCATCGCCGTCTTTGGCCTCTACCAGGCCATCTTCATGGCCAACGCCGGCGCTGCCTGGGACAACGCCAAGAAGATCGTCGAGGTCGAGCTGAAGCAGAAAGGTACGCCGCTGCACGATGCGACTGTCATCGGCGACACGGTCGGCGATCCGTTCAAGGACACCTCCTCGGTGGCGCTGAACCCAGTGATCAAGTTCACCACGCTGTTTGGTTTGTTGGCCGTCGAGCTCGCGGTCAAGCTGACTTCGGAAACCGGCGGGGGGTTGACGCACGCGCTGGCGGCAGCGTTCTTCGCCGTATCTTTCTTCTTCGTGTACCGGTCGTTCTACGGGATGCGCATCCCACCGGGCAAAGAGGCCTGAAGCAGGTCTGCGCGCGGCAGAGAAAAAACAAGCGGGCCGGGAGTGATTCCCGCCCCGCTTTTCTCTAGCGCCTGCCTGCGCCTTACGCCTTCAGCAAACCGACGAATTTGCGCGGGTCGTTCTCGAAGCCGGGGAAAACCGTCTTCAGGTCTTTGCTGCCGATGTGCGTGCTGATGATTTCGCCGAGCACGGAGCGGAAGTCCGTGGTCAGCGCAAGGTCGCGGCCTTCGTAGAGCTGCCCGGGACCCAGGCCCGGCCAGCGGCCGCAGACCTTGCCGCCTTTCACTGCGCCACCCATGACGAACATGCAGTTGGCGTGGCCGTGGTCGGTGCCGCGGTTGCCGTTTTCGTGCGCGGTGCGGCCGAATTCGGACATGGTGACGAACACGATGTCTTCCATGCGCGCGCCCATGTCGCGATGGAACGCCGCCAGGCCCTGCCCGAGGTCGCGCAGCAGGTTGGAGAGCTGGCCCTGCACGCCGCCCTCGTTCACATGGTGGTCCCAGCCGCCGCTATCGAGGAAGCAGACTTCGAGTCCCACATCGGCCTTCAAGAGCTGCGCCACCTGCTGCAGGCTCTGGCCGAAGCGGCTGCGGGGATAGTCGGCGCCATTCTCGGGCTGGAAGCGGCTCGGATTGGCTTTGCGCAGCATGTCAATGGCTTCGAAGGTTTCCGTGCCGGTGCCGCGCAGCGCCTGGTCCACGGTCTGTGCGTAGAGAGCCTCGAAGCCGCCTTCCACCACCGGCGATTGCGCGATCACCCGGAACTGGCGCACGTCCGGCAGCGCGACGGCGGGCGCAGTGCCGCGCAGCGCGCGCGGCAGGTTCGGCCCCATGGCCACGGCGCGGAAGGGCGAAGCGCCGGGCTCGGGCTGCGCCTGGAGCGTGCGGTTCAACCAGCCGTCTTCGGTGGCTTTCATGCCGGGCGTGCCCGATTCCATGTAGTCCTGCGCGTCAAAGTGCGAGCGCGTGGTGTCTGGCGAGCCGGCGGCGTGAACAATCGCGAGCTGCCCCTGCTTGAACAGCGGCTCGAGCGGCGCCAGCGAGGGGTGCAGCCCGAAGAAGCCGTCGAGGTCCACGGCAGCCTGCTCCCCGCCGCGCCGCGGCTCGGGAATGGCGATGGAGGGCCGCAGGCGGTAGTAGTCGCGCTCGGCGAACGGCACCACGGTGTTCAATCCATCCGCCGCGCCGCGCTGGAAGAGCACGACGAGCTTCTTGCGGTTCGGCATCGGCGTGCCAGCTACCGCGCGCTGCAAGAACGCGGGCAGCGAGCTCAGGCCCACCATGGCCACGCCGCCGCTCTTCAGAAAAATCCGCCGCGTGACTTTCATCGTGTTTCTCCTTCCCTGCTCTTCCGCCGCTAGCGCCGCTGGAACTCCGGCGCGCCGAGCACGAGGCCCGCGATCACGCCGCCGTTGATTTCCTTCACCGGGTCATCGAGCTTCGCCTGAATCACCTGCGGATCGCTCAGTTGCTTCAGGAGCGTGGCGCGCGTCTGCTGGGACGCCTGGTTCGCCAGCAGGACTTCGATGGCGCGGTCGAGCGATGCGCGCGGATCCGCCGCGGCGTCCGCGCCAAACAGCGCGTCTGTGTTCACGCGCGCGCCGCGCATGCGGTTGCTCGCGAGTGCCAGCGAGAAGTTCAGACGGTTGAGCAGCGCGCCGGTATTCACCCACGTTTCCGCTTTGTCGGAATAGCCCGTGGGCGGCTGGCACTGGTAGAGCGGCTCGCCGATGCGCGCCGTCCACAGCACGAGCGGCAGCGGCACGTCCACGTCGGTGCCCAGCGCGCGGGCGGCCGAGGCCACCAGATCAAAGGGCTTCTTGATCTTCGCGCGGTAGGTTTCGCGCGACCAGAACTCGGGCGAGAAAATCATCGTGTGCAGCACGGCCTTGATGTCGCCGTCGGTATTGAGGAACGTCTTCGCCATGCGGTCCACCAGCGCCTGCGGCGGGTTGTCGCTGACGAAGCGCCGCGCGAGCTTCGTGGAGATGAACCGCGCCGTGTTGGGATGCCGCGCAAGCATCTCGAGGACTCTTTCGCCGTCCTTCATCCCGCCGTTGTGGATTTTCTCGCCGAGCACGTTCTTCGCGTCGGGATCGTGGATGCGGCCCTCGAAGTAGAATTCGGGGTCGCGGCGTGGCGCGCGCATGGTCCAGCCGGTGAAGCACTTCGCCACTTCGATGACGTCCTGCTGCGTGTAGCCGCCTTCCACGCCGAGTGTGTGCAATTCCATCAACTCGCGCGCGTAGTTCTCGTTCAGGCCGCGCTCCCGCTTTTGATTCTGCTGCTGGCCAGGCTGCCCGGCCGGGTTGCGATTGGGGTCCCGGGGCATGCGCTGCCGGCCCATGCGGCCCGGGAAACGTCCCATGGCCAGCGGATCGCGCATACCGTACAGGCCGTAGAAACGCTGGCGGCGCTCGGCCAGTTCGCGCTGCATGCGTTCAAAGGCGCGCGGGTCCGCGCTCTGCCAGTTGTCCAGGTAAAAAAGCATCGCCGGACTCTTCGCCGTGGCGAACAGAAGGTCCTTGAACTTGCCCATGGCGTGCGGGCGAATGACGTCGCGCTCGTACGAGGTCAGCAGCCAGCGGTCGGCGCCCTTGCCGGCGAAGACGTTGAAGTGGTTGAACCAGAAATCCACCATCTCTTCGTAAAGCTGGCGCTCGCTGTAGATCGCGCGGGTCATCTTGGCCATGGACAGCTCGACCACGATGCGCTGCGGCGTGCGAACGTCTTCCAGGCGCATCGGCGGATTGTTGGGGTCCAAACCGGCCAAACCCTGGCCCTTGCCGCCCAGCTTCGCCGGCTTGCCCGTATCGGGCGCCATCTCGTTCGGATCTGCATTCTGCATGGCGTTCGGGTCGGAGTTCTTCGCGTCGCGCTCTCTCTGACGCTCTTCGCGCTGCTTCTGGCGCTCCTCGATCATCTTCCGGTATTCCTCGGGCGTCATGCCGGCTCGCTTGGCGGCCTGCGCCGGCTGCGGGAATTCATCGAGCAGCTTGCTGGAAGACATGGTCAGCGTCGAGAAACGCTGGAGCCGCGCCTGCGCGGCCGAATCGTCGAGCGAGTTGGGGTTGAGCTGCTGATCGATCCATTTCTCCAGACCCATCTGCTTCACGCGTTCCATGTCGCCCGGCCGCGGGCCGAAGCCCAACCGGTTGAGCGCGTGCGAAACGGCTTCGTCTTCGCTGAGATCGGTGACCGGCAGGCCCTTCAGGGCTTTGCTGGCCTGCGTTGCGGGCTTCTTGTTCTTGTCCGCGGAAAGATACGGCGCAGCAAATGTAAGGGAAACAACCACCAGCGCCGCCAGGAGGCACGTCAGGGTGCGATGCTCCCGCACCGCTCCACTCCAGCGGCCCTCGGATTTCGTCATGATGCGTCTCCTGATCTCGCCCTTCGAGCGTGCCGGCCGCGCAGGCTTTCGCGCCGCGCTTTTTGCCGACTATTTATCCTAACACCGTGCAAATGAAAAAGTTGTGGCGGGGGCGTTTCGCGGCGCGGCGGCGGCAACACCGCCCCGGCTTGCCTTCGATTTGACGCGCTGCGTCGTCTGCCCTATAAAGGTGGCCGGCTGGGGCCAGCGGCGAGCCCAACCGAGCGCCCATGCTGATCCGCAATTTCATCTTCTGGCTGTCAACGAAGAAGGCCCTCACCGATGCGATCGGGCGCCGCGGCATGAAGTACGGCTTTGCGCAGCGTTTTGTGGCCGGCGAGGCGCTGGCCGACGCGCTCGACGCCAGCCGCGAACTCGCGCAGGACGGCCGCCGCGTCAGCCTGAATCATCTCGGCGAGAACGTCAGCACGGTGCGCGAGGCCGAGCACGCGCGCGACAGCTACATCGAAATGACGCGCCAGCTCCATAACGCAGGGCTCGACGGCAACATCTCCATCAAGCTTACGCAACTCGGGCTCGACTTCGACCGCAGGCTCTGCGAGCGGCTGACGGGAGAAATCGCGGCGGCTGCCGCCGGGCTGAGCCGCTCCATCGAAATGGACATGGAGGGCTCGAAATACACGGATTTGACGCTCGATGTCTTCGAGGCCACGGTGCGGCGCGCTCCCACCACGGGTCTCGCCATTCAGGCGTACCTCTTCCGCAGCGAACACGACATCGAGCGTTTGATGCGCCACAAACCGAAGATCCGGCTGGTGAAGGGCGCTTACCGCGAGTCGGGCCGCATTGCATTCCAGAAGAAAAGCCAGGTGGACTCGCACTACAGAAAACGGATTGACCAATTGCTCGACCACTGCGCCGAAGGCCGCTGCTTGCCCGCCATTGCCACCCACGATCCCTTGATGCTCGATCACGCGCGCGCCGGGATCAAGCGGCGCGGCCTCACGCCCGACCGCTACGAATTCCAGATGATCTACGGCATCCGGCGCGATTTGCAGCAGGCGCTGCGCGCGCAGGGCCACCCGCTGCGCATCTACGTGCCCTTCGGCACCGAGTGGTGCCCGTACTTCATGCGGCGCCTCTCCGAGCGCCCGGCCAACTGCTGGTTCGTCCTGCGCAATCTGTTCGCGGAATCTTCCGGCAATCGCCGCAGCGCGTAGAGAAGAATCAATGAGCGGGGGCGCGCGCGGCAGCTTGGCGCTCGAGCCACTGGATGACGGCGCAGTAGTCTTCCTCCGCTAGACCCGCGTCCGCGGCGGCGGCAAACGCGCCGCGGACAGCACGCGCGCCGGGCAAGTCGAGTCCCAGGTCTTTTCCCGAGTCGAGGACGAGGTTCAAATCCTTCAGCATGTTCCGCAGATAGAAATTCGGTGTGAAGTTGCGTGCTGCGATTGCCTCCCCCTTGGTTTGATACATCGGTGTGGCCAGCGCTGAGGCGGCAACAATCTCCAGCATCGTCTCCACCGGCACGCCGGACTTGCCCGCAAGTACGAGAGATTCGGCGAAGAGCTCCATCATTCCGGCCAGGAGAAGATTGCAGGCGAGCTTCACGCCCGTGGCGGTTTCGGCCCGGTCCCACTGCCACGTCTTTTTGCCCAGCGCTATAAAAGCCGGAGCGCACTTTTCGAGCGCCTCTTTCGTGCCGCCGGCAAAGATCAGCAGCGTCCCCGTTGCAGCGGCGCGCTTGCTGCCGAGCACGGGCGCGTGCACGAAATGCGCGCCGCGCGCTGCATAGTGCGCCGCCAGCCGGCGCGAGGTCCCTGGATCAATCGTGCTCATGTCGCAATGCACTTTGCCGGCGGCCAGCGACGCGCCGATCCCGCCTCCACCGAGCGCAATCTTCTCGAGCGCCGGACCGTCGGTGACCATGGTGATGACCACGTCCGCTTGCGCTGCCAATTCAGCCGCGCTCGCGGCTCGCCGGGCGCCGCGGCGCACGAGGCCTTCCGCCTTCTCCGGCGTGCGGTTCCACACGACAAGCGGAATTCCCTGCTCGAGCAAACGCTCCGCCATCGGCAAGCCGATGATGCCCAGTCCGATGAAACCGATCGTGGGACTCATGAGAAGGCCTCCCTGCGTGCCAACGAGCGTCGGCCTACGAGGCTTTGCGGCTGAGCCAGAACCCGATGAATGAGAGGAATGCGAAAAAGAACATCGCAATCCAGCTCATCCACATCGGAATGTTTATGCCATTCACCACAGCGGACCAACCCAGCACGGCCCGCGCGCAATGAAGGGCGGCGATGAGCAAAAAGATAACCCCGGTGAGCAGAGAGTAGGTTCGATGCGTCATGTTCCACCTCGCTTCCTTTTGGAGATGAACTGGGAATCAATGGGTTTCGGTTGGCGGCGCCGCATGGCTCTCGTGACCTTGCGAAGCGCGAAAGGCGTCGAGCGTCCAGGCATCTTGCACTTCGTCGTGGCGCAGGACGTAGAAGTTGCCGTCGTCAGCGCGCACGCGGAAATAGATGGCTTCGGGGCTGTACCACTGGTCGTCGACCAGATCGACTCCAAATACCCGGCCGCGGAGGACGAAGCGCTCGGGCCGCTGATCGGCACGATAGCCCGCATAGCATTCCACGCGAATCTCGCTCATCGCGCCCTCTTCTACTGCCGAGTTTACTCCTTGTCGTCTCGCGTGTCAGCCTTCGGTGCTCACGCTTCCCCGGCCTCGCCTTGCGCGCGTGCGGCCAGCTCGGCGTTGAATGAAGCGCCGATGAAGACCACCAGCGCCGTCAACTGCATCCACAGCAGCAGACCAATCGCCGCGGCCAGCCCGCCGTACACCAGCCCGTAGCGCATGTGCCGCACGTAAAACCCGAACGCCGCGCTTATGCCCCACCACAGCAGGGTCGCAACCACCGCGCCCGGCAGGACTTCGCGCCAGCCTCGTGTGCCGGGCCGGCCCGCGCGATAGACGACGGCCAGCACCGCAATCGCCATCACCAGCGCGCTGGCCGAAAAAAGCATGCCCCAGACAAACCGGAAGACGTCGGGCAGGCCGTAGTGGCGCACCATCCACATGCGCGCCTGTTTGCCGAAGACGGTCAGCAGCGCCGCGGCGAGCCACGGCCCGAGCGTCGCGCACAGGAGAACCAACCCGCGCGCCTCGCGCGCCCAGAAACTCGGCCGCTCCGGATCGCGGTGCGCCAGCGAAAACCCATCTATCAGCGTCTTCATCACCTGCGTGCCGGCCAGCAGCGTGCCGATGACGCCGAACAGGGTCCACCGCCCGGGATGCGTGGCCTGACCCGCAAGAAAATCCACCACCACGCGCTGGCTGCCCGGCGGCAGCACGCCGCGGAAGCCGGCGGCCATTTCCTGTACGGCACTGCGCACTGTGGTCGCGCTGCCGATCACGCTCAGAACAAGCAGCGTCATCGGGAAGAATGCCAAGAACATGTTGAACGCCACAGCCTGCGACTGCGCGCCGCAGCGCCTCCAGGCGCGGCCGAGCGCATGAAGGAAGCATTGCCAGAGGGGTCGCATCTTCGGCGCGATTATACAGACGCGCAGGGCCGGCCGCGAATCTTCCCGCAACGATTGCCGATTGACAAAACTCGTCCCGTTGCTTATATGGGCTTCATCCCACGGGTGCTGCAAGACTCCACAGGAGGAACGCGATGCTCTCTGCCCGATCCCTGCTGTTGGTCACCGCCGTGCTGGCTGCGATCTCGATCCCGGCCAATCTGACGTCGCTGCCGCCGGCGCCGCCGCCGCCGACTCCGGCCGACGGCCACACGATTCACGTGAGCGCGCCGCACGTGGTGGAAGGCAAGATCATGGGGCCCTACCACCACTACTGCAAGGCGATCTCCGCCGAGCTGCTGGAGTGCTTGATCTACGAGTCCACCGAGCCCAACGCCGTGATGACCCAGGTGGAGTACTTCGTGGCCAAGACGGTGAGCCGTCCGAACGTGCCGCTGGCTGCCTGGAACAAGTACTACCACGACCACGCGGAAGAGATCGCCACCGGCCGCGTTCAGGTGCTCGACGTCAGCCCGGAAGAGGCCAAGAAGATCGCCGCAGTCGCGGCGCAAACCGACGGCATCATCTTTCACCTCTGGTGGCCGATGAACGCCAAGGCGCCCAACGGTGAAGTGAAGCACCCGCAGTCGGTCGGCCACAAGCCGCGCACCAAGTAGCCGCCGCGCATCTTGTTCCTCCTGCAAGCGGGGAGTATGCTTGCGGAATTCGAGGCGGAGGTGTCGTATGGCACGCGTGGTGCGTTGCGGAGCGATTCAGGTGCGCTGCGAATGGTCGCCGGAAAAGTTCTCGCTGGCGCAGATCAAGCAGAAGATGATCGCCAAGCACGAGCGGCTGATCGCCGCGGCGGCCAAACGCAAGGTGCGCATCCTCGGGTTGCAGGAGCTTTTCTACGGCCCGTACTTCTGCGCCGAGCAGCAGACGCGCTGGTACGACCTCACCGAGGCCGTGCCCGGCGGGCCGACGATCAAGCGCATGCAGAAGCTCGCCAAGAAATACCGCATGGTGATCGTTGTGCCCATCTTCGAAGTGGAAATGGCCGGCGTGTTTTTCAATACCGCCGCGGTGATCGACGCCGATGGCCGCTACCTGGGCAAGTACCGCAAGCACCACATCCCGCACGTGCACCCCGGCTTCTGGGAGAAGTTCTACTTCACGCCGGGCAACGCGGGCTATCCCGTGTTCGAGACGCGCTACGGCCGCGTCGGCGTGTACATCTGCTACGACCGCCACTTCCCCGAAGGCGCGCGCATCCTGGGCCTGAATGGCGCGGAGATCGTGTTCAACCCCTCGGCCACGGTCGCGGGCCTGAGCGAATACCTCTGGGAGCTCGAGCAGCCGGCGCACGCCGTGGCCAACGGCTACTTCATCTGTGCCATCAACCGCGTCGGCTACGAGCGCCCGTGGAAGATCGGCGAGTTTTACGGCAAGAGCTACTTCTGCAACCCGCGCGGCAAGATCGTGGCCCAGGCCAGCCGCGATAAGGACGAGCTCGTCGTGGCCGACCTGGATTTCGACGAAATCTCGCAGGTGCGCACCACCTGGCAGTTCTACCGCGACCGCCGGCCGGAGACCTACGGCGAAATCACGCGCACGCAGGCCGCCGGCACCGCGCAAGCCGCCAACTGAATCTTGAGCCACAGATGAACACAGATAAACACGGATGAAACCCGGTCCTTTGCTTTCCTCCATCTTATCTGTGTCCATCTGTGTTTATCTGTGGTTCCCAAAGGATTCCTGATGAGCAGCCAAGCCAAGCCCGGCGCCAGCCGCAGTGAAGAAGTGATCCGCAAGCACCAGCAGTTTTTGTGGCCTGCGGTGACGAATTACTATGCGAAGCCGCTCGTCACCGACCGCGGCTCGATGCAATACATCTGGGACCTCGAAGGCCGCCGCTATCTCGACTTCTTCGGCGGCATCCTGACGATCTCCGTGGGCCACGCGAATCCCAAGGTTACGACGAAAATCAAGGCGCAGGTGGACCGCCTGCAGCACACCTCGACCCTCTATCCCAATGAGGCCATCGTCGCGCTGGCGGAAAAGCTGGCGCAGATCACGCCCGGCGCGCTGCAGAAGAGTTTTTTCTCGAACTCCGGCACCGAGGCCAACGAAGCCGCGATCCTGCTGGCACGCATGGCCACCGGCAGCTTCGACATCGTGGCGCTGCGGCACGCCTACGCGGGCAGCTCGCAGCTCGCCAAAGCCGTGACGGCGCAGGCGCCGTGGCGCAAGGCCGCCGTGATCAGCGTCGGCATCTCGCACGCGATTAATCCGTATTGCTACCGCTGCCCGCTCGGGCTCACCTATCCCGATTGCGGCGTGGCCTGCGCGAACGACGTCGAAAACCTGATCCAGACGGGCACGAGCGGCCACATCGCCGCGTTCATCGCAGAGCCGATTCAGGGCGTCGGCGGCTTCATCACGCCTCCCCCGGAGTATTTCAAGATCGTTTTCAAAATCGTGAAAAAGTACGGCGGGCTCTTCATCGCCGACGAAGTGCAGACCGGCTTCGGGCGCACGGGCAAGAAATGGTTCGGCATCGAACAGTGGGAAGTTACGCCGGACGTCATCACCTGCGCGAAGGGCATGGCCAACGGCTCGCCCGTCGGCGCGACGATCACTACGGCGGAGCTGGCCGATTCCTTCCAGGGGTTGACGATTTCCACCTTCGGCGGCAATCCGGTGACGTCTGTGGCCGCGCGCGCGACAATTGAAGTGATCGAGGAAGAAAACCTGCTTGAGAACGCGCACACCGTCGGAAATTATTTCCGCAGTAAGCTCGAAGAGCTGAAGGAGAAATATCCGCTGATCGGCGACGTGCGCGGCATGGGCTTGATGCAGGCGCTCGAGCTGGTGAAAGATCGCAAGACGAAGGAGCCCGCGCCCGAGGCCACCGTGCAGGTGATGGAGCGCGCGCGGGACAACGGCCTGCTCATCGGCAAGGGCGGCCTTTACGGCAACACGCTCCGCCTCTCGCCCATGCTGAATATCGCCAAAGCCGACGTGGACGAAGCCGTCCGCCTGCTCGACAAGTCATTCAGTGAAGTGCGCGTCTGACCTTCGGCCTGGGAATGCCCGATTGGCACTACTTGCTTCCCTCCCGCTTCGCCGCCGACCAGTGCAGCGCGTTGAAGAGCAGCTTGAACGTAGCGTGTGACTGCGCGCGGAACTGCGCGCGGAAACCGAGCAGCACCACGCGTCCTTTGCCATAGCTCACTTCCACCGCCCCGAGCTTGTCCTGGATGTACTCCGGCCCGCCGATCCAGCCGCTTTGCAGCGGATTCGTCGCCGGGTAGCGCACCACTGCGCGCCCGCTGTTTTCGGTGAACCCGGGCAGCAATTCAAACGCCGGGCTGTTCAGGAAGTACGCGGAGCTTTCCTCCGGCATGCCGTAGGCCAGGGGGTTCCTGTTGTCCACAAGGATTTCGAGGATCGCGCCCGGGCAATAGAACTTGTCCGTCGAGACGCCGCGCAGGACGTTGCGCACCGGCAGCCCGAGCGCGTCAATCGCAAACTCCGCGGCTTCGTCGAGCGTCACGAGCGTGCCGCCCGCGCGCACGAAGTCGGCAATGGCCTTGGCGCCGTCGTCGCCGACGCCGCCGCGGTACTCCGGCCGGACCCATTCGCCGCGGTTGCCGTCCATGACGCTGCGCTTTGTCTGGCTGGCAAAAACAATCACCTCGAATTTCTCGGAGAGTTTTCCCGCGCGGATGTCGTCGTTGTGCAGCGTCGTGTACGGGAAGTCGTACTGCTCGAGCACCCAGCGCGTCCAGCCCTCGTCCATGTTGGCGGTCCAGGGCTGGTAGAGGCCGATGCGCGGCGCGCGCAGCTTCCACGAGCCCGCTGGTAGCATTGTATCCGTCGCCGCAAACGTGACGTGCGCCGCGCGGCCAATCTCCCCAAGTTTTGTGCTCACGTCGCGTCCGGCCTTCGCGCGCACGAGAATCGTTCCAGCCAGTTGCGCGTTCGGGCCCTGCCCGAAGGACGCCGCTGCCCAAAAGACTTCGTAGTCGTCGCTCTTCGCGGCCAGCAACCTGTTCACTGCAATCGCGCTGTTGTTCCAGTCGTGCGAGAGGGCGTAGAGCCCGCCCTTCTTGGCGCGCTCGCTTGAGACTCCGCCCTCGGGCATCGGCACGGGCGTGACGCGGTCAAGCTTCGCGTCAAACGACTTCTTCACTTCGACAGCTTCGACGCCCATATCGAGCGGCAGCGTCCAGCCGGTAACGTCGTACGGCCGCTCGGGGGCTTCGCCGGGACGCGTAGGCTTCATCGGATATTTCTGCGGCTCGAGCAGGTCCTTCGCGTAGTTGCGGAAAGGCTGCGCCATGGGGACGACGTAGCTGCCGGCGTCAAACTTCCTGCCGTCGGCTTCGAACGCCGCCGGCGCGCGATAGATCTCCACTCCGCCGAGGTCCATCGCTTCCAGCATACGCATCGCCGCGCCCGGGTCACGCTGGCCGGCGGGAATCACGTACGCAAACGGATCGCCCTTGCGCCCCGCTTCGATCGAGCGGCGGTTCATCAAATAAAAATTGCGCTGGAGCATCGTGCGGTTCGCGGCGACGCCTTCGAGCAGCGCCCAGGTGATGGTCAGCTCGTAGTCCACGATGTCCCGCAGCTTCCACGCGCCGCCGAGCCACGGCCGCGGGTAATTCGCGCGCGCCCACGTGTCTGTCGGCGGCGCAAGGGGCCGCCGCGGATCGCCGCCGCCACCGCCGGGCGTGTCGCCTCCGCCCTCGCGCACCTGGGGCATGCGATAGAGCGGCGCGTGCTGCTGCTCGATGGGGCTGGCCAGCCGCGCGCTCGCCACTTCCGTGAGCATCCCGACCATGTTGTGCCACCAGCCGCCGTTCTTCGCCGGGCCCTCGTACCAGTAGGGGTAGCGCTCCCCGAACTGCACGCCCGCAAAGCCCGCGGCGTGCAGCGCCGAAAACATGTACATGCCCATCAGGTTCACTTCAGAGAGCACCAGCGGGTCCTGGTTCGGATTGATGGGGTCGGAAAATGGCGGCACGAAGATGCGCGGGCCGTTCGAGCCCATCTGGTGCTCATCGAGAAAAACCAGCGGAAACCAGTCTTTGTAGAGAAGCTTCGTCACCAGGCGCGTTTCCACCTGCGTCAGCATGAAGCCGTCGCGGTTGTCGTCGTGCCCGGTGTATTTGTGATAGATCCACGGCATCGGCGAGAACTCGAATTCGGTGCCGACGTTCTTGTTGTACCAGTCCACGATCATCACCTGCCCGTCGGGATTCACCGAAGGCGCCAGCAGAAACACGACGTTGTCGAGCAGGTTCTGGATGTAGGGCGATTTCTCCGTCGCCAGCCGGTGCACGAGCTCGAGCGTCATCTGCGTCGAGCCGAGCTCGCTCGAGTGGATCGAGCAGGTGATCAGGAGCACCGCGGGGTTTTTCGCGATGATGCCCTCGGCTTCGTTGGGCTCGAGCGTGTAGGTGTACGCCAGGCGGCGCTGGTTCGCGCGGATTTCGTCCAGCCGCGCGAGGTTTGCCGGCGA
>JBGQHO010000068.1:0-14094 GCA_041497955.1 Terriglobia bacterium | reverse complement strand
GAAGCGCCGATCTTCAGCAATCCGAATCCCTCGCAGGTGTGGGCCTTCTGGAAATACGTCTGGGTGGACCCGCCGAAGGGCAAGCACACCGTCAAGGTGCGCGCCACGGACGGCCGCGGGCGCTTGCAGACGGCCGCGCGCTCGGCCGAATGGCCCGACGGCGCCACCGGCTACCACAGCGTCACCATCGAAGTCGGCTAGCTCTGCCTGCGGATCACGGCGAGGAGTTTTTCCACCCGGCCTGCCAGCCGTTCAATTTCTTCCACAATTGCGCGCAGTTTCGCCTGTACTTGTTCCGGCAGGCGCGCCTGCGACTGGCGCAGCGCGAACGCCCGCGCCAGCACGAGCAGCGCTTTGCGGTGTCGCGGGTTCAGGCGCTC
Organism: Terriglobia bacterium; assembly: GCA_041497955.1. Classification (GTDB taxonomy): domain Bacteria; phylum Acidobacteriota; class Terriglobia; order Acidiferrales; family UBA7541; genus JBGQHO01. The sequence continues at coordinate 13,714 of JBGQHO010000068.1, read as the reverse complement.
CCACGTGCGCCGCCGGCCGTCGGCGTTGCGGCCGAGCCATTGCTCACCGGAAGCGACGGGCTGGCCTTCGGCGGGCTCGGCTGCGGGTGGCCGAGCCTTTATGTTTGGCGTAATTATCGCGCCGGCTCGAGCTTCTCGCAATTGATCTGGCCGTCCTGCTCGACGCGGCCCATGACGCGCACGAGGCGCGTCTCAAACACCAGCCCGCCGTAGCGCTCGTAGGCTTCGGGGAAGAGCACGGCTTCGTAGAGTCCGCGCTGGTCCTCCAGCGTGACGAACATCATGTTGCGGTAGTCTTTCGTGCCCACGTGGCGGAACGTCACCACCCAGCCGAGCAGCGTCGCCCGCCGGCCGCGCAGGCGCTCGAGGTCGGTGCTCCAGGCTTCGTCGTTCCGCGCCACGCGGTCGAGCGGGTGGCCGCTGACGCAGACCTCCAGCAGCTCCATCTCGTACGCCAGGCGCTGCTCGCGCGTGTAGTCGGCTGCGGGCGTTGCGAGGACCGCGGCCGCTTCCGGCCGTGCGGCGTCGGGGAAGAGCATCGCGCCGCCGGCCGGCGGTGCTGCGTGCGCCTCGCGCGCGCGCATCAGGTTGAGCTGCCAGAGCAGCGCCGGCCGCGGCACGCCGAAATCGTCCAGCGCACCGCATTTGATGAGCGCTTCGATTTCATCGCGCTCCACCGGCACGCGGCGCAGAAAATCTTCGAGCGAGCAGAACGCGCCGCGCTCCTCGCGCGAGCGCAGGATGCGCTCGATCGTTTTCGCGCCCAGGCCCCGCACCTGCATCAGCCCGATGCGCATCGCGCAGGCTTCGGCGGTGTATTCCTGCCGCGAATGGTTCACCGAAGGCAGGCGCACCTCGATGCCCCAGCGCTTGGCCTCTTCGACGTACGCGGAGACGTGGTAGAAGCCCGCGCCGGAGCTGCACATCGCGGCCAAAAACTCCGCCGGAAAATGCGCCTTGAGATACGCGATGCGGTAGGAGAGGTCGGCGTAGGTGGCGGCGTGCGCTTTGCAGAAGCCGAAGCCCGCGAATTTTTCGACCATCTGCCAGGCGGCGTCGCGCTCCCTGCCTTCCAGGCCGATCTGCGCCGCGGCCTTCAGGAATTTCACGTGCAGGCGTTCGCGCTCGCGCCGGTCGGCGAATTTTGCGGTGGCGCGGCGCACGAGGTCGGCTTCGGCGAGCGAGAGGCCACCCACCGCCTGCGCGATCTGCATCACCTGCTCCTGATAGACGCACACGCCGAACGTCTCGCCGAGGATGGTTTCCAGCGACGCATGCGGGTAGCGCACCGCCTCCTGCCCGCGCAGCCGCTTCAAGAAAGTTTCTTTCGAGCCGTACTCCGCCGCGCCCGGGCGGATCAGCGCCAGCGCCAGGCAGATCTGGTCGAGCGTGCGCGCTTCGAGCGTGCGCAGCAGGCCGCGCATCCCCGGCGATTCGATTTGGAAGACGCCCATCGTGCGCCCTTGAGAGATCATCGCGCACGTGGCGAAGTCGTCTTCGGGGATGGCGTCGAAGCCGGGCCGCAGGCCTGTAGCACACTCGATGTTGTCGAGCGCGAGCGACATCGTGGTCAGGCCGCGCTGCCCGAGCAGGTCCATTTTGATCAGACCCAGCGCCTCGATGGCGTTCATGTCGTACTGCGTGACGACGATGCCTTTCGTGGCCACTTCGAGCGGCACCAGATTCGTGAGCGGCTGCGCGGCGATCACCGTGCCGCACGGGTGGATGCCCAGATGGCGCGGACAATCGTCGAGGCGCAGCGCGACATCAAGGATCGTCTTCCACGGCTCTTCGTGCGCGGGCAGCGTGCGGCATTCGGGCAGCGTGCGGATGGCTTCCAGGATCTCGCGCACGGGCCGGTGCGGCAGGCGCCGCGTGAAGTGGTTCACCTCGCCGGGCGAAAGGCCGAAGACTTTGGCCACTTCGCGCACGGCCAGGCGGGCGTGCATGGTGACGAAGCTCGAAATCATGGCCACGTGCGCCGCACCCCAGCGCTTGTAGACGTAGTCGAGCAGCTCGTCGCGCCGCGCGCCGCAGATGTCCAGGTCAATGTCGGGACAATCGCCGCGCTGCTCGTTCAGGAAGCGCTCGAAATAAAGGCCCCAGCGCAGCGGGCAGACGCGCGAGACACCCAGGCAGTAGGTGACGATGGAACTGGCCGCCGAGCCGCGCGCCACCGCCGGGATTCCGCGCCGCCGCGCCTCCTGGACGATGTCCCACACGAGCAGAAAAAACGGCGCCAGGTTACGCTGCTGGATCACTTCGAGCTCGTGCGTCAACCGCGCGAGCACCTCCGGTCCCGCCGAGGCGGGATAGCGCTCGCTCGCGCCCTCGAAGCACAGCTTCCAGAGATAGGAAAACGGCGTCTCGCCCTCGGGCACCGGGAATTCGGGGAAAATCAACTTGCCGAGCTCGAGTTCGAGGTTCGAGCGCTCGGCAATTTCGAGCGTTGCGTGCAGGGCCTCGGGGTAATCTCGGAATCCGCGCTGCATTTCCTCGGCGGATTTGAAGTACGCCTCGGCGCTCGTGATTTCGGGCGGCGTGACGGTCGTCAGCAGCGCGCCGGTGCGGATGGCGTTGAGCACGCGGTGATGCAGGTGCTCCGCGGGCCGCAGGAAGTGCACGTTGTTCGTGGCCACGAGCGGCACGCCCAGCTCGCGCCCCAGGCGCGCGGCTTCACGCAGCGCGCGCCCATCGCCCGCGGAGAAGTGCTGCACTTCAAGGTACAGCGCCTCACCGAAGATTTCTTTCAGCCGCGCCACGCGCTCGCTTGATGTAGGGGCGCAGCACAGCGCGATCAGCCCGGCGCGATGCGCGTTCAGCGTTTCAAGGTCCACCGGCCGGTCATGCAATTGCCGCTCGGTCACCAGCCGGCACAGGTTGCTGTAGCCCTCGCGATTCGCCGCCAGCAGAAGCAGCGGCGAAGCATCGGTTTTGTCTTTGTCACGAGTTCCGAGTTTCGTATTTTGCGTTTCGCTTTTGTCCCCCCACTCAACGTCCAACACCGTGCCGATAATGGGCTTCATGCCCGCCTCGCGCGCCGCGAGATAAAACGGCACAGCGGCGTAGAGGCCGTTCGTGTCCGTCAGCGCTACGGCAGGCATTTTTTGTTCAGCAGCCGCGGTGACGAGTTCCTCGGGCGACGGCACGGCGCGCAGGAACGAGTAGTGGCTGTGGCAATGCAAGTGAATGAACATGGCAGCAGGCAGAGGAAGGGAGGTGAAACTTCACCGCGAGAGGCAGGGGGTGGAGAGCACGAGGCCCGTGGGCTTCGTCGCGTAGTGCTCGCGTAACTGCAACCCCTTGCCGTAAAACAACGCGTTCCAGCCGAAGCGATCGCGGACCGCGTCCACGCCGCGGTTCAAATACCAGCGGCGGTTCGCCGTCGTATCGAACAATTCGCTTTGCCGCCGGTCGGACTCGAGGTTCGTCACGCTGAGCCCGACAAAGCGCACCGCCACGCGCCGCGTGAAAAGCGCGCGGAAAATTTCCTGCGCCGCGGCGAGCAGCAATTTTTCGTCGTTTGTCGGCACCGCCAGCCGCTCGGCGCGCATTGCGGAGTAAAAATCGGTGTAGCGCAGCCGCAGCGCGATGGTGCGCGCCTGGCGGCCGTAGCTGCGCAGCGTCGTGCCGATGCGCTCGGCCAGGTATTCGAGCAGCCCGTCGAGGAATTCCAGGTCAATCGTGCCGCCTTCGATAGTGGTTTCGCGCGAGATGGACTTGGGCTCGACGGGCGCGTGCACTTCGCGCGCATCGCGCCCGCGGGCGCGCTCCCAGAGCTGCCCGCCAGTGACTTTGCCGAACGCGGCCTCGAGCGCCATGAGCGGCACCTGGCGCAACTGCCCGATCGTCTCGATGCCGCGCTCGGCGAGCGTGGCCGCGTGCGCGTGGCCGATGCCGTGGAGTTTTTCGACCGGTAGCGGCGCAAGGAATTCTTCTTCGGTGTCCGGCGGGATGATGCGGAAGCCGCGCGGGCGATGGAGGCGCGAAGCGACCGCGGCGACGAGCTTCGACGTGGCCGCGCCGACGGAAACGCCCAGGCCGGTTTCGCCGGAGACAGTTTGCTGCATGCGGCGCAGCGTGCCGGGGAAGTCGGGGTAGAGCCGCTCGGTGCCGGTGAAGTCGAGGTAGAAATCGTCGAGCGCCGCGCATTCCACCGCAGGCGTGAATTTCTCGAGGATGCGCCGGACGCGCTCGGCGTAGTCGGCGTAGTGCTCGTACTGCCCGGGGACGACGATCGCGGCAGGGCAGAGGCGGCGCGCTTCGCGGAACGTCATCGCCGTGCGCACGCCGCGGGCCTTGGCCTCGTAGCTGGCCGAAGCCACCACGCCGCGGCCTACCAGCACCGGCTTGCCGCGCAGGCGCGGGTCGAGCACCTGCTCGACCGAAGCGAAGAAGGCGTCTACATCTGCGTGCACGATCCGGGGCGTGCGGGCCATGTGTGACTCCTGCGGCAGGGGAGCGGGCGGCCCCGACGGGCCGGGGCGGCGGAGGCGGTTTTTAAAGCGGGCGACGACCGGCCCGGGAGAGTCCCTTGGACAATGGGGCCGGGCCGCCGCCCGCCTTCCCGTTTCCTCTACCGGGGCAGAGCATAGGCGAATAAAAAGCGAAAGTCAAGAGAAAGATTTTTGTGCCGTCGGAAAAGACCATGCGGTCCTAGTTTTCTTGGTTTCGAAGACTCTAAGGCGAGGAGGCGCGCAACATTCACTCCCGAAGAAGTAAAGAACCAGCCGGAAAGAAAACAGCCGGTGCGACCTGCCCATCGCACCGGCTTCTTGTTTCACCACTCGCGGGGCAGGAATCAGCTTGGGCGTGCGGCCTGCTGGCGCCGCGTGCCGGGCACAAGCGGCACGCGCGGAGCCTTGGCGCGCGCCGGCTCGGCTTTCGCCTTGGTGAACTGGGCAGCCTCGGTGGAACCGGCAAGCGCCGTTGTTGAAGACGTGCCGCCCGAAATCGTTTGCGCCACCTGATCGAAGTAGCCCGTGCCGACGAAGTGCTGGTGCTTGACGGCGCGGTAGCCGGCTTCCTCTTCGGCGCGGAACTCGGCCTGCTGGACCTCGCAGTAGGCGGCCATGCCGCGGTCGCGATAATCGCGCGCCAGATCGAACAGGCTCAGGTTCAGCGCGTGGAAGCCCGCCAGCGTGACGAACTGGAACTTGTAGCCCATCGCGCCGAGCTCCTGCTGGAAGCGCGCGATCGTGGCGTCGTCGAGCTTCTTCTTCCAGTTGAACGACGGCGAGCAATTGTACGCCAGCAGCTTGCCGGGGAATTTCGCGTGGACCGCTTCGGCGAGGCGCCGCGCCTCTTCGAGGTTCGGCGTGGACGTTTCGCACCAGATCATGTCCGCGTAGGGCGCGTAGGCCAGCGCGCGGGCAATCGCCGCGTCCTGGCCGCCGCGGAATTCGTAGAAGCCTTCCACCGTGCGGCCGCCCTTGACGAACGGCAAGTCGCGCGGGTCGGCGTCGCTCAGCAGCAGGCCGGCGCTATCGGCGTCGGTGCGCGCGATGATAATGGTGGGCACGCCCATCACGTCGGCCGCCAGCCGGGCGGCGACAAGCTTGTCAATGAACTCGCGGACCGGTACGACGACTTTGCCGCCCAAGTGGCCGCACTTTTTCGCGGACGAGAGCTGGTCCTCGAAGTGAACGGCGGCCGCGCCGGCTTCGATCATCGCCTTCATGATCTCGAACGCGTTCAGCGTGCCGCCAAAGCCCGCTTCGGCGTCGGCGACGATGGGCGCGAACCAGTGCGTGCCGGCACGGCCTTCGGCGCAATCAATCTGGTCGGCGCGCTGCAGCGCTTTGTTGATGCGCCGCACGAGCGCCGGGCAGCTGTCGGCCGGATAGAGGCTCTGGTCGGGATACGTCTCGCCGGAAAGGTTCGCGTCGGCGGCGACCTGCCAGCCGCTTGCGTAGATCGCCTGCAGCCCGGCCTGCACCATCTGCACGGCCTGATTGCCGGTCATGGCACCGAGCGCGTGCACATACGGCGCGGTCTGCATCAGGTTCCAGAGCCGCTCAGCGCCCAGGCGGGCGAGCGTGTACTCGATTTGCACCGAGCCGCGCAGCCGCAGCACGTCTTCCTGGCTGTACGGGCGCGTGATGCCCGCCCAGCGCGGGTTCGCCGCTCCGTTTCCGTTGGACTTTTTGCCGCTGCTGTTGGTTGCCATGTCGTCGTTCCTCCTCGTCGCTTGCGCGGGGAGTTTTTCTAGGCCGGAGTGAATTGGCTGCGCCGGATCATTTCCTCGCTGAGGCGCCGCGCCTCGCGGTAGCGCTCGCGCGTGAGGGCGTCCGCATTGGCCGGCAGGTCGCGCAGGATGCGCTCCAGTTCTTCGTCGAAAATCCGGCTCACCAGCTCCGGCGTGTGCAGGACCTTGCGGCCTTCGTCGTCGAAGACGGGGACCGCTTCGCGGTGCTGCATGCGCTGCGCGATCATCAGACGGTAGATGCGGTCAGTGGCCAAATCCTCCATGTAGCCGTCCAGCAGGCTGGCGCCCTTGCCGTTGAGCACGCCGTTGCGGTAGCGGATCACGGTGCGCGCCGCCGCGCGCGTCCCGCGCAGGGTCCGCGTCCCGACGTTACTCGGCAGCGGGCGCAAGTCCGGCCGCTCGGGTGCGTTTGCCGGGCGCGCCGAAAGCTGGTTCGGGTATGGGAACTGCGCGACCGCGATTTCGTTCTGGTCGGGGTGGCCGGTCCATGCGCCGTCCATCAGCGACGTCGCTTCGTTCTTCTTGTCTTCGGCCAGCACCGCCAGCGCGCGCGCGTTCAATTCGGCGTCTTCGCGGCTCGGGTAGAGCGCCGTCATGCCGCCGATGGCCAGAATCCCGTGGCGATGGCAGATCTCCGGCATGCGCTCGCGCAGGTTCTGAAAGAAGGGCACGTTGTGCGGAATGGTGTTGCGGTCGGGCAGCACCCAGCTCGGGTCGTGCAAATTGAAGTGGATCAGGCTGGCCATGTAGTCCCAGCGGCCCAGGTTCAGCCCCAGGATGTGCTCGCGCAGGTTGTAGGCGAACTCTTCCATCTGGTAGGCCAGCGGGTGCGATTCCACCAGCGCCATGCACTTGATCGCGTCCGGCGCCCAGCCGCGCAGCCGCGCGATGGCCTGGAAGAGATCGCGCCACCAGAGCGCTTCTTCCGCCGACTCGGATTTCGGGATGTAAAACGAAAAGGGATGCTTCAGCTGCTCCGGGCGCACCTGGAACGCGACCATGGCCACGTCGAAGAGCGCCGCGGGAAGCAGTTCGCCATCGAGCACGCCTGCCTGGTGCAGGTGCAGCCCGCGCGGCCGCGTGAAGATCACCGTCTTGCTCGGCTGGATCGTGACCGTGCGGTTGCGCTTCTTGTCGAAGTAGCTCAGCTCGCCGGCGAGTGCGGCGAGGATGTTGCGAATCCCGCGCAGGTTGTTCGGCCAGGCGTTGGCCGTCGAGTCTTCGAGGTCGAGCATGACGCCCGGCGCGCCGGAATTGAGCATCTTCACGACGAGGTCGGCATCGTCGCCCGGCCCGGTCATCTGGTTGCGCTGGTCCTGACACCATGCGGGCAGCTCAACGCGCCAGTCGGAGGTCGTTGCAGGAGAGGGCGGCAAATAGTCAGGCAGGCGCCCGGCGTGAGACGCAGCCAGCACGGCCTCGCGCTTCGCAACCAGCGCTTGCTGGCGCGACGTGAACTCGCGGTGCAGGGGCAGCAGAAACTCCAGGAAGCCCGCGGGCAGGTCTCTTGCGGCGCTGAAGTCCGGCGGAGCCGTGTTCATGGGCACCACGCGGGCCCCCGCCGGGAGATTGGTGGCAGGGTAGGGAACCTGCTCTTTCGCTATCGAACTGTGCGCAGTCATGACGCTCCGATCCTTCGAATTCCTTTGGACAGACGTGGCTGAGCGAATCACCAGAGGCGCAATTGGCGGGCCAAAGCCCCAGCCGCCGCCTTTGTGCTAACCCCTTCGTTTCAGTCTGTTAAGTGCGCCGGGCGTTACCCCCGGAGGCCGGGACTCCGCCCGCCGTGGCGACGAGTGCATAGAGTTGCCCTTTTGTGCGAGAGGTTTTCCCATCGCCGCTTTGTGTTCAATATGTTGAACTAGCGTTCAGAGCACGAAACCTCTTTATACCCGCCCGGCAACCTGGGCGCAAGGGCCTGTTCATAATATTGAACAGATATTCTATACTTTGTCCCCGGCGCCGCCGGCCGGGGCCGGCAGCACTCTCCCGCCGGTGCCAGAGGGGGAAACAAATGCGCCCAAGCGATGAAAGCCCAGCGACGGCCGTGGACCGTGCCCTGGCCATCCTTGAGATGGCCTCCCAGCGCCGCGACGGCCAGACGAACTCTGAGATCAGCCGCAAGCTGGGGATTCCGAAGAGCTCGGCCAGCTATATCCTGCGCACGCTGGAGCGTCGCGGTTACCTGCGGCGCGACGCCGAGAGCGGCAAGTACCGCCTGGGGCTGAAGGTGTTGAGCCTGGGCCGCGACGCCCTGGCCGCGTTCGACATCGGCGCAGTGGCCTTGCCGGTGCTGCGCACATTGGTCGAGCGCACGCAACTGACCGCGCATCTGGCCGTGCTCGATCACGGCGAAGCAGTCTACATCGAAAAAGTGGACGCGCCGGGGTTCATCAAGATGGACACCTGGGTGGGGCGCCGGATGCACGTACATTCGACCAGTGTGGGCAAGGCGCTGGTGGCGCACCTGCCCAAAGAGGCGGTGGAAGAAATCCTGCGACGCCACGGCCTGAAGAAGCGCACGCCGAAGACGATCACCGGGCCCGCGCGGTTTCTCGCGGAACTCGAGCGCGTGCGCGAGCAGGGTTACGCCGTGGACGACGAGGAGAATAGCCTGGACGCGCGCTGCCTGGCCGCGCCGGTCTTCGACCGTGAGGGCAACGTGGCGGCCGCGGTGGGCCTGAGCGGCACCACGACGCAGACGGACCACGCGAGCCTGCCGCGAATCGCCGAACTTGTTAAAGAGGCCGCGCGGCGGATTTCCCGCCATCTTGCGCGGCCCCTTCCGACCTGAACGAAGACGACCGGCTACCTTTCGACGATGATGTGGTTGGTGACGGAGAACACGCCGGGCACGCCGTTGGCGCGGATATTGGCGATGTTCCTGTCCGTCTCGTTGGCTACAACGCCTTCGAGCGTGGCATGGCCGTGGTTCACGATGATGTGGATCGGCCCCACGGGCTGGATGGCATAGCGCGAAAGCGCTGAGTCACCATAGATGGCGCGGTAAAGCGCCAGCCGCAAGCGATCGTCGTAGGGCGAAAGCGGCAGGACTTGAATGTTGTTGGTGACCGCCGAGACGCCCTCGATCTTTTTCACTACGCTCGCGGAATCCGAACGCAGCGACGGCCGCGACACCTCGCCGTTCAGAATCACGCGGTCGCTCTGGACCTGGAACGTCAGCCAATCAAAGACCGAGTAGTACGGCAGCATCACCAGCTCGTGCCTTACCTGCTTGGCGAGCCGGTCTTCATACCTGCCCGGGTCGCGGAGGTGGGATTGCGTATCCGATCTGGCGGGAATGCCCCCGAGCATCACCGCAAGGGCGGCAAAGCCGACCAGGACGCGGATCCATTTTGCGCGTTTACGAGTGTTCATTGTTCCCCCCCGGGCCGGACCACACAGCCGCCACTGCCAGCGCGCTCACCAGAAGCGCGAAAACTGCAATCGCTCGAATTCGGCTGTTCATAGATCCTCCCTTCTCCTGGAGGAGGCGGGCGGGGTGCCTCACTCTATTAGATGCGTGTCAACCGCCTCGGGTGCCCCGGCCGGATGACGCCGTAAATTCTGCTACGATAGCCTCGCGCGCGAGTGTCGCGCTGGAGTTGCTGCGTGTGGGTGGTGGCGCATCGCGGGGCCTCGGGCCACGCTCCGGAAAACACGCTGGCGGCGTTCCGCCGCGCCGTGGAACTGGGCGCCGCTTTCATCGAGACCGACCTGCAGATCTCGCGCGACGCGCACATCGTTATCATCCACGACGATCGCCTCGACCGCACCACCACGGGCCGCGGCCCGGTGCGCGAGCATACGCTCGCCGAGCTCCGCGAGCTCGATGCCGGCTCGTGGTACGACCCGAGGTTTGCCGGCGAGCGCATCCCCACGCTCGAAGAAGTCCTCGAATTCAGCCGCCAGTCCGACGTCGTCTTCTACCTCGAGATCAAGCCGGGCGCCCCGTGGGGCGTGGAAGAGGCCGTTGTTGGAGCGCTGCGTTCCGCGGGCGAGACCACGCGCGCCGTGGTGCTCTCCTTCGATGCCGCCACTCTTGCCACCGTGCGCCGCCTCGAGCCCACCCTGATGACCGGTTACCTCTATGACCGGCGGCAGCCGGACGCCGTGCAGCGGGCGCTCGAGCTCGGCGCGCGCCAATTGGCTCCGCGCGGCGATCTGGTTACGCCGGAACTTGTGGCCGAAGCGCGGCGCAGCGACTTACAGGTCGTCACCTGGACGATCAACCGACCCGAGCACATGCGCGCGCTCGCAGCCGCGGGCGTGGACGGCATCATGACGGACTATCCCGACCGGCTCATCGCCGTGCTGCGTGAATCCGGCTCCGCATAGCTATCCTTTTCCCAGCAAGCGAAATACTGCGGCGAATTGCGCGATGCTCAGTTGCTCGGCGCGCGCGTCCGGGCGCAGACCCGCGTTGCGCAGCGCTTCCTCCGACTTACTGCGGCCAAAATCGCGGCTCAAGTTGTTCACCAGCGTCTTGCGCTTCTGCGCGAAGCAGGTCTTGATGAATGCAAGAAACCCATTTTCGTCGGAGAGCCCGAGCCGGCTGCGCTCGCCGGGCAGGCGCATGTGCACGAGCGCCGAAGTGACCTTCGGCCGCGGGCGAAATGCGCCGGGCGGAATGCGCAGGATGATTTCGGCGCGTGTGTAGAACTGCGTCGCGACGGAGAGGTAGCCGTATTGCCGCGAGCCGGGCTGCGCCGCCATCCGCGCGGCCACTTCCAGTTGCACCACGGCGTCGATGGACTCGATGCGCTCCGCGTGCTCGAACAGGCGGTGCAGGATGGGCGAAGTAATGTAGTAGGGCAGATTGCCGTAGACCTTACAGCGGCTCCCTTGCCCCAGCGCAAGCGCAACGGCTCGCTCCAAATCGAGCTGGAGGATGTCGCTGGCGATCACTTCCACGTTGCCAAGCTGCGCCGCGAGCGCGCGCAGCCGCTCGGCGAGGCGCAGGTCCACCTCGACGGCAATCACGCGGGCCGCGCGGTGCGCCAGGAGGGCCGTCATCTCGCCGTGGCCTGCGCCGATCTCGAGCCACACGTCGCCCGCAGCGGCGCGCAGCGAGCCCACGATGCGCTCGCGCCAGCCGGCGTCGGCCAGAAAATGCTGTCCGAGGCGTTCATGCGACACAGCGCGCGCCAGTGTAGCAGCAGTCCGGTGTTGTTCGCTCGCGCAGCGGCGCCGGAAGCAGCCTTGACGAAGTTTCTGCATTTGAGTACCGTTGGGTGCTCGTCGAGACCTCATGAAAATTCTCTTCGTCGCATCGGAAGGACTCCCGTTCTCAAAAACAGGCGGCTTGGCAGACGTGGTGGAGGCGTTGCCGAAGGCTCTGGTGCACATGGGCCACCAGGTGAGCGTCGTGCTGCCGCGCTACCGGGGCACGCCGCCGCAGCCGGTGGTCCTGCCGAGTCTATCGATCCCCATGGGCACGGTGATGCGCTTTCCCGCGATTATCGGCGGCGCGCAGGGTACCGGCGTGCGCTACTACTTCGTGGACGACCCCGCGTACTTCGACCGCGAGCAGCTCTACGCGGTGCAGGGCAAGGACTACCCGGACAACGCGGAGCGCTTTGCGGAGTTCAGCCGCGCCGCCATCGAGGTGGCCAAGCTCGTCGTGCAGCCCGATGTGATCCATTGCCACGACTGGCAGTCGGCGCTCGTGCCGGTGCTCCTGCGCACGGCCTACGAAGGCGACCCCGCGCTGCGCGAAGTGCCCGTCGTTTTCACCGTGCACAACCTCGGCTACCACGGGCTCTTTCCGCGCGAGATTCTTGCGCGGCTTGGGTTGGTGGAGAGCCTGTTCCAGATCGAGGGCCTGGAATTTTTCGGCAAGGTGAATTTCCTGAAGGGCGGGCTGGTGTTCGCCGACTATCTGACGACCGTGAGCCGCAAGTACGCGCAGGAAATCCAGACGCCGGAGTACGGCCACGGGCTCGACGGCGTCATCCGGCACCGCGCCGCGCGGCTGCGGGGCATCCTGAACGGCGTGGACTATTCGGCATGGAGCCCGGAAAACGAGACGTTCGCCCTCGCGCGCTATTCCGCCAAGGACCTTGCAGGCAAGCAGCTTTGCAAGAAGGACCTGCTCAGCGTGTTCGAGTTGCCGGCAGACAAGCTCTCGCGGCCGCTCATCGGCATCGTCTCGCGGTTTGCGGACCAGAAAGGCTTCGACCTGATCGCGCAGATTGCCGGTGAGCTGCTGAAAGAAGATGTGGCGTTGGTGGCGCTGGGCGCTGGCGAGCCGAAGCACGAAAAGTTTTTCCGCGACCTGGCCGCGCGCTTCCCGGACAAGGTCGGCGTGAAGGTCGCTTACGATAACGCTCTTGCGCATAAGATCGAAGCGGGCGCGGACATGTTCCTGATGCCTTCGCGCTACGAACCCTGCGGCCTGAACCAGATTTACAGCCTGCGCTACGGCACGGTGCCCGTCGTGCGCGCCACCGGCGGGCTGGACGATACGATCGAGCCGTTCGACGCCGCCACCGGCCGCGGCACCGGTTTCAAGTTCACCGCGTACGAAGGCAAAGCGCTGCTCGCTTGCCTGCGCGAGGCCCTGAAGGTGTATAAAGACGCCAAGGCCTGGAGGAAGCTGCAGACCAACGGCATGGCCAAGGATTTTTCCTGGCAGGCGTCGGCAACGGAATACGTGAAGCTGTACGAGGCCGCGCGGGAGACCCGCATCCCGAAGGCCGCTGGAACATCTAAATAGTCCGGGCCAGTGAAGGTGGCGGCCTTGCGCGGCCCGCAAGGAAAGGAACCCATGGCGGAAAACGTAAATGCGGTAACGGACCAGGATTTCGAGAGCGAAGTGATTGCGGCCAGCAAGACGCAGCCCGTGGTCGTGGATTTCTGGGCCGAGTGGTGCGGCCCCTGCCGCGCCATCGCGCCCACGCTGGCGCAGATCGCGCAGGAGTATTCCGGCAAGCTGAAGATCGTCAAGCTCAACGTGGACGAGAACATGAATTCCTCGTTCCGGTTCAACGTCCGCAGCATCCCCACCCTGCTGGTGTTCAAGGGCGGCCAGGTGGCCGATCAGATCGTCGGCGCGGTCCCCAAGGAGCAGATCGAAAAGGTGCTCGCGCGGCACCTGGCGTAACCCGCGCGTCGCGCAGCCGAGCCGCGCTGCCGCACACGCGCGCGGGTGTGCGCGCTTCATGCGCTCCGGCAATCGTGCTATTGTCCGCCGTGGTTGGGGAGATGACGGAATTGAGTGCGCAAACCGCGCGCGGTGCGGCGACTCCGGCCACGGCCGAAACGCAGGGCGCCGTGCCCCTGGCGCGACCCGCGATTCACGACGCGGTAGTGCGCATTTTCGAGCCGATGCCGCGCGGGCGCCTGCTGGATATCCCCGCGGGTGAAGGAGCGCTGGCAGCGCGCCTGCTGCAGGCTGGCTTTGACGTTCACTGCTGCGATCTCTACCCGGAAATCTTCAAGCTCGAAGGCGTGCCCATGCGGCCCGGCGATTTGGGTGGGACGCTGCCGTACGGAGAGGCGGAG
>JBGQHO010000067.1:0-14212 GCA_041497955.1 Terriglobia bacterium | reverse complement strand
GCGCGCGCCGCCATCGTGTTGGGCACGGCGGCGCTGGCATGGTTCGGGCGGATCCAGCTCTGGCACGTCTATCTGATGATGCTTCTGCTCGGCGTGGGCTTCGCCATCTACTGGTCCACGACGAACGCGCTGGTGCAGGAAGTGGCGGGGCACGGGCAGCTCGTGGCGGCGAACTCCGCCGTGCTGATCGCCGTGCAAGGCGGGATGATGACCGCGGGCGCGGTGGTGGGATTCGTATACGAGCGCGCAGGCCTCGCCGGGATCCTCGGCATCGATGGCACGACGTATTTGATCGCCGCGCTGTGCCTGCTGCGCGTCCGCCGCGGCTACTTCCCCCCGCACGCGCACCCGGCCGAACCTCCGCCGACGATCGAGGCGCCGCCCGAGACCACGGACTCCGCCGTGCTGCCTCCGCTGGTCGAGCCGGGCATGAGTGTGGGCATGCTGGCCGATTTGAAAGAAGGCCTGCGTTATCTGCGCACGCAGCCGCGCGTGCTGGCGCTGGGTCTGACGTACTCCTGCATGATGGCCGGCGTGCTGAGCGGCAACGTGCTGCTGGTGGCGCTGGCGCGCAACCTGCTGCACACCGACTCGCACGGCTTCGGCTTTCTCGAAGCGGGCTGGGCCATCGGCGCGATCACTGGCGGGCTGAGCGCAGGCGCGTTTGCGCGGCGCCGGCCGATGACGACGCTCACGCTGGCGCTGGCCACGCTGGCCGTGGGCCACGCGCTCTTTCCCTACGCGCCGTGGCTCGGGGTCGCGGTGGCGATGAACGGGCTTTTCGGCGCGTGCCGCGCGCTGGGCGGCGTGCTGACGCAATCTTCCATCATGAGCACGGTGCCGCGGCGGCTGATGGGACGCACGCAATCGGCGTTCTCCGTGCTGTCGACGCTGATGCAGGTGGTGATGAGCTTCTCGCTCGGCTGGCTGGCGCAGGACGTGGACCTGCGCGTGGCGTTTGTGGTGCTGGGGCTGCTGTACGGCGGCGCGGTGCTCGCCGCGCTTCGCGCCAAGACACTGACGCACGCCGGCCCGCCCGCCGTCTGAGCGCGCAAAAGAGAACCACGCCACAGACTGCCATCTTGTGATTGAATCAAGGCATCTCACCAGCCGGATGGCCGCGCGCGGGCCAGCAAGCGCGCCGCAAGGAGAGGCGAGCATGGGTTTCTTCCCCGGACTGAAAGGCATGCTGAACTACCACCCGCTGTTCGTGCACTTCCCCATCGCGTTCTGGCTGGCGGCGCTGCTGTTTGAAGTGATCGCTATCTGGCGCTCGAGCGAGGAAATGCACCGCACCGCCGCGCGCCTGCTCTACCTCGGCACATTCTGCGCGTTGTTTGCTGTCTACACCGGCCTAATGGCGCAAGAAGCCGTCATGGAGATCGGCCCCGCGCACGACGTTATGGAGATTCACGAAAAAATCATGCTCACCACGACGAGCTTTGCGGTGGGTCTCTGCATGCTGGCCTTTTTCCCGCGGAAGAATTTCACCGCTGGCCTGCGGAAATTGTTTCTGGCCGGGTTGCTCGTGCTGGTCGCGCTGCTGGGACTGGGTTCGGATCGCGGCGCGCAGCTCGTCTATCAGTACGCCACGTCGGTGCGTCTGCCGGCGCCGGGCAAATGAAGCTGCGCGGATTCATCGGCGGCGTGCTTCCCTCCTTGCAAAGAGAGCTCGTGTGCGAGCGCTGCGGCGAGCGATTCACCTGCGGCGCGTCTTTGGGCGGCTGTTGGTGCGCGGAGATCAAGCTGAGCGACGCGGCCCGCGCGCAACTGCGGCAGCAATATCGCGATTGTCTGTGCCGCAAGTGCATGGAAGCAGCGGCCAGCGAATCCGCACAAGCGCCTACTTAGCGTTCTTTTGTCCACCTGGCGCACGGAACCACCCGTGGCCCGCGCCGCAACGGCACGCTGATGCAAAAACCAGCCGGCTTCGCGCTCGCGATAATCGCGCTTCATGCTGCGGTTGCCCTTGTGCACGGCAAGGCGCACGCGCACCTTGGCATCGGCCTTTCGCACTGGCAGCACACGTACGTGATGGCGGTCATCGTCGTCGCGCCGCTTCTCGCGGGAATCCTGCTCTTGGCGCGGCAAGCTGGGGCGGGGGGAATCCTTCTCGCCGTCGCGATGGCGGGCGCGCTGCTTTTCGGCGCGTACTACCATTTCGTAGCCGGCGGCGCAGACAACGTCGCATCGGTTGCCGCTTCCGGCTGGGGCGCGGTCTTCCGCTGGACGTCCGTCCTACTTGCGTTGACGGAAGCGGCAGGCGTCTGGGCGGGCTTGCATGCCCTTCACGCGCGTTCCCGCACAACTATCGCTCACTCGTAAGCCAGATGAAAAGAAGAAGGGCCGGCGCGAGGCCGGCCCTTTCGTCTTTCAAAATTTGAGATTTGAGATGCGCAGGCGAAAAGCCTGCGACACAGCCTCAGAGATATTCCCGCGAAGGGCCTTCGAGGAAGGCGCGGAGCTTGCGCGAGCGCGACGGGTGCCGCAGCTTGCGCAGCGCCTTGGCTTCGATCTGGCGGATGCGCTCGCGCGTAACGGCGAACGACTGCCCGACTTCCTCGAGCGTGTGCTCGGAGCCGTCGTCGAGGCCGAAGCGCATCTTGATCACTTTCTCCTCGCGCGGCGTCAGCGTCTTCAGCACCGACGCGGTCTGCTCCTTCAGGTTCAGGTTGATCACCGCATCGGACGGCGAGACGACAGCCTTGTCCTCGATGAAGTCTCCCAGATGTGAATCTTCTTCCTCGCCGATCGGCGTCTCCAGCGAAATGGGCTCCTGCGCGATCTTCAGGATCTTGCGCACCTTTGCCACGGGGATATCCATCCGCTTGGCGATTTCTTCCGACGTGGGCTCGCGGCCGAGCTCCTGCACGAGCTGCCGGCTGGTGCGGATGAGCTTGTTGATCGTCTCGATCATGTGCACCGGGATGCGGATGGTGCGCGCCTGATCGGCGATCGCGCGGGTGATGGCCTGGCGGATCCACCACGTGGCGTAGGTGGAGAACTTGTAGCCGCGGCGCCATTCGAACTTGTCCACGGCCTTCATCAGGCCGATGTTGCCTTCCTGAATCAGGTCCAGGAACTGCAGCCCGCGGTTCGTATATTTCTTCGCGATGGAGACGACGAGGCGGAGGTTCGCCTCAATCAGCTCTTTCTTGGCCTGCTCGGCTTCGGCCTCGCCGCGGTGGATCAGCGAGAGCACGCGCTTCAGGTCGGTGACGCTGACTTCGCTGAGCTCTTCGATTTCGCGCAGCTCCGAACGGCGCGAGCGCAGCTCCTTGCGCGCTTCGGCGGCGACGTCGCCCTTGGACATATCGGCGCGGCGCTCCAGGCGCCCCGCTTCGCGCTCGAGCTGGTGGAACCGCTCGACCGTCTGCCGCATCGTGTCGATCAGGCGCTTCTTCTCGAGCAGGTTGAAGTCCAGCGAGCGCACCAACTGCGACGTCTCGACGCGCGTCCGCGCAAGGTGGTACCGCGCGTGCAGGTACGGGCGCTTCTTCGATTTCGGCGTGCGCTCGAGCTTCATCGCCTGCTTCAGCGCCACCAGGTACAGCTTTTCGAGCTTGTCGAAGACCTTGAGCGTCTGGCGCGTCTTGTTTTCGATCTTCTCTTCGGTCAGTTCTTCGTCGTCGAACTGGACGATTTCCTTGATCGAGCGGTCGCCCTTGCGCAGGTCTTCGGCGACGGCGAGCAGCTCCTTGACGACGATCGGCGAGCGCGAGATCGTGCGCAGCACGAGCATCTGGCCGCGCTCGATGCGCTTGGCGATGGCCACTTCGCCCTCGCGCGTCAGCAGCGGCACAGTGCCCATCTCGCGCAGGTACATGCGGACAGGGTCGTTGGTCTTCTCGAGCGTGCCCGGGGTCAGGTCGAGCTCGACTTCTTCGCTGGCGGCTTCTTCCTTGTGCTCGGGCTCGACAACTTCGGCGGCCGCGCGCGCGGCCTTTGCGGTCGCCGCGTCTTCGTAGATATCAATCCCGTAGCGCTCGAAGGTCGAGAGCAGGTCGTCAATCTCTTCCGACGAGTGCACCTCCGGCGGGAGGATATCGTTCACCTCGTCGTAGAGCAGGTAGCCGCGCTCCTTGCCCATGTTGATGAGCTGGCGGACCTGGTCGTATTTCTCTTCAATCGCTAACGCCAAAGAATCCTCCGTGCACGAGCCTCAGGGTGATAGACGGGCGGGATTCGACCACAGATCAGACAGGGACACCTAGACGCCTTCACTAGTAAGAAAACAAACAAGATGTTGGAATCCTCGCTTCGGTGCGTCCCGGCCTGCCTGCCCCGCTGCCCCCGGGGCTTACGCCCTACATCTCATTGGATGCACGACGCCCCTGACCCGTTTCTTGCCAAACCCTGCCACGTTACACGTCTGCCGGGTGCCTCGTCAACTCTTTTGTTACCAGAGTAGTACTGGCGATGGGGGGCTAGGGCTTCATGGCGGAAAGGCGTTTGTGGAGCTCATCGCGGCGCCCGAGAAGCTGCCGAAGCTCGCCGGTAGGGGGCCGCGACTCAATCTGCTTCTGAATCGCGGCGAGCTCGCCTTCGAGGTGCCGCAGCCGCAACACGTCGAGGCAGCTTTCCGCTTCGTCCCACGTGGGCGCAGCCGCGGACTCGAAGAGGATGTCGAAGAGCAGCCGCCGGTCCTTTTCCTCGAGCGCGCTCGCCAACGCGGCGGGATCGGGGTGCTCGCCCCTCTCGCAGGCCTCCGTGAGCAGGGCAAAGATCTTTTCCGATTCGAGGCCCTGATACAACGCGCCGAGCTCCCCGCCGCGCAACTCTGTAGCCAGCTTTGCGCGAAAGCCTTCCGCTTCCATGAGCAACTGCACCAGGCGGCGCTCGGCGGGCTTCATCGCGCGTGCCATGAGCTCGGGCTTGGCCTTCACCTCGCCGCGACGCTCGGCTGCCGCACGCCGCAGCGCTTCGCGCAGCACGGGCTCTTCCACGCGCAATTGCTGCGCGATGCGCGTGGCCCACTCCGAGCGCAGCAGGCGGTTCGGGATGCGCTGTACGTAGGGCATCAGGTAGTTCACCGCGCGCAGCTTGCCTTCGGCCGTGGAAAGGTCCATCTGCTTCGCGCGGCCGATCAGGTAGTCCACGTACGCCGGCGCGGCTTCGAGCAGCTTGCGGTAGGCCTCAGCGCCCTGCTCGTGGACGAACTTGTCCGGGTCGGCGCCGCCAGGGAGCGCCAGCACGCGCACGTCAAAATCGCTCTCGAGCAAAATCGCCAGCGAGCGTTCCGTGGCGGCTTGCCCCGCGGTGTCGGGATCGTAGTTCACTACTACCCGGCGCGTGAAGCGGCCGATGAGCTTCACCTGCGTCTCGGTGAGGCTCGTGCCGCAGCTCGCCACGACGTTGCCCACGCCGGCGCGCGCCACGCCGATCGTATCCATGTAGCCTTCGACCAGCACCGCGAAGTCGCGCTGGCGCAGCGCTTCCTTCGCGCGGTCAAGGTGGTAAAGCACGCTGCTCTTCGAATAGATCGGCGTTTCGGGCGAGTTCAGATATTTCGGCAGGTCGTCGCCCAGCGCGCGCCCGCCAAAGGCGATGACCTTGCCCGATTCATTCGCAATCGGAAACATGATGCGCCGGCGAAAGCGGTCGTAGAGCCGCCCGCTCGGATCGCGCGCGACGAGGCCAGAGACTTCGAGCAGCTTGTCCGGGTACTTCTGCTTCAGGTGGCGATAGAGCGCGTCGCCGCCCGAAGGCGCGTAGCCCAGGCTGAAGCGCGCGATCGTTTCTGCGTCGAGCCCGCGGTCTTCGAGGTACGCGTGCGCGGCTTTGCCTTCCGGCGTGGCTTCAAGCTGCCGCGTGAAAAAAGCTGCGGCTTCGCGGTGCATCTCGACGATCGCCGTGCGCTGCTGATTGGCTTGGCGCTCTTCCGGCGTGCGCTCGCGCGGCTTCGGAATCGGGATGCCGCATTTCTCGGCCACCGTGCGCACCGCTTCCGGGAAGTTTGACTTCTCCATCTCCATCACGAACTTGAAAACGTCGCCGCCCACGCCGCAGCCAAAGCAGTGGTAGATCTGCTTCACCGGATGCACGGCAAACGACGGCGTCTTCTCGGAATGGAACGGGCACAGGCCGACGTAGTTCTGCCCGCTTTTTTTCAGGCGGACATACTCGCCCACCACGCGGACAATGTCCGCCTGCTGCTTCACCCGGTCCGCAAATGATCCTGCTTCAGCCATGCTCGCGAAGCGCCAACCGAAGCTTTAGCACCCTCGCGCTTAGGATTTCAACTTCGCCACAGTGATGGCCGTGCCGCCGCGATCGTCGGCCTCGGCGCTGATGCGCTCGACAAGCGGATGCGTGCCGAGGAATTCGGCGAGGCCGCGGCGCAACGCGCCCGTGCCGTGGCCGTGGATAATGCGCACGCGGCTTTTGCCCGCGAGCGTGGCCTGATCGACGAACTTGTCCACGCGGCGCGTGGCCTCTTCCACTGTGCAGCCGATCACGTTGATTTCGTCGGTCGCTGGCTCATCTGCCGGCTGCGAGTGAAGCGTCACGCTGCGCGCGTGTTTCTTTGCGCCAGCGCTTGCGCCGCTTTCCTCCCCCGCAAGGCCGATGATTTCAGCGAGCTGCACTTTCATGCGCAGCGGGCCCGCCTGGATTTCGGCAGTCTGTTCTTCGGGCCGCCGCCCTCCGGCGCCGCTCAGAGCAAGCAGCACAACCGGCGATGGCAGGCCGCGCACGCGCACCCTCGCGCCGGGTACAAGCTGCTCCGGCGCCGGCGGCTGCAAAGCCTCGCGCATGGCGGCGGTGCCCAAATCCTGCTGCGATTCGGCCAAGTGCGCGACGACGGCGGCATCAACGTCCTCGCGGGCATCCGCGCGGATCTTCGTCGCGCGCCGCGCCGCCTGCTTTTCTTTGATCGCTTCTGTAGCGCGGATGAATTCCTGCTCGTACTTCTTGAGCGCCGCGGCAAACGTCTGCTCAAGCTCGGCCAAGCGCTTGCGCTGCCGCGCCACCCACTCGGTTTGCAGCTTGCCGCGCTCGGCCTCGAGCTGCTCGAATTCCGCCCGCGCCTGGCGCCTCAACTCCTCAAGCTCGTCGCGACTGCGGTGTAAGTACGCAATCAGCTCCGCGGCCTGGCGCGCTTCGGGCGCGAGCTCCGCGCGGGCGCGCTCGACCACCTGCGCGGGCAGCCCAAGCCGCTGCGCGATGGCGATGCTGCTCGAAGTCCCCGGCACGCCGACGCGCAGGCGGTAGGTTGGCCGCAGGTTCACCTCATCAAACTCGACGGCCGCGTTCAGCACGCCGGGTGTGGCTGAGGCGTAGGTCTTCAGGCGGTCGTGGTGCGTGGTGGCGAGCGTCAAGCAGCGGCGCGCACGAAACTCTTCGAGCAGCGCGATGGCCAGCGCCGAGCCTTCTTCGGGCGCCGTGCCCGTGCCCATTTCGTCCACGAGCACGAGCGAGCCCTCCGTGGCCGACGCAAGCATGGCTTTCAGGTTCAGCATGTGCGCGGAAAACGTGGAAAGGTCCGCGGCAATGGATTGTTCGTCGCCGATATCGGCCAGCACGCGATCGAAGAGCGGCAGCACGGCGCGCTTGGCCGCAACGGGAATACCCGATTGTGCCGCGAGCGCAGCCAGGCCGACGGTCTTGAGCGCGACGGTCTTGCCGCCCGTGTTCGGGCCGCTGATGACGAGCACCGTTTCTTGACCACCGAGCGCGACGGAAATCGGCACGGTGGGCCGGCCATGGCGGCGCAGCGTGTCTTCGAGCACGGGGTGCCGCGCGTCTTCGAGACGCATTTCCGCGGCCGAAGCGAACTCGGGCATCGCGCAGTTGAATTCGCGGGCAAAGCGCGCGCGGGCGAAGACGGAATCGAGTTCGGCGATCGTCTGGGCGGCATGCTGGAGTGCAGGCAGTTCTGCCTGCAGCCGCTCGGTGAGCTCGCGCAGGATGCGCGCGATTTCCGCGGCTTCGTCTTCGGCAAGCTGCACGAGCTTGTTATTGAGCTCAATCACCTCGAACGGCTCGACGAAGACGGTCTGACCGCTGGCGCTCGCGCCATGGACCACGCCTTGCACCTGGCGGCGGTCGGCCGCGCGCACGGGGATGACGAAGCGGTCGTTGCGCAGCGTGACGTAATCAGCGCCGGCCTCGGCGCCCCCTCGGCCTTGCTCGGGGCGAGCTCGCGCGCGGAGCATCTGGCTGAGGTTCTTCTGAACCGTATCGCGGGTGCGGCCGATGGCCGTGCGGATGCGCTTCAGCTCCGAGGAAGCTGTGTCGCTGATTTCCCCGTTCGGCAAAACCGCGCGGCGGATGGCAGTGGCGAGCGCGCGGAAATCGGCCAGCGCCGCAGCGCGCTCGGCGAGCAGCGGGTACTTTGCAGCCTCACCGCGAAACGCCTGCTTCAGCCACGCGGCGGTATCGAGCAGCGAAGCCGCGTCGAGCAGCTCCGCGGGCGCAAGCACGGCGCCCGGCGCTTCGAGGCGCGCGAGCCACGCTTCGGGATCGGCCAGCGCGCCGAAGCCGAATTCGCCGCCGGCGCGAAGATACGCGCTCGCTTCGCGGACGCGCGCAAACGCGCCTTCGAGCACAGGCAGATCGCTCGCAGGCGCAAGCGCCTCCACCGCGCGCCGCCCGGGCGCACAAGTGGTGTAGCGCCGCACGATCTCGCGCAGCCGGTCGAATTCGAGGATGTCTTCAGCGGTTCGCGACACGGCAATCCGACATTGTAGCGTGGCTGCGGGCGCAGATTATCGGAGCTTCGAAGCCAGATAATCGGCAGCCTCTCCGGGCGAGGGAGCGAGGTGGACGAGCGGGCTGTTGGCTTCGCCCGAGGAAGAATCCGCGCCGCGCTCGACCTCACGGACGCGGTCGAGCACGGGCCGCCAGAATTCGCCCAGTACGACGAACGGCTTGTCCCTCATCACGCCCTTGTTCAGCATCTCCCAGACGACGGCCAGCTCGACCAGTGTGCCCGTGCCGCCTTTGCACGCGACGTAACCCGCGCCGCGGCGGACCAGTTCAAAGAGACGCTCCTGCCAGGTCTTCACGCGGACTTCTTCATCCACCCAGCGGTTGACACGAGAGCGGAAAAATTCCGCGGTAACGGCCAGCGTGCGCCCTTCGGCTTCCTTCGCGCCGCGCGACGCTGCTTCCATCACGCCGCCGTAGCCGCCGGTGCACACGATGAAGCCTTTGGCCGCCAGCGCCCGGCCCAGCGCGCGCGCTTCGGCATGGTCCGGGTCGCCCTCCTGCGGCCGCGAACTGCCGAAAACCGTGACGACCTGTCCTTTAGATTCCATCGCGGCTAACGGGCCGGCTTGCTGGGTGGCGTCTTCAGCTCTTCAATCATGGCGATGCAGATGGCGTCGAGCACGGCGGTGGCGGCGCGGCCGCGCAGCGCGTTGTTATTGCCAAACATCGAGAAAATCAAACGCGCGCCGCGCGCCGTGGTCGCGTAGCCGGAAAGCGCGTTGATATGGTCGAGCGAACCGGTCTTGGCCCAGATGTGGTCTGCGGCAGGCGTGTTCTTCATGCGGTCGGCGAGGGTGCCGTCTTCGCCGGCAATCGGAAGTGTGGCGCGAAACGCATCCGCCCAGGGCTGCTGCGTGGTCCACGTGAGCAGCCGCACTACACCCTGCGGCGTCACCAGATTGCGCCGCGAAAGCCCCGAGCCGTCGTGGAGGACAATATCGCCTTCTTCGATCCCGATGCCTTTCCGGAAATCCTCAGCAAACTTCAGCGCAGCATCGAGCGTAGTGGCGCCGCCCTTTTCGCGCGCCGCGACGCGCAGCAGCAGCTCGGCGTGCAGGTTCTGGCTGATCTTGTTCAACACGCGCACGTCTTCGATGAGCGGCAGCGAGAGATGCTCGGCCAAAACCGTGGGCTCGCCGGCCGATGCATCCGGCACGTGCCTCGCGCGGGCTTCGCCATAAACGCGGACGCCGCGCGCTTCGAGCAGGCGCTTCAGCAGATATGCTGCATGCTCGGCGGGTTCTTCCACGGCGAACGTCAGCGTGTACGGCTGCGCATCGGTGGCCAGCGTGCCGCGCAGGATGGTCAACCGCGAGCCCGGCTCGCGCACGACCTCGAGCTTGCGCTCGGAGCCCGCGGCGCCGGTGCGAATCTCATTCTGGAAGCGGTAGTAGCCCGCCCAGGGCTCGACGCCGAACCACACGGGATCGCCTTCGCGCTCGCCGGGCCGCAGCTCCACGCTGATCGTATTGTCGTTCACGCAGATCGCGGAAACCGCCGCGCCGTAGCTCCACAGCATGTCGTCAATTGACCAGCCAGATGGGAAACGCTCGTAGGGAAAATAGCTGTCGTCGGCGACGACGTCGCCTTCCATCTGCTTGATCCCGCGCGCGGCGATGGCATCCGCGAGATCAGCCAGGGCTTTCTCCGGCAGGCCATCGTGCTCGACCTCCTTACCCATGGGCAGCTTGCGGTTCGAAAGGTTTGGATCGCCGCGGCCGACGAGCACCAGGTCGCCGCGCAGCCGCCCGTTGCGGTCCACCGCGCCACGCGTTTCGATCGTCGTGCGAAAGCGATAGTCAGGGCCGAGGGTGGCCAGGGCCAGCGCCGTCGTGAAGAGCTTCGTATTCGACGCGGGGGTGAAATAGCGCTCCGGGTTCAGGGCGTAGACGACTTCGCCCGTCGCCGCATCGGTGACCAGCACGCCCCAGTAGCCCTTCTCGACCTTGGCTTGGGAAAGCGCTTCCTCAACGCGCGCGCGGAATTTCTCGACGTCGGCGCGAGGCTTTGCCCTGGCGGCGGGCCTGGCCTGCGCGAACGCGGAGGCCGCGGCCAGCAGGAATACCCCCAGCGCCTGCGCCCGCCGCACGCTGCAATGATGGCTTGCGCTTTGCATCGTCCCCATCTCCCTGTTTGAGAATCCGCCGGCGCGCGATTATAGTCCAAAGCGTCGCCAGGCGACGTGCCGGACCGTTGGGGTCACACAACCAACCCGCACGCTCAGGCGCCGCATCTTTCCTTCTATATGTCGCATTGCGCCCGGCCAGCGAACACCCTATGATGGAAGCTCCAGCCCAGGAGGACATCTCATGCGGAAGTTTCTATCTCTTGTTCTAGCGACGGCGCTTTTCGCGCTGCCTCTCGCGGCGCAGGAAGAAAACAAAGACAAAGACCGCTTGCAGAATTGCGGCACGGTGATGGAAGAAATCCTGAACGTGCCGGACGATATCCCGCAGGATCTGCTCGACAAGGCGGAGTGTGTCGTGGTGCTCCCGTCCGTCCTCAAGGCAGCATTTATTGTCGGCGGAAGCTGGGGCCGCGGCGCGATGGTCTGCCGCAGCGGCGAGCACTTCACGGGGCCCTGGGGCGCGCCCGCCATGATCCGCTTGGAAGGCGGAAGCATCGGGCTGCAGATCGGCGGCCAGGCGACGGATTTCGTTCTCCTGATCATGAACCCGCGCGGCGCGACGGCGATTCTCTCAAGCCAAGTGAAGCTCGGCGCCGATGCCGCCGCGGCAGCGGGCCCGAAGGGACGTGACGCCACCGCCGCAACCGACGCGACGTTGCGCGCAGAGGTGCTGACGTATTCCCGCTCGCGCGGCCTGTTTGCCGGCATCTCGCTGGAAGGCTCGACGCTGCGGCAGGACGGCGTGGCCAACCGCAAGGTGTATGGCAACGCGATCACTGCGCGCGAGATCATCATCGGCGCGAAAGTGAAGACGCCGCCGGAAGGCGAGAAGCTCGTCTCCGCGCTTCAGAAGAAGTCTCCAAAGAACCTCTCCGACCCGAAATCGCTGCAGTAGATTCCGCCCGCCCGTCTGCGGCCGCCTGCGCGACCGCCCGGGCGGGCGTTGTGTTTTCGGCCGTCCCGCTTCGCACTCTACCTTCCGGGCGGCCTTGCGGCAGAGCGCTTCTTGCCGTACGCTCGTTCGCTTGTTGCCCGCTTCCCCGGAGATTCCGTGAGTTGTCCCATTTGTCAGAAGCGCAAGGCGGCGCGGTTCTGCCCGGCCAAGGGCGAGAAGATCTGCGCGGTCTGCTGCGGCACC
This sequence comes from Terriglobia bacterium, assembly GCA_041497955.1. Taxonomy (GTDB): domain Bacteria; phylum Acidobacteriota; class Terriglobia; order Acidiferrales; family UBA7541; genus JBGQHO01. The sequence continues at coordinate 2,234 of JBGQHO010000067.1, read as the reverse complement.
GAGCGCGAAGCGACGATCGATTGCCCCTCCGCCTGCAGCTACCTGCTGGCCGCGCACCGCTATGAGAACGAACACCCCAAGCCTGTCCCGGCCGAGCAGGTGCCCTTCCCCGACGTGCGCTTCTCGACGGACCTGATCCACGAGCGCCAGCCGGTAGTTTCGGGGCTGGCCTATGCGATCCTGCGCTTCGCAGCCAAGGAGCGCTCGCTGACCGACGCCGACGCGCTCACGGCGCTTGGGGCGCTGGCGGAGGCCTATCGCACGCTGCTCTCCGGCATCTACTACGAAAAGCCGCCGGACGCTACGGTGCCGCGCGAGCTTTATGCAGAGCTCGCGAAATTCATCGAAGACACTCGAAAAGAAGAAGCGGGACGCGCCGGGTTCGCGACGCTGAAGGACACGGAAGCGTTCTACCTGCTGATCTTTCTGCTGCGCGTGGGCCGCAGCCGCACAAACGGCCGGCCGCGCTCGCGGAAGTTCCTGGAATTCCTGCGCGGGCAGTTCCCGCAATCAGCGGAGACTGCGCGCGAAGAGCCGCGCATCATCGCGCCTTGACTCGTTTGTCACTCCACCACACCGCAGCGAAGCGCGCTTGACACTCGAGGACGGCGGGCCTAACGTTTTGAGAGACTAGCAAGATGTCCACGCAGGGAGGCAAACCCATGAGAACTCTTCTGGTGACTGTTTTACTGTGTGTTGCAGGGATTTCTCTCGCCGCCGGAAGCCGCGTGACGCTCTCCGCGGCAAGCGCCTCTCCCACGCCACAAGGGCAGACTGTCTCCTGCGACTCGGATGACATGCGCCGTCACTACTGCGAGGTGGATACGCGCGGTGGCGTGCGATTGATCAAGCAAAACAGCAATGCCGCCTGCATCGTGGATCAGTCCTGGGGATACGACCGGCGAGGCATCTGGGTGGACCACGGCTGCCGTGCTGATTTCGAGGTTCTTGCGGTAAGCGCCTATCCCGCGCCACAAGGGCAGACCATCTCCTGCAACTCGGATGACATGCGCCGTCACTACTGCGAGGTGGACACGCGCGGTGGGGTGCGGCTGATCAAGCAAAACAGCAATGCCGCCTGCATCGTGGATCGGTCGTGGGGATACGACCGGCGAGGCATCTGGGTGGACCGCGGGTGCCGTGCCGACTTTGAGGTCAGCGCGGCAAGCGATGTTCCCACACCACAAGGTCAGACTTTCTCTTGCAACTCAGATGACATGCGCCGGCACCACTGCGACGTGGATACGCGCGGTGGCGTGCGGTTGATCAAGCAAAACAGCAATGCCGCCTGCATCGTGGATCGGTCGTGGGGATACGACCGGCAAGGCATCTGGGTGGACCACGGGTGCCGCGCCGACTTCGAGGTCGGCAATGCGCGTTGGAACGGCTGGGACAGCGGCTACAACATTTATTGCGCCTCCGATGACGGCAGAAGGCACGTTTGCCCGACGGACACGAGCGGCGGAGTCCGACTCATCCGCCAGCGCAGCAACGCCTCCTGCGACCTCGGGCGTTCCTGGGGCTACAACGATCGCGGCGTCTGGGTGGACCGCGGCTGCCGCGCCGATTTCCAAATCGGCAGCAGCGATGATGACGACCGCTGGAGACGCGGCGAAGGTGAAGGTAGAGGCAACAGAGGCGGCGTCATCTATTGCGCGTCCGACGATATGAAGCACCACGCATGCCCCGCTGACACGCGCCGCGGCGTCCGGCTTATCCGCCAGCGCAGCGATGCCGATTGCATCTTCGAGCGCACGTGGGGCTACACCCGCAACGAGATTTGGGTGGATCGCGGCTGCCGCGCCGACTTTCAGGTCGGCAACTTCCGTTAACTTTCTCTCTTACAGGTTCAGGGCGAGCTGCGGGGAACGCCAGGCGAGCCCGTCGGGTTCATAAGGCCGCGAGCCAAGCCCGTACTTCGCGCGGAGCCGCGCAACGCGCTCCGCGATCTCGCGGCGGTAGGAATCCGGCGCATAGGCGGAGCGCGCATACCACTCGCGATACTGCCGCGCGAGCCGGGGAAATTTCTCTCCCAGGAACGGCAGGAACTGCTTCAGCGAGGAGGGCATCAGAAAGACCACGCCGGCCGTGAGCCACTGCGCGCCGGCCTCTTTCGCGGCGCGGGCAATTGCTTCGAGATCTTCCTCGCGGTCGGTCAACCCCGGCAGCACCGGCATGGAGAAGACGCCGGCGGCGAGCCCGGCTTCGCGCAGCGCGCGCACCGCAGCCAGGCG
>JBGQHO010000066.1:0-14244 GCA_041497955.1 Terriglobia bacterium | reverse complement strand
TAGCCCGGCAGGACGCAGATTTGCGTGGTGTGGCCCACGCCGCGCGAAACCGCCGACGTCAGCACCACGCCGATCAGCCCGCCGCCCGCCGAGTGCAGGAGAAACGAAGCGTCCGCCTGGAACTGCCCGCAGCCCGGCAGCAGGATGATGTTCTTCAAAAACCTCAGCGCGCCCGCCTCGGTGCGGTACTGGTCGTTGATTTCGCCGTCCACGTGGTCGGTGTAGGCGAGCTGGATCAGCCGCGCGCAGGGCTCGAAGTAGCGGTCCTGCCAGCGCTCCAGCCGCAGGCCTTCGGAGATCGGCTTGGCTTCCGCGGGCGCTCCGGTGAGCGGCAGGAGCATGAATTGCCGCGTGAACTGGCGGAAGCCGTGCGCGGCCAGCGACTCGTCCAGCGCGCAGCCGAACGGAATGATCTGCGCCTCGATGCGTTCGATGCGCGGCAGGCCGCGCAGCGTGGCGAACATCTCGCTGAAAATGCGCTGGCCGATGCCCGCCTGCGTGTAGCGCGGCGAGACGTACAGCCCGCCCATCAGCCCCTTGTGGTCTTCGAGCACGTAGAAGCCGTAGCCCGCGGGCTTGCCCTCTTCCAGATCGGCGTAGCCCGAAAGCGAGCGCGCGTCCAGGAATTTCCTTACCAGGTCGAGCGAAGGGCGGTAATCCCATTGCAGCTCTTCGCGCCAGTGCCGCGCCTCTTCCTCGAACAGAGGCTCGAGCTGCCGCGAACTGATCTGACGCAGGTCAACGATGGCCATGGTCTCGGAGGCGCCGGCCGCCGCGCGTACAGCCGCTGGAGCCGTTCTGCCATCATTCTGCCAGATTCGGCGGCCTTTGCATCTCAAACACGCACGGCGGCAACGCGGGTCGGCGGGGAATCATCTGTGCTAGTATGCGCGCGGGCAGGCGTTTGGGGCGCCTCTGAGTATTTTGGGCCGCACCGCCCTCATCAGCGCCGAATGTCTTTCCTTTCCGAACTCCGCTACCCGACCACGTGGTACGCCAAGCTCTTCACGGCGATCCTGTCGCTTGCCCTTTTCACGGCGCTGGCAACGGGCACGATTTCCGGCTTCCTGCTCTACCGCATCGTCTCGCCGGGACATAACAGCGCCGAAATCGACGCACAGGGTTTTCCCGGCCACCCGGACGTGGTCACATTCGACGTCCCGGGTGTGGGCCCCCGCGAGGGCTGGTTTTTCCCGGGCTTGACCAGCGCGCCGACGATCCTGCTCTGCCACGGCTACCAGTCCGGGCGCGGCGAGCTGCTCACGCTGGCCTCGGCGCTGCAGGACCACCAGTACAACGTCTTCCTGTTCGAGTTCGGCGTGCACGGCTCGAACTCCGGCTACACGACGCTGGGCTTCCGCGATACGCAGATCCTGCGCGCGGCGGTGAACGCGGTGGCGCGGCGTAAAGACGTGGACGGGACGCGCTTCGGCCTATGGGGCTCGAACGTCGGCGGCTACGCGGCGATGGCCGTTGCGGAAAGCGACCCGCGCGTGCGCGCGTTCGTGGCGGAGTCCGTCTATGACCAGCCGGAAGAGATGATGCGCATTCTGGTGGATCGCTCCGGCCTGGGAAACATCCCGGTGATGAGCCGCTTCACGCGGCTGGGTTTCCGCTGGCTCAATCGCTCGTTCCGGGACCGGTCGCCGGTTTCGGCAGGGCTTGGCAAGTTGGCTGGCGTGCCGAAGCTCTACATGCAGGCAGTGGACGTGCCGGACCTCGCCGGATCTACGCGGCAGCTCTTCATCCAATCGCCGGAGCCGCGCGAGCAAATCCTCCTGCCGAGAGGGAATTACGCCAGCATGCCCGACGACGAAAAGCGCACCTACGAAAACCGCATCGTCAGCTTTTTCTTGTTGAACCTGCCCGCCTCGCGCGGGTCGCGCCGCTGAAGTTCAGGGCTTCAGGTGTACGAGCCGAATTTGTCCCGGACGCGCGCCGGGCTCGGCGAATTGCAGCCCCATGCGGCGGAAATCTGCGATTCCTTCGTCCGAGGTGAGGACCCAGGCGGGCCGCGGCGTCTCGGGAGTCCAGACGGTCAATTCGCGGCGCAGATAGAAATCGAGGCCGTATTGCTGCGAGCGGCTGAGCCGATATCCGTACAGCGGTTCCTGCATTCCGGCCAGCGCGTCAGCGGCACTGCGCGGCGAAAGATAAGAGTCCAGCCGCGGCAGGGCGTAGCCGTTGATGGCTACGACCATTCCTGCGGTCAGCAACACGCAGACGAGGAGAGCAGCCACGGGCTTGCGCGCCATCCCGAGGACGGCGACCAGGATGCCGCCAACCACGGCAGCCAGAACCCAGGAAGATGCATCACGGATGCTTGCCAGGCCTGTTTCCGGTGGAAGGCGCTTGAGCCAGTGGTTGGCCGAGAGCCCGAGTGCCACCCATGTGATGCCGGCGCCGGCAAGCAGCCGCGCGGCGAGCGCGCTCCGCTCCGCAACGCTGCGCGCCAGGCTCTGCGCCACCAGCAGAATGAGCGGCGGGATCGCGGGAAGCACGTAGCCTGGGAGCTTCGACTTCGAGAGGCTGAAGAAGAGCACAGGAAAAATCGCCCAGCAGGCGATGAAGAGGCCGGGCGAGTTCGCCCAGCGCTTCTCGCGGCACAGCGCAACGCCGTCGCGCGCCGGCCCGTAAAGCAGCACGGTCCACGGCGCCAGGCCAAGCAGCAGAATCGGCGCGAAGAAGCAGACCGGTTGCTCGTGGCGAAAGGCCGGCGTCAGGAAGCGTTCCACGTTGTGCTGGAAGAGAAAGCTGCGAACAAAACCGGGATTGCGCGCAGCGCAAAGCGCGTACCAGGGCAGCGCCACCACGCCGAACGCCGCAATCGCCAGCGGATGCGCCAGGCGGAATGCGTCGTGCCAGCGCTTGCTCGCGAGCGTCCACAAGCCGACGCTGCCCGCAGCCAGCACGATTGCGGCCGGGCCTTTCGCCAGCGTCGCGGCGCCCAGCAGCGCCCCGAACGTTGCGAGAGTGCTGTAGCGTGGCGATGGCGCGCCTGCGGCCTCCGCGGTCGTGCCCCAGATGGCCCACGCGGCAGCGGCGAGAGAAAGCGCGAGCGTCGCGCTGAACAGCATGTCCGTGGTCGCGGCGCGCGCGAAGCCGAGCATGCCGGCCGAGGTGGGCAGGAGCAGCAGGACATACCACGCGGTCTTGCGGCCGTAGAGCTGCAGTGCAAGCCAAGCGAGGCCCAACGTGGCCAGCGTGGCTGCGAGCGCCGAAGGCAGGTGCGCTGCAAATTCATTGACGCCGAAGAGGCGGAACGCTGCTGCCGCGGCCCAGTAGTAGAGCGCCGGCTTCTCAAACCATGGCTGGCCGTTGAGCCGCGGCGTCAACCAGTCGCCGGTTTCCAGCATCGCGCGCGCAACGTTCGCATAGCGCGGCTCGTCCGGCCCGACGAAGCCCAGCGCGGAGAGGCGGCTGAAGAAACACACGTACAGCAGGATGGCCGCGAAGAAAGCCGCCAGCATGCGCGTCCGAATTCCCGCGCGCGGCTGCGTGTCCATTTTCGATTTACTGTTCAAGGCGAGGTGAGTCTACTAGAAGCCGGCGCGGCATGCCTAGCCGCCGCGCAGACCCACTAGCTTCCGGCTTCCGGCATCCCGCATAATGGCGCGGCATGAGGGAGTGGCTCGAATATGCCGCGGCGTGGCTGGCTCTGAAGACGCTGGGCCTGCTGCCGCGGTCGCTCGCGCGCGCGGCCGGCGCCGCAGTGGTTTCCCTCGTGTTTTTTTGCCGGCCCGTGCTGCGACGCGTGGCGATGTTCAACCTGCGCATCGCCTTTCCGGACTGGAGCGACGCGCAGCGCCGCCGCGCGATCCGCGGCCTCGTCCGGCAGATCGGCTGGATGGCGGGAGAATTCGCGCAGCTTCCGAAGTACACGCGCGAGAACATCGAGCAGATCGTCGTGCTGGACGGATTCGAGAACTTTGCCGCCGGGCGCGACCGCGGCAAGGGCGTGCTGTTCCTTACCGGCCACACCAGCAATTGGGAGATCATGCCGTTCGCGCATGCCCTCTACGACCGCCCCATCCATTTCCTGGTCCGCGCGGTGGATAATCCGCGCGTGGATGCGCTTGTCAATCGCTACCGCTGCCTATCGGGCAATCAACCCATCGAAAAGAATCAGTCGGTGCGCGCCACCCTGAAGGTCATGCACGAAGGCGGCACCGTGGGCATCCTGGCCGATGTGAATACGTCGCTCGTGGAAGGCGTGTTTGTGGATTTCTTCGGGGTGCCCGCGTGCTCGACGACGGGGATCGCCCGCTTGGCCTTGCGAACCGATGTGGCGGTGGTGCCCGTTTCGATTGCCTGGGACCGCGAGCTGCGCAAGTATCGCTTGCGCTACGAGCCGCCGCTCGACCTGGTTCGCACAGGCGACCTCGAAGCCGATGTCCGCGAGAATACGGCACGATTCATGAAGTTTATCGAGGACTACGCGCGGCGCTATCCCGATCAGTGGTTGTGGGTGCACCGGCGGTGGAAAACGCGCCCGCCGGGCGAGAAGCCGCTCTATCCATTCTGAAGATCGCAGCATCTTAAGAGAGGTCGCCATGACGCGCACCGCACGTGAGCTTGCCGCACATTTGAGCATTCCGCTCGAAGGAGACCCCGCCGCGCCGATTGCGGGCGTGGCCGCGCCGGAAAATGCCGGCCCCGCGGACCTGATCTACGTGGACTCGCCGCGGCATCTCGAGCGCGTGCAGCAGTCTGCGGCGCGATGCGCTGTCGTAGCGCTCGAGGTGGAGCTTCCGGGGAAGACGCTGCTCCGCGCGCAGAACCCCAAGCTCGTTTTCGCGAAGGCGGCGGCGTGGCTGGTGCCGGCGGCGCCGATTGCGCGAGGCATTCATCCCACCGCGATGATTGCGCCAAGCGCGCTTCTGGCATCCGGCGTTGCGATTGGCCCGTACTGCGTGATCGAAGACGAGGTTTCGATCGGCGCGGGCACGCAGATCGGTGCCCACTGTGTGGTCGGAAAGGGAAGCAACCTCGGCGAAGATTGCCGGCTCTATCCCCGTGTGACCCTCTACGCAGGCGCGAAACTCGGGAGGCGCGTGGTGGTGCATGCGGGCACGGTGATTGGCTCGGATGGCTTCGGTTACGTCTTCGGCGAAGGGAAATACTGGAAGTTTCCGCAGCTCGGCGGCGTGGAGATTGCGGATGACGTCGAGATCGGCGCCAACACGACGATTGATCGCGGCGCGCTGGGCACGACGCGCGTCGCCGCCGGAGTGAAGATCGACAACCTGGTGCAGGTGGCGCACAACGTCACGATCGGCGAGCACACGGTCATTGCCGCGCAGACGGGTATCTCCGGCTCGAGCGTCGTTGGCAAGAATGTCGTGATCGGAGGCCAGGTGGGCATTGCCGACCACTGTCACCTGCAGGACGGCTCTGTAGCCGGCGCACAGGCCGGCATCCCAACGGGCAAGACGATTCGCTCCGGCCAGACCGTCTGGGGCACGCCCGCGCGGCCGCTAGAGAAATTCAAAGAGCAGTACGCATGGTTTGCCCGCTTGCCCGAGCTGGCTGAGCGCCTAGGCCGGTTGGAGCGGGCCTCGGGGGACGAATGAGAAGAAGCGTAGGCCTTGAGTTTTCCCCATTCGATACATTTTCTGGTATGGTACACGCCTTGCAGTCTTCCGGAATCTTGCTGTTGACCCCTAATGGAAACACGGAGATAATGCTGGGTTTAGGTGGTTCACGGCTTCCACGGTCAGGGGCGGATGGGAATCTCCCATCCGGGGCGGCGAACTGAGCGGTCTTAGTCTGCTTCGCTGAGGGCCGGCGCATACGAACTTTAACGAAGTCTTGCTGATGGGCCTCTCGGAGTTGCGAGAGAGACTGCTCGTATTGTTTTTGGAAGGCTGAGGGTTGGATGACGGCAGGAGTGAGAATCGGCTTGGAGACCCCCGCAAGCGAGCCGGCCCTTGGGGCGGAAGCGCTTCGCGAGCGCCTCGAAGAGGCGATTGAGCGCGGCGCGAGCCACCTGCTTTCGCTGCAGGCGGAAGAAGGCTACTGGCTCGGCGAACTCGAAGCCGATACGACGCTCGAGTCCGATTACATTTTCTATCTGCACGTCCTCGGCAAAGCAGATCCCGCGCGCATTGCGAAGCTCGCGAACTACGTGCGCCGCCGGCAATTGGCCGATGGCGGCTGGAATACATATTTCGGCGGGCCGGCGGAGCTGAACGCCACCGTCAAAGCGTATTTCGCGCTAAAATTGGCGGGCGATTCGCCCGATGCGGCGCACCTGGTCCGCGCGCGGCAGCGCGTGCACGACCTCGGCGGGCTCGAAGCCACGAATTCCTACGTGCGTTTCTATTTGGCGCTGGTGGGCGCCGTCGGTTGGGAAATGGTGCCCGCGGTGCCGCCGGAGCTGATGCTCCTGCCGAATTGGTTTGCGCTGAACATCTACGAGATGTCTTCTTGGACGCGCGGGATCGTAATCCCGCTGGCCATCCTCTACGCGCAGAAGCCCCGCTGGAAGCTGCCCTCGCACGCGCGCGTGGACGAGCTTTTCCGCGACTCTTCGCAGAAAGCGGTCGCGTTTCGCTGGGACGACCGACTCTTCAGTTGGCGCAACTTCTTCCTCGCCGTGGACCGCGCGTTCAAGCTCTACGAGCGGCTGCCCTGGAAGCCGCTGCGGCAGCGCGCGCTGCGCCAGGCGCGCCAGTGGCTGCTGGAGCACCTGGACCGCTCGGACGGCCTGGGCGCGATCTATCCGGCAATGATGAATGCCGTCTTTGCGCTCGTCGCGCTGGGCCATTCGCCCGATGATCCGCTGACCGCGCGCGAAATCGGGCAGCTCGCGCGGTTTGAAATCGAGGGGGAAGATACGATTCGCGTGCAGCCGTGCACCTCGCCCGTGTGGGACACCGCAATCGCCATGGTCGCGCTGGTAGAAGCCGGCCTGCCGCCTGACCATCCCGCGCTCGTGCGCGCCGCCGATTGGCTGCTCGATCAACAAGTGGTGCGTCCAGGTGACTGGCAGGTGAAGAACCGCGACGCCGAGCCCGGCGGCTGGGTCTTCGAGTTTCGCAACGATTTCTTCCCGGATGTGGACGACAGCGCGTTTGTTCTGATGGCGCTGCAGCGCGTGGACTATCCCGACCGCGCGCGCATGGAGCGCGCCCTGCGGCTGGGGTTGAAGTGGCTCGTCAGCATGCAGAACCGCGACGGTGGCTGGGGCGCGTTTGACCGCGACAACGACCGCGAGTTTTTGACGCAGGTTCCATTTGCCGACCACAACGCGATGATCGATCCTTCGACGGCCGACGTTACGGCACGCGTTGTGGAATGTTTGGGACGCTTCGGCTGGCCGGCTTCGCATCCGGTCATCCAACGCGCGCTGGCATTCCTGCTGAAGGACCAGGCCGCGGACGGCTCCTGGTATGGCCGCTGGGGCGTGAACTATGTCTACGGCACCGGCGGGGTTCTGCGCGCGCTCGAAACCCTGGGACTCACCGCACGCGAGGATTGCCAGCGCGCGGCGGCCTGGCTCCGCGGCGTACAGCAGGATAATGGCGGCTTCGGCGAATCCATCGCCTCCTACGACGACGTGGCTTGGAAGGGGAAGGGAACCACGACCGCGTCGCAAACAGCCTGGGGACTGATTGGGATGCTCGCGGCCTCTGAGGAGGGTGACGTTGCGATTGAGCGCGCCGTGGCGTATCTTGTCGCCAAACAGAATTCCGACGGCTCGTGGGAGGAGGCCGAGTTCACCGGCACGGGCTTTCCGTGCGTGTTTTATTTGAAGTACCACCTGTACCGCAATTATTTTCCGCTGTACGCGCTGGCGCGTCATAACAACCAGCAACAAGGGGAGCGCGAGTTCCACGCCTTCGAGATGCGCCCGGGCGACCTAGAACATCGCAACGGGAACCGGGAGATTCGATAGAAAATGAGATTTCCGCTGAAGCTGACGGCCAACTTGACGCGCTACATCGCCACCAAGCGCCTGCGCGGGGAAAGCAAGTTCCCGCTCGTGATGATGCTCGAGCCGCTGCACGCCTGCAACCTGACGTGCACGGGCTGCGGGCGCATCCGCGAGTACAAATCCACGATCAACGAAATGCTCACTGTCGAGCAGTGCATCGCGGCCATGGAGGACTGCGGCGCGCCAGTGGTTTCGATTTGCGGCGGCGAGCCGACGATTTACCCCGAGCTCGGGCGCCTCGTGCGCGAGATCCTGGACCGCGGGCGGCACATCTACCTCTGCACGAACGGCATGTTCATCCGCAAGCGGCTGCACGAATTCAAGCCCGTCTCGAGCTTTTTCTGGAACGTGCACCTGGATGGCATGGAGCGCACGCACGACCTTTGCGTCGAACGCGACGGCGTCTTCCGCGAAGCTATCGAAGGCGTCAAGGCCGCGAAGGCCGCGGGCTTTCTGGTCTGCTCGAATACGACAATCTACAAAGAGACTGACCTGAGTGAGATCGCCGAGCTGTACGAATATCTGCGCGAGCTGGGCGTGGACGGCTACATGCTCTCGCCGGCGTACTCCTATGCGGCCGTGCAGACGCGGGAGATTTTCATGTCGCGCCAGGAAGTGCGCGAGAAATTCCAGACGGCCTGCCATCTCCTCGAGAAGTACAACCTGATGACCTCGCCGATTTACCTCGAGTACCTGCGCGGCGAGCGCGAGCTGATGTGCACGGCCTGGGGCAACCCGACGTACAATCCGCGCGGCTGGAAAGGGCCCTGCTACCTGATGACCGACGCGCACTATCCGACGTTCGGCGAGTTCATGGAAAAGACGCCGTGGGAGAAGTACGGCCGCGGGCGCGACCCGCGCTGCGAGGATTGCATGGTGCACGTCGGTTTCGAGCCGTCGGCCGTGCTCGGTGCGCATCGCAAGCTGGGCGACAACTGGAAGATGTTGAAGTGGCAGCTCACCGGGAAAATGGGCGGCGCGCCGGGCAAGAGGAACGGCGCAAACGGCAAGACGAACGGCAACGGACACAACGGCACGAACGGACATTCCACAACGCCTCGCCCGGAAGCGTCTCCGGATCTGGTTTCCGCTGACGGGAGCTTGCGCGTGCTATGACCACGCTGGTCACCGGAGCCACGGGCTTCCTGGGGAGCCATGTGGCGCAGCAGTTGGTCGGGCGGGGCGAGCGCGTGCGCGCTCTGGTGCGCGCGTCGAGCAATCTGCGCGCGATCGAGGGCCTGCCGCTCGAGCGCGTCGCGGGCGACCTGCGCGATCCGGCTTCGCTCGGCCGCGCGCTCGAGGGCGTGCAGATGGTTTATCATGTCGCGGCCGATTATCGCCTCTGGGCCCGCGACCCGCGGGAAATCTACGAGTCGAATGTCACCGGCACGCGGAACCTGCTCGAAGCCGCGCGCGCCGCGGGTGTCGAGCGGTTCATCTACACGAGCACGGTGGCGACCGTCGCCGTGCCGCGGCCGGGCGCGCTGCCCAACGAAGCTACCGAAGCGGGCCTCGACGAAATGATCGGCAACTACAAGCGCTCGAAGTTTCTGGCCGAAGAAGAAGCCTTCCGCGCGGTGGATCGCGGCCTGCCGGTTGTGATCGTCAATCCGACCACGCCGGTCGGTCCCGGTGACTGGAAGCCGACCCCGACGGGCCGCGTCCTCGTGAATTTCTTGAATGGCCGCATGCCCGCCTACGTGGATACGGGAATGAATCTTGTGCCGGTGGAAGACGCGGCCGCAGGGCACCTGCTCGCTGCGGCGCGCGGGCGCGTGGGCGAGCGCTACATCCTCGGCGGGCAGAACCTGACACTGAAAGAGGTCCTTGCGGCGCTTGCGCAGATCACCGGGTGTCCCGCGCCGCGCGTGCGGCTGCCGCATGCGGTGGCGCTGGCAGCGGCCTACGCGGACCACGTTGTCTCGCGCTTGCTGAACCGCGAGCCGCAGATTCCGCTCGAGGGCGTGCGCATGGCGCGGCACAAGATGTTTGTGGATTGCTCGAAAGCGCAGCGCGAGCTGGGATTCGCGCCCGGCCCTGTGCTTGCGGCGCTCGAGCGCGCGGTACGCTGGTACGAGGCGAACGGGTACGTGGCTGGACGCCCGGCCGAGCGGCTGGCGCGCGCCCACGCGGCTTGAACATGAAGGTCCTGGTCACATTTGCGGTGCCCACAGAGTTCGCGCCGTGGCGCACGCGGCGCGGATTTCGCGAAGGGCAAGACTCTGTCTACCGGGCGCGCATGGGCGCTGCGGACTTGCACGTGGTTCTGACCGGCGTGGGGCCGGAACACGCGGCCCGAGCGGTGCGCGCGGTGATGAATGGGCGGCCCGATGTGTGCATCTCGTCGGGTTTTGCGGGGGCGCTGCGCCCCGAACATCCGGTGGGGCGCGTGCTGGTAGCCGGCGCCGTACGCTTCCGCGGCAGTGAGATGGAATTGCGCGCCGACGAGCAACTCGTTGAGCTCGCGGTGCGCTGCGGCGCGCACCCGGCTGCGCGCTTCTGCACGTCCGGCACGCTGGCACAAACCGCGGCGGAAAAGACCGAGCTCGGGTACGTTGCGGACGCGGTGGAAATGGAAAGCTATGCGGTCTTGGCCGAAGCGGCCCGGCAGCATATCCCTGCGGTGGCGATTCGCATTGTGAGCGACGCGGCCGGCACGGATCTGCCCTACGATTTCACGCGCGCGCGCGATGCCACCGGGCAGATTCGGCTGGCCGGCGTGCTGGCGCAGATTGCGCGCAGGCCGCAGCGCGTGCCTGCGCTACTGCGCTTGAGCCGCGATTGCATGCACGCGGCGGAAGATATTGCAGCGTTTCTCGACCGCTACGTCGGCGCCTGGCAATTGGCGCTGACCCAATCGGAAGCCGCCTACGAAGTGGCGGCCACATGAGCCATACGATTACCCAAGTCGAGACGCCCGTCGCCGCTGCGGTGGCCGCGAAGACGATGCGCGCCGGCGTCTATCGCGGCAAGGGGCGCGTCGCGGTCGAAGATGTTTCCGTGCCGGAGATCCGCGAGGGCGAAGCGTTGATCCGCGTGGCGGCTTGCGGCATCTGCGGCACCGATATCAAGAAGATTCAGCACGGCTTTGTGACGCCGCCGCAAATCTTCGGACACGAAATCGCCGGCACGATCGTCGCAGTGGGCCACGGTGTGCGGCGCTGGAAAGTCGGCGACCGCGTGGTGGGCTTCCACCACATCCCCTGCGGCGCATGCTTCTATTGCGCGCAGCGGCTCTTTTCGCAGTGCCCGGCGTACAAGAAAGTCGGCTTGACGGCCGGTTTCGAGCCGAATGGGGGCGGCTTCGCGGAGTACGTGCGCGCCATGCCGTGGATCGTTGAGCGCGGTCTGGTGGCGATTCCGCCGGAGGTCAGCTTCGAAGAAGCCACGTTCGTGGAGCCGGTGAACACCTGCCTGAAGGCGGTGCAGAAAGCGCGGGTGGCGGAAGGCGAAACGGTGCTCGTCATCGGGCAGGGGCCGATTGGCCTGCTGTTGATGCTGCTTTCCCGGCTTGCGGGCGCCACGGTGCTGGCGAGCGACCCCATGCCCGAGCGGCGCGCGATTAGCCTGCGGCTGGGCGCTGCGGCTGCCTTCGATCCTTCGGCGGGGCGGTTGCTCGAGGAGGTGCGCGCGCGTACCGAAGGCCGCGGCGCGGACGCGGTGCTCGTTGCCGTGCCGAGCCCGAAGATTGTCGCCGAAGCTCTGGCGCTCGCGCGTCCCGGCGGCCGCGTGCTGCTGTTTGCGCAAAACGACCCGCAGATGCGCATCGAGTTCCCGGCGGCCGCTGTTGGCATTGAGGAAAAAGAGATTTTGGGCAGCTATAGCGCTGCAGTCGATTTGCAGGGAGAATCAGCGCGGCTGGTGTTGACGCGGAGGCTGCCTGTGCGCGAATTGATTTCGCACCGGTTCCCACTCGAGCGCATCGAAGAGGCTTTATCCCTGGCCGCCCGCCCCGCGGGCGATTCTTTGAAAGTGGTGATTACGCCTTGATGAAAAGCGAACGCAACGGTCATATGCACGCTGCCGTTCTCTACGGCAGGGAAGATTTGAAGATTGAGCGCGTGGACATCCCGGCGCTGGCGTCGGATGAGGTGCTGGTCCGCGTGAAGGTCGCACTGACGTGCGGCACCGATCTGAAGGTCTGGAAGCAGGGGTACCACGCGCGCATGATCACGCCGCCGGCGATCTTCGGGCACGAGCTGGCCGGCGTCGTGGAGTTGCTGGGCCGCGAAGTGAACGGCGGGCTAAGGGTGGGCGCGCGCGTGGTGCCGGCGAATTCGGCGCCGTGCAACGTTTGCCTGTTCTGCCGCAAGGCTCACGAAAACCTCTGCGAGGACCTGCTCTTCAACAACGGCGCGTACGCCGAGTACATCCGCATCCCCGGGCGCATCGTCCGGCAGAACATGCTGGAGATTCCGAGCCACGTCTCGTTCATCGATGCGGCGATGGTCGAGCCGCTGGCCTGCGTGCTCCGCGGCATCGACGAGACGAACATCCAGCCGGGCGATACCACCGTGCTGATCGGCTGCGGGCCCATCGGGCTGAAGTTCATCCGCATCCTCGCCGGGCGCGGCGTGAACGTGATTGCGCTGGCCAAGCGAAAGAGCCAGGTGTGCGCAGCGGAACGATTGGGCGCGCGTGCGGCGTTTGACGTCACGCAACTGAGTGACGCCGTGCGCGCGGTGCGCGAGCTGACCGAAGGCGGGCACGGCGCCGATTCCGTGATCGAAGCGGTCGGCTCCCCGGCGACTTGGCAGTGGGCCATTCAGATGGTGCGCTGCGGCGGTACGGTAAACCTCTTCGGCGGCTGTCCGCGCGGGACGCAGGTGGAGTTCGATCCCACCGCGCTGCACTATTCGGAGATCACCATCAAGTCCACGTTCCACCATACGCCGCACTTCATCCGCGAGGCGCTCGATTCCGTGGCGCGCGGCGAAATCCGCGCGAGCGACTTCGTTACCGGCGAGATCCCTCTGCAGGAATTGCCGCAGATGTTCGAGCACATGAAACACCGCAACGGGGAATTGAAGACGGCCGTCATCCCCTAGCCCCGCCGCGCGCGGGCCGCGCCCGAGCCATGCTCGCACCTGACGAACTCGAGATCGCACGCGAGCTGCCTCCAGCGGGCTGCACCCGCGAAGCGGCCGAGGGCTACACCCGCTGGCTCGCCACGCATCACTACGAAAACTTCAACGTCGTCTCCTGGCTGCTGCCGCGGCGCTTGCACCGTCACTTCTACAACCTCTACGCCTATTGCCGGTGGGCCGATGACCTGGGCGACGAAGTGCCCGACGCGCAGCGCGCGCTCCAGTTGATTGACTGGTGGGAGGATGAGCTGCGCCGTTGCTACGCGGGGCAGCCCTCGCATCCTGTTTTTATCGCGCTCGCGCCGACGATTCGCGAGTGTGACATTCCCATCGAGCCTTTTGCGGATCTCCTGACGGCGTTTCGTCAGGACCAGACCGTGCACCGCTACGCCACTTGGGACGACGTCCTCGGCTACTGCCGCTACTCGGCGAACCCGGTGGGGCGGCTGGTGCTGTTTCTTTGCGGCTACCGCGACGCCGAGCGCCAGCGGCTTTCGGACTTCACCTGCACGGCTTTGCAGCTTGCGAATTTCTGGCAGGACGTGGCGCGCGATCTCGAGAAGGGCCGCATTTACATTCCGCTCGATGCGCTCGCGGCCCACGGCCTGAGCGAGGCGGAAATCGTTTCGCGCCGCTTTGACGCCCGCTATGCCGCGCTGATGAAAGACTTGATTCAGCGCACGCGCGAGCTTTTCCGGGCCGGGCTGGCGCTTGCAAGCCGCGTGGAACCGGAGTTGCGCGTGGACATCGAGCTCTTCAGCCGCGGCGGGCTGGCCGTACTCGAGGCCATCGAAGCCATCGGGTACAACACGCTGGAGCAGCGGCCCGCGTTGCGGCGCTCGACGCAGGCACGGCTGCTCGGCCGCGCGCTCGTCTCGCGCCTGTTTGCGCCGTGGCTCTCTTCGCCGCAGACTCCCGCCTCCGTGGCAGGCCGGAATGCCTGACGCTCGACCCTTGAGTGCCCAAACTGCGCCTGCGCATTCGGTGGAAGCTTCCTACGCGGAGTGCCGGCGCATCGCCCGGGCCGCTGCGAGCAATTTCTATTACGCATTTTTCTTGTTGCCGCGTCCGAAGCGTGACGCCATGTGCGCGCTCTACGCCTTTATGCGCCTGGTGGACGACGTATCGGATTCGCCGGGCGACGTGGCCGCGAAGCAACAAGCGCTGGCGCGCTGGCGCGCGGCGCTCGATGCCGCGCTCTGCGGCGACGCGAGCGCG
>JBGQHO010000065.1:0-15103 GCA_041497955.1 Terriglobia bacterium | reverse complement strand
TTTGTGCACAGCACGGGGCACGGCTTGGGAATCGAAGTGCACGAGGAGCCGCGTTTGGCCAGGGAGCAGACGTGCCGGATCCGGGCAGGCAACGTAGTGACCATCGAGCCCGGCGTTTATTTTCCGGGCGCGGGCGGCATCCGCATTGAAGACGACGTGGCCGTCTTCGCAAATCGGATTGAGGTGCTGACCAGCGCGCCCCGGGATTTCCTCGAACTCTGACACTCCATGAAGGGGAAAAAGAGGACTCCAAAGCCGCCGGGAGTTGCCGCATCCGGCCTGGATCTCACCGAGGTCGAGCAGTTGCTCGCCTTCATGACCGAGCACGGCCTCGAGGAATTTGAGTATGCCCGTGGCGACCTGCACATCCGCCTGAAGAGACCCTCTGCAAATCCAAACGCCGCGCCACCGCGCGTCATGGCAAGTCCCGAGATTGTGGTGGGCGGCGCGCCCGCGTCCGCGGCAGAATCCGCGCCGTCGGCCCGCGAGGCCGCCGCAGAGGCGCTGCGCGGCGAAGACCTGCACGTAGTGAAGTCACCCATCGTCGGAACGTTCTACGAGGCCCCGACCCCGGGCGCGGAGGCTTTCGTCAAGGTGGGCGATTCCGTCGAGGTGGGCGAGGTGCTCTGCATCATCGAAGCCATGAAGCTGATGAACGAGATCGAATGCGAAGTGGGCGGGGACGTGATGCGCATCTTCGTGGAGAACGGCCAGCCGGTGGAATACGGCGAGCCGCTGTTCGCCATCCGCCCGTCGCGAAAGAAATAGCCGGCGGCCCGCGCCCCTCACTCTGATGTTCCGCAAAATCCTCATTGCCAACCGGGGCGAAATCGCGCTGCGCGTGATCTGCGCGTGCAAGGAGCTGGGCATCGCCACCGTCGCCGTCTATTCCGAAGCCGATCGCAACGCGCTGCACGTGCGCTTTGCCGATGAAGCCGTGTGCATCGGGCCTCCGCGCTCGAGCGAGAGTTACCTGAATATCCCGCACGTGATCAGCGCCGCGGAAATCACCAACGTGGACGCCGTGCACCCCGGTTACGGGTTTCTCTCCGAGAATGCGAATTTCGCCGAAGTGTGCGAGGCCTCGCATCTGGCGTTCATCGGGCCTTCGGCGGAGATACTGCGCCTGATGGGCGAAAAGGAGCGCGCCCGGCGCGAAATGTCCGCGGCCGGGCTGCCCATCGTGCCCGGCACCGAGGGCATCGTGCCGGATGAAGGCGCGGCGCGAAGCGCGGCCGGGGAGATCGGCTACCCGCTGATCATCAAGGCTTCGGCCGGCGGCGGGGGCCGCGGTATGCGGGTGGTGCGCAGCGCCGAGGAACTCGTGGTGGCCTTCCAGACGGCGCGCAACGAAGCGCAGCAGGCTTTCGGCTCGCCCGACGTGTACATGGAGAAGTTCATCGAGCACCCCCGGCACATCGAGTTCCAGGTGCTCGGCGACCGCCACGGCAACGTGATCCACCTGGGCGAGCGCGAGTGCAGCATCCAGCGCCGCCACCAGAAACTCATCGAAGAGTCGCCTTCGATGGCGCTCGATGCGAAGTCCCGCGAGGAGCTCGGCGCGCGCGTGGCCAAGGCTCTGGCGAAGATCGGTTATAGCAACGCCGGCACGGTCGAGTTCCTGCGCGACGAAGGCGGCAGTTTCTACTTCATCGAAATGAACGCGCGCATCCAGGTGGAGCACCCGGTGACGGAGATGGTCACCAACGTGGACCTGATCAAGTCGCAGATTCGCCTGGCCGCCGGGGAAAACCTCACGGATGCCGTGGGCGCGGTCGAGTTCAGCGGGCACAGCATCGAATGCCGCATCAACGCCGAGGACCCGGAGACGTTTGTGCCCTCGGCCGGGCGCATCACGGCCTTCCAGATGCCCGGCGGCACGGGCGTGCGCGTGGATACGGCGGCGCACACCGACGCCGTGATCCCGCCGTTCTACGATTCCCTGATTGCCAAGCTGATCGTGCGTGGCCGCGACCGCCCGGAAGCCGTCGCGCGCATGCGCCGCGCCCTCGAAATGTTCGTTGTCGAGGGCATCAAGACCTCGATTCCGCTCCACCGCAAGATTCTGGCCGACCCTGACTTCGAGGCGGGAAACCTGGACACGCACTTCGTCGAACGGTTCCTGCCGGTCCTGGCAAAATAGGGGCGGATGGAGCTTGTGTTTCCAAGTCTCTATGCAATAATGGACGCCGCGTTGCTCAAGACATCGGAGCTGGCGTTCGCGGAAATGCTGGCGAAATCCGGGGTCGAGTTCATCCAATACCGCAACAAACAAGCTTTCTCTGGCAACCTGTTTGAAACGTCCCTACAACTTTCTCGCGTCTTAAGCGCGCGGGGTGTGCGGTTCATCGTAAACGATCGCGCGGACATCGCGGCCCTGGTGAACGCCGGCGGCGTGCACGTGGGCCAGGACGACCTCGGCGTGGAAGAAGCGCGTGCAATTTGCGGCGCGCCGCAGTGGGTGGGCGTCTCCACGCATTCGCTCGAGCAGGTGGAGCGGGCCGCGCGCACCTCGGCGGACTACATTGCCGTGGGGCCGGTCTTTCCGACGCGCACAAGGGAAAACCCGGACCCGGTCGTGGGATTGAACTTCATCCGGCAAGCCCGCGCCATGACCGGGAAACCTCTGGTGGCCATCGGCGGCATCACAGCAGAGACCGCCGCGGATGTGTATCGTGCGGGCGCCGATTCGGTGGCCGTGATCAGCGACTTGACGGGGGCGAAGGATCTCGCCCTGCGCGTGCGGCAATACTTCGACGCGGCGGAGCAGGCCGGGAGGAAACCTGTGAAGGAGCGCGAATGAGCGAAGCCACGCGAGCGGTTGCGAGCCGCGGCGTGCCCGCCGAAGCCGGATTCGTCCGCGAACTGGGCCTGGTGGACGCGACGATGATCGTCATCGGCTCGATGATCGGCTCGGGCATCTTCATCGTCTCGGCAGACATCTCGCGCCAGACCGGCTCGCCCGGCGGTTTGCTGCTCACCTGGATTCTTACCGGTGTTTTGACGGTTGCCGCGGCGCTCTCGTACGGCGAGCTCGCCGCCATGATGCCGAAGGCCGGCGGCCAGTACGTGTACCTGCGCGAGTCGTATTCGCCGCTGTGGGGCTTTCTTTACGGCTGGACGCTCTTCCTGGTCATTCAAACCGGTACGATCGCGGCCGTGGCAGTGGGCTTCGCGCGCTTCCTCGGCGTGCTGGTGCCCTCCATCTCGCCGACGGCGTGGATCATCAGGCCCATCATCCTGTCAGAGAAGTACGCGATCAGCCTGTCCTGGCAGCAGCTCATCGCCCTGCTGTTGATCCTGTTTCTGACGTTTGTGAATACGCGCGGCCTGAAGCTCGGCAAGTGGATCCAGAATATTTTCACGTCCGCGAAGACGCTGGCGCTCATCGGGCTGATCCTGCTGGGCGTTTTCCTGGGGCGCAACGCCTCCGCCATCGCCGCAAATTTCGGCGACCTCTGGACGCCGCGCGGGGCGCAGGCCATCCAGCCGGGTGCCGACTGGCTGCGTTCGCTGATCCCGGCGGTGACGGCCTCGAGCGGCGCGTTCGGTTTGCTGATCGCGCTGTGCGTCTCGCAGGTCGGCTCGCTCTTTTCCGCCGACGCGTGGAACAACATCACCTTCACGGCAGGCGAGGTGAAGAACCCGCGCCGCGACATCCCCCTTTCGCTGGCTGCCGGGACCGCGATCGTGATCACGCTGTATTTCCTCGCCAACGTGGCGTATCTCGTGACGCTGCCGCTCGCGAAAATCCAGCAGGCGCCGGATGACCGCGTGGCCACCGCCGCGCTGAACCTGATCATGGGCGATGCGGGCGCCACGGTGATGGCCATCGCCATCATGGTTTCCACGTTCGGCTGCGCCAACGGCCTGATCCTTGCCGGCGCGCGTGTCTACTACGCGATGGCCAATGACGGCTTGTTCTTCCGCGCCATCGGCAAGCTGAACAACCTGCATGTCCCGGCGAAGGGTTTGCTGTTGCAGGGCCTTTGGGCGGCGCTGCTGGTGCTACCGCGCACGCGCATCCTCGATCCGCTCACGGGCGCGGAAAGCTACGGCAACCTCTATAGCGACCTGCTCGACTACGTGGTGTTCTCGGTGCTGATTTTCTACGTTCTGACGATAGCGGGCATATTTGTGTTGCGGCGCAAGCGGCCCGGCGCGGAGCGTCCCTATCGTGCGTTTGGCTATCCGGTGGTGCCGGTGTTATACATGGCGGCTGCCACGACCATCATGATCGCTCTGTTTCTCTACAAGACCCAGACCACCTGGCCGGGCCTGCTGATTGTCCTGCTCGGCGTGCCGGTGTACTGGGTCTGGCATCGCAAGTCGGAGAAGAGTCCGGGGTAACGGGCCTTGCACGGTCGATCTGACTTTTCAAGGAGAGACGCCGCATGGGAAACCCACTCTTTATCAGGAAACCGTTAGACCTTCTGCTGCGCGAGGCGCAGGAATCGGGTGAACATACGCTGAAGCGCACCCTGGGCCCGGTTTCGCTGATGGCGCTGGGCATCGGCGCCATTATTGGCGCCGGCATCTTTGTGCTGACGGGCGCTGCCGCCGCGCAATATGCCGGGCCGGCGATTGTGCTCTCCTACGTGCTCGCGGGCATCGGCTGCGCGTTTGCCGGCCTCTGCTATGCGGAGTTTGCCTCGCTGATCCCCATCGCGGGCTCTGCCTATACCTACGGATACGCGACGCTGGGAGAGTTGTTCGCGTGGATCATCGGCTGGGATTTGATCCTCGAATATGCCTTTGGCGCCGCCACCGTGGCTTCGGGTTGGAGCAGCACGCTGGTTGCGTTTCTGCAGGATTACGGCATCAAGCTGCCGCCGCAGATCTGCGACACGCCTGGCCAGGTCTGGGTGCTTTACGGGGACAATTGGCGGCCGCTGGTCACCGTCCAAAAAACTCTGGCGGACGCCGGCATCGATTGGCATTCGCTGCCTACCGCCACCGCCAGCTTCAACTTGCTTGCCTTCCTGGCCATCGCCCTTGTGACGACAATCCTCGTCATCGGCATCAAGGAGTCGGCGCGGTTCAACACCACGGTCGTGCTGATCAAGCTGACGGCGGTGATCACGTTCATCATCGTGGCCACGGGATACGTGCTCAAGCACCAGGCGGCGGCCGCGGCGAACTGGCATCCCCTCATCCCTGCCAACGCAGGCAGTTTCGGCGCGTACGGATGGTCGGGCATCGCCCGCGCGGCCGGGGTGGTATTCTTCGCGTACATCGGTTTTGACGCGGTCTCCACCGCCGCGCAAGAGGCCAAGAATCCGCAGAAGGACATGCCCATCGGAATCCTCGGCTCGCTGGCCATCTGCACCGTGCTGTACATCCTGGTCTCCGGGCTGCTCACCGGCGTCGTGCACTATTCGCGGTTGAACATCGGCGCCCCTGTTTCCCTGGCAATTCAGGAGACCGGAGTGGCCTGGGGACGCTACGTGGTGAACGCGGGAGCTCTGGCCGGATTGAGCACGGTGATGCTCGTCATGCTCCTGGGACAGTCGCGCGTGTTCTACTCGATGGCGCATGACGGATTGCTGTGGAAGTGGGCGGGCGAGATCCACCGGAAGTTCCGCACGCCCTGGAAATCCACAATCATCGTGGGGCTGTGCGTGGCGGTGTTTGCCGCGGTGATTCCCATCGGCATCCTGGGACAACTCGTCAGCATCGGCACCTTGCTGGCGTTCGTGATCGTTTGCGCGGGGGTGTGGGTGATGCGCGTGCGGCATCCTGAGCTGCCGCGGCCCTTCAAGACCCCTTGGGTGCCGTTGGTGCCGATCATGGGCATCCTGGCTTCGTTGCTGATGATGGCGTCGCTGCCCGGTGACACTTGGATTCGGCTGGTGGTCTGGCTGGCGATTGGAATGGTCATCTACTTCACCTACGGACGGAAGCACAGCCGGGTGAGGAAGATGTCCGGCCAGTAGGCAGCGGCATTTCGCGGATCGCCCGAAGCCCTGCGCGGCCGGTGGCCGGGATGTTCTGCCGCGGCGCAGAGCCGCGCGCGGAGTGGGTTCTGCTCGTTCCATGAAGTCGCTCCCCCTTGGTTCAACGGGATTTTCCTGGCGCCGGCTGACGCGCCTCGATCGCGTGGCGCTCGGCGTCGTCCTGCTTTACGTCGTCGTCCGCGCCGCAATGCTGTTCCGCCCGGACATGCCCCTGGCCGGGTTTGTCCGCTTTCTCTTCTTTCTGAGCCTCGGTTACTTCGCCGTCCGCCTGGTGGCCTGGACGCGCACGCGAATGCTTTGGAGCCTGCGCAACCGTCTGATCGTCGCCTACGTGTTCATCGCCGTCGTGCCGATCCTTCTGCTCTTGGTCATGGCCGCGCTCGCGGCCTCGATTCTCTATTCCCAGTTGGGCGCCTATCTTCTTTACGCGGACTTGCAAAGCCGGGTGGAAGAGGCAGCGGATGCGGCCGCGGCCATTGCGGCATCGGCCGACCCGCAGGCGGCCTCGGTGCACACGCACTGGGACAACGAGCTGCCGGGCCTGAAGATCGATTTGAATCGCGGGCGCGAGTTGCTTGACCGGCTGGGCGGCCCGCGCGCCAAGCGCTTTGCCGGCATCGTGCAGGACAGCGACAAGCTGTCCCTGCTGGCGATGGCCCTGCGGCCGGACGGCACGGTCGTCACCGTCGAGGCGCCCGTCTCGCCCGAGTTGCTGGACCGCGTGGCGCCGGACCTGGGTCCGCTGCAGGTGCTCGTCACGCTTCCTTCTGAGAAGGAAGCTCCGCGCGTCGTAACCTACCGCATCGGCGACCGGGTCTTCCAGCAGGCGGCGCGCACGCGCCAGCGCGCGTTGCAGGCTGCGGCTAACTGGCTGGACCGCACCGTGGACGGCGTCGCAAGGTTCGAGGCCTTGCCGCTGCACGCCGAGGCCGGCGATGCCGGGACGCGGCCCGTGTTCGCATTTTTTTCGGCGCGTCCCTCCCAGCTCAACCGCCGCCTCTTCAGTGCCCTGGGCGAGCTGGGAGGCGTGTATTTTCAGTTGCTGGTTTTGGTCGGTGTCGTCTTCCTTGTGATCGAGGCCGCGGCACTGATCATCGGAATTGTACTGACGCGCACGATCACGCAGGCAGTGGACGATCTCTACCGCGCCACCCAGCACGTGCAGACCGGCGACCTGTCGTATCGCATTCGCGTTCAGAAGCGCGACCAGCTCGCGGCGCTGGGCGAGTCGTTCAACTCCATGACCAATTCGATCAGCTCGCTGATCGAAGAGCAGCGCCAGCGGCAGCGCCTGGAAAACGAGCTGTCCATCGCGCGCGAAGTGCAGGACCAGCTCTTCCCGCAGTCGCTGCCTTCGATGCCCGGAATTGAAGTGGAAGCCATTTGCCGCGCGGCGCGCATGGTGAGCGGCGACTACTACGACTTCCTCCGCGTCGGGCCCACGCAGCTGGGCATGGCGCTGGCCGATATCAGCGGCAAGGGAATTTCCGCCGCGCTGCTGATGGCCAGCCTCCAGGCGGCGCTGCGCAGCCAGGCGGTGCTCGATGGAGCGGCTTCGCTTGAACCCGCCGCGCTGGTGACGCGCCTGAACCTGCATCTCTTCTTGAACACTTCGGAAGACCGCTACGCCACGTTTTTTTACGCCGTCTATGACACCGCCAAGCGCACGCTTCGCTACACCAACGCGGGACATTTGCCGCCGCTCTATATCGTCGGCGAGCGCGTCCAGCAGCTCGAAGAGGGCGGTATGGTGGTCGGTCTTTTTGACGACTGCACTTTCACGCAGGGCACGATTCAGGTCGAGCCCGGCAGCGTTCTCGTGGTCTATAGCGACGGCCTCGTGGAGCCGGAGAACGTCTATGGCGAGGAATTCGGCAGGCGCCGCCTGAGAGAGGTCGCGCTGCGCAATCGCGATAAGACGCCGCACGCGTTGGTCGAGGCGCTGATGACCGCGGCCGAGGAATGGGCCGGCTCGCAGGAGCGCGCCGACGATATGACCGTGATCGTTGCGCGCATGGAGTAGCGCGCGCGAGGGCCGGGGAAGCGGTTCCGATATACTGCAAGTTTTTCGGAGGGTCGGTTGTCCTTGCGGCAAAAAGTTGCGCTCGTCACGGGCGGGAGCCGCGGCATCGGGAAGGGAATTACGCTCGTGCTGGGGCGCGAAGGCGCGCGCGTGGCCATCGCCTACCGCTCCAACAAGGGCGCCGCGCAGACTGCGCTGCGCGAGCTCCAAACAGGGCTGCTTTAGAATGTTCGCGCCCGGCGGCTCCCGCGGGGTAAGCTATTTCCGGTAAAACCCATGAAAGTCCTCACCGCAGAACAAATGCGCGAGGCGGACCGGCTCACCACCGAACGCTTCGGCGTGCCCAGCCTCGAGCTGATGGAAAACGCCGGGACGCGCGTCGTCGAGGCGCTCGAAGCCGAATTCGCCGATTTGCGCGCGCGCAAGGTCGTCGTCCTCTGTGGCAAGGGCAATAATGGCGGCGACGGCTTTGTCGTCGCGCGGCTGCTGCACGAGCGCGGGGCGCATCCAAGCGTCTTTCTTTTCGCAGCGCCGGAAGCCGTGCGCGGCGATGCCGCCGTGAACCTGAAGCGCTGGCAGGAAGCCGGCGGGGAAGTCCGCGTAGTCACCGAATCGGCGCAATGGCAGGAGGCGCGCTCCACGCTCGCTGAGGCAGGCCTCGTTGTGGACGCGCTCTTGGGCACCGGGCTGAGCGGCCCCGCCGAGGGTTTGCTCGCGGCCGTCATCGACGACGTGAACCGTCTGCCGCGCCGCACGCGCATTATTGCCGTGGACACTCCTTCCGGGCTGCCCTCGGGCACGGAAGACTTCGGCGGGCCCGTCGTGTGGGCGCATTGCACCGTCACGTTCACGGCGCCGAAACTCGGGCAGCTTGTTTCGCGCAACGCGGCATGCGTCGGGCGGCTTGTCGTCGCTCAAATCGGAACGCCGCCGGAAGTGCTCGAAAAAGACGCGCGGCTCAAGCTGCGCTGGCTTGAGCCCGGGGAATTTCGCGATTTGCCGCTCGAGCGCCGGCCCGACGCGCACAAGGGCGATTTCGGCCACGCGCTCATCGTGGCTGGCTCGCGTGGGAAGACCGGCGCTGCGGTGCTGGCCGCGCGCGGTGCGCTGCGCGCCGGCGCCGGATTGGTGACGGTAGGAACGCCGGACGTCGTGCTGTTGACCGTCGCGGCAGGCGCGCCGGAGATGATGACTGCGCCGCTGGCGAACACCGAGGAAGGCTCGATCAGCCTGCGCAGCTTCGACTACGGCCGGTTTGCGGCGCTCGTGGCCGGGAAAAGCGTCCTGGCCATGGGGCCCGGCCTGACGACGCATAACGAGACGCAGCAATTCGTTCGCGCCGTCGCCGCCGATTGCCTGCTGCCCATGATCCTTGATGCCGACGCGCTGAACGCGTTTGCGGGCCGCGCCGAGGACCTGAAGAAGCGCAAGTCTGCGTTGCTGGCCGTGACGCCGCATCCCGGCGAAATGGCGCGGCTCGCGGGTTGCACCTCGGACAAAGTGCAGTCCGCGCGCTTGCAGACCGCGCTCGAGGCCGCAGCGCGCTGGAACGCGTTTGTAGTGCTGAAGGGCTACGGGACGATCGTGGCCACGCCCGACGGCCGTGCCTATATCAACTCCACCGGCAACCCAGGCATGGCCAGCGGCGGCACCGGCGACGTCCTCACCGGCATCCTCGCGGGCCTGACGGCGCAGTTCGGCACGGCGCAGTGGGAGAAGGTGCTGGCGTTTGGCGTGTACCTGCACGGGCTGGCGGGCGACCTGGCCGCGGCGCGCGTGGGGCAGGCGTCGATGATCGCCTCGGATTTGATTGAAGCCATCCCGCAGGCGTTCGAGCACGTCCGCGCGGAGCACCAGCGTGGCGCGTAGCGAATTCATTTCGCAGTCTCCCGAAGAAACGGTCGCCAAGGGCCGCGAGCTGGCCGCGCAGCTTCGCGCGCCCGCGGTTGTCCTGCTGCAGGGTGAGCTCGGCAGCGGCAAGACCACGCTGGCGAAGGGAATCATCAGCGGCCTGGGCGCCGCGCGCGAAGAAGACGTCACCAGCCCGACGTTCACGCTCGTCCACGTGTTTCACAATCACTGCAAGGTGTACCATGTGGACCTTTATCGCGTGGAGGACGCGCACGATTTCGAGACGCTCGGCCTCGAAGACGTCTTGACCGAGCAGGCCATCGTCATTGTCGAGTGGCCGGAGCGGTTTGCGCTGCGCACCGATTGGCCGGTGGTGCGCATTTCGCTCGAGCATCTGGAGCAGGACGCGCGGCGGATCACCATCGAAGATCGCCGCGAAGATCTAACGACAGCCGCAAGAGTTCACAAGCAGGACGTTGGGAGTTAGGAGCTGCCCATGAAACTCCTCGAAGGAAAAACCGCGCTCGTGCTGGGCGTGGCGAACAAGTGGAGCCTCGCCTACGCCATTGCGCAGGCCTTCCGCCGCGAAGGCGCGACGCTCGTCCTGACCTACCAGGGTGACCGTCAGAAGGAAACGGTCGAGGAGCTGGGAAAGGAACTCGGCGCCGCCAGGATTCTGCCTTGCGACGTTCAGAAGGAGCAGGAGCTCGAGCAGCTCGCCCGCGCACTGAAAGAGGGTGGACGGCTCGACGCCGTCGTTCACAGCATCGCCTTCGCGAGCCGCGAAGACCTCAGCCGGCCGTTCCTCGAGACTTCGCGCGACGGCTACCTGCTGGCGCAGGAGGTGAGCAGCTATTCGCTGATCGCGGTGGCGCGGACCGTGGCGCCGCTGATGACGCAGGGCGGCTCGATCACCACGCTCACCTATCTGGGCTCGACGCGCGTGGTCACCAACTACAACGTAATGGGCGTAGCCAAAGCCGCTCTCGAATCTTCCGTGCGCTACCTGGCGGGCGAACTGGGCGCGGGCCAGATCCGCGTCAACGCTATCTCCTCTGGGCCGGTGAAGACGGCCTCCGCGCGCGGCATCAAGGATTTCAGCAAGGTGCTCGATGCCGTGATGCAGCGCGCACCTCTGCGCCGCAATACCGACCCCGCCGAAGTGGCCGACGCTGCCGTGTTCCTGGCCAGCGACCTTGGCCGGGGCGTCACCGGCAACATTCTATTTGTGGACGCCGGCTTCCAGATCATGGGCCTCATTTAGGAGTCCCGCGCCTCGGGGCTTTCGATTCACACTCGCTATTGACGGGTACGACTCCCCGCCTTGTTCCGTCCAAAAGGGGTTGCTAAAGTCAAAATGAGGACTTGTGTCTTCAATGGCGGACCATTTGAGCGGCGCGCCGCTGACAGCCCATCCCGCACGGGTGGAGCTGAAAACCTATCACGTTGAGCTTCCGATGGGCTCTCTCGCCGTCGGCGTGGACAACATCCACTACGATGTGTTCCTCAGCCCGAAATGCGTCGAGCTCACGCGCAGCTATTTGCTCGAGCTCGTCCGGCAGGCCACCGGTCTGGAGCGGTTTTCGAAGCAGGATCCGCGCGCGCAAAAACCGCCGGACACCGGGACGCTCCGGAAGCTGCTCGCGGATCTCCTCCAGGCGTCGCTGACCAACGCCAAATACGAAAAGAACATCGAGCTCGATCTTCTGCTGCGGATTTCGCTGCTGAAGTTTTTCACCCAGGAAATCAGCAATCAGTTTGCCAACCTCCTGCTGGAGGGCAAGGAGTCGATCCGCAGCCGCGGCTCCAATTTTGAGCGCAGCGAGCAGGCCCACGTGGTGAAGTCGCGCCTGGCGGAGCTGCAAGCCAACCGCCGGAATGTCTTCCGCCAGGTCGGGCAGCAGGTGTTCAAGATCCTGGTCGAGCTGGATGAGAGCCTTTTCAGCCGGTCGCGCCGCGCGCTCTTCGGCGAGGAATGCAGCGAGAGCTACGAGTTGCTGAAGAACCGCCTGGTCTTCGTCGAAGGCGGCCGCGACGACGCGCTCTACCTCGAGCAGTACGTTCTGCTCGGAAACTACCAGCGGGACGAAGACCGCTTCGAAACGTTTGACGCGCTGCTGCTCGATTTCCTCCGCGAGTTCGTCGTAGCCGGCGAGCCGGGCGAGGAGATGAGCGACGCGCGCAAGGCCCATGACGCGCTGGTGGAGGCGGCCCTGCGCACGCGCGCGGCGCTGGCGCAGCTTGAAGAGCGGCGCGATACGCTGGCCCGGCGCGTCGCGGGCGGTGAAGGCATGCTCTCGCGCGTCCTGCGGCGCAGCGACCCGGCGGATGGGCGCGCGGCTCTGGCCGAGATTGAAGTGGGCGTGAAGCATCTCCAGGAGAAACTCGACGCGTTCGACCCGAAGATCGAAGCCGCCAAGCAGAAGGCGGAATTCCTCACCGAAGAGTACAACGGCCGCCTGGGCGACTACCTGAACGAGCCGGAGAACGCGCGGCTCCTCTTCGACCCGGCGTGGTCCGGCGAAGACGCCGAAGCCGGCGGGACACGCGCGCAACTCCTGGAAGAATGGCTGCGGCGCCTCGAAGAGCGCGATCTGCTCGTCCACGTGCTGGCCAGCTACGAGGTGCGCAACCTCCACCACGACTACTGCCCGCCGGTGCACTTGCAGCAGTTGCGCAAGGCGCTGATCTCGCGCGAACAATTCAAGCGCGTGGAAGAAATCCTGAAGCAGTTTCCGGCGCGGCGTTTTTCGCTGGAGCGCGTGGAAGACCTGGCGCGGAAGCTGCGCCATTACCCGCGCGAAGATGCGCGCGCGATCGCCGTCCGCTTTGCCGAAGACTTCATGCGCCTGCGCCGCGACCTGGGGAACTACCAGCGCCTGGTGGCCTCGATGGAGCGCATCAATCTGATCCGCTCGGAGAAGACGCGCGAGGTCTCGCGGCTCAACAACAGCCTCTACGAATTCCTGCTGCCCGAAGAGCAGGGGCCCAAGCAGGACCGCGTGGTCGCGCACGCCATCATCAAGGCCGACGTGCGCGGCTCCACCAAGATTACGCACGACCTGCAGGACCGGGGCCTGAATCCTGCGTCGCATTTCAGCCTGCACCTTTACGAGCCGGTGAAGCGCATCCTGGCGCGCTTCGGCGCGGCCAAGGTCTTCATCGAAGGCGACGCCATCGTGCTGGCGATTTACGAGACCGAAGCCAACCGCTCGCACCAGTGCGCCGTTTCCAAAGCCTGCGCGCTGGCGCGGCACATCCTGGCCGTCGCGCGCGCCTACAACCTGCGCGAGGAGACCAGCGAACTGCCGCGGCTCGAGCTGGGCCTGGGCATCGCGTTTCAAAACTCGCCACCGACCTACTGGGAAGACAGCGGCTCGCGCATCATGATTTCGCGCGCCATCAACCTTTCCGACCGGCTCTCGAGCTGCTCGAAGGTGGCGCGGCGGCTGCTCGCGCAGGCGAGCTCAATGTTCCGCGTGTTTCTGTTCCAGCCGGTGATGGGAGCCGTCGAAGACGAAGAGGCGGAGGAATTCCTGATCCGCTACAACCTCGACGGCATCGAGCTGAACGAGGAAGGCTTTCAGAAGCTCTCCGAAGAAATTTCGATGACGTCGTTTGAAATGCAGTGCCCCATGCCCTGGGGCCGCGAGCCGGTGACGCTCTATTATGGCGAAGTGCCGCTGGGCGAAACGCTCGAGCCCATCGTGCTGCGCAAGGGCTACGTGCGCCAGATCATGCCCGACGGCCGCATCGGCGGCCCGGGCAGCCGCGCCTTCTACGAAGTCTGCGCCACCGCCGAAGTCCGCGAGCTCGTCGAAGCCCACCTGCTCATCGCCGCCCGCAAGGATTGAAGCTTCCGCCGCGCGCCTCTATAATCTCCGTGGAGGCGAAAGGGGTCCGGTGATCCTCGTGGCCTTCAAAGCCATTGATCCTGTCCTTCGCGGCCAGGGTGGTGGGTTCGACTCCCACACGCTTCCGCCACTTCCGCCATCGTTCCGCCCGTGAGCAAGGGCAAACCGAAGCGACGGTTTACCGCAGGCAAAGAGGCGCGGCGACGCGCGCGGGAAAAAGCCGGCCAGCCGCCCGCCGCGCGCGTCATTCTCGATAAGCGGCGCAAGGCGCC
Organism: Terriglobia bacterium; assembly: GCA_041497955.1. Lineage (GTDB taxonomy): Bacteria > Acidobacteriota > Terriglobia > Acidiferrales > UBA7541 > JBGQHO01. Next base: position 1,146 of record JBGQHO010000065.1, on the reverse strand, counting down.
CAAACACAAGAAGAATTGGCTGAAAGACGAACTCGGCTGAGGCGGATTGGAGTAGGTTCCGCCGGAGCATAGCTCCGTTGTCGGCCTCAACGTTTTCAATCGGATGGTACGGTACTAGCCGGTGTGGTGCCGGGGCAATGGTCGGCGCTAGAATGGCAAACGTCTTGGCCAACGACGGGCGGAATCGCACACATGCGCACGAAAAAAAAATACTTCTGGATTTCTGGGTTCGTACCAATCGCTCGATGGGCTGATCGCCAGTGTTTATGCGGGCCGCGAGGGGGTCGTGCGGCAAAGCTAAGGATGATTTTCTAGTAGCTTTTAACGAATTCTTTGACTAGGTTTATTATCGTGAGAATGGGAGATTAGGCTGGTTCCAGATCGAAGAGTTATCGAATTGAGGTGGGGTAAACATGAAACCGATCAGTTGGATTGGGATTTTGTTAATCGTTCTGGGCGCACTGGTCCTCGCCTATCAAGGCATCAACTACACACGTCAGAAAAAAGTCCTCGATGTGGGATCGGTGCATCTCACCACAGAAACTCACGAGCGAATTCCCCTTCCTCCAATCCTTGGAGGGCTGTCATTGGCTGGAGGGGTCGTCTTGCTGGTCATGGGGGCGAGGAACAAGTCATAGCCCGGACTTAGGATCGGGCCTTTAGCGTTTCACCGCCACCGCCTTCACACTTCTGGCGAGCTCTCAGAAGGGACTCGACGTGACGATTTGCCGATCAAGCTTTATTCGAATGCATTTTCTGTACTAGACCCAGGCCCCGGGCAAGAACTATGGTGCTTAGATGAGCGCAGATCCGCGTCATAAGACGCTTGTCCGGACTTGGACCTGGCACCGCGTTCGGCTTGTATTGTCGGCAATGCTGCTCTGCCAGGCGCACGGCTATGCGCAATTGGGGCCGCAGCCGCCATGCGGAAAGGAACCCGTTCCGCCCTATCCTGGTCTGGATGATTCGGCCATCGTGAAGTCATGGAGCAAGTCTGATGTCGGACGCGACTGGAGACCGCCCGCGTGCACCGGTTGGGCTGCGGTGGGCTTTACAACGTTGGTAACCACAGTCGCGCGATTTCGTCATACCTCGGAAGCTGAGGGCCTGCTTCGCCACATCGGGGCAATTTCAGAACTCGCGGGC
>JBGQHO010000064.1:0-15683 GCA_041497955.1 Terriglobia bacterium | reverse complement strand
TCCGTGACGGCGCCGGCGCCGACGGTGTGGCCGCCTTCGCGGATGGCGAAGCGCAGCCCCTTCTCCAGCGCCACCGGCGTGATCAAGCTCACTTCGCACGACACGTTGTCCCCCGGCATCACCATCTCCACCCCCGTCGGCAGCTTCACATCCCCCGTTACGTCCGTCGTCCGGAAGTAGAACTGCGGCCGGTACCCGGTGAAGAACGGCGTGTGCCGCCCGCCCTCTTCCTTCGTCAGCACGTACGCCTCGGCCTTGAACTTCGTGTGCGGCGTGATCGACCCCGGCTTGCACACCACCTGCCCGCGCTCCACTTCTTCCTTCTCCGTCCCGCGCAGCAGCAACCCGATGTTGTCCCCCGCCATCCCTTCGTCCAGCAGCTTCCGGAACATCTCCACGCCCGTCACCACTTTCTTCTGCGTCGCTCGGAAGCCCACAATCTCGATCTCTTCCCCCACTTTCACCTTCCCGCGCTCGACGCGCCCCGTCACCACCGTGCCGCGCCCCGAGATCGAGAAGATGTCTTCAATCGGCATCGCGAACGGCTTGTCCACGTCGCGCTGCGGCAGCGGCACGCTCTTGTCCACCGCCTCCATCAGCTCCAGGATCGTCTTCTCCCACTTCTCCTCGCCGTTCAACGCGCCCAATGCCGACCCGCGGATCACCGGCACCGCGTCGCCCGGGAACTGGTACGTCTTCAGCAACTCGCGCACCTCCAGCTCCACCAACTCCAGCAGCTCCGGGTCTTCCACCATGTCGCACTTGTTCAGAAACACCACGATGTACGGCACGCCCACCTGCCGCGCCAGCAGAATGTGCTCCCGCGTCTGCGGCATCGGCCCGTCCGTCGCCGCCACCACCAGGATGGCCCCGTCCATCTGCGCCGCCCCGGTGATCATGTTCTTGATGTAGTCGGCGTGCCCCGGGCAGTCGATGTGCGCGTAGTGGCGGTTCGCCGTCTCGTACTCCACGTGCGCCACCGCGATCGTGATCCCCCGCTCGCGCTCTTCCGGCGCGTTGTCGATCGAATCGAACGCCCGGAACTGCACCTTGGGGTTGGTCTTCGCCAACACCTTGGTGATCGCCGCGGTCAGCGTCGTCTTGCCGTGGTCGATGTGCCCAATCGTCCCGATGTTCACGTGCGGCTTGCTGCGTTCAAATTTTTCCTTCGCCATCGCTCGCTCCGCTCCTCAGCTTGTGCTTCTTCCTGCGTGGCCCTGAAACAACGCAAACAAACTCATCTTCGCCGCGCGCTACCGCACCGCGCGGCCCGTGGCGTGCGCGATCACTTCCTCGGCAATCGAAGCCGGCGCTTCCTCGTAGTGCGAAAAGTGCATGGTGAAGCTGGCGCGGCCCTGGGTGCGGCTGCGCAGGTCGGTGGCGTAGCCGAACATCTCCGCCAGCGGCACTTCCGAGCGAATGATCTGGCTGCCCGCGCGCGCCTCCATGCCCTGCACGTGGCCGCGGCGCCCGTTCAGGTCGCCGATGACGTCGCCCATGTACTCCTCCGGAACGACGACTTCGATGCGCATCACCGGCTCGAGCAGCGTGGGGCTGGCTTTTCGGCAGCCTTCCTTGAACGCCATCGACCCGGCAATCTTGAACGCCATCTCGGAGCTGTCCACTTCGTGGTAGCTGCCGTCCACCAGGGCCACCGCGATGTCCACCATCTCGTAGCCCGCCAGGATGCCGGTCTCCATCGCTTCGCGGATGCCCGCGTCAATCGGGGAAATGAATTCTTTCGGGATCGCGCCGCCGACAATCTTGTCAATGAAGAGCAGTCGGTGCTCCTTGTCGAAGCGCCATTTGCCGCCCGACCCGGCCACCTTCTTGGCCAGCGCGTCCAGCTCGTCGGTGGACATTTCGTGCATGTCTTCGTGGCTGGCGCTGGGCAGCGGATGGATCTCGATTTTGCAGTGGCCGTACTGGCCGCGACCGCCGGTCTGGCGGATGTACTTGCCTTCCGCCTCTGCGCTGCGGCGAATCGTTTCGCGGTAGGCCACCTGCGGCCGGCCGACGCTCGCCTGCACGCCGAATTCGCGCATCATGCGGTCCACAATGATTTCCAGGTGCAGTTCGCCCATGCCGGAGATCAGCGTCTGGCCGGTGTCGGGGTCGGTGTGCACGCGGAACGTGGGGTCTTCCTGCGTGAGCTTTCCAAGCGCGTTGCCGAGCTTGTCCTGGTCGGCTTTCGTCTTGGGCTCAATGGCCACCGAGATGACCGGCGCGGGGAACTCGATGGATTCCAGAACGACCGGCTTGTCTTCGTCGCAGAGCGTGTCGCCGGTGGTGACGCTCTTCAGGCCCACGCACGCGGCGATATCGCCCGCGTAAATCGCGTCGATTTCCTCGCGCTTGTTCGCGTGCATGCGCAGCAGCCGGCCCACGCGCTCGCGCGTGCCCTTGGTGGAGTTGAACGCGTAGCTGCCCGCCTTCAGCACGCCGGAATACACGCGGATGTACGTCAGGTGGCCGACGTGGGGGTCGGACATGATCTTAAACGCCAGCCCGGCAAACGGCTGGTCGTCGCTCGCGCGGCGCAGCACCGCCTCGCTGCGATCGAGCGAGAGGCCCTCCACCGGCGGCACATCGACCGGCGACGGCAGGAAGTCCACAATCGCGTCGAGCAGCGGCTGCACGCCCTTGTTCTTCAACGACGAGCCGACCAGCACGGGCACGAGCTTCAGCGCAATCGTCGAGCGGCGGATCGACGCCCGCAGCTCCTCCGCCGACAGCGCGTGCTCCTGCACGTACTTGCGGAGGACCACGTCGTCGTGCTCGGCGATGTACTCGACCACCTTTTCGCGGTGCTCGCGGTAAAACTCCGGGCTGATCGCGGACGCCTTGAGCGCCGCGGCCACTTCGGGCCGCGTCTTCAGGAAGGCCGCATCCCACAGCTTTTCGAGCTCCACAATTTCATACTTCGCTCCCAGCGTCTCTTCCTTCCAGATGATGGCGTTCTGTTGGATGAAATCGATGCAGCCGATGAAGGAGTCTTCTTTGCCGAGGGGAAACTGCAGGGGGACGGGGTGGGCGCCGAGTCGCAGCCGCATCGAGCGGATACAATGGTCAAAGTCCGCGCCGACGCGGTCCATCTTGTTCACAAACGCGATGCGCGGCACGCGGTACTTGTCCGCCTGGCGCCAGACCGTTTCCGACTGCGGCTGCACGCCCGCCACGGCGTCAAAAATGGCCACGGCACCGTCCAGCACGCGCAGCGACCGCTCCACTTCCACGGTAAAATCCACGTGGCCGGGCGTATCAATGATGTTGATGCGGTACTTCTTGCCAAAATGCTCCCAGAACGTCGTCGTCGCGGCGGACGTGATGGTGATGCCGCGCTCGCGCTCCTGCTCCATCCAGTCCATCGTCGCGGTGCCTTCGTCCACCTCGCCGATCTTGTAGGTCACCCCGGTGTAGAACAGGATGCGCTCGGTCGAAGTCGTCTTCCCGGCATCAATGTGCGCCATGATGCCGATGTTGCGCGTCTCTTCGAGTTGGTTCTGCCGGGGCATGTGTTTTACCAGCGATAGTGCGCGAAGGCCTTGTTCGCTTCGGCCATGCGGTGCACGTCTTCCTTTTTCTTGATGGCGCCGCCTTTGCTATTCGCGGCGTCCAGCAATTCCTCCGTGAGCTTGTCCACCATGTTCTTGCCGGCGCGCGTGCGCGCGTGCAGGATCAGCCAGCGGATGGCCAGCGACTGGCGCCGGAACTGGTTCACCTCGACCGGCACCTGGTAGTTTGCGCCGCCCACGCGCCGCGTTTTCACTTCGAGCATCGGCTTCACGTTCTCCACGGCCTTCTTGAACGTCTTCAGCGGGTCGTCGTTGGTCTTCTGCCCAATCAGTTCCATTGCCGAGTAGAAGATGCGCTGCGCGTTGGAGCGCTTGCCGTCCCACATCATCGAGCTGATGAACTTCTGCACCAGGTCGCTGCCGTACACCGTATCGGCCGGCACCTCGCGTCGAACGATAAAACCTTTGCGCGGCATGCGTGCTCTCTCCTACTTCTGCGCGGCCTTGGGCCGCTTCGCGCCGTACTTCGAGCGCGCCTGCTTGCGGTTCTCCACGCCCGCGGCGTCCAGCGCGCCGCGGATGATGTGGTAGCGCACGCCGGGCAAATCCTTCACGCGGCCGCCGCGCACCAGCACGATCGAGTGCTCCTGGAGGTTATGGCCGATGCCGGGAATATACGTGGTCACTTCCACGCTGTTCGTCAGCCGCACGCGCGCCACTTTGCGCAGCGCCGAGTTCGGTTTCTTCGGCGTCTGCGTGTACACGCGGATGCACACGCCGCGTTTCTGCGGGCTGCCTTCGAGCGCCGGCGACTTCGTCTTCGACCGGATCTGCTCCCGGCCCGCGCGAACCAATTGGCCAAATGTAGGCACGACTCTCCCTCAATCGAGCAAAAATCTGTTTGGCCTGCGCCCGCAACACGCGCAGGTCCGTGAGGTTCTAGACAGAAAGGGCCACAAGCGACTTCGGAGGAACCGCCAAGAAACTCCGCACCGGTACCAGCTTAGGCGTTCGCCCAACTGGCCACATCGGAGAGGCTTACTCGGCTTTGCGGGGCTGGCGCCCCATTCCGGCCGCTCTCCTCACCCCATTCCGTCTTTCTTTGTTCCGGGGCTGGGAGACCTTCCCTTTCACCAACAGGGCCAAAACTCCCCTGACAAAACGTTGAGTATAGGGCAAAACTCCTTCGCTGTCAAACGAAAACGGGCTGCGGGCCAGTGGAAATCCGTTCGCTTTATGTTCGTGGAGGCCCGCCGCACGCGCCCGGAGAGCCGTACATGGGCCATGTGCGGGGGCTCGGTCACCTCCTGCAGAATATAAGGCGTTTATTTTGTTATGGTTATAAGAGGGCCTCAGCGGGGCTGGGCCGCCGCGCGGGTGCCGTTCAAGTACTGCTGCGCTTCCTTCAATTCGGCGAGCTGCGGATCGGCTTGCCGCCAGATTTCGATGAGCTTCGCATAAGCGGCGACAGCGCCCGCCGTATCGCCGCTCTGCGCCGCGGCTCGTGCTGCGCCGAGCAGCGAGCGCGCGCGGTTGGGCTGGCGCTCGAGCGCGCGCGCAAACTGCTGCGCGGCCTGCTGCGGCTGGCCCGCCTGCAGCAGGATCTCTCCAAACAGCTCGTGCGCGGGCTTGATCAAGTCGGGCGGGCCCGACGGCGGCGCCAGTTCTTCTTCGAGCTTCACCGCGCGTTGCATCGCCTCGGTGGCGGCCGCCGCGGAGCCCTGGCGGGCCGCGAAGAGTCCTTTCACCTCGAGCTCCATGATCTCGATCTGTTTCGCGCGGTACGTTTCTCCCGCGCGCTCGAGCTCCGCGCGCGCAGCCGCGAGCTTCGTCGCGCTCTGTTCTGCTTCTGCGGAATTGGCCTGCGCGGCGGCCAGCCCGCGCACGAACACACTCAGAATTTGCCCGCGCGAAGTCCCGGCATCCGCCGCGCTTCCGGGGAAAAGCTGCTCCGCCCTGGCCCACTGCCCGGTTTCAATCACGAACTCGGCGCGCATGTCGTCGTAGTAGCGCCCGCCCATGGCCGTGTGCATCGCGCCGTGACTTTCGGCCTCGCCCACCTCGGCCTGCACGCGCTGCCGCAGCGCAAAAACCTCCGCCGCCTTCGCGTAGCGGCCCTGCTGCAGATAAACATAGAAGAGCCAGTGCAAGCTGTGCAGGTCGCGCTGCGCCGGAGAGAGATGCTTGCGCTCGACCCACGCGACCGAAGCGGCCCACGCGGATTCATTCGACGCCGCGGCTTCGGACCACATGCCGAGCTGCAGGAAGATGTGCGCGGGCATGTGGCGCGCATGGTGCGCCGCGGGAGCGATTTCCGCGTAGCGCCGCGCGGCGTCGAGCGCCAGGATGGCGTGGTCGGGATCGTCGAAGGCGTGAATGATGTAGTGCGCCGCGCCCGGATGGTTCGGGTTCTTCTCGTAGATCGCCAGCGCAATCGCGCCGGCCTGCATCTGCCGGCGAAAGCCTGTGTCTCCCGGGCGGACCGTGCCGAGCAGCGAAAGCGCGTAAAACAGCGCCGCCTCGGAATCTTCCGGGTAGCCGCGATGGACCCTTTCCATCTCGGCGCAATACGCGCGGTCGCGAGCCAGCTTGTCGCCTGCGCCGTAGAGCGCCCGCACGGCGTCGAGGTAGGCGTTCTCGCGCGCGGTGGGCGCGCGGCGGCCGGCAGTTTTCTCGAGCACGGCGCGCGCCGCGGCCGTATCCTGCTCGGCCCAGAGCGGGTGGTTGTAAGCCATCGCCTGGCCCCAGTAGCCCATCAGGAAGTTCGGATCGGCTGCGGTGGCCGCGCGGAATTCGTCGAGAGCTTCCTCAAACCAGAACGAATGCAGGGCCGCGAGTCCGCGCAGGAAATGCGCCTGCGCCGCGCCGGAACCGCTCGTCGGGAACTCCACGCGGCCGAGCTGCGTCTCCTGCGCGCGTGTGGGCAGCGCACCGGCGAGCAGCGCGAGCGCCGCTGCGCAGCGCAGGAACAGGATGGCTGGTTTTCGTGCCGGCATGAGCGGCCTCCGTGCTTGCGACTCTGCGCCGCGAGGCCTTACTTGATCTCGAGGACTTCCTTTTCCTTCGCGGCGGAAAGGTCTTCGAGTTTCTTGGTTTCGGAGTGCGTGACTTTCTCGAGCTCCTCGAGCGTGCGCTTGCGGTCGTCTTCGCTGATCTTTTTTTCCTTCTCGAGTTTCTCGACGGCTTCCTTGATGTCGCGGCGGATATTGCGCACGGCGGTGCGGTGATTTTCGAGCACCTTGTGCAGGTGCTTCACCAGGTCCTTGCGGCGCTCTTCGGTGAGCGGCGGGATCGGCACGCGCACCACCTTGCCGTCGCTCGCCGGGTTTAGGCCGAGGTCGGAGGTGCGAATGGCCTTGTCAATCGCCGTGGCGGCGGTGGGATCCCACGGCGAGATCACGATCAGCGTGGCCTCGGGCACGGAGAGCGTGCCGAGCTGGTTGAGGGGCATCGGCGTGCCGTGGTAGTCCACGCGGATGTGGTCGAGCAGCGTAACGTTGGCGCGTCCGGTGCGCAGCGTCGATAGTTCCTTGCGGAAATCGTCGATGGCTTTTTCCATGCGCGCCCGGGCCTGCGCCATGGCGTCTTTCGTGTTGGCAATCGTAGTCATCGCGTGCATCCTCGTCAGGCTGCGCAGACCGTGGAGCCGATCTTCTCGCCCAGCACGACGCGCTTGATGTTGCCCCGCACGTTGAGGTTGAAGACGATGATCGGCATCTTGTTGTCCATGCAGAGCGAAATGGCCGTGGAATCCATCACCTTCAGTCCTTTTTGAATTACGTCCATATACGTGATGCGGTCGAACATGCGCGCCCCAGGCACTTTTTCGGGATCGGCGTCGTAGATGCCGTCCACGCGCGTGGCTTTCAGGATCACCTGCGCCTTGATTTCCATCGCGCGCAGCGCGGCGGCCGTGTCCGTCGAGAAGTACGGGTTCCCCGTGCCCGCGGCGAAAATCACCACGCGGCCCTTTTCCAGGTGGCGCCCGGCGCGGCGGCGGATGAACGGCTCGGCCACCTGTTGGATTTCGATCGCGCTCATCAGCCGCGTGAAGCAGCCCTGCTTTTCGAGCGCGTCCTGGAGCGCCAGCCCGTTGATCACGGTGGCCAGCATGCCCATGTAATCGGCCGTGGCGCGATCGATGGCCAGCGATTTCTGGCGCGTGCCGCGGAAGATGTTTCCGCCGCCGACCATGATGGCCACCTGCACGCCCAGATCGTTCACTTCCTTCAGCTCGCGCGCGATGGCCACAACGGCCGCGGCGTCAATTCCATACCCCTGCGCGCCCTGCAGGGATTCACCGGAAAGCTTCAAAACAATCCGCTGATAAACCGGGGCCTGCGTTCCCGCCTCGGCTCGCGTGTTCAGGTTGGTGGTCGTCATGCTCGCGGGCATTCTAGCAGAGATTCCACGGACTGGCACGGCCCGGCCGTGGGGTGGTGCGCGCAGCGCAGCCGAAAAAGAGAGCCCCTGGCGGGAATACCGGCAGGGGGAAGTTCTGGGGAGACCGCGAAAGCGCGCCGGCTACTCGCCTGCGGGAGCGGGCGCGCCGGGAACGCCGACTTCGCCGACCTTCAGCCGGACGAAGCGCTTCACGGAGATGTTTTCGCCGAGCTTGGCGACGGCCTGGTTGATCAGCTCGCGCACGGAGACGGATTCGTCCTTGATGAAGTGCTGCTCGTAGAGGCAGTTCTCTTCGTAGAATTTCTCCATCTTGCCGGTAACGATTTTCTCGATCACCGGCTCGGGCTTGCCCGTCGCGCGCGCCTGCTCGCGGTAGATCTCGCGCTCGCGCTCCAGGATCTCCGGCGTCACTTCTTCGCGGCGCACAAAGCGCGGGTCGAGCGCGGCGATGTGCATGGCCACGTCGTGGCAGAGGCGCTTGAAATCCTCGGTGCGCGCCACGAAGTCCGATTCGCAGTTCACTTCCACGATCACGCCGATCTTGCCTCCGGCGTGAATGTAGCTGCCCACCAGGCCTTCGGTGGCCTGGCGCTGCGCTTTCTTCTGCGCGGCCGCCTGGCCCTTCTTACGCAGGACGTCGATGGCCCCTTCGATGTCGCCGTTCGCTTCCACCAGCGCCGCGCGGCAATCGCTGAATCCCGCGCTCGTGCGCTCGCGCAGCTCCTTCACGAGCTGGGCCGAAATGTTCGCTTGCTCGGGTTTCGTGGTCATCGCTTCGGTGGAGTCCCTTCCGGCTGTCTCCGAAAGCCCTTTTGGCTCCGCGCTCCTTACTTGCTTCCGCCGCGGCCGCCGGATCTTTCCGGCCCGTGCGCTCTTCGGAGCCCCGCGCTTGCGCTTCCGCCGAATCTGCTTATCTCCCTGCGCCTACGAAAATGGCCCCACGCCGCTCGTTTCCTGCGGCCCGCTGGGACCGGGCCGGCCTCCCGCGGAGGCGGAACGGCACAGGGCCTTGCTAACCCTTCCCCTCTTCGCCCGGGGGGACGGCGGCTGGCGTCAAATCCGGCGCGGGCTCAGCGGGCTCGGCAGGCTCAGCCGCTTCCACAGGCTGCTCGACGAAGTCGCGCTCCTGTTTCTCGTAGCTCTCGTAAGCGCTCGTGTCCTGGTATTCCACCCCGTCTTCGCCGGTGGCGCCTTCGGCGGCCTTTTCTTCGGCCACCTGCGTCTGCGCGAACATCTGCCGGCCTTCTTGCACGGCCTCGGCCATCTTCGACGTGAACAGCTTGATGGCGCGCAGCGCGTCGTCATTGCCCGGCACGATCCAGTCCACCACGTCCGGATTGCAATTCGTATCCACGATGGCGACCACGGGGATGCCCATGCGCCGCGCTTCGCGCACGGCAATCTCTTCGGAGTGGGAATCCACCACGAACATCGCGTCGGGTAGCGCGACCATGTTCTCCACGCCCTCGAGGTTCTGATTCAAATGCTTCAGCTCGCGCTCCAGGCGCGCCGCTTCCTTTTTCGAGAGCTGCGCCATGCGGCCGTCTTCGATCATGGCCTTCAGCGTCTTCATCCGCTTGATGGATTTCTGCAGCGTGGCCCAGTTCGTCAGCGTGCCGCCGAGCCAGCGGTGATGGATATAGAACATCCCGCAGCTCTTCGCCGATTCGGCCACGGCTTCCTGCGCCTGGCGCTTCGTGCCCACGAACAACACGATCCGGCCCTGGCTGGTCAGCTCGCTGACATACCGCGCGGCCTCGCGGAACATTTTCAAAGTTTTCTGGAGATCAATGATGTGAATGCCGTTGCGTTCGCCGAAGATGTATTCCTTCATCTTCGGGTTCCACCGGCGCGTCTGGTGGCCGAAGTGGACGCCGGCCTCCAGAAGCTCCTTCATCGAGATGTCAACCCCCAACGTGCCTCCTGACTGCGCGGACGCTTGCAAGCCGCCGCGGCGGCCGAGTATCCGGTTGCCGGCTTCCTTGCCGGCCGTGAATTTGTTCCGGCAGAACCGGAACAGTGGTCGTGCAACTACCGCTTGCTGTACTGGAAGCGCTTGCGGGCGCCCTTCTGCCCGTACTTCTTGCGCTCCTTCATGCGCGAATCGCGCGTCAGAAAACCGTTCTTGCGCAGGCCCTGGCGCAGCTCTGCATTGAAGAGCGCGAGCGCCCGCGAAAGCCCCATGCGCACCGCGCCCGATTGCCCGCCCGCGCCGCCGCCCTTCACCGTGGCCTTCACGTCCACCTGCTCCAGCGTTTCGGTGAACTTCAGCGGCGAAAGCGCCGCGTTCTTCCAGGCCACGTTCTTGAAGTAGTCTTCGACCGCGCGGCCGTTGACCGTAAACTTTCCCGTGCCGAACTTGAGGAACACGCGCGCGACCGCTTCCTTGCGGCGCCCGGTGCCGTAGAACTGTTTGTTGCTCGCGCCCTCCAGGGGCTGCGGTGTGGAACTCAACGTCCCTCCTCAAACTTCCCTTCGCCGCCGCGCGCCGGGAGAAACCCGCACCCGCGGCTCGAATGCCTGGAACCTGATCGAAAAACCGTGCGGCTAAAACGCAAGCGGCTGGGGCTTCTGCCCGGCGTGGCGCGCGAGCCCGGCCGCGTCCAGATAGACGCGCAACTTGCGGGCGCGGCGCGCGCGCAGCTTGTTCTTCGGCAGCATGCCCAGGATGGCCTCGCGCACCATCCAATCCGCGCGGTTCGGACGGAGCCTCTTGGCAGGAACTTCCTTCAACCCGCCGGGATAGCCGCTGTGGTGGCGGTAAATCTTCTGCTCGAGCTTGTTGCCCGTCAAGCGGATCTTGTTTGCGTTGATCACGATCACGTGGTCGCCGCTGTCGAGATACGGCGTGAAGGTCGGCTTGTCCTTGCCGATCAGTACCCGCGCCACGCGCGTGGCCAGACGGCCGAGCACCTGGCCCGCGGCGTCTATGACGTACCAGGCGTTGCCCTGCTTGAGTTGTTCGGCCTCCCGGCCCTTGGCTACATACGTTTCCATGCGCTCAGTCGCACCTTTCCACACAAGGACAAACGCTAAGGATAAGTCGTGTTCGCGGTTTTGTCAACGAAGGCTCGCCGGTCTGCGTTCGGGGGGCCAAAAGCCACTGCGGGTCGCCCCCGCGTGTGTACTCCTCGCATGATAGGGCGGCTTATGTTACAGAAGAGCGTCCAACGCATTGGGCCGAGTCGCAAGGGATTTGTGAGGGCGAGCAAATAAGAGCTGCTCTCAACGCTGCGAACAGCTTGCGGATATGTGAGGGCTGGGATTGGCGACCGCACTCCGACAACCGTGTGACGAAGGCCGGATTCGCTCAGGCCGGTGCGACCGCCCGTGCGGCCCGATGCAGGCCCCATGGATCCTTTTGGCTACGATTCTGGGGTCCAGCATGGTGTTCATTGACGGCTCGGTGGTAAACCTCGCGCTACCCGCTCTCCAGGCTGAGTTCGGCGCAACGATGGCCGACGTGCAGTGGGTGGTCGTCTCCTACCTGCTCTTCCTCTCTGCACTCTTGCTTGTGGGTGGATCTCTTGGCGACGCGTACGGGCGCCGCACGGTTTTTGCCATAGGGGTCGCCATCTTTGCGGCGGCCTCGGTGTGGTGTGGGCTCGCGCCAAGCGTCGCTCAATTGGTCCTTGCGCGGGCGGCGCAGGGGATCGGCGGGGCGTTGCTGGTGCCGGGCAGCCTGGCGATTCTGAGCGCCTCATTCCCGGCCGAAACCCGCGGGAAGGCAATCGGAACGTGGTCGGGCTTCTCCGCCGTTTTCGCAGGACTCGGGCCCCTTCTGGGCGGACTGTTGTTGGCGTACTTCTCCTGGCGCTGGGTATTTCTCATCAACATCCCGCTCGCGGTGGCGGTCCTTCTGATCCTGTTTCGCCACGTGCCGGAGAGCCGGGGTCTTTCCAGCGAAACGCGCATTGATTGGCCAGGAGCGCTGCTCGCGACGGCGGTTTTGGGGGCCATTGTCTACGGACTGATGGAATCGAGCGAGCTTGGCTTTTCGCGCCCAGCAACCATCGCGGCTTTGGCAGGCGGTCTGTTGCTCTTCGGCGTCTTTCTCCGTGTTGAGCATGCCAGCGCCGCACCGATGATGCCGCTGGGACTCTTTCGCTCTCGCACGTTTAGCGGCACGAACCTGCTGACTCTATTTCTCTATGCGGCGCTTTCCGCAGTGCTTTTCTTCCTGCCGTTCAATCTGATCCAGGTGCAGCGCTACGGCCCTGCGGCCGCAGGGGCCGCGCTCCTACCGTTCATTGTGATCATGTCCGTTCTGTCGCGCCGGTCGGGTGACCTGGTGGCCCGGCACGGGGCAAGACGGCCTCTCATCATTGGTCCGCTGATTGCCAGCGCGGGATGCCTGCTCTTCGCCGTGCCCGGTATCGGCGGCAGCTACTGGACGACATTCTTTCCGGCAATGGCAGTGTTGGGTCTGGGCATGGCGGTTACCGTGGCCCCGTTGACGACCGCGGTGATGGGCTCGATTCCGGTGGCCCATACGGGCATCGCTTCGGGACTCAACAATGCCATCTCCCGTGTGGCCGGGCTCTTGGCCATCGCCATCCTGGGGCTGCTGTTGTCGCACAGCTTCGATGCAGCCCTGCAAAGGCGGACAAGGGTCTTGCCGGTTCCACCTGAGGTCTTGAGAGAGCTCGAAGCGCAGCGCGGAAAGCTGGCGGGCATGCAGATCCCCAGCGCGCTGGATCCAGGAATGCGCGCAGCGATGGAGAGAGCGATTGCGGAGTCCTACGTCACCGGTTTCCGGTCCGTCATGCTGGCCTCAGCCGGACTGGCGCTTGCGGCGGCCTTCTGTGCCTACTTGCTGATCGTCGCGGACACCAAGTCCAGCCGGGCCCCCAAGGTGTAACGCAACAGAACAAGCCAGGACTGAAATGAGGCGCGCGGGCACACACATGCGCATGGACGAAAACGCCCGCGGCGCGGAGCCGCGGGCGCACCGCAACGGAGCCCTAGCTCGTCTTCGGAGTATGCACAACGGACGGCGTGGCGCCCGCGGCGCGGGTGTACGCCGGCTTCTCGAGATCAACGTTCTCGCCCTTGCGATCGATCTCGATCGAGCCCTTGAAGTAGGCGCCGTCTTCGATCATGATGCGCGCCGTGCTCAGGTCGCCCACCACGGAGCCGTCCTTCTTGATCTCGATGCGGTCGCGTGCGCGGAGGTTCCCCTTCACGCTGCCGTAGACGACCACTTCGCGCGCCACGACGTCGGCGGTCACCTTGGCGCTGGCGCCGACGGTCAGCTTGCGCTCGTCGAGCTGGACCAGGCCTTCGACGCTGCCGTCAATGTGCAGGTCTTCGTTGCCGGAGATTTCTCCCTTTACGTGCAGGCTCGGTCCGAGCCTGGCCGTGCCGGAGCTCGGCGGGGACGTCACGGGACGGGTGGCGTCGGTGGTCATGGCAGTTGCCTCCAGGAATGAGCGTTCAGGTTTGGTGGAAATTGCGGCCGGTTGTCCAGGGACACCCGGTTGCGATTCGGACTTCTTATCACCCCACATGGTCCCTCCTCGGCTTGAACCGAGAGTTCTGCGCAGGACTGGTGCCGAACACTGTAGCGCTGTGCTGCAAAACAGGGCAAGCAAAAAATTCGCGGAGCTTGGCCGTTTGGGTAACAGCCTGGGATCAAGTGGCGGGTGACGAGTAAGGGGGTTGGAACTGCGGACTGTAGACTATGGACTGTGGACCATCAACTCGGGACTGTTGACTGCCTTCAGTACTTCCTCAGCACTCCGATCACGCGGCCCTGGATTTTCACGTCAGCGGCGGGCAGGACAATGGGTTCCATCTGCGCGTTGGCGGGCTGCAGGCGAATCCTGCCGCCGCTCTCGCGGTAGAAGCGTTTGAGCGTGGCTTCGCCCTCGCCCACGAGCGCGACGACGATTTCGCCGTTGTTGGCCACCTGCGACTGCTCGACCACGATGTAATCGCCGTTGAGGATGTGGTCGTCCATCATCGAGTCGCCCTTCACCTGGAGCACGAAGCTGTTCGAGGAGCGCGCGAAATCGCCGAGCGAAATGGTTTCGTGCTCCTCGACGGCTTCGAGCGGCCGGCCGGCGGCGATGCGCCCGGCGAGCGGCAGCTCCACCACCGCGCGCTGCAGCACTTGCTCGCGCACCGGCCGCGGCAATTGCATCACTTCAATCGAGCGGCTCTGGTTGTAGCCGCGGCGGATGAATCCCTTCCTTTCGAGCGTGGTGATGTGCTTGTGCACGGTGGCCAGCGAAGTCAGCTTCAGCGACTTCGCGATCTCCTCAAAGCTCGGCGAATAGCCGTGCTTGTTGAGGAAGCTGACGAGGAAATCGAGGACTTCTTTTTGCCGCTTGGTCAGCACCATCGCGTACGCTCCTTCGAAGAAGGTGCTGGCAGCTTAGGCGAAGTAAAAGCGAAAGTCAAGCCGCTTTCGCGATGCTGTGTCCTTTGCGGGACTCTACCTGATAGAATCCCGCCGCTTTCGCGGGGTGCCTCATGCAACGTTCCGCCGGCGTCACTGCTGTTGGCGTCGTCGCCATAATTGGTGGCGCCTTGACATGCCTTTTCGCGTTGTTCGCCGCGTTTGCTGCGGTGATGATTCCGCAGCTTCCAAATAAGACGCCGACGGCATTCCCCGCGGCGGTTCTTGGCGTGGAGGCGGCGGTCTTCCTCGGCGTCGGCGCGTGGGCCATCGCCAGCGCGATCGGACTCTTGCGGCTGAAGAACTGGGCGCGCATTTCGATCCTGGTCCTCGGCGGCCTTCTCGTCGGCTTCGGCTTCTGCGGGTTGTTCGGAGCGGTGATGCTGACGGTCATGCCGATGCCGACCCCGCCCGGAAAGGAGGTGCCGCACAGCTTCATGGCCGTGGTGGGTGCGATCATGGCCGCGTGGTGCCTCATCCAAATGGCCGTGGGGATCTGGTGGCTCGTTCTTCTGAATCGGAAAGCGGTCAAGCAACAGTTCCTGGGCGAAGGCGTCACGCAAGCTGTGGGCGGCCGGCCAGTCAGCATTACCGTGATCGCCTGGTTCATGACGGTCAGCGGCGTCCTCTCCATCCCCTTTTACCTGGCGACCCGCTACCCTGCAATGCTCTTCGGGATGCTGATCCACGGATGGCTGGCAAAGGCCTTTTACCTTTTGTATTTGTTGGCCAGCGTGGCGATCGGCATTGGGCTGCTTCGGCTCAAGCCGCTCAGCCACACGCTGGCGCTCTGGTTCTATGTCTTTGGCCTCGTCAACCTCGCCGCGAATCTCCTGTTGCCGGGCGCGCATGCCCGTTTCGAAGCGCTGTTGCAAGAGGCCTTGAAACCAGACCAAGCCTGGATGGCGACCTCGGCGCGCTCTTTCTTGTGGTTTGGATTTGTCCTCGGAGCGTTGGCGACTGCCGTGCCCCTATGGTTTCTCGTGACGCGCAAGGAAGCCTACTTGGCTGCGGCGAACCAGCCGCTGCACAGCCCGCAGATGTCGTAGCCGGTGACCCTTCCTCCGGAGCAATACCCGGCCGCGGCGGCTGCGCACCGGCTTCAAGATGTGCTATCCTCACATGGGGGGCAAGAAACAAAGTAGACTCCTCGAACGTCATTTATCCGGCCCGACGAAGTTCTCTGCTCCGCGCCAGCGAGCGCTCCGTTTCGGCTGCATCCAATCCTGATAGGAACTTATGGCCACGACAACGACTCCGCCCGATGTCAGCAAGCGCAAGCGTGAAGTAATCGAAAAGGCCGTCATCCGCTTTGCCGGCGATTCCGGCGACGGCATGCAGATCACCGGCAACCAGTTCAC
>JBGQHO010000063.1:0-15720 GCA_041497955.1 Terriglobia bacterium | reverse complement strand
GGTAGCTGGAGAAGTGCGAGCTTGCGCCGGCAGCGCCCGCGGGCACCGGGTGGCTTGGGGCTTCCTGGAGGCCCGCGCGGTGCTTCTTGCGGAAGACGCGTCCGGTCCAGCGCTGCAAGGCGTCCATGTAGATATAGAAGACCGGCGTCAAGTAGAGCGTGACGAGCTGCGAGAACAGCAGCCCGCCGACCACCGCCAACCCCAGCGGGCGCCGCGCTTCCCCGCCCGCACCGAAGCCCAGCGCAATGGGCAGCGTGCCCATCAAGGCGGCCATCGTGGTCATCATGATCGGACGGAAGCGCACCAGGCAGCCGTAATAGATCGCCTCGGCGGCGTCCTTGCCGGCGTTGCGCTGCGCATCGAGGGCGAAGTCAATCATCATGATCGCATTTTTCTTCACGATGCCGACCAGCATGATCACGCCGACGAAGGCGTAGAGGTTGAGCTCCACTTTGAAAAGCATCAGCGTGAGCAGCGCGCCGAACCCCGCCGACGGCAAGCCCGAGAGAATCGTTATCGGATGGATGAAGCTCTCGTAGAGGATGCCCAGCACGATATAGATCACCAGGATGGCCATCAGCAGCAGGATGCCAAGGCCCTTCAGCGAGGATTCAAACGCCTGCGCCGTGCCCTGGAAGCTGGTGCTGATGGCGCTGGGCAGCGTGGCGCGCGCCAGGTCGCCGACTTCTTTCACCGCGTCGCCCAGCGCAACGTTGGGCTTCAAGTTGAACGAGAGCGTCACGGAAGGAAGCTGGCCCAGGTGGTTCACGGTGAGCGGGCCGAAGTTCGAGGTCAGCTTCGCCACCGCGTTCAGCGGCACGAGCTGGCCCTTGGTGGAGCGGACGTAGAGCAGCCCGAGCGCCGACGGGTCGCGCTGGTACTGCGGCTCGAGCTCCATGATCACGCGGTATTCGTTGTTCGGCGCGTAGATGGTGGAAATCTGGCGCGAGCCGTAGGCGGTGTAGAGCGCGTCTTCGATCTGCCCGGCGGTGACGCCGAGCGAGGACGCGCGGTCGCGGTCAATCACGACGTTAAGCTGCGGGTTCTTGATCTGCAGATCGGTGGCGACGTCCTGCAAGTGCGGCAACTCGCGCATCTTGGCGAACAGCTCGGTGGACGAGCGGTAAAGCGCGTCGGTATCGGGGCTCTGCAGCGTGAATTGGTAGAGGCTCTTGGTGAGCTGCCCGCCGATGCGGATGGGCGGCAGGTTCTGCATGTAGATGCGGATGCCGGGCACCACGGCCAGCTTCGGCCGCAGCTCTTCGATCACCTGGTCCACGTGCGGGCGCGTCGCGCGCGGCTTCAGCCGGACGAAGATGCGGCCGTTGTTCGTATTGGCCTGCACGCCCGCGCTGCCGCCGCCCACGCTGGACATCGTGTTGTCCACGTAGGGGTCTTCCATCACAATCTTCGCGAGTTGCAACTGGTGATCGACCATGGCCTCGTAGGAAATCCCCTCGACCGCCTCGGTGAAGGCAAAAATTGAGCCGGTATCCTCGCTCGGCAGGAAGCCCTTGGGAATCTTCGTGAACATCCAGCCGGTAGCGAACAGCAGGGCGACGGAGAGGGTCATGGTGGTCAGGCGATGCCGGAGCACCACCTGGAGCGTCACGTCGTACACGTGCGTCATGCCCTCGTGAATGCGCTCGAAGAAGTTGAACACGCGCCCGTGGCCTTCGCCGGTCGGCGGGCGCAGAAAGCGGCTGCAGAGCATCGGCGTCAGGCTCAGCGAAACAAAGCCCGAAACCAGAATCGCGGAGGCAATCGTCACCGCAAACTCGCGCAGCAGCCGCCCCAGGATGCCGCCCAGGAACAGCACGGGGATGAAAACGGCCGCGAGCGAGATCGTCATCGAAACGATCGTGAACCCCACTTCTCTCGCGCCCTTGAACGCCGCTTCGACCACGCCTTCGCCCATTTCCATGTGCCGGACGATGTTCTCCAGCATGACGATGGCGTCGTCCACGACGAAGCCGACAGAGAGCGTCAGCGCCATCAGCGAGAGGTTGTCGAGCGAGTAGTCGAGCAGGTACATCACCGCGAACGTGCCCACGATGGACATCGGCAGCGCCAGGCTGGGGATCACCGTGGCCGAAATGTTGCGCAGGAACAGGAAGATCACCAGGATGACCAGGCCGATGGTGAGCAGCAGCGTGAACTTCACGTCGTGCACGGAATCGCGGATGGAAGCCGAGCGGTCGTAGAGCACGTCCAGGCGCACCGACAGCGGCATCAGCTCGCGGAAGTTCGGGAACAGCGCCTTGATGTTGTCCACGACTTCGACGGTATTCGTGCCCGGCTGGCGCTGGACGGCCAGAATGACGGAGCGCGCGCCGTTGAACCAGCTCGCGATCTTGTCGTTCTCCACGCTGTCAATCACGCGGCCGAGCTCTTCGAGGCGCACGGGGCGGCCGTTGCGGTAGGCGACAATCACGGGGCGATAGGCGGCGGCCGAGGTGAGCTGGCCGGTGGCCTGCACGGTAACCGCCTGGTGCCGGCCCCAGAGCGTGCCCGTGGGCAGATTGACGTTGGCGCTCTGCACCGCGCTCGAAACCTCGTCAATGCCCACCTGGCGGCTGGCCAGCCCGCGGGGGTCGAGCTGCACGCGCACGGCGTACTTCTGCGTGCCGAACACCTGCACCTGCGCCACGCCGCCGACCATCGAGATGCGCTGCGACAGAAATGTTTCGGCGTATTCGTCCACCTCGGAGAGCGGCAGCGTGGGCGAGCTGAGCGCGAGATAGATGACCGGCTGGTCGGCGGGGTTCACTTTGCGGAACGCCGGCGGGCTCGGCATATTTTGCGGCAATTGCGCCGAGGCCTGCGTGATGGCCGCCTGCACGTCCTGCGCGGCGGCGTCAATATTGCGGCTCAGGTTGAACTGCAGCGTGATCTGCGTGCTGCCGAGCGAGTTCGCCGAGGTCATCGAATCGAGGCCGGCGATCGTGGAGAACTGCCGCTCGAGCGGCGTGGCCACCGAGGAAGCCATCGTGTCCGGGTTCGCGCCGGGAAGGTTGGCGAACACCAGGATCGTGGGGAAATCCACGTTCGGAAGATCACTGACGGGCAGCGCGCGGTAACCCACCCAGCCGAACAGCAGGATGGCCAGCATGATCAGCGCCGTGGCAACGGGGCGCTTGATGAAAAGTTCCGCGATGCTCATGTGTTTCCCGCTAGCCCTTCACCTGAACCCGCGAGCCGGGAACCAGGCGGATCTGGCCGTCGGTGACGATCACTTCGCCGGGCTCGACGCCTTTTTCGATTACCGTCTCACCGGCGACGGTCATCCCCACCGTCACCGGCCGCGCCTCCACCGTGTTGCCCTGCTTCACGACGAAAACATATTGCCCGTTCTGGCCGGTCTGCACCGCCTGCGCGGGCACGACGGTGGCGTTCGCCCGCGCGGTGAGCGTCAACACCACGTCCACGAATTGCCCGGGCCACAAGCGCCGCTGCTGGTTCGTAAACGTCGCCTTCAGACGGATGGTTCCGGTAGTGGTGTCCACGGCGTTATCAATGAAGCTGACCTTGCCGATTTCCGCGGGCGCGCCTTGCACGCGGAGAGAGGCCGCGCTGGACGCCGCGGAAGATGTCGCGTAGGCCGACGCGCCGGATGCGGGGCCCGTCGAGGGCGGGGTGACGTACGCTTCGACCTTCAGCGTGCCTGCGCTCAAATATTTCTTCACGTCCGCCAAATACTGCTCCGGCAGCGAGAAGTCCACGTAGATGGGGCTGATCTGGTTGATCATCACGAGCAGGCTGTCGTTCTCTTTCACCAGGTTGCCTTGATGCACGAGCAGGCTGCCCGTGCGGCCGTCAATCGGCGACGCGATCGTGCAGTAGGCCAGGTTCAGCCTGGCCGTCTCGACGGCAGCTTCGTCGGCGCGCACCGTGGCTTCGGCGAAACCGGCGTCAGAGACGGCCTGATCGTTCTGCTGTGAGGAGACGACGCCTTCCTGCAGCAGCTTGGCGTAGCGTTGCGCCTGGACGCGTGCGTTCTGGGCCCGCGCGCGGTCGCGCGCCAGATTGGCCGTGACCATCTGCAGCGCCGCCTCAAACGGGCGCCGGTCGATCGTGAAAAGCACTTGCCCCTTCTTGACGTCTTCACCCTCGCGGAAGTGCACCTCGACCAGTTGTCCCGCGATCTGCGCCTTCACCGCAACAGTGGAATACGCCTCGACGTTGCCGATGGCGCGCGCCTGCACGGGAACGGTTTTCTGCACGGCCGTGGCGACCGTCACCGGCACAGCCGACGGTGGGGGTGCCGCCGACTGCTGTTTGCCGCATCCCGCGGCGGCAAGCAAGCCGGCCAGCAAAGCAAAACCTGCGAGCTTCTGAATGTAGTGTCTCATCGTGGAATCTTTCGTACAGAAGTCCATGTCCTTTTTGGATGAACTTCGCGGCGCTTCGGTCGCAACCCGGCGCGCTTTGCGGGTTTTCGCATCCCTGCGAGCCAGAGGTCGGCCAGAGTGGTGCAGACGTGCTGCAAGTCAAATTTCTGATACCGGCGCCCGCCAAACAGTTCCTGGATCAGGAAATGATAGACCACCATGCCCAGGAACCCGCGCGCAGCCAGGATCGGGTCCACGCGGCGGAACGTGCCTGCCCGTATGCCGCGGCGGATGTGCTCCGCCAGCGCGTCGTAATAGCGCGCTACGTGCGTGCGGAAATACCGTTGCGAGAGCCGATGGTTCTCGAGCGCGCTGAATAGCAGCAGCCGCGAAAGCGTCGTATCCTCGCTGTTGCGCTCGAGGATTCCTTCCGCGATGCGAGCCAGGATCTCCCGGTCGTCGCCGGGCGCCTTCAGCTCGGCTTCCAAGCGCTCGTGGCCGCGCGCCACGCGGCACTTCTCCTCGAGGATGGCCCAGTAGAGACTTTCTTTGCTTGGGAAATGCCGGAACAGGATTGCTTCGTTCACGCGGGCGCGCTCGGCAATCTCGCGCGTAGTGGTGCCGCGAAATCCCTGGCGGGCAAACAACTTCGTAGCCACCGCCAGGATTTGCCGGCGGCGGTCCGGAGCCGAAACGCGGCTGGACTTTGTTCCCATGTAAGTGAGCACTTACTTTGTACCCTCTTTGGGAAGGCGTGTCAACCGGGCGCAGCGTTTCCTCGCGGCCCTTGCGGCGCGTTGTGCGGAAGCCGCTAGGAACGCCTGACGTACTCGACTTCCGCGGGCGCTTGGAGGAACTCGCCCAGGCTTGCGGCTTCCTCTTCGATCCGGGCCCGGGTTGACCTGGAGGCGTTTTCAAATAATGCGACGTCCAGCGACGAGCCCTTTCTCATGCGGTTAATCGGGCGGCGCGGAACCGGTCCAGCGCCACGGCCACGACGATGATCGCACCGATCATGATTTCCTGAATGTAGTTGGGCCAACCCATCAACTGGCATCCGTTGCGCAGGAAAGCCATGATCAACGCGCCGATCATCGAACCCAGGATGCTTCCCTCGCCGCCGCTGAGGCTGCCTCCTCCAATCACGACCGCGGCAATCACGTCGAGTTCCACGCCGATGGCGACGGTCGGGTCGCCTTGCCGCAGGCGCGACATCTGCATCACTCCGGCAAGCCCGAAGAGCGCGCCGCCGATCGAATACACACAGATCTTCAGCCGGTCCGTGTGAATCCCGCAGGCCAGCGCGGCGGCTTCATTCGAGCCGAGCGCAAACACCCGGCGCCCGAACACGCTATTGCGCAGCACCAACGCAGCCATCAGGGCAAGAAGAATCGCGATCCACACGCCGGGAGCGACAAACATCCACGACCGGCCCGGGATCGTCACCGCCAGCTCGTTCAGCCACGTCGGGGAAACATTCACCGTCTGCTGATCGGCCACCCATTTTGCGATACCGCGCGCGACGCCCAGCATGCCGAGCGTGGCAATGAACGGAACCACTCGAAGCGTGGTGATGGCCAGCCCGTTGGCGAAACCCACGAGGCCCCCTACAGCGACCCCGGCAAATAGCGCGAGCCAGGGCGACCCGT
Source organism: Terriglobia bacterium (assembly GCA_041497955.1). GTDB lineage: Bacteria > Acidobacteriota > Terriglobia > Acidiferrales > UBA7541 > JBGQHO01. Next base: position 9,740 of record JBGQHO010000063.1, on the reverse strand, counting down.
GCGCGCGAAGCACCGTCGCGGTCACGACGCTCGCGAGCGCGACGACCGATCCCACGGAAAGATCGATCCCGCCGCTGACGATGATGATCGTCATCCCGATTGCGCCGAGCGCAACGATCACGGTCTGCGCACAAACGGTGCGCAGGTTTGCGAGCGACAGGAAGCGCGCTGGATCGTCACTGAGGATGGCGAAAACCGCGATGACGAGCGCCAGCCCCAGGAACGGCCCGAGCGCTGAAAGCGATCGACGCAGGGCGGAGCCCTTGGAGGCAATCGCAGGGGCAGGTGGCGCGCCGGATGCTTGCGTGCTCATGCGGGGAGTCCGCTGCGCGGCTGCGGGTCCAAACTCTCGCCGGCGACCGCGGCCTGCAGAGCCGAACGGGGCGTCCACTCGGAAACAGGTCTTACGGGAGAAAGTGTTCCCCGGTGCATCACGGCCAGGCGATCGCAGATCCCGAAAAGCTCGGGCAGATCGGAGCTGACCATGAGGACGGCCTTCCCGGCGTCCGCGAGGTTCCGGATCACTTCGTAGATTTGCGCCTTGCTGCCCACGTCCACGCCGCGCGCCGGCTCGTCCAGCAGATAGATTTCCGCGTCTTGATGCAGGAGTCTTGCGATGGCGACTTTCTGCTGGTTCCCGCCGGAGAGTTGCGCGGCCTTTGTCGCCGCGCCGCGCGCTTTGATATTGAGCTTGGCAATCCACGCCGCGGCCCGCTCCGCCTGCCGGGCCAAGTTGATCCATCCCCAGCGCGAGAGAGGACCGAGACGCGTCAAAGTCGTGTTGTCAGCGATGGAAAGGTTCAACGCAAGGCCTTCGGCTCTGCGGTCTTCGCTCAGATAGCCGATCCCATTTCCAATGCAGCGCTGCGGCGTCAGGCGCGTGGCCGCGACGCTTCTTCCGCGGACGGTGACCTCGCCCGACGATGCGGGCAAAACTCCAAACAAGCTTCGAATCATCTCTGTGCGTCCCGAGCCGATGAGCCCGCCGATGCCGAGGACTTCTCCGCGATGCAACTCGAAGCTCGCGTCGCGAAGGACAGGCAACGATGCGAGGCCGCGAACTTGCAACACGCACTCCGAAGCAGGCTTGCTCCTTCGCTGCGGGAACAGACGATCCACGGGACGGCCCACCATTGCGGTGATGATCTCCTCATCCGTCGCATCGTTCAGCTTGCCGTGAGCCACGCTTGCGCCATCGCGCAAGACAGTAAAACGATCGGCGATCTGGCGAACCTCCTCGAGGAAGTGGCTGATATAGATGACGCTGATTCCGGACTCCCGCAGCTTGCGGATGAACAGGAACAAGGACTCCACGTCCGCGCGCTGCAGGCTGCTCGTGGGCTCGTCCATCAGGATCAGGGAAGCGCTTCGCGCCAGCGCGCGGCAGATTTCTACGATCTGCCGGGCCGCGAGCGGCAGCTCTGCGACGCGGCGCTCGGGCCGGATGGCCGGATGATGAAACGTTTCCAGTGTCCCGGCGGCCTTCCGGCGCATCGCCGCGCGGTCCACCCATCCGCGGCGCTGAGGCTCGATGCCAAGAAGGATATTCTCAGCGACGCTCAAATGCGGACAGAGCGAGAGTTCCTGATGAATGTGCACAATGCCCTGGCGGCCCGCGTCGAGGGGATGCGAGGGCCGGTATGCATTCTCGCGGAACTTCATCGTGCCGGCATCCGGCTTGAGCGCGCCGGAGAGAATGTTCATCAGCGTGCTCTTGCCGGCACCGTTCTCGCCAACAAGCGCGTGGACTTCTCCGGGAAAAACTTCCAGATCCACGCCGTTCAGCGCAACGGTCGGTCCAAAACGTTTGGTGATTCCGGAGAGTTGAAGAATGCTCATGCCTATCTATTGGTTCAGGTACTGCGCGAGGGGAGGGTGCAGGAGCTGCCGGATGTCCGGCTGGTCCATGTTTTCGAGCGTGACCATGGCCACGCCGGTATCAATGCGCTTCTCGACAGGCTTGCCTTGGAGATGCGCGACCATGGTCTCGACGCCGAGCTCGCCCATGCGAAACGGATTCTGTACCACGATGCCCTGCAATTGCTTGTTGCGCATCGCCTCCACGAACGTATCGCTCGAATCGAAGCCGATGAAGACGACCTTGCCGGCCTTCCCTGCATCCTGCAAGGCAAGCAGCATGCCCGCCGTCGAAGATTCATTCGGAGTGAACACGCCTTGAATCTGGTCCCCGTAGCGCGTGAGCAGGTTTTCCGATGCGCGCTTCGCGGTGTCGCGCGTGGGGCCCGCAAACTGGTTGGAGGAGATCAATTGGATTTGCGGGAATTTCGCTTTCAACTCCTCGACGAAGCCGTCTTCGCGCGCCTGGGTGCTGCCGACTCCTTCCTGGTAGCGCAGCAGCAGGACTTTGCCCCGGCCGTTGAGCAATTTGCCCATCGTATCGGCCGCCAGCGCGCCGCCTTTCTTGTTGTCGGTGGCCACAAAGCTGACCATCTGCGGAGTGTCGAGCGACGAATCGATGACCACCGTGGGAATCCCCGCGTGGGCCGCTTCTTCCACCGGACGCACCAGGGCATGGCTATCAAAAGGCGCGAGGACAATTCCGTTGACGCCCTGGCTGATGAAGCCTTCCACCACCTGCGTCTGCTGCTCGCGGTCGTCTTCGCGCAGCGGCCCTTTCCAGATGATTTTGACGGAGACGCCTTGCGCGGCAAGCTCGCGCTCGGCCTTCACCGCGCCGGCATGAATGCTCTTCCAGTACTCGTGCGTGGAACCCTGAGGAATGACGGCAATCGTAAGGCTCTTGCCTGCTGTTTTCTGCTTATTGCACGCGGAAGCGAAAAGGAGCAGCGAGCACGCAAGAAGGACCGAGACGCTTCGAGTGAATTTCAACACGATCCCCCGCGCCGCTGCGTTCCCAGCGGCGCACAACTCCACCGCTCCGCGCGTGTGCGGATGCTAGTGCACGCCAAACTCAAAGTAAAGATGTTCGACCAGGAGGAATTTCACGGGTGGCTCGCGCAGAGCGGGGCCAATGCAAAAGAACTAAATGGCGGACGGGCCTGTAAGCCGGATTCTGTGCGTCCCGGCAAGCCGGGACGCGGTGATCATTCCTCTGGGACGCGCATCGCTGCGCGCCTCAAGCAGCCTACCCGAGGGTCCTAACGAGCCGGGCCGGCTCTCCCCTCCTATTTGGCCTTGCTCCACGCGGGGTTTTCCGTGCCTCGGATGTCGCCACCCGAGCGGTGGGCTCTTACCCCACCTTTTCACCCTTGCCCTGCGCGACGAACTTGTGGAAGACCGGCCAAAGGTTTTGCCTCCAGCCTGTCATCGAAGCTCCCCGCACCGGCGGTCTATTTTCTGTGGCACTTTCCGTAGCCGAGCCCTCGCGGACCCGACCCCCTGGCGTTACCAGGCGCGTTGCCCGGCGGAGTCCGGACTTTCCTCCATTCCGACAATCGTGAGACGCCGGAACAGCGATCACCCGGCCCGCCCGCCATTTCCATTATAGCCGAGTTTGCCCGCGCTGCGTGGCGTGTTCTGCCGGACTGATTACCTCCACGTCGGGTCGTGCCTACTTCAGGCCGAGGAGTTTTTCGAAGGCGGATTCGTCGAGGATGGTGACGCCCAAAGACTTGGCCTTGTCGTGTTTCGAGCCGGGGTCGGCGCCGACGACGACGTAGTCGGTCTTCTTGCTGACCGAGGACGAAAGCTTGCCGCCGTGCTCGACGACGAGCGCGCCGGCATCCTCGCGCGAGCGCTTCGCCAGCATGCCGGTGAAGACGAACGTCTTCCCGGCCAGGCGCGTGTCGCGCGGCGCCTTGCGCTCTTCGGTCATGCGCACGCGCGCGCGCTTCAGTTTCTGGAGCAGCTTGCGGTTCGCGGGCTCGGAGAAGAATTCGGCGATGCTCTCGGCCACTCTTGGCCCGACTTCCGGCACCTCGGTCAACTCTTCCACACCGGCGTCGGCAATTTCTTCGAGCGAGCCGAAATGCTCGGCCAGCAATTGCCCGGTGCGCTCGCCGACAAAGCGCATGCCGAGCGCATAGACGAGCCGCGCCAAGCCGCTTTTCTTGCTGGCTTCGATTTCTTCGAGCAGGTTCTGCGCGGATTTTTCGGCCATGCGCTCGAGCGCGGCCAGCGGCTCGAGCTCCAGGGCGTAGAGGTCCGCGAAGTCCTTCACCATGCCCGTGTCCACGAGCTGGTCCACAATCTTGTCGCCGAGCCCGTCAATATTCATCGCGTGGCGCCCCGCAAAGTGCAGCAGCGACTCCTTGCGCTTGGCCGGGCAGGCGGCATTGACGCAGCGGTAGGCGACTTCGTCGGGCGATTTGTGGATGCGGCTGCCGCACTCGGGGCATTTTTGCGGCACATGCACGGCCCGGCGCGGCTTCCCTTCTTTCACCACTTTGACGACGTGCGGAATCACTTCGCCGGCGCGCTCGATGAGCACCGTATCGCCGACGTGCAGGCCGAGGCGCTCGATCTCGTCCATGTTGTGCAGCGTCGAGCGGCTGACGGTGACGCCGCCAAGCTGCACCGGCTCGAGCACCGCCACGGGCGTCAGCGCGCCGGTGCGGCCCACCTGGAAGATCACATCGTTGACGACGGTGGTCTCCTGCCGCGCGGGATACTTGTAGGCAATGGCCCAGCGCGGCGCCTTGGCCGTGTAGCCCAGCTCTTCCTGCAGCGCGACGTCGTTCACCTTGATGACGATGCCGTCGATTTCATACGGCAGCTTTTCGCGCTTCGCCTCCCAGGCGTCGATGTACTTCTGCACGTCGTCGAAGGATTTCAGGAGCGCCCAGTCGCGCGAGACTTTGAACTGCAGCCGGGCCATGGCCTCGAGCACATCGGAATGGCGTTTGGCGGGCACGCGGCCTTCGACCAGCAGGTAATACGCGTAGAAATCCAGCTTGCGCTGCGCCGTGATCGCCGGGTCCAGGACGCGCACCGCGCCCGCGGCGACGTTGCGCGGGTTCGCATAGCGCTTGCCACCCTGTTCTTCCTGCTGGCGGTTCAGGTCTTCGAAGGCCTTGCGCGTCATCACGATTTCGCCGCGCACTTCGAAATCGCGCGCGATGCCGAGCTTCTTGAACAGCGCCGCATCGACGCGCAGCGGGATCGAGCGAATGGTCTTGACGTTGGGCGTGACGTCTTCGCCGGTGGTGCCGTCGCCGCGCGTCACGCCGCGCGCGAGCACGCCGTCTTCGTATTGCAGCGAAATGCTCAGGCCGTCGAACTTGTGCTCGGCCGTGTATTCGACGCGCTCGCGGCCGGTGAGCTCGCGCGCGCGCCGGTCGAAATCGGCGAGCTGCTCGATGGAAAACGCGTTGTCCAGGCTGAGCATGGCCCGCTTGTGGCGCACGGTCTGGAAACCTTCGCGCGGCGTGCCGCCGACGCGCTGTGTGGGCGAATCGGGCGTGACCAGCTTGGGGTAGGCGGCTTCGAGCTCCTTCAGCCGGTTCACCAGGCGGTCGAACGCGGCGTCGGAGATCTCCGGCTCATCGAGCACGAAGTAGCGATGCTCGTGGTAACGGATCTTCCGGCGCAGCTCTTCGATTTCTTTGGCGGCGGCTCTGGCCGAAGGCATTGCACCCTCACAGAAGGCAATCAAAACGGCGGGCTATTATACAATGCGCGCCGCGCCCGTCTGCGCACTGGACTCCCATGCTGAGCGGCATCCGCAACGCCGTGCTCATTTACAACCCGCTGGCGGGCGGGGGGCACCGCCGCCGCGAGCAGCACATCGAAGAGGCGCGCAGGATCCTCGCCGCCGCCGGCATTGACGCCGAGCCGCAGCCGACGCAAGGCCCCGGTGCAGCCACGGAGCTGGCGCGGCGCGCCGTCGAGCGCGGGCGGCAGCTCGTCATCGTCTGCGGCGGCGACGGCACGGTGAACGAAGCGGTCAACGGCCTCGCCGGCAGCCAGGTGCCGCTGGCTGTGCTGCCCGCAGGAACCGCGAACGTGCTGGCAAAGGAGCTGGGCATACCGCGGAACATCCCGCGGGCCGCGGCACTGATTCCGCGCAGCTCGCTGCGTCGCATTGCGCTTGGACTGGCCTCTTCCCTGCCCGCGCGCGTGCCGCAGCGTTATTTTCTCTGTGTCGCAGGGGCCGGCCCGGACGGCGTCCTAATCTACTCGGTAAAGACCGAGCAGAAGGTTCGGATGGGCATTCTCGCGTACTGGCAGGAGGGCTTGCGGCAGATCATTCGCTACCGCTTCCCGCCCTTTCGCATCTTCGCGGACGGTAAAGAAGCCGAGGGCACGCTGGTCGTCGTCGGGCGCACGCGGCATTACGGCGGGCCGTTCTGCATCACAACGGGCGCGAGCCTGTTCGAGGATTCCTTCGAGCTGGCCGTGTGCACGCTGCGCCGCGGGTGGAGTTATCTGAGCTACTTGCCCGCCGCGTCGCTCGGGCAGTTGCGCCGCATGCCGGGGATGGAGTATTTCAAGGCTCGCACGGTGCGTTGCGAGCCGCTCGGCAGCGAACCCGTGTACGCGCAGGTGGACGGCGAGCCGGCTGGCCGCGTGCCGATCGAATTCACGATTGTGCCGGATGCGTTGACTTTGGTTGTGCCTGATCGCTGAATGCCGATGGCTGACTGCTGAACGCTGAGAGCTAGATGGAGCCCATTACTCACGCGCTGGCTTCGCTAACGCTGGCCCGCGCGGGCATGAACAAAGCGTCGCGGCTCGCGACGCCGATGCTGATCGCCTCCGGCCTCGCCGCCGACCTCGACTGGCTGAGCATTGCCGGCGGGCCGCGAACATTTCTCCATGTGCATCGGTCGTTTATGCATTCTCTAGTTGGAGCTGTGGTGATCGCGGCGGGGGTCGCGGCAATCTTTTGGTGGTTCGGGCGGAGGCATCCTACGGCCCCGGTGCGTTTTGGCCGCGCGCTCGCTGTCTGCGCGGTGGGGGCCGGCGCGCATCTGCTGCTGGACATGACGAACAGCTACGGCGTGAAGCTGCTCTGGCCCTTGAAGCAGAAATGGTATGCGTGGGACCTGACGGAGGCGATTGATCCGTGGCTGCTCCTGCTGCTCTTGTTCGGGCTGCTCCTGCCCGGGCTGTTCCGCCTGATCAGCGAAGAAGTGGGCGCGCGGCCGAAGGCGGGGGGCTCGCAGCGCGGCGCAATCGTGGCGCTCGCGCTCATCGCGCTCTACGTCGTCGGCCGCTGGGGCCTGCACGACCGCGCGCTCGAAATGCTGCGCGCGCGCCTCTATCGAGGGCAAACGCCGCTCGCCGTGGGCGCATTTCCCTCCGGCGCTTCCCCGCTCACCTGGGCGGGCGTGGTGGAGACAGACAACATGGTCGCTGAGCTCGAGGTTTCCTTTGCGCCGGGCAGCGCCTTCGATCCGGACATGGCGCACATCTATTTCAAGCCGGAGGTTTCGCCCGCGCTCGAATCGGCGCGCAACGCCGAAGTCGCGCAGGAGTTCCTGCAATTCGCGCGGTTTCCCCGCGCCACGGTGGAAAAAACGGAGAGCGGCTATCGCGTGACTCTGCGCGACGTGCGGTTTTCTTCGTTCCTGCCCACGCGCCGGGGCTACGAGGCCGTCGTGGACGTGAACGATCAGTTCCAGGTGACGCGGGAGGAATTGCGGTTCGGCTCGCGCGGGCGGAGGTAAGCGCCGGGCGCTTACTGGTGCAGGTGCAGGCGGCGCAGGAAAAAACGAATTGCGAAATAAATCAGAAGCGTGCCGGCGAGCGTGAACAGCGCCGACATCAGTTTGTGCTCCAGCAGATAGTGCATCGCCGTGGGTCCATAGCGCACGGCCAGAAAACCTTCCCCGAAATACCGCAGCCCCCGCGCAATCAGCAGCGCCAGCACAAACGTGCGCAGGGGCACCCGGAACACGCCCGCGGCCAGCACAAATATCTTGAACGGCGTCGGCGGCGGCAGCAGCGCCGCAATCAGCACCGAGAGAAAACCGTTCTGGCCAATCCACGCGCGGATGCGATCGGCGCGGTGCTCGCCCGCATGCCTGCGGAAATACGCTTCGCCGGCCTTCCCCGCGATGTAGTAGAGCAGCACGCAGCCCAGCACGGACCCCAGCGTGGCCATCAGCGCGTAGTAAGGCATCTTCGCCGGGTAGGTAATGGAGAGCTCGATCACGAGCAGGTCGTTGACCACCGGGAAGGTGAGCACGGAGGAGTCGAGGAACGCGATGAGGAAAATTCCCAGGCCGCCCGCGGAGGCCACGGCAGTGCGCAGCCACGGCGGGAGCTTACCGAGATAGGCCGGCTGGAGAATTGTCATGGGGGAAACGCGAGATTCTAGCAGACAACCGCCGAATGACCTACGCCCCGGCGCACTCCTGAATGCGGCCGCACTGTTCGGAACCTGGCGGCGCAAGTGTTGACCGGAAGCCGAAAACCCTGCTATAAAATCCGGTTTGCCTGTCATTTCTCATCACGCCTAGCAAGTTTCCAGAGGGATTTTAGGACTGGAGGAATCATGTCAGCCGAAGGGTGGGCCTGGTCTGCTGGCTGCAAGTTCACTAAGGCATGCGCGGGCGGCGCTGTTTTGACGCTGGCAAGCGCAGCCGCGGCATTGGCCCGGCCGGCCGAGGAGGCCGGCGGCGAAGCCAGCTTGAAGCTTCCCGATCTTTCCCAGGTCCATTTTCTCGGCGTGGACGGCCACAGACTCCTGACCTACGGAATCCTTTTCTGCCTCTTTGGCCTGGCCTTCGGCCTGACCATCTACCGGCGCCTGAAGAAAATGCCCGTCCACCGCGCCATGCGCGAGATCTCCGAATTGATCTACGAGACCTGCAAGACCTACCTCATCAACCAGGGCAAGTTCCTGCTTCTGCTGTGGGTGTTCATCGCTGTAGTGATCGTGCTCTATTTCGGCCTGCTGGCTCCGGTGCCGGGCAAGCCGATCAGCACCACGCTGCCCATCATCCTGCTCTTCAGCCTGGTGGGGATTGGCGGCAGCTACGGCGTGGCGTGGTTCGGCATCCGCGTGAATACGTTCGCCAACTCGCGGACGGCGTTTGCGGGTCTCCGCGGCAAACCGTACCCCATCTATCACACGCCGCTCGAGGCGGGCATGAGCATCGGCATGATGCTGATCAGCGTCGAGCTGCTGATGATGCTGGTCATCCTGCTCTACATTCCGGGCGACTACGCCGGGCCGTGCTTCATCGGATTCGCCATCGGCGAATCGCTGGGCGCGGCGGCGCTGCGCATCGCGGGCGGAATTTTCACCAAGATCGCCGATATCGGCTCGGACTTGATGAAGATCGTCTTCAAGATCAAGGAAGACGACGCGCGCAACCCCGGCGTGATCGCCGATTGCACGGGCGACAACGCCGGCGACTCGGTCGGGCCGAGCGCCGACGGCTTCGAGACCTACGGGGTCACCGGCGTCGCGCTGATCACCTTCATCCTGCTGGGCGTGAAGAGTCCGACCGTGCAGGTGCAGTTGCTGGTGTGGATTTTCGTGATGCGCATCGTGATGCTCGTCGCCAGCGCGGCGGCCTACTTCATCAACGGCGCCATTGCCAAAGCGCGGTACGCCCACGTCGACGAGATGAACTTCGAAGCGCCCCTAACTTCGCTGGTGTGGATCACTTCGATCGTCTCGATTGCGTTCACGTACGGCGTCTCGTCGCTCATCATTCCACACCTGGGCGACGGCACGCAGTGGTGGAAGCTGGCCACGATTATTTCCTGCGGCACGCTGGCCGGGGCCGTCATTCCCGAACTCGTGAAGGTGTTCACGTCCACCGAGTCGCGGCACGTCAAGGAGGTGGTGACCTCCGCCCAGG
>JBGQHO010000062.1:0-16176 GCA_041497955.1 Terriglobia bacterium | reverse complement strand
TGGTGCTCGGGGTCTACCACATGTCGAATCCCGGGCACGACATCTTCAACATGCAGGCCGACGATGTGCTCGCGCCCAAACGCCAGGCCGAGATCGCCCAGCTCATCGAGGTCTTGAAAGGATTCCATCCGACGAAGATTGCGATTGAAGCCGATATCTGGAGCAAGCGGGTGGGGCGAGAGTATTCTGACTACCTCGCGGGAAAGTACACGCTGTCGCGTAACGAGATCGATCAAATCGGATACCGACTGGCCAAGGAGCTGGGCCACAAGACCGTGTACCCGGTGGATGTCGACGGCGAGTTCCCGTTTCAACGCATCGTGGACTACGCGAAGGCCAGCGGCCGCTCGAAGGAGCTGGACGCGCTGATGGGCGAGATCGGCGGCAAGGTGAAGGCGCAGAACCAGTACCTCGCCTCTCACACCGTGCTCGAGACGCTTCTGTACATGAACGCAGACGACAAGGTGGCCGAGGACGTCGGCTCTTACTATCGGGACGCGCATTTCGGCGAGCCCGGCGATTGGGCCGGCGCCGACCTCGTCTCCGACTGGTTCCGGCGAAACATGCGGATCTACAGCAATATCGCGCAGCTCGTCGACTCACCCAACGAGCGCGTGCTGGTGATCTTCGGGGCCGGCCACCTCGGCTGGCTGCAGCACGACTTCGCCAGCGACCCCAGCTTCCGCCTGCGTAAGCTCGCCGAGTTCGTGAAATGAGGTCGAGGATTGGGCCGCCCGCTATACGCGCAAGGAGGCTCCGGACACTACTGGCTGAGCGACTTGGGATCGGAGAGGTTGCGCGGTGAGTGCTGATTCAGCACGGAAACCATCAGTTGTCCGCCAGCCGGCGCGCCTACTTCCCCTTCGCGCACGATATTTCGGGCGCTAACCTCTTTACCGTATAGCTTTCTGTTTGCTCGATTGTCCGAACGCAGAGTTGACCCCTCCAGCGACACGCCGGCAAACAGCCCTCGTGAACGGGAGTAGGTAAGAATCTCGGCCCGCATGACCACATCGGTCTGCGCCGCGGCCGCGCGTCCCTTTGGTCCCGCCGCCGCCGACGCATCAGCGCCTAGCTTCACTTTGCTGCGGAGGATGGAGTTTGCGCCCTTTGGGTTCATCACCAACAAGACGAAATCCGTGGCTTGGCCGCCTAGCTGGAGACCAATGTTGGCACCTTCCAGGGCAAACATGGCCGGCGCGCTCCAGGGGCCGCCAAAGTGCTCTCCTGTGCGACATGTGATGGCACCCCGGCCATAGCTACCCCCGATCCCAATGGCGAACTTCTTTACGGAGGGAATCACAATCACGCACTCGGCCTTGTCGAGTAAGTCTTTCGGGATGTTGTCAGGGATGTTCAGGATCTCCTTGAGGACCTCGCCACACCCTTGCAGACGCTTTTGCTCTTTGCTCTCATCCGCCCCCAGAGCAGGCAGGGCCAGAGCCACCGCCATCAGCAGTGTAGCTGCTTTTCGCATCTCAAACCTCCAGGACTGTCTTGCTGGGCTGTGGGCAACGCACCTGCAACTAGGGTTGGTTACTCACTTGAATCAATGATGCCTCATCGAAGGGGGAGTGGACGACCTCGTTTGCAAGGCTTGTCGCAAATATCAACTGGAGCGCGCTGCCTGTGCTTATACTTGCCGCCACGTGTGCCGCGCGGGCAACTCATCGCGATGGTATCATCCGGTTGCGCGGCGCCATTTGAGTTTTCGACGTCCCGCGCAGGGTGAGCTGGAGCAGCTCATTAGCGAGGCTGCGGCCCGACAGTCCGCCTGACCTGCCGCATTCTGGAGCCCCGTGGGGCCAGCCAAACGCGCCGCCGCGCGGCAAGAAATTCTCATGACGGCCACAGCTGTCAAACAGCAAACATCGCTTCTGCACGCGTCACGGGATACTTACATCGCCATCCTCACGACGCTTTGCATTGTCGTCCATCTGGCGCTGCGCTATCTGTTCGGCGCACGCCCTTCGGCATGGCTGGCTCCCCTGATCGTCGCGCTGCTGCTTGGTGGAGTGCCGCAGATGTGGACGCTCGCACGAAGGCTGGCGGCGCGCGAGTTCGGTTCGGACTTGCTGGCCGGCATCTCCATCGTCACGTCAGTCCTGCTTCGCGAGTATCTTGTCGGAGCCATCGTCGTCCTGATGCTCTCTGGCGGCGCGGCGCTCGAAGAGTTTGCCACGCGGCGTGCATCCTCTGTGCTCAACGCTCTGGCGCGGCGCATGCCTCAAATCGCCCACCGCAGGCTAGAGTCACACCTCATCGATGTTCCACTCGAGGAGGTCACCATCGGCGATACGCTGATCGTCTTGCCTCACGAGATCTGTCCGGTGGATGGAGTGGTGATGGAAGGCCAGGGCGTCATGGACGAGGCCTACTTGACTGGTGAGCCGTTTGAAATCTCAAAGACCCCCGGGTCGCAAGTGCTCTCTGGCGCGGTGAATGGGGAGTCCGTCCTGGCAATTCTCGCAGAAAAGCTTCCGGTGGATTCGCGTTATGCCAAGATCATGAAGGTGATGCACGAGTCCGAGCACAGGCGCCCCCGGCTGCGCCGGATCGGCGATCGCTTGGGCGCGTGGTACACACCGGTAGCGGTCAGCCTTGCGGTGCTTGCGGCAATCTTCGGCGGCGACTGGCACCGGTTCCTTGCGGTGATCGTGATTGCCACGCCCTGCCCGTTGCTCCTTGCCATTCCGGTTGCGGTGATTGGCGCCATTTCGCTCTCGGCCAGCCGCGGGATCATCATCAAGAACCCGGCCGTGCTGGAGCAGATCGACAAGTGCCGCACTCTGATCTTCGACAAGACCGGAACCCTTACTTACGGCAGGCCTAGCTTGACTGCGATCATCACTACACCGGGATTCGCGCGTGATGATGCCCTTCGGCTGGCGTCGAGCCTGGAGCAATACTCGAAGCATCCGCTCGCCGGAGCTGTCCTGCGTGCCGCGCGCGAGTCCCAGCTTCTGCTCGAGCCGGCTGCGGAAATCAGCGAGAGGCCGGGCCAAGGCCTTCGCGGCACAGTGGGAGGCCGCCGGGTGAGGATTACGGGCCGCGCGAAACTCGCAGGAGAAGAGCTTTCCCTGCCGCCGCCCGCGGCGGGGCTGGAATGCTTGGTCTTCATTGATGATGCATTGGCGGCCGCGTTTCACTTTCACGACGCGCCGCGGCGGGAAAGCGGCCTCTTCGTTGGGCACCTGAAGCCCAGCCACCATGTCAGCAAAATCATGCTCGTCTCCGGCGACCGGGAGTCCGAGGTGAGGTACTTGGCGGAGACTGTGGGCATCGAAGAGGTTCATGCCGGGAAGAGTCCGGAAGAAAAAGTCGCCATCGTCACCGAAGAAACGCAGAAAGAGAAAACCCTTTTTGTGGGCGACGGAATCAACGATGCCCCCGCGCTGATGGTGGCCACGGTCGGCGTGGCCTTCGGCCCCAATAGCGATGTCACGTCGGAAGCAGCCGATGCCGTCATCTTGGAATCTTCGCTCGAAAAGGTAGACGAATTGATGCACATCGGTCGGCGCATGCGCTCGATCGCTTTGCAGAGCGCGGTTGGTGGAATGGCGCTGAGCGTCATCGGCATGATCGCGGCGGCGGCGGGCTGGCTGGCGCCGATCGAAGGAGCCGTTGCGCAGGAAATCATCGACCTGGCCGCCGTGCTGAACGCCGTGCGGATGGCCTTGCCGTTCAAAGGCCTCACCGATTTTTAGTAGCTCGCGGAAGCGGAAGTTTGACAGCGGGGGCGTTCTCGCGCATAATGCGTTGTACGCTGACCTTTTCCGGAGGATAGAAACGGACTCGGGTTTCGCAAGCTGAGCGCGGGACCGAGACCTCACGGATGGCTCCGAAGTACATTTTTGTTACCGGCGGCGTTGTTTCCTCCCTGGGCAAAGGCGTGGCGGCCGCGTCGATTGGCTGCCTGCTGGAGAGCCGGGGTCTCCAAGTCACCCTCCAGAAGTGCGATCCCTACCTGAACGTTGATCCGGGCACGATGTCGCCGTACCAGCACGGCGAAGTGTACGTGACCGATGACGGCGCGGAGACCGACCTTGACCTGGGGCACTACGAGCGCTTCACGTCCGCACAGCTGACCCGCGACCACAACTGGACCACCGGGCGCATCTACGAGTCCATCATCACCAAGGAGCGCCGCGGCGATTACCTGGGCAAGACCGTGCAGGTGATCCCGCACGTCACCGACGAGATCAAGGCCGCGTTCCGCAAAGTGGCGGACGGCGTCGATGTCATCATCATCGAAATCGGCGGCACGGTAGGCGATATCGAGTCGCTGCCATTTTTGGAAGCCATCCGGCAGATGCGGCTGGAGCTCGGCCCCGAGAACGCGATTTTCGTGCACGTCACGCTCGTGCCGTACATTCCCACGGCCGGCCAGCTGAAGACCAAGCCCACGCAGCACAGCGTGAAGGAGCTCCTGAGCATCGGGATTCAGCCGGACATCCTTCTCTGCCGCTGCGACCGCCGGCTCTCGCGCGAGCTGAAATCGAAGATCGCGCTTTTCTGCAACGTGCCCGAGCGCTGCGTGGTGAGCGCGCAGGACGTGGAGTCTTCGATCTATGAAGTCCCGCTGGCGCTGGCGCGCGAAGGCCTGGACGAAGAAATCCTGCGGCTGCTGCGCCTCGCGGCGAGCGAGCGCGACCTCGGCCCGTGGATCGAGCTGCTCGACCGCATCCAGAATCCGGCCGGCGAGGTGCGCATCGCCGTCGTCGGCAAATACGTGCAGCTCGAGGACGCTTACAAGAGCCTGCGCGAAGCGCTGGTCCACGGCGGGCTGGCGCACAAGCTGCGCACCGTGCTCGAATGGATCGAAGCCGAGGAGATTGATTCGCCTGAAACCGCGGAAAAGCGCCTGCGCAACGTGGACGGCATCCTGGTGCCGGGCGGCTTCGGCAAGCGCGGCATCCAGGGCATGATCTACGCGATCCGGTACGCGCGCGAGAACAAGGTGCCGTTCTTCGGCATTTGCCTGGGCATGCAGTGCGCCACGATCGAATACGCGCGCGACGTCGCGCGCCTGGAGCACGCGGACAGCACCGAGTTCGATCCGCAGACGCCGCACCGCGTCATCTACAAGCTGCGCGAGCTGCTCGGCGTGGACGAAATGGGCGGCACGATGCGCCTGGGCGCGTGGCCCTGCCGGCTCGAACCCGGCTCGACCGCGCACCGCGCCTACGGCCAGCTCGAAATCAGCGAGCGCCACCGCCACCGCTACGAATTCAACTGCGATTACGAGAAGACGCTCGTCGCCGCCGGCCTGCGCATCACCGGCCGCACGCCCGACGGCACCTACGTCGAAATCGTCGAGGCGCCCGATCATCCCTGGTTCGTCGGCTGCCAGTTCCACCCCGAGTTCAAATCGAAGCCGCTCACGCCGCATCCGCTCTTTGCGGCGTTTGTCGGCGCCGCCTACGAGCGCCGGCTGGCGCTCGAATCTCCCGAGCACCGCCGCGTCCGCACGCGGCTGGAAACCGCGCAGTAGCGCCCGCCGCGCGCCGAACGCCGTTGAAAAAGCCGCGCCACCCGCATAGGCTAGGGGCTTCGGCAACCGCCTGAAATCGCTCATGCAAACCGCTCGCGAAATCGAAATCGGCGGCCTCCGCATCGGAGGCACGCAGCCGCTCGTGCTGATCGCGGGCCCCTGCGTGATCGAAAGCGAAGCGCACTGCGCGATGATCGCGGAGCGCCTGGCGGAAATCGCCGCGGAGCAGAAGATTCCGCTCATCTTCAAGGCGTCCTACGACAAGGCGAACCGCTCTTCGATTTCGTCGTATCGCGGGCCGGGCCTGCGCGAAGGACTGCGCATCCTGAAGCGCATCAAAGACACGCTCGGCCTGCCGGTTCTCACCGACGTGCACGAGGCGTCGCACGTCGCGCCCGCGGCGGAGGTCTGCGACGTGCTCCAGGTCCCGGCGTTTCTCTCGCGGCAGACGGATTTGCTCGTCGCCGTGGGGAAATCCGCTCGCGCGGTGAACCTGAAGAAGGGCCAGTTCCTTTCGCCCTGGGAGATGGGCAACGCGGTGGAAAAGGTGAAAAGCGCGGGCAACGACCGCGTGCTGGTCACCGAGCGCGGCTCATCCTTTGGATATCAGAACTTGGTGGTGGACATGCGCTCGTTTTCGGTCCTGCGCAAGCTGGGCTGCCCGGTGGTGTTTGACGTGACGCATTCCGTCCAGCTCCCGGGCGGGGAAGGGAACTCGAGCGGCGGCCAGCCGGAATTCATCGAGCCGCTGGCGCGCGCGGGCACCGCGGCCGGCGTGGACGGCATCTTCCTCGAAGTGCACGACAACCCGGCGAAGGCGCTCTCCGACGGCACGAACGCGCTGCCGCTCGGAGAGCTGCCCGGGCTGCTCGGGAAGCTGACGCAAATCGCCGCGCTCGTGCGCCGCTGGAGCCATTCGTGAGCCTGGAAACCGCGCGCCGCGTCCTGCGCATCGAAGCGCAAGCGCTGGAAGATTTGCTCGCGCGTCTGGACGAGCGCTTCAACAAAGCGGTCGAGATCCTTCTGCAATGCAAAGGCCGCGTCGTCGTCACCGGCATGGGCAAGTCCGGCCTGATCGGGCGCAAGATTGCCGCGACGTTTGCCAGCACCGGCACGCCCTCGTCGTTCCTGCATCCCGCCGAGGCGCTGCACGGCGACCTCGGGATGCTCGTGGGCGGGGACGTGGTGCTGGCGATTTCCTACGGCGGCGAGACGGAAGAGATCATCGCGCTGCTCGAAACCATCAAGCGGCTGAGCATTCCGCTCGTCACGCTCACCGGGAACCTGCGCTCGACGCTCGCCGCGGCGAGCGACGCCGTGCTCGACATCAGCGTGAAGGAAGAGGCCTGCTCGCTGAACCTGGCGCCGACGGCCAGCACCACGGCTTCGATGGCCATGGGCGACGCGCTGGCGATCGCGCTGCTCGAGCGCCGCGGCTTCGGCGAAAAAGATTTCGCGGCGCTGCATCCGGCCGGGCGGCTGGGCAAGAAATTGATGCGCGTGGAAAATCTGATGCACGCGGGCGACAACCTGCCGCGCGTCCAGGCGAGCGCAAAGATGCCCGACGTGATTTACGAGATGAGCCGCAAGGGCCTGGGCATGACCACCGTGGTCGAAGACTCGAACCGCCTGCTCGGCATCATCACTGATGGCGACCTGCGCCGCGTGATGCAGGCGCGCAAGGGCGAAGCGTTCGAGCTCAGCGCGGCCGAGTGCATGACGCGCAACCCGGTCACTATCGCCTCCGGCGAGCTCGCGGGCTCGGCGCTCAGCCTAATGGAGCGACGCAAAATCACTTCGGTCGTCGTCGTGGACGGCGACCGCCGCGTGCAGGGCGTCGTGCACCTGCACGACCTTTGGACGCTCGAACTTTTCTGATGGCTCGCCACCCTCGCAAACAATCTTCTTTGGCCAGGCGCGCGCGGCGCATCCGCCTGCTCCTGATGGACGTGGATGGCGTGCTCACCGACGGGCGCATCTGGCTGCTCTCCATGCCCGACGGCACCGCCACCGAAATGAAAGCCTTCCACGCGCACGACGGCGCGGGCCTGAAACTCGCGCAGCTTGGCGGCTTGCGCACGGGCCTCATCACCGGCCGCGACTCGGCGGCCACCGCGCGGCGCGCGCAGGAACTCGGAATGGAGTTCGTCTATCAAAACTGCGCAGTGAAGATTCAGGCGTACGAGGAAATCCTCAAGCGCAGCGGCCTGAAAGATGCGGAGATCGCCTATGTCGCCGACGACCTGCCGGACTTGCCCGTCCTGGAGCGCGTGGGTTTCGCCGTGGCGGTGGCCAATGCCGCGCCCGAGGTGAAGCGCGCGGCGCATTACGTCACGCGCACGCCGGGCGGGGAAGGCGCGCTGCGCGAAGTGGTGGAAGTGATCCTGAAGGCGCAGGACAAGTGGAAGCAGGTTCTCAGGAAAGCGCGGGCGTGAAACTGGAGCGGGCGATGGGAATCGAACCCACGTCCGAAGCTTGGGAAGCTTCTATACTGCCATTGTACGACGCCCGCTCAGATTTCTAACCTAGCAAAAGCCCTTCTCAGATAGCAAGGGTTCTTTCCCAATCAGAGTTCGTGCTAGAGTGAGCCGCGCTCAAGGCGCGGAGGTAGAGGAGGTAAAGGAAGTAGAGGAGGTGGAGGAAGCGGTGGCGTACAAGGACCTGCGCGGGTTCATCGAGCGGCTGGAAAAAGAAGGCGAGCTGAAGCGCATCACGGCGGAAGTGGACCCCGTGCTCGAGATCACCGAGATCACCGACCGCGTCACGCGCGCGGGCGGCCCGGCGCTGCTCTTCGAGCGGCCCAAAGGCTCGAAAATTCCGCTGCTGATCAACATGCTCGGTAGCGAGCGGCGCGTGAACCTGGCGCTCGAGGTCAAGCGCATCGAAGAAGTGGGCGAGCGCATCCGCTCGTTCCTCGACCTGCAGTCGCCGCAGGGCCTGCTGGACAAAATCAAGATGCTGCCGAAGCTCGCCGAGCTCGGCTCGTTTTTCCCGAAGAACGTGAAGAGCGGTCCGTGCAAGGAAGTCATCCGCAAAGACGACTTCTCCTTGTCCTACTTCCCGATCTTGAAGTGCTGGCCCCAGGACGGGGGGCGCTTCATCACGTGGCCGCTCGTCTTCACGAAGAACCCGGAGACGGGGAAGCGCAACGTCGGCGTGTACCGCATGCAAGTGTTCGACGAGCGCACCACGGCCATGCACTGGCAAACGCAGAAGCATGGCGCCGAACATTTCCGCCGCGCGCGGGAACGAAATCCGCAAGGGAAAATCGAAGTCGCCGTGGCCATCGGCGCGGATCCGGTTACGTGCCTCGCGGGCATCCTGCCCATCCCGCCGGACCTCGATGAAATGATGTTCGCCGGGTTCCTGCGGCGCGAGCCGGTGGAGCTGGTGCCCTGCGAAACGGTGGAACTCGAAGTCCCCGCGAACGCGGAGATCGTTCTGGAAGGCTACGTCAACTTGAACGAGCTGCGCACCGAAGGGCCCTTCGGAGACCACACGGGCTTCTATTCCCTGGAAGGCGAGTACCCGGTCTTCCACGTGACCTGCGTTACGCACCGCCGCGAGCCGGTTTACCTGACGACGATCGTCGGCCCTCCGCCGCAAGAAGATTTCTACATGGGCCATGCCGTGGAGCGCGTCTTCCTGCCGGTAATGAAGATGCAGTATCCGGAAATCGTGGACATCGCCATGCCGGCCGAAGGGATCTTCCACAATTTGATGATCGTCGCGATCCGCAAATCGTATCCGGGTCACGCGCGAAAGATCATGAACGCCATCTGGTCGCTCGGCCAGGCGATGTTCACCAAAGTCCTGGTCGTCGTGGACCACGATGTGAACGTGCAGGACTTTCGCGAGGTGGTTTGGAAGGCGCTCTGCGCGATTGACCCGGAGCGCGACGTCCAGTTCTCGCTGGGGCCGGTGGATACGTTGGACCACGCGGCCCGCATGCAGGATTTCGGTTCGCACATGGGAATTGACGCCACGCGGAAATGGGCGAGCGAGGGTTTCGAACGGCCCTGGCCCGATCAGATCGTCATGGACGCCAAAACCAAAGCCCGAGTGGATGTTTTGTGGGAGTCTTTGGGGCTGTCGCGAGAGGGATGATGGCGCCAAAATGTGTCATTGGGAGTAATGCCCAGTCCTAGTAGCTATAGTACCTAAGAAGCCCTATATGTTGTGGTTCTCGCGTCGTCTACCCCAGAATCTACCCACCTAGCCCCCCTATTCTTAGGACAACTGCCGTTTCCGCTTTTCTTGACACCCCCCTAGGGGGGTGCCATAACCGGAAGCAGGGCAAACCCCTCGGGGGAGCTTCAGAGGGGTCAGGTCACGAGTGGAAAGGGTGTGGACTCGAATTGTGGGCTGGGGCAACGTTGCCAATGGTTGAATCGCGCGAGGTCATGAGCCTTCGTCAGGCCTCCCAGTATCTGGGCGTCTCGCCCGATACCCTCTATCGCTACATTTCCGAAGGGCAAGTGCCCGCGTTCAAGTTGGGGAACCGCTGGAAGCTGAAGAAGACGATTTTGGATCGCTGGATGGAGCGGATGATGAGCCAGGCGCAGTTCCAGAAGGAGCGCTAGCCCTCCGCGGGAATCGAGAGAGGCCGCTACCATGTTCGGGAACGGAAAACAAAAGGCGGTGATCGGGCTCGACATCGGCTCGAGTTCCATCAAGGCGGTGGAGCTCCGAGGCTCCAAGCAGGGCTACGAACTGGTGAGCTTCGGCCTGGAGCCGCTGGCGCAGGACACAGTGGTGGACGGCGCCATCATGGACGCTCCGCTCGTGGCCGGCGCAATCACGAACATCTTCGAGCAGCAGAAGATCAAGACCAAGAGCGTGGCCACGGCCGTTTCGGGCCACTCGGTGATCGTCAAGCGCGTGACGCTGCCTGCGATGAGCGAGGAAGAGCTCTACGACCGCATCCAGAGCGAGGCCAGCCAGCACATCCCATTCGATATCGCCGACGTGAACCTGGACTACCAGCTGCTTGAATCCGTGGACACGCAGATGGAAGTGCTGCTCGTGGCCGTGAAGAAAGACAAGATTCTGAATCACACAAACGTGCTGGCGCAAGCGGGCAAGACCCCCACGGTGGTGGACATTGACGCCTTCGCGCTGCAGAACTGTTTTGAAGTGAACTACGACCCGGAACCCAGCCAGACCGTAGCACTGCTGAACATGGGCGCAAGCGTAATGAACATCAACATCGTGCGCGGCGGCGTCCCGCTGTTCACGCGCGACGTTTCCGTCGGCGGCAATCAATACACCGACGCGCTGCAGAAGGAACTCGACCTGAGCTTTGAGGACGCCGAGCGGCTGAAGAAGGGCGAGAGCATCGCCGGCGTGGCCGACGACCACCGCGCGACGATTCTGCGGTCGGTTTCCGACATTTTGATTCTCGAGATCCAGAAGACCTTCGACTTCTTCCGCGCCACCGCCAGCGGGGAAAACATCCAGCGCATTTACCTGGCCGGCGGGACGGCGCGCGTTCCCGGGTTGATGGACCTGCTGCGCGAAGAATTCGCCATGCCGGTCGAAGAGATTTATCCGTTCCGCAAGATCGTCATCAATCCCGGCCGTCACAACGAGGATCAGATTCGCGAGCTGGCGCCCCGCCTGGCGATTGCCGTGGGCCTGGCGCTGAGGAGCTTTGACACGCCATGATCCGGATCAACCTGCTGGGCCGAACTCGTCCGAAAGCGCCGCGGCGCGCCGTGCCGCTGGAGGCGACGCTGCAACTGCTGCTGTTCGCCTTGAGCCTGGTCTTTGCCTTCGGCGTGCTGGGCTACCACTGGTATCAGATGAAGTCCGACCTGAAACAGAAGGACGAGCAGATTGCCAGCCAGCGCAGTGAAAAGGTGCGCCTGGAAAGCCTGAAGCAGCAAGTGGAAGCCTTCGACAAGCAGAAGATCGTGCTCCAGCAGCGCATCAACGTGATTGAAGAGCTGCAACGCAACCGCACCGGCGGGCAGGAGTTGCTGGACCTGGTGGCCACGACGGTGACGCGCACCGACGCGCTCTGGCTGACCTCGATGACGCGCAAGGGCAATACGCTGACGTTCGAGGGCTCGGCGGCCTCCATCAACGCGGTGGCCAATTTCATCACCCAGCTCAAGCGTTCCGGCTACTTCCAGAAGGTCGAGATCAAGGAGTCGCACCAGGACGACAAGAACACGGCGGTGCAGACCTTTGTGTTCTCGTTGAGCGCGGATTTCGCTTTGCCGCAAAGCCGCCCGGGCGCCGCGCCCGTGCCGCAGAAGAAGGGGTAGGGGGAAGCAATGGCCATCTCGTTCCGAGAGTTTCCCTGGTACGTCCAGTTCCTGATCTTTGCGGCACTGGCGGTGGTGATCGTGCTGGCGGGCGAGTTCGTGCCGTACTCCCCGGTGCAGCAGGTGCGGGCCGATCTGGAGAAGAAGAACACCGAGTATCAGGCGCTGGCCCAGGAAGTCAGCCAGCTCCAGGTCTATCAGCGGCGCTACGGCGAGTTCAAGGCCGAGATGGAAGCGCTGCAGAAGCAGCTCGACGCGCTGAAGACCATCGTCCCGGAAGAGAAGGAGCTCGACGAATTCATGCGCATGGTGCAGGGCGCGGCCGCAGCCTCGAACGTCCAGATCCGCCGCCTGACGGCGCAGCCGGTGGTGTCAAAGGAATTCCATTTCGAGATGCCGTTTGAGTTGCAGGTGGATGGTCCCTACTACGCGATCCTGGACTTCTTCAGCCGGTTGGGCCGGCTCTCGCGGAT
Organism: Terriglobia bacterium; assembly: GCA_041497955.1. Lineage (GTDB taxonomy): Bacteria > Acidobacteriota > Terriglobia > Acidiferrales > UBA7541 > JBGQHO01. The sequence goes on along the minus strand of JBGQHO010000062.1, from coordinate 3,937 downwards.
CATCAACGTCGGCGATCTTGCGTTCGGCGGTTTTGGCGACGCGCGCACCAGCAGGTACCCGGTGCGGGCGGGCACAACGGTGACGGGCACATTTACGGCCACCACGTTCTTTACCAAGGCCAGCGAAGGTGCGGGCAAAGCTCCGGCCAAGCAGCCCGTCAAAAACCAATAGCAGGTCAGGCGAGCGATGCGACGAGCACACACAATTCGAACCGCGATCTCGCTGGTAGCTCTGCTCGCATGGACCGCTGCGGGCCTGCCGGCGCAGACGAATTCCACGCAGGCAAAGCAGCCGGCGCCACCCAAGTCGGCGGCCGCGAAACCAGCGCCCGCCAAGACTGCTCCAAGCCAGGGCCAGCCCCCGGCCGCGAAGCAGCCGGCGCCACCCAAGTCGGCGGCCGCGAAACCAGCGCTCGCCAAGGCTGCTCCAAGTCAGGGCCAGCCCCCAGCCGCGAAGCAGCCGGGCAAGGCTGCTCCGAGTAAGGGGCCGGCTCAGACTGCGAAGCAGCCGGGCAAGGCCGCTCCTCCTGTCTCGAAGCCCGCTTCCCAGGCTGCAGGGCAGACCAAGCAGCCTTCGAAGGCGGCGAAGACGAAGGCCCCGGCAAAGGCCAAGGCCGCGCAGCCCGCGGCCGAGCAGCGCGTAGCGCGCCGCGACCCGTTTGAAGCCCTTGTGAGCAAGAGCCGGGGCACCGGAATCCCCGAGAACCTGCCGCCGGGCAAGGCGGGTCTGATGGTCAGCACGCTGCGGCTGGACGGCTTGGTGCGCGGACCGAACGGAATGATTGCCGTGGTATCGAATCCCCAGCAGCGGACGTATTTCTTGCGTGAAGGCGACAAGCTGTATGACGGGCGCGTCGAGCGGATCACGCTGGAAGCCGCGACCTTCCACGAAACCGGCAAGGACGCTTTTGGAAAGCCCGTCGAACGCCAAGTTGTGAAGCGACTGTATTCCAGTCCAGGAGAATCACGATGAAGACGAACTGGCCGGCCTATCGGCTCACGGCCGTACTTCTGGTGAGCCTGGCGGCAATCGCCAGCGCGGCGAGCGCACAAACGGGTCCGCCCGGGGCCTCGCCACCCACGGTCATCGCGAACGTGGAGATCGGGCGCAGCGGTGCGCAGACCGACGTTCGCGTACTCGGCGACGGCCAGCTCAGCTATCAAGTGGCGCGCCTGCACGACCCGGAACGGCTTGTGCTCGACTTCTCGGGCGCGCGTCTGGGAATGGAGCGCAATTTCCTTTCGAGCGACGCGAAGCCGGTGCGGCGCGTGCGGCTCAGCCAGTTCCGCCCCGACGTCACCCGAATGGTGGTGGATCTGAACCAGAACGCGCGCTACAGCGTTCGCAAAGAAGGCAAGAATGTGATCATCGCGTTTACGGCAGAAGGCCCCGCGGCCGAACCGGCAAAGAATGTCGGACAGCCGCTGACCTTCGCAACCTTGAGTCTCGGCAACCTGCCGCTTCCCGAATCGCTCGTCCAGCCCGTAAGCGGGTTGGCTCGGCCTGCGCCCCGGCAAGCCGGGGACGATCCGGCTGCCGCTCCGGCGAAGAATGCTCCGGCGCAGCCGGCCGCATCGGGGTCCGCAGCGGGCCGCCCACAGCAACCCGCGGCGAAATACACGGGCGAGCCGATTTCCGTCAACCTGAAGGACGTGGACCTGAAAGATTTCTTCCGCCTGATCCACGAGATCAGCGGGCTGAACGTGGTGCTCGATCCCTCCGTGAAGGGCAGTGTGCCCGCCCTGGTGCTCGATGAAGTGCCGTGGGATCAGGCGCTGGATATCGTGCTGCGCAACAACCAGCTCGACAAACAGCTCGAGGGCAACGTGCTGCGCATCGCCACGAAGGAGACCATCAAGAAAGAAGCCGAGATGAGGCGCGACCTCGCCAAAGTTGAGGCGGAAGCCATCGAGCCGGTCACCACGACTCGCGTGCTGAGCTATGCCAAGGCTTCGCAGCTTCGCGACACGCTGAAGCGCTTCCTTTCGACGCGCGGTGAAATCCTGTCCGACGACCGCTCGAACACGCTTATCATCCGCGACATCCCCGGCGTGATGCCGGGGATCGACAACCTGATCCGCCAGCTCGACCGCAAGGCGCAGCAGGTGGAGATCGAGGCGCGCGTGGTGGCGGCTTCCCGCACGTTTGCGCGAGACATCGGCTCGCAATTCGCCTTTTCCGCGTTCGCTATAAACGGCCGCAACGTCTTCGGTGGCGCCTCGGCCGTGGGCGCGAGCCCCATCAGCCGGCCTGTACCTCCGCCGCTTGTTGTCGGTTCGTCGGGAGGGGCGACCGGCTCTTCCATGCCGCTGAACACGAACCTGGGCGCGGCCACGCCGACCAGCGGCGTCAGCTTTGCGCACACCTCGCCGAACTTTGCGCTCGACTACATCATCACCGCTGCGGAATCGAAGGGCGTCGGCAAGCTGCTCTCCAGCCCGAAGGTCTACACGCAGAACAATGAGAAGGGCACGGTCAAGCAAGGGACCAAGATCCCGGTGCAGACGATCATCAACAATACGATTTCGGTGCAATTCGTGGACGCGGTATTGAAGCTCGAAGTGACCCCGCAGATTACGGCGGAGGGCACGGTGTCCATGGAAGTCGTCATCGAGAACACCCAGATTGATCAGGGCATCCCGCGCGTGCAGGGCATCCCCGCGCTCGATACGCAAGCCGTGGAATCGCACGTCCTGATCAACGACGGCGGCACCGTGGTGATCGGCGGCATGGTCATTTCCTCGCAGCGCAACCAGATCAACCAGGTGCCGCTGATCGGCAGCATCCCGATCATCGGGCACCTGTTCAAGCGCACGACCCTGAACGTGGATTCGCAGGAATTGCTCTTCTTCCTGACGCCACGGATCGCCCCCAACTAAAAACTGCATTACAATTGGTGACACGGGAGGAGACGCAAGTCTCCTCCTTGTGTTTATGGCCAACACACACCGGAATCGGCTGCATCGGGTTCGTCAGCGCCTGGCCGAAGCGCGGGCCGGCGCGCTCGTCGTCACCCATCTGCCGAACGTTTTCTACCTGTGCGGCTTTTCGGGCAGCGCCGGAGCGCTGATCGTCGAGCCGGGCCGCGCCACTCTGTTCACGGACGGCCGCTACACCGTGCAGGCGCGCGAGGAAGCGCCCGGCATGCACCGGGAGATTACGCGCGGCCCGTTGTTCGCGGCCGTGGGCGATTTTCTGCGCAAGCGCCGGGTGCGCCGCGCCGGCTTCGAGCCCGCGGCGCTGAGCGTCGAGCAAAGCCGCGAGCTGCGCCGCACCGCCGGCTCGCGGGTGCGCTGGATGGCGCTTGCGGGGATCGTGGAAAGGCTCCGCGCGGTGAAGGACGCCGGCGAAATCGCGCTCATGCGTAGGGCGGCGCGGCTGGGCTCCGAAGTGATGGAAGAGATCCTGCCGCTCGTGAAGCCCGGCGTGAGCGAGCTCGATATCGCCGCGGAGATCGAATACTCCATGCGCAGGAAGGGCGCCAGCGGGCCCGCGTTTTCAACGATCGTGGCCTCGGGCGCGCGCGCCGCGCTGCCGCACGCACATCCCACCGCCAAGAAGCTGCGGAAAAATGAGTTGGTCGTCCTCGACCTGGGTGCTATACTCCGCGGATATTGCTGTGATTTGACGCGCACGGTGTATCTCGGACGCGCGCCGAAGAAGATCGGGCGCTGGTATGAAGCCGTGCGCAAGGCGCAGCAGGCGGCGATGGATCGGTTGGCCGCCGGCGTGGCTGCGGGAGAAGTGGACGGCGCTGCACGGCGCGTGCTCCAGGGGGAACGGCTCGAACGCTACTTTGTGCACAGCACGGGGCACGGCTTGGGAATCGAAGTGCACGAGGAGCCGCGTTTGGCCAGGGAGCAGACGTGCCGGATCCGGGCAGGCAACGTAGTGACCATCGAGCCCGGCGTTTATTTTCCGGGCGCGGGCGGCATC
>JBGQHO010000061.1:0-16225 GCA_041497955.1 Terriglobia bacterium | reverse complement strand
TTGCGCACCTTCTGGAGCTCGGCGAAGTTGTGCGCCTCGTTGGCCTCGACGATCAGATTGCGCACGCCGAGCTGCTCGATGAAGGCCATCACCTGCTGCTGCGCGCCGGCGCCGATGGAAAGCATCGAAACCACGGCCGCCACGCCGAAGATCATCCCCAGCATGGTGAGCAGCGAGCGCAGCTTGTGCAGCAGCAGGTTCTGCAAGCCCAGGCGGAAGTCGGGGATGTACTGCGACCAGTTCCGCTCGCGCAGGATCCCCGCGAGGGCAGCGGGCTCGCGGCTCATCGCCCGCCTCCGGCCACGCCTGCCGGCCCCGCCGGACCCTTGTTCTGCCTCTTCCCCTGCTCTTCAGGATTGATCAGCGCGACCTCGGTGCCTTCGCCCACGCCCTCCACCACGACGAAGCTTTCCGTGCGGTTCTTGATAGTCACTTTCTGCGGCTCGAAGTTGCTGCCGCGGCGGATGTACACAATCGGTTGGCTGTCTTTATCGAACAGCGCCTGGCGCGGCAGGTACAGCGCGTTGCGGATCTGGTCGCCGAGGATAATGACCTGGACGGTGACGCCGGGGCGCAGCGAAGCGGAGCCGCTGGCCGGGGCCGCGGCGGACTGCCCATCGAGCTGGAACGTCGCGTCAAAGCGCCGCATAGGGTCGCCGCCCCACATGTTGCGCGAAGCCGCTCCCGCGACGTTCTTCACCGTGCCGCGGAACGTCCGGCCGGGTATCGCGTCCAACCGAACCTCAACCGGCTGGCCGGGGTTGACGTTGCCGCGGTCGCTTTCCGAAATCTTCGCCTGGATCTCCATCTGGTCCACTTCGAGCACTTCGGCAACGAAGCGCCCGGAAAAGACGAGATCACCCTGGCGGTACTCCGGAAGAGTCATGCCGCCGAAGAAGATGCCGCCGCTGGCATCGCGGTTTTCCTTCACCGCCACCAGCCCGCTGAAGGCTGCGGTCAGGCGCATGTTCTGGATATTTTTCTCGGCTTGGCTCATGGCCAGGCGCGCCTTGTTGCGCTTTTCTTCGAGCACGGCCATCGCCGAGCGGTTCGAGGCTTCGCGCGAGGGGACGTCCTGCTCGAGCTGCGCCACATGCCGCTTCGCTTCTTCCAGCGTCAGGTCGTTTTTCTGCGCGTCGATCGCGCTGATGAAATCTTTCTTCAGGACTTCCAGCTCGGCGCGGCGCACGTCAAACTTGGCCTTCAGCAGCGCAACCTGGTCCTCGGCAACCTGCACCGCGGAACTCGCCTTCAGCTTGGTGATTTCCTGCTCGGCCTGGCGCAGGTCATACCGGTTCTGCTCGAGATTGAATTCCTGCTCGGAGGGATCGAACTCGAGCACGACGTCGCCGGCCTTGACGCGCGTGCCCGTGGGAGCGAGGTGCACGATCTGAAGCGTGCCGGCCACCGGCGGCGCAACCATCATGCCCGAACGCGTCGGGCGCAGCTCGCCGGTCGTATATACCTTCAGCGCGATGTCGCCGCGCTTCACGCGCGTGGTGGGGATTTCCAGGCCGCCGCCGATGCCGCGCGAGCGCAATTGTCCGAGCGCAGCGACGGCGACGATGCTTCCGCCCGCGAGGGCCACGCCGAGCGTCACCCGGAGCGCCTTTCGCGAGATCATTTCGCTTCCTTGATCGTCGGGTCTTTGAGCGCGACGATCTCACCGGCGCTCAGGCCCTGCGCCACCAGCACTTGCGAGGCGCTGCGCCGCGCTACCTGGATTTCCCGCGGCTCGAATTTCGAGCCGCGCTGCACGTACACGATGGCGCGGCTGCCCTGCTGGAAGACAGCCTCGGCGGGGATCAGTATGGAATTCGGGACGCGGTCGGCAGCCACGCGCACCGTCGCGCTCATGCCCGGCCGCAGGCGCTGCTCGGCATCGCCCAGTTCCAGGCCCACATCGAAGTTCTTCGCGGGAGGCCAGTTGCTGAAGTCCGGCTTGGCCATCGGGCTGATATCGCTGACGCGTGCTTTGAGTTCCCGGTCGGGAATCGCGTCCACTCGCACGCTGGCCGTCTGTCCCGTAGCGAGCCGGCCGCGGTCGGTTTCGTCCACGCGGACAAGCATGTAGAGCGTCGCGAGGTTGGGCAGCTCGACGATGCTGGCGCCGGGCCAAGCGCGGTCGCCTTCCTTGAATTCCGGCGAATTACCGAAGAATCCGCCCGCGCGGAAATTGGGGAGCAGCGTGGCCACACCGTCCACGGGCGCGCGCAGGGTCATCCTGGCGATGTTGGTTTCCGCCTGGCGCACCTCGAAGAGCGCTTTTTCGCGCTTCTGTTTGAGGCCCTCGATGTCGGCGCCGACCCCGAGGCGGTCCGAGGCCAGCTTCTGCTCGGTCTCGCGGAGTCTGTGCCCCGCGTCGGCCAGTGCAAGCTTGTTCTTCTCTGCATCAATCTGGGAAATGACTTCTTCTTTCTTGATGTCCAGGCGGGCGCGCTCGACGTCGTATTTCGCTTTCAGGAGGTCGGTCTGGTCCTGCTCCTCCGTGAGCTTGGATTGCGCGCGGGCCTTTTCGATTTCGCCCTCGGACGTCTTCCACTCCGAGCGTTTCTGGTCGAGCGTGGTCTGGAGCTGGGCGGTGTCCAACAGCACGACGATGTCGCCCTTCTTCACCGGCGCGCCGTTCTTGGGGAGCTTGACGATCTGGATGTCGCCCGCGCTCGAAGGCGCCGTCAACACCAGGGACTGCCGCGCTTTCACCTCACCGCGCAATTGCACCCAGTCCACGAAGTCGCCGCGCGTGACTTCCGCGGTGGGGATACGCGGCGCCGTGCGCCCCAGGCGCACCAGACCGAAGCCTGTGATGAGCAGCGCCACCGCCGCCATCGCGATTACCGTGCCGCGACGCGTCTTCCACAGGTTGCGAAGCGCTTCGGTCATCCCGGAATCCTCAGGACCCTGCGGCGCCGCGAAGCACCACGGCGCTTGCTTCGACGCCCGATTCCAGCACGACGTCGGTATCGCTCATCGGTCCGGTCACCACGGCGCGCTTCTCGAAACTGCTGCCGCGCGCGACCCGCACGAAGCTCTTCCCGTTCTCGCGGAACACAGCGTCGAGCGGCGCCACCAGCGCGCCAGGCCGGCGCTCGAGCTCCACATCCACCGCCGCTGAAAGGTCGGGCGTCAGCTTCGCGTCGCTACCCTGGATGATGAAGAGAGCCGTAAAGGTGTGCACCTTCTGGGAGAGTCCGCTGGTGATGCCAATCGAAGAAACCCGCTCGAGCCGGCCGGGAAAAACCATTCCGTTATACGCGTCGAGCCGCACCTGGACCGTCTGCCCCACGCGCAGCATCGGGACATCGGCCTGGTTCACCTTGGCGCGCACCTGCATGGCCGCCGGATTCACCACCTGGAGGAAGGGCACGCCAGCGCGCACTTCGTCGCCCTCCTGCATTTCCGCCATCTGCCCGCCCTTCCACGTGGTGATCATCACGGCTACGCCGTCCATCGGCGAGCGAATGGCCATCTTTTCCGCGTTGGCCTGCGCGTGCTTCATGGCGTTGGATGCGCGGTCGCGCTGGATCTCCAGCCCGCGGATCTCGGCAGCCGCGGCGCGGCGCTTCAGCTCGTACGTTTCCCGGAGTTGCTTCAGCCTTGCCCGTGATTCTTCCAGGTTCAGCTCGTTTTTCTCGGCTTCGATGCGCGCGAGGATTTCGTTCTTGCGCATGTCGAGTTCGGCGGACTGCACGGCGTTTACGGCCGCCGCAATTTCGGTGTCGTCATGCGCTTTGGCGGTGGCTTGGTCAGCCTGTTTCTTCTTGATCTGCTCGACGAAATCGCGGTACTCGGCCTGGCGGTCGAGCGCGGTCTTGATCTGGTTCTGGCGGTCGAATTCCACCAGCAGATCGCCGCGCTTCACCGCCGAGCCAGCGGGGACCATGTGCGTAATCACCAACGTATTCAGATTCTGACCGGCCAGGCGCGGCGCCGCCACCGTATAGGACTCCATCGCTTCCACGATGCCGTGGATGCGCACGCTGCGCACGAAATCGCGCCGCTCGACCGCGGCGGTGCGGACCGACTCGCCCGTCGGCGCCGTGACCTCGGAGCTCCGCCGGGCCAGCACCGCCCAAAGCACGAGTGCCACGACGGCCGCGCCGGCAACCAAACCAAGGATGCGGTTCCGCGTCCAGCGAACAGGTTCGGGAGAAAGACGGGAGGGAGTTCCGGGCGGTGTTGGACTGGCCGGGCTCGAAGGACGCACCGGCTCAACCTCAACGGTCGTGCGATTCAGGATCCACTTCGCCATGGCCAGACTGCGCTCACCACAGGCAGCGGACCACCCGCCGCAGAATTAAGACACCCCAGAACTAAAGACGTCGGTGACAGCCAGGGAGTTCACCCCACCAACCTGACACCCCGCCGTCAGCTTATTAGACGCCTGTTCCGAAGAAAAGTTAACAGCCCCGAATCCCAAAATGCCCCGTCAAACGGGGCATCCGGGCGACTGCGGCACGCGAGCGGGGAAGGCTCAGCCGCGGTGTTCGATGGGCACGTAGCCGCGCTGTTCCTGGCCCAGGTAGAGCTGCCGGGGCCGCGCAATCTTCTGCTCCTGATCGAGCAGCATCTCCTCCCATTGCGCGATCCACCCCGACGTCCGCGGAATGGCAAACAGCACCGGGAACATGGTCACCGGGAAGCCCATGGACTGGTAGATGAGCCCGGTATAGAAGTCCACGTTGGGATAGAGCTTGCGCCTGACGAAATATTCGTCCTGGAGCGCGATGCGTTCGCACTCGAGCGCAATGTCAATCAGCGGGTTGCGGCCCATCACCTCGAAGACTTCATCGGCAATGCGCTTGACGATCCGCGCGCGCGGGTCGTAGTTCTTGTACACGCGGTGGCCGAAGCCCATCAGCTTGAATTCCCCCGCCTTGACGCGCTTGATGTAGTCCGGCACGCGCTGCACCGAGCCGATCTCGAGCAGCATGCGCAGCACTTCTTCGTTGGCACCGCCATGCAGCGGGCCGTAGAGCGCGGCGGTAGCCGCCGCAGTCGCCGAATACGGGTCCACATGCGAGCTGCCGACGTTGCGCATGCCGTTGGCCGAGCAGTTCTGCTCGTGGTCGGCGTGCAGGATGAACAGAGTGTCCAGTGCGCGCTCGAGCGTCGGGTTCGGGCGGTACTTCAGCTCCGTCGTCTTGAACAGCATGTTCAGAAAGTTGCCCGCGTAGCTCAACTCGTTGTCGGGATACGCGTAAGGCATGCCCAGGCTGTGACGGTAGGCGAACCCCGCCAGCGTGGGCATCTTCCCGATCAGCCGCCAGGTCTGCTTCAGCCGCGATTCCTGATTGAAAATGTCTTTGGCGTCGGGGTAGAAGGTCGAAAGCGCCGCAATCGTCGAGATCATCATGCCCATCGGGTGAGCGTCGTAATGGAAGCCGTCCAGAAATTTCTTGATGCTTTCGTGGATGAACGTGTGGTGCGTGATGTGGTAGGCCCATTCGGCCAGCTGCTGCTTGGTGGGCAGCTCGCCGCGCAGGATCAGGTAGGCGGTCTCAAGGTAGTTGCTTTTCTCCGCCAGCTCCTCGATCGGATAGCCGCGGTAGCGCAGGATGCCCGCATCGCCGTCAATGTAGGTGATGCGGCTGATGCAGGAGGCCGTGTTGGTGAACGCCGGGTCGTAGCTGACCATGCCGAAATCGTGTTCGTTCAGTTTGATCTGCCGCAGGTCCATGGCGCGAATGGCGTCGTGCGCGATGGGGATCTCGTATTGCTTGCCCGTGCGGTTGTCGATGATGGTGAGCGTCTGTTTGCCCATTCGGCTGGCCTCCTCGGCGGTGGCCTGCATGGCGGATTTGACAGGGTTCATCGGACTGCTCCTATCTGGGGCGCGGCCTAACGTGAATGTACACCAATTGTAGCGTGTGCGGGAGTGGGTTTCATCCTGCGGGTGCTTACCGGCGCGAACGGCGATTCCGCGCAGCGAGGCGCCTCCCGGGATAACGGTCTCCGAGCTCGGCGATTTGAACCCCCGGAGGCAACAGGGTTAAGGCCGGGCCAAGGGAGGCGGTGATATACCTCTTGACAATAGTCGTTAAAACGAATATTATCTCCCCGGCTCGGAGGGCCCCATGATTCAGGTGATCCCCAGCAACAAGCGCTATCATTTCGAGACCGACTGGCTCTCGACCTATTGGCACTTCTCTTTCGACCATTACCACGACCCGGCCAACGTGTCGTTCGGGCCGCTGCGCGTCTTCAACGACGACGTCATCCGCCCTGCCGGCGGCTTCCCCATGCACGGCCACCGCGAGATGGAGATCGTTACCTACGTGATCGAAGGCGAGCTGGAGCACCGCGACAGCATGGGCAACGTCGGGCAGATCCGCCCGGGCGAGATCCAGCGCATGAGCGCGGGCACGGGCGTGCGCCACTCCGAGTACAACGCCTCGGAAGAAAAGCCGCTGCACCTGATCCAGCTCTGGATCCTGCCGACCGTGAAGGGCCTCGAGCCGTCCTGGGAGCAGCATCGCTTCCCGCTCGAAGCGCGCACGGGCAAGCTGCTTCCGGTGGCTGTGCCGGTGGACTCCGCCAGCAAGGCGGAAAACGGGGCCGTGCACATCCACCAGGATGCGAGCATCTACACGTCGCTGCTGAACCCCGGCCAATCGATGACGCACAATCTGCGCCGAGACCGCCGCGCGTACCTCTTCGTGATTTCTGGAGAGCTCGTGGTGAACGGCGAGAAGCTCGGCGCAGGCGACCAGGCGCGTATCAGCGAAACCGCGGCGCTGAAGCTTGCCGCAGGCTCGAAGGCCGCCGACTTCCTGCTCATCGATCTGCCGTAAGACGCGACTCGCGGCGCTAGGGCTTCAAGTACTTGGCAAGAAAGGCGTAGATTTCCTGCCGGGATTCGCGCGCCAGCGCCGTATCAATGCGGTTGAAAGTGTGCCCGCCTGGCGCGTTTTCGTAAACCTTGGACTCGAACGTCTTCCCCGCCGCCTTGAACGCGTCCATCAGATGCTGGACTTCCATCACGTTCACGTCTTCATCGTTGGTGTTCGTGTGGATGAGCAGCGGGATTTTCAGCTCGGCGGCGTGAAAAACGGGCGAGCGGCGGCGGTATTCCATCGGGTCGTCTGCCGCCTGCTTGCCGATGAAGCTGGCAAAGGTATCTCGGTAGCCCTGCCCTTTGTACCCCATGCGCATCACCAAATCGCTCACCGGGCAGCCCGCGTAAGCCACCACGTAATCCTGCGGCCAGCGGAAAATGTTCAGCAGCGTCAGGTAACCGCCGTGGCTCCAGCCCATGATGCCGACGCGCTTGGGGTCCACGCGAGGAAGATTCGCCACGGCCCAGTCGCGCACGGCATGGACGTCGTCCACTTCGGCGCCGCCGTAATCAATCTGGTTGTAGTATTCCGCGCCGTAGCCTGTGCTGCCGCGATAATCCGGCGCAACCACGACGTAGCCCTGCCCAACGAGCTCGCGGATGATGTGCGCGTAGTTGATGTCGAGGTGCGAGTGCACGCCGCCGTGGATGAAAACCATCAGCGGGGCTTTCTGGTTCGCTGCGATCTTTTTCGGCGTGAACGTGTGCGCGTAGATGATCAGCGGATTGCCAGCGCCCTGGCCGGTCGCGTTCGACATACGGATGGGCTTCGTGCTCGTGATGCGGATCTCGTCCACGTCGGCGACGTCGGAGAGCTTGAAATACCACAGCGCGATTTCGACGCTGCGCGCGGCCGCTTCAATGTCGAAGTCGGCGGAGCGCTGCCCCTGCGTGATTTGCCGGAGCGTCGCCGCAACGTCCTGCAGCGGCGCAGGAGGCGGCGCGCCTTGCGCCCACGCGCGCCCGGCGCTGAACGCCAGCGCCATCCATCCAACGATCGCGACCCCTCGCCAAACATGCTTCCGCATGACTCTCTCCTTGTCCGAACACAGCGCTGCGCGCGTGTCCGGAAACTGCTGCGGAATCTAAGGCCCGCCGAATCCCGGTGTCAAGCGCGGCCGCGCGTTGACCCGGATGCCGCCGACATGATAGACGCGGGCTACCAGAGGAGCTGCCATGAAGCATTTCATCCGCGTGCTGGTCATCGCCGCGCTTGTCCTTCCTGCGCTTGCCGCGGCGCAGGAAAAGGAAATCGTTATTCGCGCGAGCCGCGTCCTGGACGGCAAGGGGAACGTGCTGCACGACACGCGCATCGTGGTGCAGGGCTCGAAGATCGTGCGCATCGATTCTTCGGCCGGGCCGGTGACGTACGACCTGCGCGGCACCATGGTGCTGCCCGGCTGGATTGATACGCACGTCCACATCACCTATCACTTTGGCCCCAACGGCCGCGCCGAAGATAGGGACGAAACGCCGCAGCAAACGACGCTTGCCGGTGCGTCCAACGCCTACGTCACGCTGATGAGCGGCTTCACCACGGTGCAGAGCCTTGGCTCGCCCGCCGACAAGGATCTGCGCGACATGATCGCGCGCGGCCTGATTCCCGGCCCGCGCATCCTGACCGCGATGCGTCCGCTCACGGGCCGCGGCGAAGCCACCGGAACGCCAGAGCAGATCCGCGAATTCGTCAAGCAGCAGGCCAGGCAGGGCGCCGACGTGATCAAGATTTTCGCTTCCAAGAGCATCCGCGAAGGCGGCGGCCAGACGCTCTCACAGGAACAGCTCGACGCCGCCTGCGGCCAGGCCAAGGCGCTCGGTCTGCGCGCGGTGGTGCACGCCTACGGGCCCGCCATCCGCGCCGCCGCGCTGGCGGGATGCTCGCAGATCGAGCACGGCACGCATGCCACCGACGACGACCTGAAGCTGATGGCCGAAAAAGGAACATACTTCGACCCGCAGGCCGGGCTGGTGATCCAGAACTACCTCGACAACAAAGCGAAGTTCCTCGGCATCGGCAACTACACGGAAGAAGGGTTTCAGGCCATGGAGAAAGCGAAGCCGCTGAACCTCGAGCTCTTCCGCCGGGCGATTGCGACGCCGAAGCTGAAAGTCGTCTTTGGCACGGACGCCGTGGCCGGGGCGCATGGGCGCAACGCCGAGGAGTTCTATTTCCGCGTGCGCGAATGCGGGCAATTGCCGATGGATGCGATGGTCTCCGCGAACTCACTGGCCGCGGAATCGCTGGGCCTCGGCGACAAGATCGGCACGATCGCGCCAGGCTATGAGGCTGACATCATCGCGCTCGGCGAAAGCCCGCTCCAAGACATCACCAACGTGCGCCGCGTGGTCTTCGTGATGAAAGGCGGCATCGTCTATAAGAACGTCGCGCCGGCGAACATCCCGCCGTATGCCGGCGTAAATCCCTGAGGGGCGCGCAGCGCCGCTTCGGCACTGTGTCTAATGCCGTGGATTCCGGAGGAGGACACCCGCATGCACAAACAAGTTGCTCGACTTCTTCTGTCCGCGCTTTTCTTCTGCCTCGCCGCAGCGGCGCAGACGAATCCAAACGCAACCGCACCCGCCGCGCCGTCCGCGCCGTCCGCGCCGTCCGCGCCGACCATTGATGAGTCACTCAGCGTGAAGAGCGCCGGCAGCCCACGAATTTCGCCCGATGGCCGCTACGTCGCCTACGAAGTGCAGCGCGCGAACTGGGAGGAGAACGCCTTTGAACGCGACCTGTGGATTGCCGTCGTGGCGACCGGCGAGCGCTACGCGCTGACGCACAGCAAGAAGTCGAGCATCGACGCCACCTGGTCGCCGGGCAGCAAATGGATCGCGTTTCTTTCCGACCGGCCCGGCGCGCTTTCCGGCTCGCCCGAAGGCAAGCGGCAGATCTGGCTGATTCCGCCGGTCGGTGGCGAAGCGCGACAACTGACCAAAGTAGAAAACGGTGTGAATTCCTTCGCTTGGTCGCCCGACGGCCGCCGCATCGCGTTCACGTCAGCGGACCCCGAATCGAAGGCGCGGAAAGACCGCAAGGAAAAATACGGCGAGTACGACATCGTGCAGGGCGACTACACGATGACGCACCTGTGGGTGATGGATGCTCCGGGAGAAGAATCTGCGAAGCTGCCCGAGCCGCAACGGCTCACGGAAGGCGGCGCGTTCACGGTGCTGGGCTTTTCCTGGGCGCCCGATGGGCAGCGCATCGCGTTCAGCGCCGCACGCACGCCAGACCTGAGCGACCGGGAAACCGCTGACATTTACGTGCTCACTCTGGCGGACAAGTCAGTGAAGAGAATTGTGGACACCAAGGGCCCGGATGCTAACCCCGTGTGGTCGCCGGACGGAAAGCAGATCGCCTATCAGACAGCCAACGGCAGCGAGTGGTCCTACTACACCAACGGCTACATTGCGGTGGTCCCCGTAGAGGGGGGCGTGCCCAGCGTGCTCACCGGCAGCTTCGATGAAGATCCAAATCTGCAGGCTTGGTCGCCGGAGGGAATTTACTTTTCCGCGTTACAGAAAACCTACGTGCACCTATTCCTCCTGAGTCCCGCAACGCGCGCCACCGAACGCCTCAGCGCCCCGGACCGGTTTCACGCCGGACCATTTTCCTTCTCGCGGGACGCACGGCAGGCTGCCTTTCTCTGCGCTGCGGACAATGCTTTCGCCGAAGTATGCGTAAGCGCGGTCAGGCCGTTCGCTCCGAAGAAGCTCACCGCACTAGGCGATCAATTTAAGAATGTCCGTGTTGCAACGCGCGAAGTGATCGAGTGGAAATCCACCGACGGCACGACGGTCGAGGGAATCCTGCTGAAGCCCGCTGATTTCGATCCCTCGCGGCGTTACCCGCTGCTGGTGGTGATTCACGGCGGGCCCACCGGCGTGGACCGCGCAACCCTGTCCGCCGACCGCTACTACCCGATGGAGCAGTTCGTCGCCAAAGGCGCGCTGGTGCTGCGACCGAACTACCGCGGCTCCGCCGGATACGGCGAGAAATTCCGCTCGCTCAACGTACGCAACCTCGGTGTCGGCGACTACTGGGACGTCATCTCCGGCGTGGACTACCTGATCGCGAAGGGCTGGGTGGACAAAGACCGTGTCGGCGCAATGGGCTGGGGCCAGGGCGGCTATATTTCCGCGTTCATCACGGCTTCAAGCGACCGCTTCCGTGCGGTTTCCGTGGGCGCGGGCATCTCCGACTGGATGACCTACTACGTGAATACGGACATCCACCCGTTCACGCGGCAGTACCTGAAAGGGACGCCGTGGGACGACCCGGAAATTTACCGGAAGACATCCCCGATTTCCTACATCAAGAACGCGCGGACGCCGACGCTGATCCAGCACGGCTCGAACGACCAGCGCGTGCCGATTCCGAATGCGTATGAGCTGTATCAGGCGCTGCGCGACCGCGGCGTGCCCGCGAAGATGGTGGTCTACAAAGGCTTCGGCCACCCCATTGATAAGCCCAAGCAGCAGCGCGCCGTGATGGAAGAGAACTACAACTGGTTCAGCCAGTGGATCTGGGGCGAAAGCCCCACGCCGCCGAGCAAGTAAGAATTCTCCCCAGGAGCCAGCCGATGGATGTGGTTGAAGACCGCGCAATCTAGCCACCGAGCTTGAAGCGAGACTCCGCCAAGCGATAGAGCCGCTGCCACAAAAGGCGGTTCACGGCCACGACGATCACCGCCATCACGAGCGTCGCGGCCAGCAACAATGCAAATTGCCCCGCATCTGTGGCGCGGCTGATCGTCGCACCCAGCCCGGTGGCCGAAAGAATCCGCCCGCGGAAATGGAAATACTCTGCGACGATGCTGGCGTTCCAGGCGCCGCCCGCCGCAGTCAACATCCCCGTTACCAGATAAGGAAAGATCGCCGGCAGGATCAGCCGCCGCCAGCGGTCCCATCGGCCAAATCGAAAGACGCCCGCCGCTTCCTTCAAATCCGTGGGAATGGCCATCGTGCCTGCAATCACGTTGAAGAGGATGTACCACTGCGTGCCGAGAAGCATCAGCAGCAGTGAAGCCGCGCCCATGCCGCCGCCCGCGCGGATCAGCACGAGCAGCACGACGGGAAACAGCGCCGTGGCCGGCACCGACGCGGCTATCTGCGCGAGGGGCTGCGCGATGCGCGCCAGGCGCGGATTCGAGCCGATGGCCACGCCGGCGGGCACAGCCCAGAGCGCGCCCAGCACCAGTGCCGCGTTAACGCGCAAAAAGGTGAAGGTTGCGCCGCGTAGCAACTCGAGCGCGTCTCCGCCGCGGAGCGTGGCCAGGAGAAGCGACGCGCGCACGAAACCGTAGCCCAGGGCGACCACGGCGACCGCCGCAATCGTTGCAAGCAGCACGCGGCCAGCGCCGCTCTCGGAGAACCGTGGCTTGCCTTCCGAGGCGGCAGCGCCCGCCGGCTTTGCAGAAGCCCGCGTCATACGTTCTCCGAGCGGCTGCACTACCTTCCGGTAAAACAAGGCCACCAGCCCGGAGCGCCGCAGGAGTCCCAACACAAAGGGACGCCCCACCTCAGCGGCTTCCACTTCTTCGAACTTGAATTTCTCCGCCCAGGCGATCACCGGCCGCCAAACGAGTTGGTCGAGCAGCACGATCACGCCGATCATCGCGCCCAGTCCCCACAAGATCGCGCGCGTGTCGCCTGCGCCGGCGGCTACCTGCAGATACGAGCCGAGGCCCGGCAGGCGAAAGTCGCGGTCGCCGAGCACGAACATTTCACACGCCATCAGGAAAAACCATCCGCCCGCGACGGACATCATGGAGTTCCACACCAACCCGATCGCGGCGTAGGGCACCTCGAGCTCGATAAAGCGCTGCCAGCGGCTGAAGCGGTAGATGCGCGCGGCCTCGTCCAGCTCGCGCGGGATGGCCTTCAGCGAAGAGTAGAAGCTGAAGGCGATGTTCCACGCCTGTCCGGTGAAGATCAGCAGAATCGCGCCAAGCTCGACGCCCATCTGCCGCCGCGGGAAGAGCGCCACCATCGCCAGCATCACACCCGGCAGAAAGCTCAGCACGGGGATGGATTGCAGGATATCGAGCAGCGGCAGCAAGACGCGCTCGGCGCGCCGTGAGCGGGCAGCCAGGTAGCCGTACGCGATCGCAAAGGCCAGGCTGAAGAAATACGCGATGCCGATGCGTGCAAGCGACGCTGCGGCATAGAGCGGCAGCGCGCGCGGGCTGCTGGAGATGTGCGCCACCGGCGCAAAGGGCCCGAGCCACGTCCGGCCAAGCGCCAGCACGCCGTAGAAGACGCCCAACACGGCGGCGAAGACAGCCACATCGGCCAGCCGCGACCACGTGCGGCGCCGCAATGGAGCGCGGGAGAAAAGGCGCAGGACCAGCCTGCGCGGCGGGGCAAGCGTTTCGGTGGGCACCGTTGCGCTACGCTTCCGTGCGGATCAAGCGGCCGCTCGCGGCGTCGTAGTCAAACAGCTCCGCGTAGCGGCCCCAGTGGATGGCGGTCTCGAGCTGCCGCCGCGCCTCGTCTTCGCTGAAGTGCTCGTCGAGAATGTCGTGGAAGAACTCGTCGGGCAGCGTGTGATCGGACTTGGCGGCCAGGGCGCGCTCGATCTGCCGCAGCAGCGGCACGTGCTCGAGCGCAGCCTTGCGGAAAATCACCTTGCGCGTCTGGATGTCGGCCTGAGCAAACGCGCGGCCCTCGGGCGTGAGTTCGGCGTCGCCTTCGGTGACGCACAGAAACCCGAGCAGTCGCCCGGTCTCGATGATGGGCAGCAGGTCTTCCGCATCCATCACCAGCTCCGTGGCCAGGCGGTGAATGTCGGAGCGACCGTTGTGGTCTTCGAGGATCTCCACCAGGCCCGCCATTCCGCCCGGACGCGCATGCGGCAGCATTGGATATTTCGCTGGCGCAGGAGCCGCGGCGGCTATGCCACCGGAAATAAACGGCGTGTGTTGCACCGAAGGCTGCGTCAGCACTTTGTAAATGTAGTCCACCAGCTCGACGAAGCTTTCTGATTTGCGGTCGCGCGGCTGCGGCAGCAGTACCTGCAAGTCCTCGCGCATTTTCGCGGGGTTATGGCCAAGCACGAGGATGCGGTCCGCCAGAACAACGGCTTCTTCGATGTTGTGGGTGACGAGAAAAATCGCGCGCGTGGGAATTTTCCGACCGAGCCACAGCTCGAGCAATTCGCCGCGCATCGTCTCCGCCGTCAGCACGTCGAGCGCGGAGAACGGCTCGTCCATGAAGAGCACTTCCGGCTCGACCACGAGCGCCCGCGCAAAGCCCACGCGCTGCTTCATCCCGCCGGAAAGCTCTCTGGGGTACGCCGTCTCGAAGCCGTCCAGGCCCACCGCGTCCAGAATGCGCAGCGCGCGCTTGTGGCGTTCGACCGGTGGGACGCCGCGCGCTTCGAGCGGCGCTTCCA
This sequence comes from Terriglobia bacterium, assembly GCA_041497955.1. GTDB lineage: Bacteria > Acidobacteriota > Terriglobia > Acidiferrales > UBA7541 > JBGQHO01. Next base: position 1,988 of record JBGQHO010000061.1, on the reverse strand, counting down.
CGTTTCCGATCACCGTCAGCCAGGGAAACAGCGCAAAGCTCTGGAAGACAATGGCGACGTTCGGCTGCCCGTCGCCCCTCGGCTCCGCTGCAGAGGAGAGCGGCTGGCCATGCCAGAGCACCTCGCCGGCCGAAGGCCGCGCCAGGCCCGTCAGCATCCGCAGCAGCGTAGATTTGCCGCAGCCCGATGGCCCGAGCAGCGCCAGGATTTTGTCCGGATAGACGGCCAGATCGGTGGGCGAGATCACCTGGATGCGCCCGCCATCCGGCTGCGCGTAGAACTTTTCCAGCGCGCGCGCTTCGATAATCGGCTCGTTTGTGTTTGCTCCCGCCACGCGGACATTATGCCTTCGCGCCAATTCCGAAGGAAGCACAGTTGACGCAGTTCGCCGGGCAACTAGCGCGGCCGGGCACGCTTCTGTATTCTGGGTGAATCAGGACGAGCCAGAGATGCGCATGTCTGCGGCCACAACTCCGAGCACCTTGCCCGCAACGCGGCGCGACACGCCGGCGGCAGAGACACACGGCGCGGCCGGGGCGACGCCTGCCCGCGGTGTGAACTGGCTCGCCGTGCTCGGCGTGATGGGCGCAGCGTACGCCGTCATTCTGCCGTTTTTCTTCCGCGGCAACGCCTCGGGACATGACTTCCAGTTTCACATCGCCTCGTGGATGGAGGTCGCGCAGCAGTGGAAGCAGGGCATCCTCTATCCGCGATGGGCTGAATGGTCGAACTACGGCTTCGGTGAGGCGCGGTTCATCTTTTATCCGCCGCTTTCGTGGATGCTGGGCGCGGCGCTGGGATTGGTGCTGCCGTGGAAGCTCGCGGCGGGAGCCTACATCTGGCTGGTGCTCGTGCTCGCGGGCGCTTCCATGTACCGGCTGGCGCGCGAATGGGATTTGGCGGGCGATGGCTCGCGCGCCGGCGCCACACTCGCTGCCGTGCTCTACACGGCGAACCCTTACAACCTCATGCTGGTTTATTTCCGCAGCGACTTCGCCGAGTTGCTGGCCGGGGCTTTGCTACCGCTTGTGGTGCTGTACGCGCTGCGCCTGGGCAACGGCTCCTCCGCCGATGCGAATTGGCGGTGGTCCCGGTTCGTGCGCGGCGACGTGATCCGGCTGGCGTTGGTATTCGCGGCAATCTGGCTGACGAACGCGCCCGCGGCGGTGGTCACAACGTACAGCCTTGCGCTGCTCGTAGCGGTGCTGGCGCTCGAGCAGCGCTCCTTCAGGGCCGCTACCGACGGCGTTTACGCGATGGTGACGGGATTCCTGCTAGCGGCATTTTTCATCTTGCCGGCGTGGTATGAGCAGCGCTGGGTGAACATCAAAGAGGTCCTTTCCTCAGGTCTGCGCCCGGAGCAGAATTTCCTTTTCACCTCGATCAACGACCCCGAGCATAACCTGTTCAACCTGATCGTTTCGACGATCGCGACGGCGACGATTGTGATCACGGGCGTAGCGGCCGTGGCGGCGCACCACTCACCGGCGCCGCGGCTGATCCGGCTGCGCGGGGTTTGGTGGGCGCTCGCGGCGCTCGGAGCCGCATCAACAACGCTGATGTTCCACCCTACCTGGCTTGCGTGGCGTTACCTGCCGGAGTTGCGCTATGTGCAGTTCCCGTGGCGCTGGCTGCTGCCGCTGGGCGTGGTGTTTGCGGGGCTCGCGGCCTTGGCCATTCGCGAAACCCGCGCGCCGCTGGTGTGGACCGCGCTGCTGGCAGCGCTGCTCGTTGCAATGGGAGGCTACCTGGTAAACGTGACGTGGTGGGATTGGGAGGATATCCCCGTCATACGGGCAGCGATCGTGGAAGGCAAAGGCTACGAAGGGACCGACGAGTATGAAACTGCCGGAGCCGACCGCTACGACCTGCCGGAGAACGCGCCGCGCGTGGCGGTCCACTCAGTCGCAACCACAGCGGAAAGCCCGCGTCCCTCGCGCGTACACATCGAGCGCTGGGGCGCGGAGGAGAAGCTCTTCACCGTGGAT
>JBGQHO010000060.1:0-18507 GCA_041497955.1 Terriglobia bacterium | reverse complement strand
TGATTCCCTTCCTCGAGAACGACGACGCCAACCGTGCGCTGATGGGTTCCAATATGCAGCGTTAAGCTGTGCCGCTGATCCGCGGGGAAGCCCCGCTGGTGGGCACGGGCATGGAACGGGTCACGGCACGCGACTCCGGAGCGGTGGTGATTTGCCGCCGCGATGGCATCGTGGACCAGGTGGACTCCGAGCGCATTATCGTGCGCGTGGAATCCGACCACTCCGGCGTGCTGAGCCGGGAAGTGGGCGCGGACATTTACACGCTCACCAAGTTCAAGCGCTCCAACCAAAATACCTGCATCAACCAAAAGCCCATTGTTCGCCAGGGGCAGCGCGTAAACAAAGGCCAGGTGCTGGCCGACGGGCCGTGCACCGAGCGCGGCGAGCTGGCGCTGGGGCGTAACGTGCTCGTGGCCTTCCTGCCGTGGCGCGGATACAACTTCGAAGACGCCATCCTCGTCAGCGAGAAGCTGGTGAAGGACGACTACTACACTTCGATCCACATCGAAGAGTACGAGATCGAAGCGCGCGATACGAAGCTGGGTCCCGAGGAAGTCACGCGCGACATCCCCAACATCAGCGAGACCTTCCTCCGCAACTTGGACGAGAGCGGCGTGATCCGCATCGGCGCCACCGTCAAGCCCGGCGACATCCTGGTGGGCAAGGTCACGCCCAAGGGCGAGACCACGCTCACGCCGGAAGAAAAGCTGCTCCGCGCGATCTTCGGCGAGAAGGCCGGCGACGTCCGCGACGCCTCCCTCTACTGCCCGCCGGGCATCGAGGGCACGGTGGTAGACGTGAAGATCTTCTGCCGCAAGGGCGCGGAAAAAGACGAGCGGCACAAGGCCATTGAAGCCACGCAGATCTTCAAGCTGGAGAAGAACCTGGCCGACGAAATCCGCATCCTCACCGACGAGCGGCTGAAGCGCCTCTCCGACTTGCTCGGCGGGCAGAAGCTCGTCGCCGACCTGCACGACGAGAAGACCAACAAGCGCCTGCTGATCAAGGGCGTCACGCTCACGCGCGAGCTGATTGAAAAAGTCTCCACGCGCAACCTGAAGCGCCTGAAGCTGAACGACCGGGACCCGCTGCTCATCGAGAAGATCGACGAGATCGAGGAGATGACTTCGCGGCAGATCGACGTCCTGCGCAAGATCACCGACGAGCGCAAAGACAAGCTCAAAAAGGGCGACGAGCTGCCCCCGGGCGTGATCAAGCTGGCCAAGGTCTATATCGCCATGAAGCGCAAGCTCTCCGTCGGCGACAAGATGGCCGGCCGCCACGGCAATAAGGGCGTCATCGCCCGGATCGTGCCCGAAGAGGACATGCCCTACCTGCCGGACGGCACGCCGGTGGAGATCGTGCTGAACCCGCTGGGCGTGCCTTCGCGCATGAACGTGGGCCAAATCCTGGAGACGCACCTCGGCTGGGCTTCGAAGGAGCTGGGCCGGAGCATCGCGCGGGTACTGAGCACTAAATCCCGCGCCGAGGGCCTGCGCCGGTGGTTCAAGGAAGTGTTCAGCGACACGGCGATTTGGAAGTCGGTGGCGGATCTCGACGACGACCGGTTGCTCGAGCTCGCGGAAAGCTTCCGCGAGGGCATCCCCATGGCCACGCCCGTCTTCGACGGCGCGCGCGAGGCGGAAATCCGCCACCTGCTCGAAGTGGCGGGCCTGCCGCACGCCGGCAAGGTGACGCTCTTCGACGGCATGACCGGCGACGAGTTCGCGCAATCGGTAACCGTGGGCTTCATCTACATGATGAAGCTTTCGCACCTGGTGGACGATAAGATCCACGCGCGCTCGATCGGCCCGTACTCGCTGATCACCCAGCAGCCGCTCGGCGGCAAGGCGCAGTTCGGCGGCCAGCGCTTCGGCGAAATGGAAGTGTGGGCGCTCGAAGCATACGGCGCCGCGCACATCCTGCAGGAGCTGCTGACGGCGAAATCGGACGACGTCTACGGCCGCGCAAAGATTTACGAAGCCATCGTCAAGGGCGAGCCCGGAATCGAGCCGGGCGTGCCCGAATCGTTCAACGTCCTGGTGCGCGAGCTGCAGTCGCTTTGCCTGGACGTCGAGCTGATGAAGCGGCAGAAGCCGCAGGCCGAAAAGCCCGCGGAATAATCCGGCGGCGTGGAGCCGCCCCTGCGGCGGGCCCTGGGCCCGCCCGAAAAGTTTCGCTCCGGTCCTTTCGAGGATGCGGGGCAGGAGGCAAACACCTTGTATCGCAGCAGCCCGTATGACCGCGCCAGCCTGATCGCCGATTTCGATTCCATCCGTATCAGCCTGGCCAGCCCGGAAAAGATCCGCTCCTGGTCGCACGGCGAGGTCACCAAGCCGGAAACGATCAACTACCGCACGTTCAAGCCGGAGCGCGACGGCTTGTTCTGCGCGAAGATCTTCGGCCCGGTGACGGACTGGGAATGCCTGTGCGGCAAGTACAAGCGCATGAAGCACCGCGGCGTGATCTGCGACAAGTGCGGCGTCGAAGTCACGCTCAGCAAGGTGCGCCGCGAGCGCCTGGGGCACATCGAGCTTGCGTCGTCCTGCTCACACGTGTGGTTCTTCAAAGGTTTGCCCAGCCGCATCGGGTACCTGCTCGATATCTCGATGCGCGATCTGGAGCGCATCCTCTATTTCGAAGGCTACGTGGTCGTGGACCCCGGCGAGGTTGCCGGCCTGAAAGAACATGAAGTCCTGCTCGAGGAAAAATACCGCGAAGTGCAGAAGGAATTCGCGGGGCAGTTTCGCGCGAGCATGGGTGCCGAGGCCATCAAGGAGCTGCTGAAGCGCGTGGATGTGGAAAAGCTCAGCGAACAGCTCCGGGAAAAGATGAAGAGCGACCCCAGCCTGCAGAAGCGCATCAAGTACGCGAAGCGGCTGAAGGTGGTCGAATCGTTCCGCAAGAGCGGCAACAAGCCCGAATGGATGATCCTGGACACGCTGCCGGTGCTGCCGCCGGAGCTGCGGCCGCTGGTGCCGCTGGACGGCGGGCGCTTCGCCACCTCCGACCTGAACGACCTCTACCGGCGCGTGATCAACCGCAACAATCGCCTGAAGAAACTCATGGAGCTGCACGCGCCCGACGTGATCGTGCGCAACGAAAAGCGCATGCTCCAGGAAGCGGTGGACGCGCTCTTTGATAACGGCCGCCGCGGCCGTGTGCTGCGCGGCACGAACAACCGCCCGCTGAAGTCGCTCTCCGACACATTGAAGGGCAAGCAGGGCCGCTTCCGGCAGAACCTGCTCGGCAAGCGCGTGGACTATTCCGGCCGCTCGGTGATCGTCGTCGGGCCGGAGCTCAAGCTCAACCAGTGCGGCCTGCCGAAGAAGATGGCGCTCGAGCTGTTCAAGCCGTTCATCTATCACCGGCTCGAAGCTTCCGGCCACTGCACCACGATCAAGCAGGCCAAGGAAATGGTGGACCAGCAGGATCCCATCGTCTGGGACATCCTCGAGGACGTGATCCGCGAGCACCCGGTGCTGCTCAACCGCGCGCCCACGCTGCACCGGCTGGGCATCCAAGCGTTTGAGCCCACGCTCATCGAAGGCAAGGCCATCCGCATTCATCCGTTGGTCTGCACCGCTTTCAACGCGGACTTCGACGGCGACCAGATGGCCGTGCACATTCCGCTCTCGCCCGAAGCGCAGGTGGAAGCGGCGGTGCTGATGCTGAGCACGAAGAACATCCTCTCGCCCGCGAACGGTTTGCCGCTCGCCGTGCCGACGCAGGACATGGTGCTCGGCCTCTACTACCTGACCAAGTCGAAGCCCGGCGCGAAGGGCGAGGGCCGCGCGTTCGGCGCGACCGACGAGGTTCTGCTGGCGCTCGAAGCCGGTGAAGTCGAGCTGCTGACGCCGATCCGGCTGCGCTACACCGGCGAGGCGATCGACCTGACCACCGCGTACGACGACCAGGACGTGCCGCACGCCGCGCCGATCTCGCTGAAGCGGCAGTTCATCAACACCACCGTGGGCCGCGTGATCTTCAACGACCACCTGCCCAAGGACATGCCGTTCATCAACGGCCTGCTGAAGAAAAAGGGTGCGCAGCAGCTCGTGCAGTATTGCTATCTGCGCTTCGGGCTTGAGCGCACCGTGAAGATGCTGGACGAACTGAAGGAGCTCGGCTTCCTCTACGCCACCAAGGCCGGCATCTCCATCGGCATCGACGACATGGTCATCCCCGGCGACAAGGCGCGCCTGGTGGAGGCCGGCGAAAAGGAAGTCGTCAAAGTCCAGCAGCAGTACCTGGACGGCGCGATCACCAACGGCGAGCGCTACAACAAGGTCATCGCCATCTGGAGCGACATCACCGAAAAAGTCGCCGACGAGATGTTCAAGGCCCTCGAGCAGCAGGATAAGGAGGGCGTCATCAACCCCATCTACGTGATGGCCGACTCCGGCGCCCGCGGCTCGAAGCAGCAGATCCGGCAGCTCAGCGGAATGCGCGGCTTGATGGCCAAGCCTTCGGGCGAAGTCATCGAGACGCCCATCACCTCCAACTTCCGCGAAGGCTTGACCGTGCTGCAGTACTTCATCTCCACGCACGGCGCCCGCAAGGGTCTGGCGGATACGGCGCTGAAGACGGCCGACTCCGGCTACCTGACGCGCCGCCTGGTGGACGTGGCGCAGGACGTGATCATCAGCGAGATCGATTGCGGCACCGCCGACGGCATCTACGTCGAGCCGATCATCGAAGCGGGCATCGAAGTGGAGCCGCTGCGCGACCGCGTGGTGGGCCGCGTCTCGCTGGACAAGATCAAAGACTACGAAGGCAGCATCATCGTGGACGTCAACGAGGAGATCACCGAGGAGCTGGCCAACGCGATCCAGGCCGCGGGCATCGAGCGCGTTCAGATTCGCTCGGTGCTCACCTGCGAGACGCGCCGCGGCGCCTGCGCGCGCTGCTACGGCCGCAACCTGGCCACCGGCCGCATGGTCGAGATGGGCGAAGCCGTCGGCGTGATCGGCGCGCAGTCCATCGGCGAGCCCGGCACGCAGCTGACCATGCGCACGTTTCACATCGGCGGCACGGCCACGCGCGTCACGGAGCAGTCGAAACTCGAAGCGCGCAACACCGGCTTCGTGAAGCTCATTGACATGAAAGTCGTGCGCGGCCGCGGCGGCGCTCTGATCTCTATGAACCGCGCCGGCCTGATCGCTATCGTGGACGAAAAGGGCCGCGAGAAAGAACGCTATCACGTGGTCTATGGCGCGCGGCTGCGTGTTGAAGACGGCCAGGCGGTCAAGCTGGGTGAGACCCTGGTCGAGTGGGATCCCTACACCTTCTCGATCCTCACCGAAGTCGGCGGCGCGGTGCAGTTCAAGGACCTGCAGCCCGGCGTCACGATCGAGGAACAGGTGGACGAAGTCACGGGCCTTTCGCAGCTCGTGGTCACGCTGCCGCCGGGCGATGAAAAGCACCAGCCCGCGATCCAGCTCACGTCCGGCGGGCGCATGCGCAAGCGCTACCTGATGCCTTCGCGCGCCCACTTGATGGTGGTCGATGGCGACGAGGTCCAGCCGGGCGACATCCTGGCCAAGATCCCGCGCGAAACCACGAAGACAAAAGACATCACCGGCGGTCTACCGCGCGTCGTCGAGCTCTTCGAGGCGCGCAAACCCAAGGACCCCGCCGTCATCAGCGAAGTCGACGGCAGCGTCAAGTACGGCGAGATTTCCAAGGGCCTGCGGAAGATCCACGTCGAAAGCGAAGACGGCAAGACGGTGAAGGAATACTCCATCCCGCGCGGCCAGCACATCAACGTGCAGGAAGGTGAGCACGTCCGCGCCGGCGAGCCGCTGATTGACGGCCCGCTCAACCCGCACGATCTGCTGGCCGTCCTCGGCGAAAAATATACGCAGGCCTACCTGGTCAATTCGATTCAGGAGGTCTACCGCCTGCAGGGCGTCAACATCAACGACAAGCACATCGAAACCATCGTTCGCCAGATGATGCGCTGGGTGAAGGTCGAGGACGTGGGCGACACCGGCTTCCTGCTCGACGAGCAGGTGGACAAGTTCCGCTTCCGCGAAGAGAACGACCACGTGATCTCCGACGGCGGACGCCCGGCAACGGGCCGCCCGCTGCTGCTCGGCATCACGAAGGCGTCGCTCTCGACCGACTCGTTCATCTCCGCGGCGAGCTTCCAGGAGACCACCCGCGTGCTCACCGAAGCCGCCGTTGCCGGCAAGGTGGACTACCTGCGCGGCCTGAAGGAAAACGTCATCATGGGCCGCCTGATTCCCGCGGGCACGGGCTTGGAGCGCTATCGCAATATCGACCTGCTCACGCAGCCACCGGAAATGGAAGGGCCGATGATTCCGGAGGGCGCGATGGCGCCGGAACTCTCGCCCGAAGAAGTCGCTGCGCTGGAGTTCCTGCGCAAGGATGCCGGCGCCACGGCCGAAAGTTAATCGCTTCGTCCGCCTGCTCCCGTCCCTTGATTTGGGGCCCCGGGAGCAATACGGCTCCGGTCACGGCCTCGTGATCGGAGCCGTACTCTTTTTGCCGGGCGAAGAAGCTCAGCCGGCCGTGGACGTATCGAATTGGGAATGCCTTTTTCTGAGGCGTTTGCCTGATCACTCTCCCCAGCCTAAACTGGATGTTGGAAACAGCGAAACTGACTGCGAATGACCACACGCATGACTCCCGATCCCCAGGTGCCGGGCAGCGAACAGGGTCCTCCCCGCCACCCCGCTCCCCGGCGGCTCGAACAATTGGAGAACAGCCTAGGCAGGCTGTGGCAATCGGCGTTGCTGTTGCTCTTTCTGCTGGCGGTGACCCTGGCGGCGCTTTCCTGGCAAGGCCTTCGCAGCGCAGCGGGCCGGTTCGAAGCCCTGCCCATCGGTCTGGTGATTCTCGTCCTGCTGTTCGGCCTGTACGTCTGGAGGAAATCGCAGGAGCTCTCCGAGCTGCGCGGCCTGGTGCGCGGCATCGAGCACCGGGAAAGCGCGCCGCCGAGCACTGAGCAACTGGAACAGCTCTTCACGTTGGTGGCGCGCTCCCAGCAGGGCTATCGCGACCTGATTGACACCTTCGACGACCACCTGCTGGCTCTCTCGCTGGAAGGCGAAATCCGCGCCGCCAACCGCAGCTTCGCCTCACTTCTCGGCCGGCCGTTCCCCCAAATCATCGGCCACGGCCTGGACGAGTTCCTGGACGACCCGCAAGGAGCCCTGCGTGCGGCGGCGCGGAACGCCCTGCCGCACTTCCTCGCGCGGCGCCACTGGGCGGGGGTGCTCCGCGTTCGCGTGAAGCCCGGCGTGGCGGGAGCCGAGATCGGCGTGTCGCCGGTCCGCTACTTTGATTGCGTCTTCCACGCCATCTTGAAGGACGGCCAGGTATCCGGGGTCAGCGTACTCGCGCGCGACGTCACTCAGCAGCGCGAGAGCGAGGCGCGCTTCACCGAGCTGTTTGAAACGCTGCAGGAAGGCGTTTACTTCACCACGCCCGAAGGCAAGCTGCTCGAGGCCAACCCGGGCCTGGTCCACATGCTGGGCTACGGCTCCAAAGAAGAGCTGCTGGGCGTGCGCGTGGCCGATCTCTATATGGACGCCGCGCAGCGTGACGCCGAGATCGACGAGCTGGAGCGCCAAGGGGTGCTCTATGCTCGGGAGATCATCCTGCGCCGCAAGGATGGCTCGGCTGTGGTTTGCCTGGACAATTGCACGGCCATCCGCGACGCCTTCGGCAAGGTGATCCGTTATCAGGGCACGTTGCAGGACATCACGCACCGCCGCGAGATGGAACGCCGCCTGCACACCGAGCAGGAGTTTGCGCGCCGCCTGGTGGATAGTTTCCCGGACCTCATCGTCGCGCTCGATACGCAGGGGCGCTACACCTGGTTGAGCCCGCGCATTAAGGAACTGCTCGGCTACGCGCCGGAAGAGCTCCTCGGGAAGTCGTTGGGAGAGCGGTCCCATCCGGAAGATCAGCCGGGGCTATTGGAGGTCTACAACGATCTACTCCTCGGGCGCCAGACCTACGCCAACGTGGAATACCGGACGCAACACAAGAGCGGCGAGTGGCGCGTCTTCCGGGCCACGGCCAGCCCGCTCTACGACGCCGACGGAAAAATCGCGGGCGTGATCGCATCGTCCCGCGACGTCACGGAAGTGAAGCGGCTCGAGCAGCAGCTCATTCAATCGGAGAAACTCGCTGCCGTCGGCCAGATGATCGCCGGCGTGGCGCACGAGCTGAATAACCCGCTCACCGCCATCCTGGGCGTCACCGAACTGCTGCGCGAAGGCGCCACCGACGATACCGCGCGCCGCCAAGTCGACCTGGCTCACCGCCAGGCCCGCCGCGCGTCCACCATCGTGCAGAATCTGCTCGCATTCTCGCGGCCGCCGGCGCCGCGCAAGACAAACATCTCCCCGGCCGACCTGATCCAGCGGACGCTCCAGCTGCACGAGTATTCGCTGCGGCAGAACGGCATCACCGTGGACTTCGCACCGAACCCGGCGGCTCCGCGCGCCATCGGAGACGCCAACCAGTTGATGCAGGTTTTCCTGAACCTCATCACCAATGCCGAACAGGCCATCCGCGAGGTCCGCGACCACGGCACTCTCCGCGTCCGCGTGGAGGCGGACGGAGATCGCGTGCGCATCCACTTTCAGGACGACGGGCCGGGCATCCGGCCGGAGATTCTGCCGAATCTGTTCGACCCCTTCTTCACCACCAAGCGGCCGGGGCGCGGCACGGGCCTCGGCCTGAGCATCTGCATGGCAATCGTGCGCGAGCACGGCGGCGAGATTCATGCCGACTCGCCCCCCGAAGGCGGCGCGGTCTTCACGGTTTCGCTGCCTAGGGGCGCGCAACCGGACGCAGCGAGCGCGGCTTCGCCCATCGATACGCAAACGCTCCCGCGCATCGAGCCATGCCCGGGCCTCGAGCAACGCGTGGTGCTGGTGGTGGACGATGAAGAAGGCATCCGCGAGCTCGTACAGGACGGCTTGGCGGCCGCTGGCCTGCGCGCCGATTGCGCGGCCACGGCGGAAGAGGCTCTGGCCTTGGCCTCTCGGTGCAGCTACGACGCGGTGCTCTGCGATCTGAACCTTGGCCGCCCCGGCAGCGAGGCGGTTTCAGGAAAAGACCTGCTCGGACAAATTTCGCGGAGCCAGAGGTCGGACCCGGGACCTCTCCTGATATTCATGACCGGAGATCTGGTCGAAGGCAGCCTGCTCGAGTCGCTTCAGGAAACGGGGAACCACGTCATCCAAAAGCCTTTCCGCATCTCGGAACTTGTCAACCTGCTGCGCGCCCACATGGAAACCCTCGCCCTGCCCGAGCCCAGTTCCCCCAGACGTCGGCCGTCCTGACGCGGTTCATCCCTTGTGCAAGAACCCCTCGCGCTTAGATTTCGCCACGTTTACGAGGAGATTCTCACCGAGTATAGTATTACTTGATAAAAGAAAAGATAACTATAGATGACTGCTGACGCGGCGAACAGGCACTTTGGGGAGAGACGGATGGAGTACAGGCTCGGTTGCCTCCTAGAGTTATTCCTTGCTCTGTGGCTTTCCACGGGGCAGGCCCAACAGCAGGGTGGCTATGCGCCCTTTGCGGTTGTTCAACACCGCGGCCTCACTGCCACACTGGATGCCAATGATCCTCGACCGCTCTTGCAAGCTATTTTGGCGATTCGCGAAGAATACGGGTTGATCCTTGATTTCGAGGACCCTCCTTATCAGAGCACGTACGATCTCGTTGACCGCGCTGTCCCAGCGTGGCGAGCGGCCCATCCTGACTCGAAAAGAGGAATGGGGCCAGCGGGCAGCGCCTTTCACAGCGAGTTTCCCGAGGGCCCGAACGTCGCCACTTCCCTGGAAGAGGAAGAGCAGGCCTTGCAGAAGATTGTCTCCGATTACAACGCCAGCGGGAACCCCGGCAAATTCGCTGTGCGGAGGGAAACCGCGGGCCGCTTTGCCATCATAGGCGTATCCAGCAAGGACGATATTGGGCGGGAGCGGCCCATCTCCCCAGTTCTAGACACTCCTATTTCCATCCCGAGTGCCCAACAAAGCGCCTATGAGACGATCAACCTCATCCTCAAAGTCTTGTCCGTTCAAAGCGGCGTAAAAGTGGTGCTCGGGGTCGCTCCTATGAGCCTGTTGGCTGATGGACAGGTCACGATTGGCGGAGCGGGCGCTCCTGCGAGGGATCTATTGGTGCAGACACTCGAAGCCGCGTCTGCGAAGAGGAAGTTGACTTGGGACCTGTTGTACGACGCGGGGGACGATACGTACTTTCTGAGCATCGAAGTCGTGTCACGCGCAATGCTGGATCCTTCCGGGCGGAGGATGCTTATTCCAATCGACAAGGGCAAGCAAACGAGGTTTGTGATCCCGCCCAAGAAGAAGATGTGAGCGGCTGAATCGGGAAAGCGACGACACAGCGTCCCCTCCTGACGCAGAAGCGTTCTCGATCGCAGTCTTGTGCATGAGCGTTGCCTCACGGCTTAGAGGCCTTGGCAGGCGCGCGCGGAGCCGCGCCGAGCGAGTCGATGCCGAAATCCCAGACGTAAAGGTTGATCCCCTCCGGCAGGACCTCAGCGAGAACGTACTCTCCGGGCTGGAGCGGCTCGCTGATGGTCAGCCGGTACACGCCCTTGGCTACTTCCCAGCGCAGCAGAGAAATGGACTTCCGGTTTTCCCTGTTCTGTCCAACGACGTTCGTACTCACGGATTCGATCTCCCGCGAGCCTCCCTTGACCTCGGCGCGAATCAGCTCGAGCTCCGGGTCTCTAGTGCTGACCGACGGCCGGCTGTCCTTGCTCGAGGCCTTTGAATTTTTGGTTTCGTCCGCGTCGGGCGGACCCAGGCGAAGATAGAACTCCGGCTGCGTCGAAGTCAGCCGCACTTCGGCGCGATTGCCCTTGATTTGGACCTTGTGCCGCGAGGGTACCACCGGAACGGGCACGATGATCTGCGTGAGCAGCCGCCCCTTGTCGAGCTTGATGTCGGCGGGCACTTGCGAGAGCGGCACCACCATCTTGCCGTCCACGGCAAACAGGCCTTCGCCCGGCGGAAGGAATAGACCAGGCGCCACCTGGATGCTGGCGTCCACGTCTACGTCCACTGTCATCGTGCGCTCGGCCGCCGCAGTGGCGCGCAGCTTTTCCACCTGCTCCTGTTTGCGCCGGGCGTCCTCGACCTCCGCCTTGCGCGTCGCGTCCCAGTCCACCAGGCTTGTGGGGATCTCCTCCCAGGCCGAGCGCTCTACGCTGTAATAGCGCACGCGGTCGTCCTTTTGCTGATACTCGCGAACGAGTTGGAAGCTGCCGTCCTTCAGGATGAGCTTCTTGCCCTTGGGCAGCGGAACGGGAACTTCCACCTGCTGGCCCTGCTTGGCGGCTACCTCGGGCGGTTTTTCCTGAGCTGGAGCCACCGGAGCGAGGCACGACGCGCACGCGGCGATGCCCGCAAAAAGGACGCCGCAGAGCCGGAGTCGCTGGGTCAGGCCTCTATTCGCTTTGCCGAATCGGAACAGTTCCTCGCCCTCGCTCTATCTAAATCTACGATGCCTCTGGCCAGCCGCAGGTTTTGCCCTGCGCGCCCAGGCGGGCCCGCCTCCAACAGCTTGATGGTAGAACAGTCGACCCTGGGCGGCAAAGCTCGGGGCTTTGGTGCTGGGCATGCGGCACTTCATTCTCGGATTTCGCACCGTTGGCCACAAGGGGGGGACCCCCCAGGTTTTTTGCAAACACTGATTCCAAAGGAGATGAGACCCGCATACTTTGTAATGCGCGCATTCCATGACACTTGCGTGGCGGACTCTCTTGCGCTCTTGCCGTGCATTTGCTCATTGCAAAGAGCTTAAGACCCGAACTCTTGCGCTTCGGCGTCCGCCCACCAAAGAGCTGGCGGACACGCCCCCGCCCAGGCGGGCAAGCCCCCGCCCGAGGCGGGCAGGCCCCGCTCCAGGTGGGCACGCCGGCACAACTCGCCAGAGTGCGGCGTAGTTCGACGACCCTCGCATGCCTACTCCATTTTAGCGCAGCGGTGAGGATCAAAGAGAAATGGCTGTATTCGAACGTGCCTAGGACCGGTAACAGCAAGAAAACTCAGGGCCGAGGGGGAGTGAACAACGGAGTGGAAAATAGGGTGAACATAAACCTTCCCACCCTTGCGCACAACCCGCGGCAAGGGTAGGCTACCCGCCCCGCACTTAAACGAAGAGGCGCCTCTCCTCACGAGAAATGATCTGATCGCGCACGGCCGTACAGAACGGAACCAAAGCCTCAAATGACAGGCCGCGATTGGCTTTGAATATCCCCTCAGCCACAATCAAATACTCCCACTCCTGCGGCTGACGAATCTGATCGGGCGGCGGAACCGTGGAGGCAGTCTCGCACCAGCTCTGTGCTGCACGAGCTTTCAAACCGACAGTGGCCGATTCGAGATCTCTGTCGCTCTTTGTTTCAACCAAGTACATCTGACTCTCTGTCTTAACAATGAAATCCACCTCGTAATCTCTCTGGATGCCCGACTTGTCTCTGTAGCTGATCTTCAGAGGATGTTTGCGGTCGATTTTAGAGAAGGCTAGGACCTCGGGTGATTGGTCGAGTACTTCTACTGTGAAGTCCCGCTCCAGGCCGCCGGCCACAGCGGCGAACGGGAGGCGCGGATAGATGCTTCGGGCGACCTCGACAGAAGCCTTTTCTCTCACGAAGATCCTAGCCAAGTCAGAGAGCCTGCGCCATTCCCCTTGCCTGACCTCGAAGCGAATCTCCTCAACCTGCTTAAGAATTGCTCGCCGAACCGATTCCACCACATGGTCAAAAACAAGCGTGTAATTTAAAACCGTATAGTTCTCGGGCAAAGAAAAATCGATTTCTTTCTCAAAGAGGCGCGTCGAGGCGTATGTATCCACCAACCTAGCAATCTCAGCCTTCCGTCCAGTAAGCAGCGCATCTTTGCCTTCCTTGGCTATCGCGCTGGTAGCTTGAGCCAAGAAGAAGTTGAAATCGAAGTACGCGTTATCCAGCTTCCAGGTTTTGGCCTTCAAGCCACTTTCCACATGCACATCTTGAATCACGAGCTTGCTCAATTGTTGCTTGAGACCTTCAAAGTCCTTTCCAAAAGAAGGGAGTTGGCTTGCATCCAGGGTGCTGAAGTCAGGCAGCTTTCCTTGATCGTAGATTTGGACTGGCCAAGCGATGTCAAAGTCCGCGATTCTATCTGGCAAGGCGTCAACGGGGATGAGATCACCTGTCGAACGAACCTGAGTGGTATCACCTTCCCCGATAAGGTAGCCCTGGTTGCGGAGGTCCTGATAGAACTGTCGGAATCGGGGATGCTCAACGACGAAGAGGAAGTCAAACGAATTGGAGGGTTGCCGTCTCCTCTTCATCTGCTCAATGGCTTCCTTCTTGGCTTCCCAAATCTGTGGCTCTTCATGCTCAGGGAACATCAGGCGCAGGCCGCGTCCCACGATCTGCTCAAGGAGCAAGTCCGCCTCGGTGGCGCGAAGCACTGCAATGGCACAAATATTCTTCTTGTCGAATCCCTCGCGCAGCATTAAGACAGAAACCACGACGCGCAACGGATCGTTGTTGTCGTCTATTGTGTCCAGCCGCTTGCGCGCCCTTTCCAAGTCGGCGTCCGGAAGGTCGGTATGAATCCGCATGACGCGGGTGTCGTCATACGGTGTCCCGTGTTCATCTGTGAGCGTTGCGAAATGTCGCGCAACGAGCTCTGCTACCTCGGTTTCTTCGCACAAGACCATCATCACGGGCTTCTTGGTGATCCCTTTTTCGGCGAATTCGCTTGCGATCTGTTCAAGCTTTCTTCGGCCAATATCGAGCAAGACCTTTTGGCCCGCTGAAAGCCCCACAACTTGTCCGCGCCGCCCCTCGTCTTCACGGACTGCATGGAAGTCCAGTTCTGCCAATCGCTCACCACCGACGGCCTGTCGCTGCTCAAGAAACAATTGCTTCACGAGCATGTCGCGCGTAGCGTCCAGTAGGGGGTAGTCGTAGATGATGTGGGGGAAGTATTCGCGCTTTGGCCCACTTCCGTAAAATGGCGTGGCCGAATAGTCGATCTGCATGAATAGGCCACGGTCGTCAGCGTGCCGCTCCGTCAGGTGCTCGTAAAGCACCTTCATGAAGGTGCGCCACACCAGTTCTTCGTTCTCCTTGCCACGCTTGGCGTGGACGTGGTGAGCTTCGTCGTTCATTACAATCAAGTCAGGGCACTCCGACAAGAAATCTGCGATGACTTCTCCGCGTAGTTGCTCCTCAACATCTGCGCCAGTGAGTTTTTCCCAGACGCTGGGCTTTCCTTTCCGAAGCCGGAACTGTTGCCAGTTGGTCAGAAATACGAAGGGTCCGTCGGGCGGCGTCGTATTGGCCCGCACGTCCTCCGGCTCCAGAACAGGCAAGTGGAACCGGCCGCGCCAATGGACTGAGTCCGGCATAAATAGATCAAGCTTGTAGTCCGATTTTTCAGGGTCACGATTGCCGGTGATAGGGTCGCGACGACCCTTAAAAGAGTCGAGCAGACGGTTTAAGACCTCTTTCCCAGGTACGACGACAAGAAACCGAGAGGAGTATCGACCAGGCCGCTCCCCATTCAGGGTATTGAAATAGTGCCAGACGACCAGCGCAGCCAACACCCAGGTTTTGCCGGAACCTGTCGCCATCTTGAGGCAGTACTTGGGGAAAGGAATGGAATCCACCTCAGACTGGACATATGCGCTCTCTGCCAGAACATTCGGAGCAAGCCTGTCATACAGATTTCGAAGTGTGGTGGCTCCCAGGATCTCGTGGCAGTAAATTACTGTTTCGATTGCCTCCCGCTGGCATTGATAAAACTGTGTTGTAGATTCATCGCGCCGGAACCAGTAGGAAAGGAGTTCGCCCGTCGTTTGGGTTACTCCTGGCCAGCCCTCATCGCTCCAGGCTTTGACCTCAGGCTGGAGAGCCTGCACAAGGTGGAGTTGAGCTAGGACCTCAGCTTGAGTTAGCGTCTTACGCGGCATTGTTACCTCAAATCAACTTCAACTGTCCCAGCAGCGTCATTACCGAAAATATCTACGACTCGCACCGCGATTGCGTAAGTCTTCCCGGCAGTCAACTCTGTTTCTGCCTGAGTCTTAACTATCTTGGCCTGGCGGCCGTGGCCCCTAAAATCTTGCCACTGGCTCTTGAAAGTCAGCCCATCGTAGTTCCAATCGACCGCCCAATAGTCAATCAGTACCGGGAAGTTGCCCTTAGCAATCTGTCGGAGCTTCTCTTTTTCCTCTTCCTTTTCAACCGGTATGTCGAAGATGACATACCGGCGAATTTTAATTTTCACGGGAACCTGCCCATTTTGGCTCTTGCCAACTTCTGGACGATCTAGCTTGAGGTAGGGCTTTTCGTAGAAGCGAATCTTGCCGCGCAGGGGCTCAATCTCGTCCTCTTCCTTGGCCTTCTTGAGATACTCGTATATCTCCGGCGGGATGGTGCGCAGTTCGATCTTGGCTTTGATCTTTTGAGAGGACGACTTCAGTCTCTTTTCCAGTTCTGTTGAAAAATTGTAATCGTAGTCCCACGCAAGAACCACCAGCCTCTTGTATCCGGTGCCGTCTAGTTTCTCAGCTGTGCGCGCGAGTTCCTCCACCTTCTTGGCGGTTGTGGGTCGGTCTGGATAACCGACATAAACGAGTTCGATGATGTCGTCAGGAGCTTTCCGCGTACCCAGTTCTGGCGTCCCCTTGCGGAGTGTCGCGCCATAGAGTTTCAGCACAATCGCCATCATCTCGTGGATGCGTGCGCCACCGAGATAAATCATTTCGCGCTGATAGTTGCCGATGTTCTCGCACAGAAATGGCTTTGCGTCTTTTTGAACTAACCTTATCCGAGCTAGCTGTACGCAAACCTTCCCGAGGTCAGAGCCTATCCAGCGGTAACCTAAGCGCTCGGCGACAGCCATGGTGGTGCCGGAACCGCAGAAAAAATCGGCGACAATTGGTATCGATTCACGACCAGGGGCGGACTCGCCCAGAGTTGCCAGAATAACCCTCTCAACAAGGGCCTCGGGCTTCTGAGTCTCGAATCCTAGGCGCTCGTTGGCTTGTGAATTGATGGGAGGAATATCATCCCACAATGATTGGATCGGCTTGCCGAGCCACTGATCGAGGAACTGTCGGCGCATTAGCTTTCCACCCGGCTTGGTCGGATACTCGATTCTCCCTTCGCGATCCATCCGCTCCATTGTTTCGAGCGAGACAGCCCAGCCCTTCTTCGGCGGAGGAAACCCCTTGTACGTATAGCGCAATGTGGGGCGATAGCCTGGATTGCCTAGGTTGTCGAGTTTGTACCGCCTTCCATCGGGGGTCACACGAACGTATCTCTCCTGGACATATTCCTCCGCACCTTCCTTTGTGAATTGCGGGCAGAACGTATAGTCCTCAGTCTTCGAAAACCAAAAAATGGAGTCCGTTACAGTCCCGAAGCGCTTTCTCTGACTCTGAGTTTGGCCAAGCCTGCGCTGCCAAACGATCTCGTTCAGGAAGCGGTCTTTGCCGAAAATTTCATCTAAAATGTTTTTGACATAGCTGGAAACTCCGGGGCCAATGTGGACGAAAATGCTCCCCTTGGGACTCAGGAGCCTTTTCATAAGGTGCAGCCTTGGGTAAAGCATATCCAAATAGGAATCTGTGCCGCCTTCCCATGTGTCCTTGTAGGCTAGCCTTTCAATGATGCTTGGCTCTTTCGTGATTTCCTCACCCTCGATGGACAGTCTGTAGGAGTAATCGGCTTTGGAGTCGAAGGGTGGGTCGATGTAGATCAGGTCAATTTTCCCTTCGTAGCCTTGAGCGAGAAGGGCCTGCATAGCCAGAAGGTTGTCGCCCCAGATCAGGCGATTCATTTTTGTCTTGTCAAGCTCACCTTCACCTAAACGCCCTTCGCGAAAGGAAAAGGGAATCTGTGCTGAATCCCTTTGCGGGTTTGGGATAACGATCTCCGCCGTTTGAAACTCAATGTCACGTGGGTTAGGTGCCCGCCTCGGCTTAGAATCCCACACCAGCCGGGCAGAGTCTTTCTTCCTAGGCTTGTCCCTTCCCATCCCGCTTGTGTCTCCTAAGTAAGTCCGCGAGGATCTTGGTCCAGGTCGGACGCGGATTATAACTCAATTAACCGCTGTGTTTCGGATCGACAGTTCCTTGGAGATACAGATATTCCTGGGATGAGCAGTTCGCCCGGAGCAGGTTTACTTTCGCTGGTCGCGCTGGCTACCATCGCGATGAGTTGACCGCCGAGTGACCTTTTCTTCTCTCGGGCGGGTGCGTCCGCCCGCCATCAGGCGGACACATGTAGGGGCGGGCTTTACGCCCGCCCGGTTGTTTGGTGGCGTTCGGGCAGGCTCCCTCGACAAGCTCGGGACAAGGCGTTCGGGCAGGCTGAAGCCTGCCCCTACAGAACCGCCAGCAGGCGGGAGAAGTTGGCGGGGGGTCTATCGTTTGTCATTCCCGTACGATACGATTAAGGTCTACACGCAACTCGACGCGCCCGTAGCTCAGCTGGATAGAGGTCGCCGCGCGGCGACCCTTCGAAGCAGAGGGCCGGGGGTTCCCCGCCGCGGCGGGCCTCCGGGCGCGCTTTTTGCGTCCCGGATGCATCTGCGGGGCGCGCCAGTTTTTGTTCCTCATCTGAGTTTCCCATGCATATTTGACGCCAGCTTCGCGCAGGGCCTACACTCTGCCGCTACCTCTTCAAAGCCTGATTCGACTTTGGCCGATTCGAGGAGAAATCATGCCGACGGAATTGCACGGCAAAGTTGGGATTGTGACCGGCGGGACGTCGGGCATTGGCCGTGATGCCGCCGTGCTTTTTGCGAAGGCGGGAGCCAAAGTGGTGGTCGCCGGCCGGCGCGAAGTGGAAGGAAAGGAAACCATCAACCTGCTCCGTGCCGCCGGCGGCGATGGCCTGTTCGTGAAGACCGACGTATCGCAAGCGGCCGAAGTTCATGCACTCGTCCAGAAAACGGTGGAGAAGTTTGGCCGCGTGGATGTCGCGTTCAATAATGCCGGGATCGAGGGGAGCTGGATCTCCATCGCTGAACAGTCCGAAGAAGATTGGGACCGCACCATGAACACCAATCTCAAAGGCACCTGGCTTTGCCTGAAGTACGAAATTCAGCAGATGCTCAAGCAGGGCGGTGGCGGAGCCATTGTCAACATGGCGTCCGTCGCGGGCCTGATAGGCGCCGCTGGGGCAGCCACGTATTGCGCGAGCAAGCACGGCGTGATGGCGCTGACCAAGTCCGCCGCGCTCGAAAACGCGCGCAACGGCATTCGGGTGAACGCCGTGTGTCCTGCGGTGATCGAAACGCCCATGGGTGAGCGCATCTGGGGCGAGCCGGAGCTCAGGAAGTTTGCGATCGGTCTCCATCCCATCGGCCGTTTTGGAATGCCGATGGAAGTCGCGGAAGCCGTCGTGTGGATGTGCTCGGACCGGGCATCCTTCATGACGGGCCAATCCCTGGTTCTCGATGGCGGCTTCCTGGCGGG
>JBGQHO010000059.1:0-19056 GCA_041497955.1 Terriglobia bacterium | reverse complement strand
CGCGACGAAGGTGCACATGGTGCGCGACTCGCTGCACATGCTCGGCGAGCTGCTGCTCGTCCGCTGGAACTGGCTTGCGGGGCGGTACCCGCGGCGCGCGAAGGCCTGACCTTTGCATTACAAAGTACTTGACAATTAAAGTTCTTGTGGTATCCTTGGTGCCTATGGGTTCGCCGGAGCCGATTCGCTCGCGCCGCCAGCCTACGGCGCTGGACGCGCACGCGGCCGATAACTTGCGCTTCATCCGCGAGACGATGGAGCGCGCCGGGTCGTTCACGGCTGTGCCCGGCTGGGGCGGCGTGGCCATGGGCATCACGGCGCTGGGCGCCGCGGTGGTGGCCGCGCAGCAATCGAGCGCGGAGGGCTGGCTGCTCACGTGGCTTGCCGAGGCGTCTCTGGCGTTTCTGATCGCCGGGGGCAGCATGGCGTGGAAGGCGCGCGCCGCCGGTGTGCCGCTGCTCACGGGTGCAGGCCGCAAGTTCGCGCTCAGTTTTTCGCCGCCGCTGCTTGTGGGGGCGCTGCTGACGGTGATTCTCTACCGCGCGCATCTGACCCCGGCGATTCCCGGGACATGGCTGCTGCTATACGGCACCGGCGTGGTCACGGGCGGCGCGTTTTCGATCCGCGTGGTGCCCTTGATGGGCTTGTGTTTCATGGTGCTCGGCGCCATGGCGCTTTTCACGCCGCCCGAGTGGCACAACTGGCTAATGGCCGGCGGGTTCGGCGGGCTGCAGATTGTGTTCGGCCTGGTGATCGCTAGGCGCTACGGAGGGTAAGGACATGGCAAAGTCAGGCGCATTGCCGCAGGAACGCGCACCGAAGGGACGCGCGGCAGGGCAGGGGTTGCGTTCGCTGCGCGGCCGCGCCGAAGAAAGCGTGGCGCCGGATCTGGACCGCCTGATCCACGAGCGCGTCCGGCTGGGCATCGTCAGCGCGCTGGCCGTAAACGATTCGCTCACCTTCAACGAACTGAAGGCGCTGCTGCGGACCACCGACGGAAACCTGAGCGTGCACGCGCGAAAGCTCGAAGAGGCGGACTACATCGCCTGCACGAAGTCGTTCGAGGGACGCCTGCCAAAGACCGAGTACCGGCTGAGGGCGGCGGGCCGGCGGGCGCTGGAACGCTACCTGAACCACATGGAAGCGCTGATCCGCGCGACGCGCGAGCGCTGAGCGCGGGAATTTTTTTTTGGCTCATAACTTTGCAATGAAAAGTAATTTACGGAGAATGCCATGAGTGAAACCCTGACCGTGCCTCGCTTCCTCCCCCGCCGCCGCGCCGGCGGTCTGCACCTCGCCATCATCATGGACGGCAACGGCCGCTGGGCCCGGACGCGCGGGCTGCCGCGCGGCGCCGGCCATCGCGCCGGCGTCGAAGCGGTGCGCCGCATCGTCCGCGCCGCGCCCGCTGTGGGTGTCGGCACGCTCACGCTGTTTGCGTTTTCCTCGGCCAACTGGCAGCGGCCGCAGGCCGAAGTGGCCGCGTTGATGCGCTTGATGCAGGAATACCTGCTCGCAGAGGCGGATGCCTGCGCGGCACACGGCGTGCGGGTGAGCGTGATCGGGCGCCGCGACCGGCTCTCGCGCGCACTGCGCGAAGCCGTCGAGGCCGCCGAAGCCGCCACTGCCGGAGGCGACGCGCTGCACCTGCGCATCGCGCTCGACTACTCCGCGCGCGACGTTCTATTCCGCGCGGCCTCGAAATTCTACAAAGCCACCGAGCTTTCGCAAGAGTCCTTCGCGGGCGTGCTCGCCGAAGTGAACCGCGGCGAGGCGCCCGACGTGGACCTGCTGATCCGCACCGGCGGCGAGCAGCGCCTGAGCGACTTCCTGCTCTGGGAAAGCGCTTACGCCGAACTGATCTTCACGCCGAAGATGTGGCCGGACTTTTCGGCAGAGGACCTGGGTGCCGCGGTCGCAGAATTTCACCTGCGCGAGCGGCGCTTCGGCCGCATCCCCGACGCCGCAGCCAGTTAGAACGGGAAAGCAACGGCGAGAAGAATATTCCCCCAGGAGGACGGAAATGGAGTTCATGCCGCAAAACGCACCGCTCGTGGTTCTGACATTTCTCGGGGCCTGCTTCGGTCTGGTCGTGCTTGCACTGGTGATCGCGTACGGGCTGGTGCGCGGCAAGCGCGTGCTGGTCAAGTACGGGCTCTCGCTGGCGCTTGCCGGCGTGGGGCTCTACGCCGTGCTGCTGTTCGGGTTCTCTCTCGCGAGCGGCGAAAAAGTTCTCGCCGCGGGGCAGCAGAAGTATTTCTGCGAGATTGATTGCCACGTGGCCTACTCGGTCCTGGACGTGGCGACGTCCAAGACACTGGGCGCGCCGCCCGCGCTGAAGAATTCTGCGGGGACGTTCTATGTCATAAAAGTGCGCACGTGGTTTGACGAGCGCACGATTTCTCCGCGGCGCCCCAAGGACGCATCGCTGACGCCGAACCCGCGCGAAGTGGTCGTGGTGGACGACCGCGGCCGCGAGTATCGACCGTCGGCCGAAGGCCAGAGCGCGCTCGCGCTGATGCGCGGCGCCACAATGCCGCTCACGCAACCCCTGCGCCCCGGCGAGTCGTACGCGACGGAGCTGGTCTTCGATCTGCCCGCCGACGCGCAGAGCCCGCGTCTGCTGATCACCGATGCGGACGGCGTGACCCACTTCCTGATCGGCCACGAGCTCAGCCCGCTGCACAAGAAGATTTACTTCGCGCTGACTCCGCAGTCGAAGGCCGTGGCGCTTCGCGAGCGCTATCTCGCTCTCCCCTGACCGGGACCTCGCCATTCCCTCGGGTCGCTGCCGCCAGGGCGGTGATCCGAGGGCGGGCCCGGTTCCTCCCCACACGATTGCTATCCTTGTAACTCTCTGCCTATTACCGCACCGCGCCAGCCCTGACGTTTGGGCTTTCCTCAGCGTCTATTACACCGGAGCGAGAGGAGAATTCAGGTGACAAGGGGCTGGCGTTGCTGCTCGCAAATACCTTAACGTGGCAGCCGGCTGCGCAGGAGATTTGCTTGCCCCATCCGGACGAGCCGGCAAAGCCCATCACCGAGGCGCACGCTGTTGCAGGTGCGAGCGAAGACCTGCAATTGGCCGAAGCCTGCCGCAGCGGCAATGCGGCCGCGTACGAAAAGCTCTACCAGGCGCACGGCCCGCGGCTGAAGAGCATCGCGCTGAACCTGCTGGGCAATCGAACGGACGCCGAAGACGCCGTGCAGGAAGTTTTCCTGAAGGTCTATCGCGGCATCGGCAGTTTTCGCGGCCAGTCGTCGTTTTCCACCTGGATCTACCGCATCCTGCTCAACTCCTGCTACGACATGCGACGCCGCAAGCTGCGCCGTCAGGAAACTCCGGAGCCGGTGCGCGAGGGCGAAGGAGAGACTCCTCTCGAAATTCCCGGGCCGGTACACGACCACCCGATGCGGCTCGTCCTGGAAACCTGTGTCGCACAATTGAAGCAAAACCAGCGCGAAGTTTTTCTACTGTTCGAAGTCGAAGGCTTCCGGCATTCCGAAATTGCCGGGATGCTGAATATTTCGGAGACGTCGTCGAAAAACATTCTGTACCAGGCGAAGCGCCAGCTCCGGCGTCTCTTGACGGAATCGGGGAAACAGACATGAAAGCGATGAATTGCAGCGATCTGGAACACGTGCTGCGCGATGCGCAGCCGGAAGAGCTGCGCGCCCTCGAGCGGCACGCCGAAACCTGCGCGCGCTGCGCGGAAGAGCTGCGCGCATGGAACGAACTCTGCGTCGCGGCGCGCGCCATGCACAAGGAGTGGGCCAGCCCGCACCTGTGGCCACAGATTCAGCAGGCGCTGGCCGCTGAGTCGCAGGTCGCGCGCGCGCGGCCCCGGACGCGGAGCGTCGCGCATCTCTGGGCAAACGCATGGCGGCAATGGCAGGTGGCCGTCGCAGTGCTGGCGCTGGCCGTCGTATCGGTTTCGGGCGCGTGGCTTCTGCTGCGTCACCCCGAGCCGCCCGTGACCTCTACGCCCGAAGCGCAGCGCCGTCTGCTGACCGAGCAGGCCATTCACCAGGCGGAGCAGGCCGAAGCCGCCTACGTCGCTTCCATCGAAAAGCTTTCCGCGCTGGCGCAGCCGAAGCTTGAGAATCCCGCGACGCCGCTGCTCGCCAGCTATCGGGAAAAGCTACTGCTGCTCGATGCCGCGATCGCCGAGTGCCGCGCGCAGACGGACCACAACCGCGGCAACCGGCAGCTTCAAGACGCCTTGCTCTCGATGTACCAGGAAAAGCAGCGCACGCTCCAGGAAGTGGTCCGGGAGGCAGACTAAATGCTCGCGAACAGCTCGCTCCGCTTGAAATGGCTCCGCCGCAGCGTTTGCGCGGCGCTACTCGTCGGCGTCGCGACCGCTCCGCGCGCCGCGGCTGCCGCCTCGGGCCCGCAGGAGGAAGTCAGCCGCACGTTTGATAAGAGCGTCACGCTTGCGGCGGGACAGGTGGTCCGCATCGAGCACCGACTGGGCAGTGTGACCGTGCGCACGCACGCCGGGCGCGACGTCCACATCCTGGCGACGATCCGCGTGTCCGCCCCTTCGCGCGACGAAGCGCAGAATTACGCCAACCAGGTGAACATCCGCGTGGAACAGAGCCCGGGCATGCTGCTGGTGCGCACCGAGTACCCGGAAATGGATCGCGGCTTCTTTTCCGGCCGGCGGAACATCTCCTTCGGCGCGAATTACGAGATCGAAGTGCCGGAAAACGCGCCGTTGCGCATCAAGAACAACTTCGGCGCTGTTTCCGTCTCGGGGCTTAAAGCCGACGCCGACATCGACAATAGCCACGGCCTGCTCAGCTTCCGTGATGGGCGCGGCACGCAACGCCTGGAGAACTCCTTCGGCGGGGTCGAGGTCAATTCGAACGTGGGCGACGTCAGCGTCACGAACAGCAACAGCTACGTGCACGTGGCCGATATCCAGGGCGCGCTGACGCTGCGGAACCGCTTCGGCGAAGTCACCGCCAGTCGCATCGCGCGCCAGGCCACGATCGTCAACGGCAACGGCAACGTACAGTTGACCGACGCCGGCGGGCCGGCGAGCGTGACGAATTCCTTCGGCTCGGTGACCACCGCGAACATCACCGGCGACCTGATGGTGCGCAACTCGAATGGCGCGGTGGACGTGCGCGTGGTCACCGGCGCCGCCGACCTGAGCACGACGTTCGGGTCGGTCAATTTTGTCGATATTCGCAAGCGACTGCAGTGCATCGCGTCGAACACGCGCATTACCGGCAGCAAGGTGGGCGAGAGCGCCACGGTGCGGAATACGTTCGGCGGCGTGGACCTGCGCGACATCGGCGGTGCGCTGGACGCGGAGAACTCGAACGGCCGGCTTTACGTGCGCGACGTCCGCGGGGCCGTGAATTTGAAGACCAGCTTCGGCGAGCTCGACGCCGCCGGCATCACGGGCAACGCGATTCTCGGCAATGCCAACGGCGCCATCCACCTGCACAACGTGAGTGGCTCGGCCGAACTGCGCAACTCGTTCGGCTCGGTGGACCTGAGCCAGATCCACCGGGGCGCGCGCGTCGTAACCGGCAACAGCAACGTCACGCTGACCGACATCGAGGGTGAGACCTTCGTCAAGACCAGCTTCGGCCTGGTGCGCGCCACGCGCATTGGCGGCGCGCTGACGGTCGAGAACTCGAATGGCGGCGTCAACGGCACCGACGTGAAAGGCCCGGCCGGCGTGCGCACGTCGTTTGCGTCGGTGATGCTCGACGGCATTGGCGGCAGCGTGGACGTGGACAACCAGAACGGCGGCATAGAGGTTTCTGGGGTTGCGATGCGCGCGCCGGGCGCGGCCAACTGCAACCGCATCGCGCTGAAGACTTCCTTCGGCCCCATCCGCATCTATCTGCCCGCCGACGCGAGCTACGACGTGGACGCGCGCACTTCCTTCGGCCGCGTGCGCAGCGACCTGCCCATCACGGTCAACGGCGTCATCAGCGGCGACGCGCTGACCGGCAAGATCGGCAGCGGCGGCTGCGAATTGCGCCTGACCGACTCCAACTCCAGCATCGAAATCTTCAGCGGCCGCAAGAGCAAGTAAGCCCGCAGCTCCGGCTACTTCGCTGCGCGCGAGCGGGACATGGCGAAAGCATTGCGCAGGACGCGCGTGGCGGTGGGTGTCAGGTTATAGCGCGCAAGCTCGTCTTCACTCGCGAACACGAGGTCGGTGACGTCGCTGCCGGCGCGCGGCGTGCCGCTGACGACTTCGCAGAGATAATCCAGAATCACAAAATGGTAGCGCGGGCGGCGCACATCCGCAGCGCCGGCCTGGTTTGAGGCCGGGGCCGAGTCCGGGAAAATCCGCTCGAAGACTTCGATCAGTTCCAGCACGCGCACTTCGAGGCTGGTTTCCTCGCGCAGCTCGCGCCGCACGCCTTCGGCGATGGTCTCGCCCACTTCAAGCGTGCCGCCGGGGATAGACCATTCGCCCTTCAGCGGTTCGCTGCCGCGGCGGATCAGCAGCGCGCGGTCTTCGAAAATCACCACGCCGCCGACGCCGACGATGGGCCGCTCCGGGTATTCGCGTTGTGGAGACATGGCCGTTTTTTCCCGGGGCTTGACTCGGAAAATCTTGGTAAGCTTTCCGCCCGAAGCCCTCCGGCGCAGGCGCAGTATATAATACGCCTGGTAGAGGGGCTGATTCCTTGCCAGGAGGTAGCCGTGGTGCGGTGTCCCAAATGCGGCACTGAGCTCGACGTTGATGAAGACGAAGTGGAAGAAGGCGAGATCCTGACCTGCTCCGAGTGTGAAGCCGCGCTCGAGGTGGTCCAGACTCATCCCGTCAAACTCAACGCCATCTCCGACGAGGAGGATGAGGAAGAGGACGACGAGGACGAGGAAGAGGGCGCCAAGAAAAAAGAAGAAGTGCTGGATGAAGAGGAAGACGAGGAGTAACCTCCTGCCCTGCTTCGTCCGGCATCTCTTCTTTCATCCCGGCCATCCTACCGAGTGGAGGCTGGTAGCGGCGCTCGTTCTCGCGCTGGGGCTCGCTGGAGCCTTTGGAATGGCCCGCGCGAACAGCGGCCAGGAGCAGCCGAAAAAAGCTCGCATGAAAATGACGTCCTTGTCTTCGGCACCGTGTTCAGCGAGAAGGGTTTTGCCCTTCCGGGTGCCGAAATACGCATTCGCCGCGTCGGCGAAAAGAAGTACCGCTGGCAGGCGTTTTCCGACCGCCGCGGCGAGTTTGCCATTCACGTGGTTGGCGGGGCGGAGTACGAGATGAGCGTCCGCGCGAAGGGGTATCCGGAGCAGGTCCAGAAGGTGGACGCGAAGGCCGGCAAACGCGCGGACCTGGTGATTCACATGGCGCCGGCACAGGGAGGGAAGACGAAGTGAAGCGCGCGCGATGGATTCCGTTGCTGCTCGTGCTGGCGCTGGCCGCCGGCGTGGCCGCGGCTGCGCAGAAAGAATCGCAGTTGCGCACGGTGCGCGGCGACGTGGTGGACAAAGATGAAAACCCCGTCCCCTCCGCCGTGGTGTACCTGAAAAACCTGCGCACGCAGACTGTGAAGACCTATAACGCCGACGACACCGGCCACTACCATTTCAGCGGGCTCGACCCCAACGTGGACTACGAGATCCACGCCGAGAATCAGGACTCCACCTCAGCGAAGCGCACCATCTCCAGTTTTGACACCCGCAAGGAAATGATCGTGCACCTGAAAGTGAACAAGAAGAAGGCCGATAAGTAGCCCCGATTTCCACCTGTTTTTCCTCAGCGGTTCACAATCACGCGGATCGCTTTGTGGAGGCATTCGATTTCGAGGGGCGTTGTGCCCAGCAGCTCGCCATCGCCGTGGAAAGGCGAGGCGGGGTCCGCGCGCAGCTCCACGCGGCGCGCGCGGAAGCGCTGGATCTCCGGCACGCGCACGTCTCCCGTGCTCAGCAGCGCAGGGATCACTTCGAGGATGCGCGTCCACGCGAGCGGCGCGACGAGAGCCACATCGAGCATGCCATCGTCCACCTGCGCGGCGGGCGCGATGCGGACCCCAGCGCCGTAGATCGGCGTGTTGACCACAGCGGCGAGAAGCACGGGCCCGCTTGCGGCCGGCGGGCCACCGTCGAGCCGCACTTCAACGCGGGGCGGCTTGAAATGCGCGAGCGAAATCAAAGCGGCTGCGATGTAGCGCGCGGCTCCCGGCCACGCGCGGAATCGCCCGCTGGCCAGGCGCGCCGCTTCTGCGTCGAGCCCCAGGCCGCCGCCGCCGACGTAGAGGCCGGTTGCGCCGCCGGCGCACCGCACGCGCAGGATATCTACGGCGCGCGGCACACCGGTAACAAGCGTGTGCGCTGCGGCGACAGGATCGGCGGGAATTTCCAGTGCCGCGGCGACGTCATTCCCGCCGCCGGAAGGCAGATAGCCCAGCGAAACGTTTGCGCCCAGCGTGCCGCGGACAAGATGCTGGAAGGTGCCGTCGCCGCCGAGAGACGCGACGCAATCGTAGCCCGCGGCGGCGCCTTCTTTGGCGCTCTGCTCGAAGGCGTACACGCCCGCAGGGCGCGCAAAGTCGGCCTGGACGCCCAGGCCCTTCAGGTACGCGGCCACGCGAGGCTCGGCGCGCAGCGCGCGTCCGCCGCCCGCCTCCGGATTCACCAGGATCAGGACTTTCCGGCGCATCTCGGTTTATTTTGGGAAAAGCGCGCCATCCTGACCGACGCGCCGGGGAATGTCAAACCGCAAGCTTGCTCGGTAGTCGGCCAATTTGAAAATCAGCCGCACCCGTGTCTCTGCCAGTGCTTACAAAGTTCTTCCAGAATATTGACGGCGTGTTTGAGCCACGTGACGGCCTGTTGCAAGATCAACGCAGGGTCGAGATTCGCGCGCGGCAGCCGTCGCAGAGCGCGCTGTCCTTCAAATCGATCCACTCCACGGCGTGCGAGGGCGCCATGGCGCAGCGGTAGTCTTCACAATGCATCAGACCCAGCCCATGCCCCAGTTCGTGCATGGTTTCCTTGAGCAGCCGCTGGTCGAGCAGGGCCCCATCCGCCGGCAGTCCGTAGAACTGCTGGCGCAGGCGGTGAAACGAAACGACGGCGCACGAATTGTGCACGAGCGCCTCCCCGAAGACGAATGTCAGGATGGGGATGTAGAGATCCACTCCTGTCACGCCCAGGACTTGCTGCCCGCCGGCGTGGAATCGCGCGTGGAGGCGGCTGAGGATTTCCGTGGCGTGGTATTGCGCGCGTTCGGCGTGGAAGGCAAACTCAGGATCGAAGCGCTCGGGAAGGATTGCGCACGAGACGCCCAGCTCGCTCTCGAGCCCTTGCCGCAGGCTGGAAAGAAGCGAGCCCTCCACATTCCCCAACGCTAGCAACTGAATCGCGGCCATCTGGGGCCATCTCAGATATGAGTCTCAGCCAGCGATCGCTTCCAGCCATACTTTTTCAGCTTCTTGTGCAGGGTCACGCGGTCGATCCGGAGCACTTCAGCCGCGTGCGTCTGGTTCCCGCCGCATTCCTCGAGCACCTTCATGATGTGCACGCGCTCGGCATCTTCGAGCGTGCGCGCGGCGGCGTCGTGCGCGTGCAGCTTCAGCGTGAAGTCTTCCTCGCGCAGCTCAGGCTCCTGCGCCACCACCATGGCGCGTTCGACGGCGTTTTCGAGCTCGCGCACGTTGCCCGGCCAGTCGTACTGCTGCAGCAGCGCCATGGCTTGCGGGGAGACGCGCGCGATGCGCTTGTTCATCTGCTGCGAGAAGCGCCGGACGAAATGCTCCACCAACAGGGGGATGTCTTCGCGGCGCTCGCGGAGTGGGGGAACGTCCATGCAGAAGACGTGCAGACGGTAGTAGAGATCGGCGCGAAATTTCCCTTCGTCCACGAGCGCTTCGAGGTTCCGATTCGTGGCCGCAACGCAGCGGAAATCCACTTTGATCGGTTGGTTGCCGCCGACGCGCGTGATCTCGCGCTCCTGGAGGACGCGCAGCAGGTCCGTCTGCGTCTTCAGGCTGATGTCGCCGATTTCGTCGAGGAACACCGTGCCGCCTTCGGCGATTTCGAATTTTCCCTTCTTGCGGTACTGCGCGCCGGTGAACGCACCCTTTTCGTGGCCGAAGAGCTCCGACTCGAGCAGCGTCTCCGTCAGCGCACCGCAGTGGATCGCGACCAGCGGGTGGAAACGCCGCGGGCTCGCGGCGTGCAGCGCACGCGCGACCAGTTCCTTGCCTGTGCCGCTCTCGCCGGTGATCAGCACGGTCGCTTCCGTCGGGCCGACCGTTTCAATCGCCTCGAAAACGCGCTTCATGGCGGCACTCTTGCCGATCAGCTCGGGCGGGTGCACGGTTTCGGCGACCACTTCGCGAAGGCGCACATTCTCCTGCTCGGCGCGGCGGTGCGAGAGCGCACGGCGCACGAGGTTGGCGATGTCGTCCGGATCGAACGGCTTGGTTACGTAGTCGTAGGCGCCATTCTTGAGAGCCTGTACTGCGGTTTCTACCGACGCGTAGCCCGTCATGATGACTACGATCAGTTCTGGCGCCACTTCGCGGAGCCGCCGCTGCAGCTCGATCCCGTCCGTGCCTGGCATCTTGATGTCCACCAGCGCAAGGTCCCACGCCGATTCGGCCACGCGCGTCAGCGCTTCGCTGGCGCTTTCGGCCACGCCCACTTCGAAGCCTTCCTCGCGGAGCCACTTGCCGAGCGAGTCGCGCACAATCGGCTCGTCATCCACGATCAGCAATCTGCCTCTTTCAGGCATGTTGGTGTACCTCGCTTACGGGGCGGCTCGCTTGGGGTTCCTTGCTTGTTGCGGTGGGTTCCAATTGCAGAGGCAGAATCACCGTGAACTTTGTGCCGCGACCGGGCTCGGACTCGACTTCGATGCGCCCGCCGTGACGCTGCACGATTCCGTGACTGACCGCCAGGCCGAGCCCGACGCTGCGTTTGTTTTCCTTCGTGGTAAAAAAAGGTTCGAAGATGTGCGGCAGCACGTCCGCTGGGATGCCCAGGCCGTCGTCCTGCACTTCGAGCCGAACCTCTGCGGCATCGGGCAGCTTCTTGCTGCGCAGCCAGAGGATGCCGCCGCGGGGCATGGCATCGGCGGCGTTCATCATCAGCGCGAGCAGCACTTGCTCGATCTGCGAAGCGTCGCAGCGCACCGGCGGCAGCTTTTCGGCCAGCTCGAGTTGCAATTGCACACCGGCCAGGTCGAACTGGTGCTGGAGCAGCTTGATGGCGCGCTCGACCACCGCGTTCAGGTCCGACCACTCCAAATTGATCGGCGCAGCGCGCGCAAACGTCAGCAGATTGCGCACGATTTCGCCGCAGCGCCGGCTTTCGCATTCCACCAGCTCGAGTGAGCTGCGCACCTCTTCGCGCCGCGCCGCGTCGAGTTCATTCTGGCCCAGCCATTTCTTCAGAAGCTTGGTGTAGGTCAGGATGCCGGAGAGCGGGTTGTTGATTTCGTGGGCCACGACTGCTGCCAACCGGCCGACCGACGCCATCTTCTCCATCTGCACCGCGTACTCGTGCGCGCGTTCGAGCGCGCGCGTCTTTTCCTTGACGCGCGTTTCGAGCGTTCGCGCCCATGCCGTCAAGTTGGCCCGCGCGTCGGCGAGCTCGCCCGCCATCTTGTTGAAGGATGACGCCAGCTCGCCCAGCTCGTCGGCTGAGCGCACGGGCAGGCGATAGCTCAGATCGCCGGCGGCCAAGCGCTGCGTGCCGGCACGCAGCTCGCGCACCGGGCGATACACCACCAGCCAGATGAACACCATGCTCACGCCAGTGATCAGCAGCAAGATCAATCCGGTGAAGCGCGTTAGGTGTGCCTGGTGTTCGGCCAAGCGCGCGTCCACCGTGGCCAGCGAAAGGTCGGTATCAATCACGCCGAGGACGCGCCGGTCGGGCGGGTGCGCGTGGCATGCGGCGTTCGAGCACGCCGGTTCGTTTTCGATGGGCCGGATGACGCCGAGCACGCGCTGGCCCTGCGCGTCGGTGAAGATGCGCGCGCGGTCGTTCCGCGGCAGCTTGGCGAGCGGCTGTCCGGTGCGCGCTTCCGGGGCGTGGCAGCCGTAGCAGGCTTCGGCGCGCTTGTCCACGAACGTGTTCACTTCGGCGGGATCGGTGGAGACGCTGATGCGGCCCTCTTCGTTGAAGATGCGGATGCGGCGGATGCCCGGCTCGGCGCCGATCGTGCCGATGACGTGATAGAGGGCCTCGCGGTCGTTGCGCAGCATCTGGTAGTGCGTGCTGCGGCGGATCAGATCGCTGATGCGGTCGGCGCTCTGCACTACCAGTTCTTCGGAGTTCTGGCGGTTGAGCCTGAGGTTGAGATAGCCGAGGACGAACAAGAACAGCGCTGTGCTCACAGCCATGGCCAGGGCCAGTTTGAGGGCCAGGCTGCTTCGGAAACCCGCGTGCTGGGGCTCTGTCATCGCTCAGTCATTTGCGGGCACGGCGGCTAAGGTTCGGCGCGTCTCTCCTGCCGGCGCTGCGGCTTCGGCCGGAAAGACCGGCAGATGCTTCACCGCCAGACGGAAGATTGCAAATCCGATCGCGATGATCGCCAGCGTCACTGCGATCTCTGTCCACTTGGGCACATAGCTCGTGCCCGACGCGCGCTCCATGCCGGTGACGCTCACGTTCAGCCGGTTGGCCACGAAGCCCAGAATGGCCATCACCGCACACGCATACAGGCCGCCTGCACGCCTGCGGGTCCGCTGGGCAAACAGCAAGAGCATGGGCGCCAGCATGAGGGCGATCTCGAGGAAGAACAGATAGGTTTCGGTGCGCGGCTCGCGCAGCAGCGGCAGCGCGCCGCGGTGCAGCAGATCGAGAAAGCGCATCGTGAGATACACGGCCAGCAACACCGCCAGCACCCGTCCCATGCTCGCCAGCAGCGGCAACTCTAGTTGCCGGCCAAAGGCGCGGCTGCTGTGCCAGGACTCAAAGATGGTCATCGCAAAGCCCACGCACAATGCGGAAACAAAGAAGAACAGCGGCAAGAGCGGGGTGTACCAAAGGGGGTACAGCTTGTTCGGCACGATCAGGTACAGGCTGCCGAGCGACGACTGGTGCAGCGTGGACAAGATCACTCCCGCAATCACGAGCGGGATCGAAACCACCCGGATCCAGCGCAGCGCCACCCGCCAGCCCAAACGTTCAAAGAAGGTCGGCGCGAATTCCAGGGCAAGCACCGCCGTGTAGAGCATCACGCACCAGGCCACCTCGAACATCACGGAGCGCGGGTTCCACATCAGCAAGGGATGCCAAATGCGATAGGGACGCCCAAGGTCAAACAGAAGCCCCACAATCACCAGGAGATAGCCCAGGAACGCCGTCAAGATGGCGGGCCGCAGGATGGGCTTGTAGCGCTCAATGTTGAAGATGTGGACGAACGCGGCGAGCGTGAAGCCGCCCGCCGCGAGACCCACACCGCACAGCACGTCGAAGCCGATCCACAGGCCCCAGGGAAAGCGGTTGGTCAGATGCGTGGCCCCGCCCAGTCCCTGGAACACGCGCACTGCGGTCGCATACAAGCCGAGAAGAATCAGCAGGCCGAAGATCCATTGCCACAGACTAAATCGCGTTCGAGAAAGAGAAAGAGTCATGAGTTCCTCGCCTTCTCGCCGCGCTCCGCCGCGGCTACTTCTTCCCGCCGATGCGTGATCCACCAGATTCCTCCCAGCAGCACCGAGCCGAGCACGGCGATGTCCGGCACGTGGGAGAGCACACGCCAGGTGAGCATGGGCAGCGGCTCATGCGGCAGGTCCGCGCGATAGCCGAACTGTTCGAAGGGGACGCTCGAAAGCAGCAGCACCGCCGTACCGCCCACTTCCGTGGCGCCAAAGATGTGGTTCACATACTGCTCGGGTTTTTCGCGGATGCGCTTTTCGGCCTCGGCAAGCAGTTGATCGCGCTCGCCGAAGATCGTCGCGCCGGTCGGGCAGATCTCCGCGCACGCGGTCTGACGGCCAGCAGCCACGCGGTCCGCGCACATGTCGCACTTTTTCACAATGGGCAGGCGCTTGTTCCACTCGTACGCGGGTACCTGGAACGGGCACGCCAGCATGCAGTAGCGGCACCCGATGCAGCGATTCTCGTCGTATACCACAGGTCCATCGGCGGTCTTGCGCATGGCACTGACCGGGCAAACCGAAGCGCAGGTGGGGTCGCCGCAGTTCATGCATAGGTGCCGCATGAACTTGCCTTCATGGGTTCGGATCGTCGTCAGCTTGTGCGCGGATAGCTTTTCTTCGGCGGCGATCGTGTCGTCGTACGGCAGATGATTGCGTTCGGCGCAGGCCTGCTCACAGAGCTTGCAGCCAATGCAGAGAGTGGCGTCGTACAGGAGAGCTTTGCTCATGGGCGTCAGGACACATCTTCAGGTTCTGTAGAGGGCAATCGGCCTTCCAGCGGCCGACAGCTGTTGCAAATCGCATCGGCCTGTATGTCTTTATTTTCTAGTGGTTTGTAGGGGCCCCCAGAATTCTCCAAATTGCAAAGCAGAGAAAGTGTGCGGCTGTTGAGGAATTCAACGCATCTGGCGGTGCGCATTGCCCAACCGGTGCGGAGCCATGCTACAGGCAGAAAAAGCGGCAGAGGCCGCCTGGCCCTGTGCCGCTCGAGCCTGGGCGAAGTATGCGTCGGCTCTCAGCTCAGGAAGAACTCGCGCGCCAGCTTCGCCCAGTCGGCCTCGGGCAGATCCTTTGCCAGATCGGGCATCGCGACGCCGCCATCCTGGGCGGTTACCATGGCCGCGGCGCCCAGCGTTCCTGACAGTCGGCTTGCCAGGCGGGCCGCTGCGTCCTGCATCCACGCCCTCGCCAGCGAGCCGGTGAGCAAGTTGCGGAAGTTCGTCTTCGCATCAGGTGAGTCCACCTCGATGAGCCATCCGGCGCCGTAGGGATCTGCCAGAGCTTTCTGCGGATCCTCGAGCACGGCGTCGTTGACGTCCACGACCATCCCTTCAACCGGCGCGACCAGCTCCACTTCGCTGCCGTTGCGCGTTAGCGTGACAAGTTTCTGTCCTTGGCGGACCCACCGCCCGCGCAACGGCACGCTGAGTTTTTCGGCCATCCCGATCAGGTGCGCGGCGAAGTCGTCCAAGCCGATGCGAATCCGCGTCATACCTTGGTTGGCAGCCCAGGTGTGACCCGGGTGATAGCGCCGGTTCAGCGGCAGCTCAAAGCCGGCCACGAGGCTGGGCCGGACGCGCGCCGCGGCTTGAGCCTGGCGCGCAGGAACCGTCGCCGCCTGGACCGCGCGGCGCCGGCTGTAGAAGTAATCGATCGTCAGAAAGACAGCGAAAGTGGCGAGAATAAGCAGCACGGTCATGGCGGACCTCCCGCGAGTCTCTTCGCTCCCCGAGTACTCGCACTTAGACAGAAGGCAACCCGCGTACCAACGGGTTCGCGAAGTGATCCTCGAAGCGGAGTGGCGTGTTCTTGTTCAGAACCAGCGAGATGCGAGCGAAGCGAATGCGACTCGCTCGCGAGAGCAGAAGCTCTTCTCAGCAGCGGTCGCTGCGAAACTCATCGGCCACAAGGCTGCAAGAATGTGTGTGGCGCGTTGTCCCTTGCTGCGTCAGGCGTTTGCGGGCGGATGGGAGCCGCTGAATCTTGCATCGTGCCCTGCTGCAAAACTCAACTGGGGGGCTTGCCGTGTCAATCCTGTGGGCTGAAGGAGACGCAGAAGGCTGGACGATGCCGCTTTCGTCGGCGCGCGATTCTTTGCGATCGCTGACCCACAGCCGGAACCGGTCCAGATAAAGGTACACGCCGGGCGTCGTCTACAGCGTCAGCACCTGGCCGACGATCAGCCCGCCGACGATGGCGATGCCGAGGGGCCGGCCGCAGTTCCGATCCCGTTCCCATTGGCCCAGCTTGTATACGCTCCTTGAAAATACTGTCAACGGAGCTTGGTTCCCCGTGGAAGCACTAGCTGTGGAAATTAGTTCCGACAGCAGATTAGGTTGGTGCCGGCGGTGGGACTCGAACCCACGACCTAGGGATTATGAGACCCTCGCTCTACCCCTGAGCTACACCGGCACAAACGAGGCTCAGACATGTTACGGATGGCGTTGCCGGAGTGTCAAGCAAACGAGGTGGCGAGTGCGTACGCGGGGCGCGTGATTCAGAGAGAGCAAGCGCACCCATATCCGGAATAAGTCGCGAGCCGGTGGGTCGCTTTGCCAAGCTCGGGAAGGTCAGTTCTAGTAGTACTATAGTACCGTTGACTCCATTCCGGTCCAGACGTTACCTTGCCCACGGACAATTGGGATTCTACTCACTCTGTCGGCCGGCGAAGGCTGCCGGCGCAGGCAGGGGTGGGGGTGTTTACCGTTTAGACACAAAGCGGTGCGTTTGCCCATTTTGGGCCGCTAAGCCACTATAATCCCTCCCGTTTAAGACCCGAGGGAGGGTCTATGAACCGGTGGTTAGCGGTAGTAGTTATCGTTCTGCTTGTGCTGGCTAGTGCGGTTGGCCTGCGCAACGTGGTGAACGCCAATGGGCAAACACCCGTTGTCATGGCCAATGGCGGTGGCCCAATTCCGCCGACACCATGGTCGAATGGTGGGGGTCCGATCCCACCGACGCCGTGGTCGAATGGCGGCGGGCCGATTCCGCCAACGCCCTGGAGCCGGTAGCGAGCAGTAGAGTTCGCTAAATAGCTCCCGGACCAGGGCACGGAGCAGAAGCAGCGTGCTGGGTCCGACAGATTATTTGCTCTGGTTCCTCACGGCTTTTCTTGAGGCGGGTGCGGTTGTGTGCGCACTCCGCGCGAAGTGTTTCGGCCGCTA
Source organism: Terriglobia bacterium (assembly GCA_041497955.1). Lineage (GTDB taxonomy): Bacteria > Acidobacteriota > Terriglobia > Acidiferrales > UBA7541 > JBGQHO01. The sequence goes on along the minus strand of JBGQHO010000059.1, from coordinate 2,296 downwards.
CTTTGTTCTTGGTGTGTACATGGCGGCGGCCTTTCTCCTCACTGCCGGCCGCTATATCGTGTTTCTCCATTTTGGGTTCAGCTCCGACCAGTATCTGTACTTCTACTATTACTCCGACGCGCTGCTGACGATCTGTCTCTACTTCGCCTTGATGGGATTGTATTTCCAGGTCTTCGGGGAGATGGGCGCGAAAACCTCCCTGCGGGTGGCGGCGATGCTCCTGCTGGCGGGGACGGCGCTGGTTTCGTACTTCATCATCGATAGCTCGCGCGACCGCATGATCACGCGGTTCGTTGTAGAGCTTTCGCAGAACCTCTACTTCGTCGGCGTCGTGCTGACGTATCTGCTCTGGGGCGCGATGCTCAAGCTGCGCGAGACGCGCACGCGCCTGATTCAGCTCGTCCTGGCGCTGGGCGTTTATTTCAGCGCGTTTGCAGGCTGCTACGCGCTGCGCAACCTCCATCCCGAGTGGCAGATCTGGCGTTACGTTTCGCACCTGATGGCCATCTGGCTTCCGGTGGCATGGTCGTACACCTTCCTGAAAATTCCGGAGGAGGCGCGCCTGGCAACGGCACGTCTGGCGGCGACAAGGAGCCGATGATTGCTGCGCTGATCTTCGTGATTTCGATTGCGACGCTGCTGCAGTTCTTTGTGTCCTACTGCCGCTCCGTGATCGCGGGGTACACAAAGCAGGAACTCTCCCTGCAGGGCCGCGAGATCACCGGCATCGAGAACCGCATCGTGCGCGCGGAGGAATTCCAGCGTCTGCTGCAGTTGCTCGGGTTGTGCCCGGAGCCCGGCACCGACGCCAGCGACATCCGTGCTGTGCGCGCCTATTTCAAACTTCTGAGCCTCGCCCGGAAGGCTGTCGGGCGGCTTGCTCCGGCTGTGGCGGACTGGGCGGAGCGCGAGCGCAGGACCTGCGCCTACTTTGCCGCGGTCGCGCTGGATCGGCGGATCGCCTACAGCCGCGAACTCATGACGCAGCAAATCTCCAACGTTTAAGCCCGTTGCCGGCTCTGCCTTCTCTCCACCGTTGCTCTCGTTGCCGTTTTACCGCGCTGCGCCGTGCTGCTACCATAGTCAAAGAACCTGCTGCGCGTGAGACGGCATGAAGTCACTCCACGAAATCGTGCGCGAGACCATCGAGCGGCACCGCATGCTCGGGCCGGGCGACCGTGTGGCCGCGGGCGTCTCGGGCGGCGCGGACTCGGTGGCGCTGCTGCTCCTGCTGGATGATCTGCGCGCGGCGATGGGGATTCCGCTTGTGGTGCTCCATTTCAACCATCAGCTTCGCGGCAGGGAGGCGGATGCGGACGAAGCGTTCGTGGCCGCGCTGGCCGCCCAGCGGGGGCTGGCGTTTGTTTCCGCCCGGGAAGACGTGGCGGCGCGGGCCGAAGAGCGCGGGTGGAATCTGGAGGACGCCGCGCGGCGGCTGCGCTACGAATTCTTTTCGCGCGTGGTGGAATCGGGCCGCGCGACGCGGGTCGCGGTTGCGCACACCGCGGACGACCAGGCAGAGACCGTGCTGGCGCATCTGGTTCGCGGCACCGGCCCGGCAGGGCTTGCTGCGATCTATCCGGTTGCCGGCCACGTCGTGCGGCCACTCCTGGAAGTGCGCCGCGAAGCGCTGCGCGAATTCCTTCGCGAGCGAAAGCAACCGTGGCGCGAGGATCCCTCGAATCGTGATACTACGCGGCTGCGCGCGCGCATTCGCCACGAGTTGCTTCCCGTGCTCGAGCGGGATTTCCAGCCGAAAGCGGTGGAGCGATTGGGGACTTTGGCCGCGCTCGCGCGCGAGGACGAAGCATTCTGGACGGCGCTCGTGGCGGACCGCCAGGCCGCCCTGGTCGAGCGCACCGCGCAGGGTCACGCCATCCGCATCCGGGATCTGCTTGTGCCTTTCGAGCTCGATGCAGCCGCGCCGGAGCCTGCGCCGCAGGCCGCGCTCACCAAGCGTCTCATCCGGCGTATCTATGAAGCCCTCAAAGGCGACCGCAAGCAACTGGGCGCTTTGCACGTGGAACAGGTCCTGCACCTGGCTACGGCCTGCGAGAGCGGCCACCGGGTCGAACTGCCGGGAGGCATCATCGTAGAGCGGAGCTTCGACCGTCTGATTTTCTGTGCCGCTGGCGTGCAGGCGTCACGCGGGGGACGCGAAACCGGAACGGAAGTGCCGTCGTATGAATATTGTGTGGAGCTGAGCGGGGCGCGTGTGGCAACTGTTTCAATCCCGGAAATTGGGAAACGCTTCTGCCTGAAAGTGATTGACTGGCCTGCGAGCCGGAGCGACACT
>JBGQHO010000058.1:0-19154 GCA_041497955.1 Terriglobia bacterium | reverse complement strand
CCCCGGCGGCCGTTCCCCCCCCCGCCGGGGGTGGCTTTTTCCCCGGGCCCCCCCCGCGGCCCCCATGACCCCCGCCGCCCCCCAAGAAAGGAGGGTCCAATGGCGGGGGTGTGTGGGGGGGGGCGGGGGGCCCAGTCTGTACCAGTACACCTCGAGGAAGCGGGGTCCAAACGGCGGCCCAGGGGAGTACCTATTCAGTACCCATTCCAGCAAATGAAGAATTCAGATCAGAAGACCTTGGAGGCGAACCATCCGCACGACAGCGAGACGATCATCCGCGCCGACCTTTTGGAGCATGCGGTGGATGTGGTTCTTCACGGTCTGCTCGGACAGGTTCAGTTGGGTGGCGATCTCTTTGTTCGTCAGGCCCTGTGCGATTAAGGGAACCAATTGCTGCTGGCGGCACGTCAGTCCCAGCTGAACCTTTACGCGGATGTCAGGCATACCTGTCGCATCCTTGGCCATATAGCGGAACAGACTGAGGCACAGCCGCGGCGGGCAAACGGCTTCGTCCTGCGCCGCGTTGCGGACGGCGGCCGCGACGTCCACGGCTGAGGCGTCCTTCAGAACGTAGCCCACGGCTCCCGCGCGCACGGCTCTCAGGAATGTGGCTTTGTCTTCGTCCATCCCGATCAAGATCACTTTGAGTCCGGGCACAGCGCGGATGGCTTCTTGCACGAAGTCCACGTCGGGAAGTGCACTCGTCAGGGAATCGAGCAGCAGAACCTGGCACCCTGATTCCGTCACTTCGGCAAGCGCCTGCGGAGAATAGGGAGCCGCGCCTACGACGGCCATATCGGCGCGCTTCCGCAAAACACGAGTTAGGGCTTCGCGGAGGAGACGATTCCCCGCAAGAAGGAAAACGTGGACCTTGGAATCCAATCCGATGCTCCCTCAGAATCGAATCGCGTTCCGCCAACGTTCGGGGTTCAGTCGGGCACCGGAGGGTGATGGTGGAATGCCCCCGGTGTTTGCGCCGTATCAACCGAGAATTGTTGATTCCGGCCTGGCTCGGGATTTAACCCCGACGGTCAGCGAAGGTTGCTGTCATAGCGAACGCCTTGGTTAACAGGGGCGCGGAAATTGCACATGGGCACTACTCGCCGCGCAGCCTAGTCCCTTGTTTCTTCGTCTGTCAAGTCATTTCCAAAGTAGTAGGAGCCTGCCTTAGGAGACACACTGGGCGTTCGCTCTACCCTAGACACAACGCATATCCAGACCAGCAATCTCATTACCAGTATGCCTACTCGTCTGTTGTATTGTTCTCGTTCAGGCACGAGGCTCTTCTTGGTTGTTCCAACCCGAGCCTTCCTTTATCCTTTATCCTCCAAGTCCTATGGTTGATATCCATTGCCATATCTTGCCCGGCCTGGATGATGGAGCGGATTCGCTCGAAGAAGCCCTCCAGATGGCGGAAATGGCCATCGCCGATGGAGTCACCCATGTCGTGGGCACCCCCCACGCCAGCGACCGCTTCTCATTCCATCCCGAATTGGTACAGCAGCGCCAAAGTGAACTCCAGGCCCGTTTGGGAGATCGCCTGGTTCTGGCCACCGGCTGTGACTTCCATTTGAGTTACGAAAACCTCCAGGCGCTGCACGCGCACCCCGGGAACTACACGATCAACCAGAAGGACTACCTTCTCTTCGAGTTTGCCGACTTCGGCATCCCGCCCACGATCGAGGAAACTCTACACCAGCTTCACCTGGCGCAGCTCCTGCCGATCATCACGCATCCCGAGCGCAACGGTCTGATCCGCCACCAGCCCGAGCGGCTGGAGCGCTGGATTCATCAGGGTTGCTATGTGCAAGTCACGGCCCAGTCGGTGCTGGGCCGCTTCGGGTCCGGTACGCAGCGCATAGTGGAAACCTGGCTCGATGAGGGGAAAATCCATTTCTTCGCGAGCGACGCGCACAACTTGGAGTCACGTCCGCTGCGCTTGCGCGCGGCGTATGAAGCCGTGGCGAAGCGGAAGGGGGAGGAAGTGGCGCGGGCCTTGTTCTACGACAACCCTCTCGCGGCCTTTGAAGGTCGTCCGTTGCCCTTTGTTCCCGAGGTCGAGGACAGCAAGTCCGCGCGGCTTCGCCGCCGCAAGCGATTTTTCTTTTTCTAGCTTTTCCAGAGTCGCCGCTAGACGAGCAGCTCGAGAACTTCCTCGCAGCGCTTGAACGGAGGAATCAGGTACGCGCCAGCGACTTCCGTGCGCGCCCAGTCGAGCATGTGACGGGCCAGCGCGAAACCGCGCTCGCGCGCGGCGGGCCCGGCGGCTTCCAATTCCTTCAGGACTGCCTCCGGGATGGAGATGCCCGGCACTTCGTTGTTCAACCGCAGCGCCTGCTTGTAGCTCGTGAGCGGCCACACGCCGACGAGGATGGGAATGGGCGGCTTGCCGCCCACGCGCTTCAGGAACGCGTGCCAGTGCTCGGGGTCAAAAATCGGCTGCGTCATCGCGAAGTGCGCACCGGCCTCGACTTTGGCGAAGAAGCGCTCGATTTCGTAGTCGAGGTCGTCGGCCACGGGATTGAGCGCCGCGCCGATGGTGAAGTTGGTGCCGCCGCCGAGGCTCTTGCCGGCCCAGTCGGTGCCCTGGTTCAGCCGCGAGATGACTTTCACCAGGCCCACGGAGTCGATTTCGTACACGCCGCTCGTCTCCGGGTGATCGCCGAGCGAGGGCGGGTCGCCGGTGATGGCCAGGATGTTGCGCACGCCGCCGACGGCCCAGCCGCCAAGCAGCATGGCTTGCAGCCCGATGATGTTCAGATCGCGCGTGGTGAGATGCGGGATGGTTTCGACGCCGCGCGCTTCGAGCGCGCCCGCGAGCATGATGGCGTCCATGCCCACGCGCGCCAGCGTGCCGCTGTTGATGTCAATCACGTCCACGCGGCCACAGGCCATCACGCGATCCACCTGCTCGAAGATGCGCTCGAGCGAGATTCCCTTTGGCGGGTCAATCTCCACGGAGACGACGAATTGCCCCGCCTGAATCTTTTTCCACAGTTCACTTTCCGGCGCGCGCCCGGCCGGAGCCCGCTCCGGCACCGCTTCGGCTGTAATTTCCACGCCGCCGTTCCCGATTCCGACGGGCGTAGCCACAACTTTGGCCTTCGGCTGGGTTTTCTTGAGCGCCTTGACCGCGTCGGCCATGGCGCGAATGTGTTCGGGCGTGGTGCCGCAGCAGCCGCCCAGCAGGCGCACGCCGAGCGCGGCGGCTTCGCGCGCAAAGAGCGCGAAATACTCCGGCGAAGATCTCGGATACACGATGCGGTCGCCCACACGCACAGGAAAACCTGCGTTGGGCATGGCGCTCAGAGGAATGTCTCCCTGCGCGGCATATTCCTGCAGGATGGGCAGCAGGAGCTGTGGGCCGATCGTGCAGTTCGCGCCGACGGCCTGCACATTTTTCTCCTTCAGGCGCGCCGCCGCATCGTGCGGACGCGTGCCGCCGAACGTGCTGCCTTCCTCGGAGAAAGTCAGCTCCGCGACGATAGGCAGCGCAGAAAATCCGCGGATGGCGTCCACCGCGGCCAGCAGCTCTTCGAGATCAGAAAAAGTTTCCAGGATGAACAGGTCCACGCCGCGTTCTTCGAGCGCGAGCGCCTGCTCCTTGAAAATGTCGCGGATTTCTTCCGCGGGGATCGCGCTGACCTGTCGCCTGATGCCGAGCGGCCCGATGGAGCCGGCGATCAGCACCTCGCGGGAGCCGGCCTCGCGGGCCTCGCGGGCGATCTTCACGCCGCGGTGGTTGAATGCGGCCACCTGCTCAGCCAGGCCGAGCGGCGCGAGCTTGTGCCGGTTGGCGCCGAAGGTGTTCGTCTCGATGATCTGCGCGCCCGCCTCGATGTAGGCCTGGTGGACGCGGAAGACGGCCTCAGGCTGCGTCGCGTTCAGCTCCTCGAAGCAGCGCTGCGGCGCGACGGCTTCGTAGAGCATGGAGCCCATCGCGCCGTCGGCGACGAGAATCGAATCCTTCAGCCGCTCGTTGAAATCCTCAATCTTCATTCAATTCCCCAAAGCCGCTCCGTGTGTGGAATTGCGGTGGAAAATAGCCAGTATAGCAGCCGCTCGGAAGCGGCTGACAGTCAACGGACAGCAGTCAACAGTCGACAGTTGATAGTCGATAGTCAATGGTCGATAGTTGACAGTCTAGAGCCGACATGTAGGGGCAGGCTCTAGCCTACCCGCACCGAGGCGGCCCCAAAGGCCAACCCCTGTTCCCTCGCCCCGACCACCTGCCACCTGCGCCCACCCCACAACACCCCCACCCCCGCCCCTTTTTGTAAACACACATTCTAAAGGGCTTATACCCCTCATAGGTTGCAAATGGCCACATTCCAAAGCACTTAGCAGGTGTACTTCGACTCGCGCCCTTCGACTCCGCCCAGCACAAGCGACCCGCAACGCAGGGCGACTGTGCCGTTGGCTGAGAATTCCTGCCTTCCTGTTTTCTGATTTCCGACTTCTGATTTCCACGGGCCTGTCTTCTTCTGCAGAACCCTGGCGATCGCCTGTTGTCCCGTCGAGCGGGGCAACAGGGAATTCGAAATAGCTTGAGAGTCTGCAATCTATGTTAGCAGGAAAAGCCTGGCCCACGTTAATTCGAGTGTACTACTGGCGTTTCACAGGAGCAGGCCGAGAGCTTTGTGGATTTCGTCAAGCTCGGGGTCGGGTGAGACCCCAAAGTGTGCTGCAGCGAAAACCACTAGACCAGAGCGACTTCGCGGTCAAAGTGCGGCTTCTTCTCAGCGTGGAGCTTGAGGTTCACGCCACAAGCGGCGGCGATCCGTTCGAGCATGGAAAGCGATTGGCCCCTGTACTCCGCATCTTCGAGGCGGGCAATCACCGACTGCGTTGTGCCAATGCGCTTGGCAAGCTCTACCTGCGTCAATCCGGCACCCTCACGCATCTCGCGCACCAGCAGAGCCAGGTCAATCTGGTGCAGGGTGCGGGCAAAGGTCTTCCGGTAGGCGGCGCTCCGGCGCGAGCGCTCCTCGACGAATCTTGCATGCCTGTCGGTCTTCATTGTCCCGTCTCCTTCTGAATCGCCTCCCGATCTTTCTCCGAGGCCGGATAGCGATTCCTATACTTCAGCCAGAGCTTTCTCAGGCGTTCTGCCCGGGCGATCTCGCCAGGCGGCGTTTCCTGAGTCTTCTTCTGGAAGCCAGACGTAAGCACAATCAGCATGCCGGGTTGGTAGAAGAACAGGATCCGAAAGATGCGGTCAAATTGCTTGACTCGCAGCTCAAAGATGTCCCCCGTCAGCTTCTTCACAAACTTGCCTTCCATCCGGTTGCCATAGACCCGCAGCCGCTCGATGAACGCGTCCACTCGGGCAGCCGCCCTATCGTCCAGTGAACCAATGAATTCCCTGGCCGGTATCCGGCCATTGGGTAGCTCCACATACTCAATCGAGAAACCGTTCACCAGCGTCTCTTGGGCGTGCTAATATAGCATTATTGCTATAGGGTGTCAAGGGGGTCGCTCCCCCCGCCGGCCCCTACGCAGATTGCACAGGCTAGAAGCCTGTGCAGCCAGCGCACCTGCTCCATGAGGCCGGCGACGGTGCTCATCAGGTCGTACTTGGTGAGGATTTCGTAGTGGGAATTGCCCATGTCCACGAAGACCGCGGGGCCTTCGTGGCCTGGCCAGCCCAAATTCGAGTGAACAATTGAGGGGCGAGGACTTGAGTGGCGCGCCTGAGAGGGAGCACCAGTGGGGCACTTCGCGCGTGGCTGCTCACCAAGTGCGCCTTTTCAGACACCAGGGTGCTCCGTGAAGTCCCCAACTCTTTCAGAACCGCCGGCTTTGGGAACTTCCCCCATTGGTCCCAGGCATGCTCCAGGTTTGAACAGCGCAAGTGTGTGGAGGCCCCCATGAACTACGAGCAAGCACTTGAATTGATCAGGACGAACCCAGACGATGAAGACTTTCGGGTGTACGGTGTCAGCACGCGCCCGCTGCTTCACGAAGAAGCCCAGAGCAGTGAGTATTTTGAGACGCTTCCCGAAGCGCAGGCCTATTTCGACGTTTCGATCCCCGGCGACCCTGGTGAGGAATACATCATCGAGCTTATTGAGTGGCGCGCAGACGCTGAAGGCAGCGGCCTTGAACGGGTTGGGGTGCTGAATACCCGCTGTGAACTTGTCGCGGCGTAGACGCTGCTGAGCTACTTCGGACACTTCTGGTCCAACTGCTACCACGGCCAAGAGACCAAGGTTGTCAATTACAGGGCATCTTGCTGCCAGGGAATCAATTTCACCAAGGTAGTTAACTCCCCGCACTATAGGGAGTTGCGACTAGCGCCGAGTCCGTTGCTACCTCCACTGGAGTCAAAACACGCAGCCATCTGGTGAGTTTGTATTCTGCGCCGAACAACGCAGGGGATGCGGGGCGCTAAGGGGTGGGTTTTGGGTAAGAGCCCTAAGTCCTTCTGTCATAGCCAGTCCTGGGCACTCCTGTTTGGCACCCCCTGTGCAAGCTCTAGCGTGGGGGAAGGCATGAGTCTGGTCTGGAAAAGCACCGCCGGAGGATATTATGAAGATCCTTGTGGCCATTGATAGTTCCGAGTTCTCGGAACCGACGACGCAAGCGGTAGCCAACCGAACCCCGACAAAAGATACGGAAGTTTCGGTACTGCATGTAGTAGAGCCTCTTTCGGTAGTCGTGGGCGATGAGACACGGGTGTACAACCCCAACATCGAGGAGGTGCGACAGGCACAGTTGAAGCGAGCCGAAACATTGGTGGCGTGGGCGGCCGATCTCCTGCGCGCAGCCGGTTTCAAGGTAACCACTCTCGTTGAGGAAGGTGACCCTGTAACCAAGATTGTTGACCGCGCTGCGGAGTGGGGTGCGAACCTGATCGTCCTCGGCTCGCATGGACTGAAGGGCTTTGATCGGTTGCTACTCGGAAGTGTCTCTGAGGGGGTCGCTCGTCATGCCCCTTGTACGGTGGAGATTGTGCGTGTGCCCGCAAAGCGTGTAGCTAAGGTCGCCTGAGGGCCGTCGGGCAGTAGGCCAGGTTTACGGCACGGACCGTAACTTTCAGGCAGCGGATTCAATTCGACTTCGGAAGAAATTCTCGGTGTCCTTGTCCGGGACCATGTCAGGGCAGGCTGGCTCAGGCTGCACAGGCTAGAAGCCTGTGCGACCGGAGAGGTTCGCCGCCGCGGCGCTAGCGCACTTGCTCCATCAGGCCGGCGACGGTGCTCATCAGGTCGTACTTGGTGAGGATTTCGTAGTGGGCATTGCCCATGTCCACGAACACCGCGGGGCCTTCGTGGCTCAGCAGGTGCGTGACGCGCTCGACCGGGGCGTCCTTGGGCACGCTGGGCAGCGGCTTGCCCATCACCTCGCGGATGACGAGCTTGCGCAGGTCCTTCCCCTGGAGCGCGAGGTTCAGGATCTGGTCCTCGTGCACCGTGCCGATGGAGTTCTCTTCCTCGAAGATGGGGAGCTGTGAAATGTCCTGCTGCTGCATCGTGCTCAGCGCGTGATAGACGGTCTGGTAGGGCCGCGCGATCACGAGCTCGCGCACTTTGCCCGACTTGCGCTTCTCGCGCACCACGTCTTCCGCCGTCAGCGGCACTTCGGAATCCACGTAGCCGCGCTCGCGGATCCATTCTTCGTTGTACACCTTGCTCAGGTAGCGCATGCCGGTATCGGGGAGAAACGCCACGACGAAATCGCCCCGCTTGCACTCCTGCGCCACGCGCAGCGCGCCGGAAACGCAGCCGCCCCCGGACCCACCGGTGAAGATGCCTTCCTGCTTGGCCAGCCGCCGCGCCCAGACGAAGCACTCCTGGTCGTTCACCTGGACCACTTCGTCGAGGACCTTGAAATCCATCGTCGCGGGGAAGAAATCTTCGCCGATGCCTTCAACCACGTAGGTCAGGGCTTTGCCCACTTTGCCCGTCTTCACGTATTCGTAGTAGAGCGAGCCGATGGGGTCCACGCCGATCACTTTGACCTTGGGATTTTTTTCCTTCAGGTAGCGGCCCACGCCGCTGATCGTTCCGCCGGTGCCCATGCCGCACACGAAGTGCGTGATCTTGCCTTCGCTGTCTTCCCAGATTTCGGGGCCCGTGGTCTGGTAGTGCGCCTCGGGGTTCATCGGGTTCGCGTACTGGTTCGGGTAGAAGGAATTCGGGATTTCCTTGGCAAGCTTTTTCGCCACGGAGTAATAGCTGCGCGGGTCTTCAGGCTCGACCGCCGTGGGGCACACGATCACTTCGGCGCCGAGCGCCTTCAGCAGATCGATCTTTTCTTTCGACTGTTTGTCCGTGATGGTGAAGACCATCTTGTAGCCGCGCACGGCGCAGACCAGCGCCAGGCCCATGCCGGTATTGCCCGAAGTGCCCTCGATGATCGTGCCGCCGGGCTTCAGCAGGCCCTTGCGCTCGGCCTCGTCGATCATGGTGGTGCCGATGCGGTCTTTCACCGAGCCGCCCGGATTCAGGTAGTCGGCCTTCACGTAGACTTCGGCCGGGATGCCCTTGGTGATCCGGTTCAGGCGGATCAGCGGGGTGTGCCCGATGGCTTCCAGCACGTTGTTGCACTTCATGGCAGTTTCACTTGCTCCGCTTCACGAATCTGCGAGGAGGTTCTCACTCGCGCCGCTTGGTGAAGTCTAGCACGCGCCTGCCGCATTCTCCACGAGCGCCGATGCCGGTGTTGCTGTGGCATACTCCTCGCCACTCTCTGGGAGGTTCACCGGCCATGGCACGGCAGAACATTGCGAGCGGAACGCCCTGGGAGCCTATCGTGGGCTATTCGCGCGCGGTGCGCGTGGGTAATGTGGTCCACGTTTCCGGCACCACCGCCACGGGCCCGGACGGAAAGATCGTCGGCGCCGGCGACGCCTATGCCCAAGCGATGCAGACGCTGCGCAACATTGAAGCCGCGCTGAAGCGCGCGGGCGCGAGTCTGAGCGACGTCGTGCGCACGCGCATGTACCTCACCAACATCGCCGATTGGGAAAAAGTCGGCCGCGCGCACGGCGAATTCTTCGGCCAGATCCGCCCGGCCACAACAATGGTCGAAGTCAGCAAGCTGATCGCGCCTGAAATGTTGGTGGAAATCGAAGCGGAAGCAATCCTCTCGGAATAGGGAGCCCGTTCGTGCCGGAAGCCGCAAGCTCGCCTTACGAGTCGTTTGTCGCCGACTATTACGACTACGCGCCGATGGTCGCGGGCCGGCGCGACGCCGAGCTCTATCTCGACTACGCGCGGCAGCAGGGCACTCCCGTGCTCGAGCTGGGCTGCGGCACCGGCCGCGTGACGCTGGCGCTGGCGCGCGCGGGGCTTGCGATCACCGGCCTCGACCTCGCCGAGCGCATGCTGGCGCGCTGTCGCGCAAAGCTCGCCGCGGAGCCGCCCGAGGTGCGCGAGCGCGTCCGCCTTGTGCAGGGCGACATGACGGCGTTCTATCTCGGCGGCACGTTTCGGCTGATCATCATTCCGTTTCGCCCGTTCCAGCATCTGCTCGGCGTCGAGCAGCAGATTGCCTGCCTGCGCTGCGCCGCCGCGCACCTTGTGCCCGGCGGAAAATTGATTGTTGATTTTTTCCAGACCGACCCGCGGCGGATGCACGACACGGAATTTTTGAACGAAAGATTTCCATTCCCCGAGGTCACGCTGCCCGACGGCGGGCGGATGAAGATTGGGGAGCGCACGGTGGCGTTCCACCGCGCCGAGCAGGTGAACGACGTGGAGCTGATCTACTACGTCACGCACCCGGACGGCCGCAGGGAGCGCAACGTCTTCGCGTTTTCGGTGCGCTTCTTCTTCCGCTACGAGGTGGAGCACCTGCTGGCGCGCTGCGGTTTTCGCGTGGCGGAGCTCTTCGGCAGCTTCGACCGCTCGCCGCTGCGCGACGATTCGCCCGAAATGATTTTTGTCGCCGAAAAGCTCGCCGGCTGATCGTCCCCGCTCTTTCTCCAAGCCCTCTCCCGCGATAGAATGGCGCGCTTTCAGGAGGGTGGAATGCACCGACCGACCCCGCGCTATCTTCCAAGTGTTTTCCTCGCGCTTCTCGCTCTGGCGGCGTGCGCGCCTCTTGCAACGCCCGTGCGCGCGCAGCAAGCGGCGCCTGCGGCGGATTTCAAGCCGCTCACCGTGGAGCGCATCTACGGCCAGCCAAGCCTGGGCGGGCGACTGACGATGGGCGTGGAGTGGAGCCCTGACGGGACCCTCCTGAGCTACACGCAGCGCGCGGGCGAAGGCCGCGACGCGAAGACGGACGTGTGGGTGCTCGACGTGCGCACCGGCGAGCGGCGCGTGCTGGTGGACGGCGACAAGCTGCGGCAGGTGCTGCCGACGACGGCGGGCCCGCAGGGCCAGCAGACGGGCCTGGGGCGCCAGACGCCGCAGCGCTATGCCTGGGCGCCGAGCGGCGACGCACTGCTCTTCGTCGGGCAGAACGAGCTGTACTGGTTCGACCTGAAGACGCAGACGCCGAAGAAGCTCGTGCTCTCGGGGCCGCCCGCGCCGGTGCGCGATCCGAAAATCTCGCCGGACGGGAAGTGGGTCAGCTTCGTGCGCAATCACGACCTGCGGGTCGTGAACGTGGCCACGGGCGAAGAGAAGCAACTCACGCAAGGCGGCCGCGAAGAGTTGATGAACGGCGAGCTCGACTGGGTGTATCCCGAGGAGCTGGACATCCGCACGGCCTACTGGTGGGCGCCGGATTCGAGCCAGATTGCTTTTCTGCAGATGGACGAGCGGCCGGTGACGAAATATCCGCTGGTCAACCTTCTTTCTTACACCGGCGAGATGGAATCAGAGCGCTACCCGAAGGCCGGCGACGCGAACCCGATCGCGCGCGTGGGCGTGGTGCGCCTCAGCGGCGGCGAGCCGCGCTGGATGGACCTGGGCGCGGACACAAACATTTACGCCGCGCGCGTTGGATGGCTGCGCGATTCGAAGCGGCTGGCCATCCAGCGGCTGAACCGCGCGCAAACGAAGCTCGAGCTGCTCTTCGCCGATGCGGCCACGGGCCGCGCGCAAGTGATCCTCACCGAAGAGGACAGGTACTGGATCAATCTGCACGACGACCTCACGTTCCTGAGCGACGGCCAGCGGTTCCTGTGGTCGAGCGAGCGCGACGGCTTCCGCCATCTGTATCTCTACGATTTGTCCGGCAAGCTGTTAAAGCAGCTCACGCAGGGCAAGTGGGAAGTTTCGGCGCTGGCCGGCGTGGACGAAAAGAAAGGCGCGGTCTATTTCACCGCCACGGAGAAGAGTCCCATCGAGCGGCACCTCTACCGCGTCGGGCTAGACGGCACGGGGATGATGCGCGTCACGCGGGAAGACGGCACGCACGGCATCAACCTGGCGCCGGACTGCGCGCACTACCTGGACGCCTACTCGAACGCGACGACGCCTGCGCGGCAGGACGTCTATAACGCCGACGGCACGCGCGCGGCGACGCTCAACGAAAACAAAGTCGCGGAGCTGGCGGACTACAAGCTCCAGCCGCCGGAATTTTTCACCGTGCCCGGCGCCGACGGCACTCCGTTGCACGCCATGATCACCAAGCCCTACGGCTTCGATCCGTCGAAGAAGTATCCCGTGATTGTGTACCTCTACGGCGGCCCGCACTCGCAGGTGGTGCGCAACGCCTGGGGCGGCTCGAATTTTCTGTGGCACGAGATGATGGCGCAGAAGGGCTTCGTGATTTTCTCGCTGGACAACCGCGGCATGGCCGGACGCGGCCACGCGTTTGAGACGCCCATCTATCATCACTTCGGGGAAGTCGAGCTGACCGACCAGGTGGCGGGCGTGAATTATCTGAAGTCGCTGCCGTACGTGGACGCGTCGCGCATCGGCATCTGGGGGTGGAGCTTCGGCGGCTACATGACATGCAACGCGATGTTGAACGCCGCCGACCTATTCAAGGCCGGCTTCGCGGGCTCGCCCGTCACCGACTGGCGCCAGTACGACACCATCTACACCGAGCGCTACATGGGCCTGCCGCAGGACAACGCGGACGGTTACAAGAACTCCTCTCCGGTGAACCAGGCCGCCAAGCTGAAGGGCAAGCTGCTGATCGCCGTCGGCACCGGCGACGACAACGTACATTACGCCAACACGGTCGAGCTCAACGAGCACTTCATCCGCGCCGGGCGCTACGCCGAGATCCAGATTTATCCCGGGCGCGGGCACGGCATCAGCGACCCGCCGGCGCGCATCCATCTGTTCCGGCGGATCACCCAGTTCTTCCTCGATAACCTTTGAGGCGGCCGCTTACCAGCGGACGCGCACGCGGTAGCGCAGCACCGACGTGCCGTCTTTCGCCACCGGAATCTTGAATTGCGCGGCGAAGGCGGCGGTCTTCGTCCATTTGTGCGTGGACTCGACGATCTGCCAGTCGCCGCCGATGGGCTCGTTCACTTCGACGGTGATGGGCGCGTCTTTGTGGTTCCGCAGGGTGATTTCGTACTCCATCTCGTAGAGCCGGTCGGAGAGCTTTTTGAAATCGGTCTGCTTGCGCTCGGCGACGATGTCGAAGGCGTTGCCGATGTGCAGGCTGATGCGCTCGTCCTTCGGCGTGTGGCTGATGCGGTCTTCGCCGGCGAAGAGCACGCCGCCCTTCGAATCGGCCTGGTAGACGCGCACGACGCCCGCGGGCAGCGGCATCCCCAGTCCGGATTTCTCGTCGTTCCTGAACGTGTAAAAAACCTTCACCGGGTCTTTGATCGGCGCGCCGGGACTCTGCACGTTGCGGTAGTAATACTGCTGCCCGTCCACGACGTACCCTTTTTCAATGGGGATTCCGGATCCGGCAAGCAGGCTGATCTGCTTCGTCTCTTTGTCGAAGATCGAGGTACGCCGGCTGAGCGAATAAAGGTGATACTCAGAGAACGCTTCCTGCTGAAACTGGGGCGCAGCGGGGGCCGCGCGCAGTGCGTTCATCTCGAGCGCTCCCGCCATTCCCGAGGCCACGCGATTGAGCTCGCCGGCCACGAGTTGCAGCCGCGCGTTCTTGAATGCGGTGCCGCTGTTGTTCACGAGCGTCACCCAGCCGTCCAGGTCGGCGGCCTTGTCGTCGCGGCCGACGGTCAGCACGTAGTCGGCGCTCCAGGAAATGTTGCCGGTCAGATACGAGGCCTCCACGCGATGCCGCCGCGCGCCCGAGTTCTCCAGCGTCCAGAGCAGCGTCGGCCGGCTGTAGAGGTTCTCCGGCAGCTCAGGAAAGCGGTAACTGTCCGCGCCCATGCCGGTGACGATCTCGTTGCCGATCTTCCACACCGGCCCGTTGTTGTAGGCCAGCAGCACCGCCTTCACTTCCTCCCATTTCGTCGAGCCGCCTTCCATGTGCGCACGCATCAGCGTCACTTCGCGGCCCACGTATTTCTGCAGCAGCTTCTGCGGGTCCAGCAGGTCGTACTCATAGTTCTGTTCCAGGATGCCGAGCTTCGCCGGCTCGCTGAGCGAGCGGAGATGCACCGTCGCGGGGTTGATCGCCGCCGCGATGTCCATGAATCGCAGTTGGAATTCGCCCGCCGGCAGCGTGACCTGGCGGACGTCGCGCACGAGCCCGATATTGGAGTTGTACACGGTCACGGCCAGGTCCACCTGGTCGCTCGCCGTCGTGCCGGGCTGGCTCTCCAGCTTGGCTTGCGCTTCGCCCTGCGGCGGAGCCCCGGCGGTGCCGAGAAACACGGGCACCGCCAGCAGAGTAGTCATCAGAAAGGCAGCGAGAAAGGACTTCTGCAACGATAGAGTGGTCATGAGCTTCCTCCCGAAGATGCGTGTCTTCTCTTAGAACGCTCGAGCGGGAATCTCTTGCAGGCCTGCGCCGCTCCTATTCCTTGGGCGCGCTCTCCCAGGCGCGGCCGCCGTCCGCCGTGCGGAAACGCTTGCCGCCCTCGGCAATCACAACAGCGCGGAGCGCATCGCTGGCCGTGACGCCGACGTAATCGAGCGGCGCAGGCGGCGCGATTTTCTCCCAGTGCTCGCCGTCGGTGGTGCGCAGGATGGTGCCCGCGCGGCCCACGACCCAGCAGATTTTTTCTGTGGGCGCAGAGCCCGCGAGCAGTTCGGCATCGACGTTGCTTGCCTGCGCCTGCCACGTAAGGCCGCCGTCGGAAGAGTGCTCGATGAGCCCCGCGGCCCCCACGCGCCACATCACGGAACGGTCTTGCGTGGCGACCAGAACGATGCGAGGCCCAGGCGCGACCTGTTGATATGCAATCGGCGGCGTCCCTTCCCGCTGCCTCTTATACGTTAGGGCGCCTTGCGCCGAGCCGGCTGCGGCTGAGGGAGTCTTCTTTTGATCGTCTGCGTTCTTGGCGGCGCCGGTGGTAACCGCAAGTTCGTTCATGGACTGTACCTGACCTGAGACGCCAGCCAATTTGTCCTGAACTTGCGCAGGCTTCTGCTTCGGCTCGTTTCTTGCGACGCGATTGGCTTCTTCCGCACGAGCAAGGCTTTCGGCGGCGGCGCGGCCTTCTTCCGGTTGTGCTGCCGGCGGCGGCGTCGCGGGAGTCGCGGCCGCCAACTTGGCCGCCCGCTCGGGAGATTTCGCGCGTTCGTCCCTTGCGGTGAGGCCCGCTCCACCAACGCTTTTTGTGAGCAACCGGTCAACGTGTGACTTTGCTCCGACAGTCTTTTCCTTCTTCGGCACCGCAGCTTCAGAAGAAGGCGCGGGCGCGCTGGGCGTGATTTGAGCGGGAGTCGACGCGGGGCTGATGGCCTTATCGTTCCTCGTGATTTCGATTCCGGTAGATCGTGGCGGCACGGGCCGCACGGCAATCCACACAGCGACAGCCGCGGCAGCGGCAACCGCCGGCACGAGCCACCGCCAGTCGAGCAGCCGCCAGGGCTTCGGCGCCACTTCCTGCGCGGGCTCGGAGCGCGCCGGGGCCGCAACCGCGGCCGCGGGGATGCTCGCGGCAGCCGCCACGCGAAGCTCGCGCTCCGCAGCGAAGGCCTCTTCGCTTCGCGCGAAAACGGCGAGCACTTCCTGGCAGCGCGCGCAGGCGGAGAAATGCTCCTCCCAACGCGCCGCTTCGGACGCGCTCAGCGCGCGTTCCGCGTACGCGGCCAAGAGATGAGCCTCGGGGCACTCCGCGCCGGCGGGCTTGAAGGTGGCGCGCAGCGTGCGCGGCAGCAGTTTCTCGAGCGCCTTCTCTTTGTCCCGCGGGTCCATCGGGTACTCTCCTAACTTAGAACGAAGCGGCGCGCCTTTCTTGCGTCCATTCTGGTTTCTTGCGCATCAGTCTTCCGCCTTGCGCGGTGTGTTCTTCCAAAGCGCGCTCGTTAAATCGAACGGCCACTCCTGGGTCGCGTATTCGAAGCACAGGCGGACCTGCGCGTCGTCGAGTCCGCCTGCGCGAGCCCCGGCTCCGGCTCTGCCGTCGCGCAGCGCGCGCTCCACCTGCTCGCGCAGCTCGCGCCGCGTGCGCGCCAGGTGTCGCGAAGCGGTGGCCTCGTGCTCGCCCAGCAGCCGGCCGATCTGCGCGAGCGTCAGTTCCTGCGCATAATAGTAAGCCAGGCGCAGGCGGTCGCGCGGGGCCAGCGCAGCGATGGCTTCGGCAAGCGCCGTCTGCAGCAGCGTAACGAAGCGCGCGCGCTCGGGGTCCGGCGGCGCAGCGGAGCCGCGCGCGGGCGGCAGCTCGGCTTCCTCCTTTTCCTCGAGCGAATCCGTGCGGCGGCTGGCGCGGATCGCGTCCACGTGCCGCTGCGCGAGAACGGCGCGGAGCCACGTGGAGAGTTTGCTCCGGCCGTGGAAATAGTCGAAGAGCGAGCGCCGCTCGCCGGTCTTGCGCTGCTCGAGCCCGTAGAGCTCGGCGTAAAGCGAGTCGGCGAGCTCGCACGCCCGCGCGTCGTCGGCGCCAGCCCCTCGGCCCAGGATGGCGCGCGCCGCGGCGTAGAGGTCTTGGCGGTAGTGCGCCACGAAGTATTCCCACGCCGGCTCGCTGCCCTCGCTGCACGCGCACGCCAGCGCCAGGTCTTCGATGCGGAGCGAGCGCCAGTAGGCAGCCAGTTCATCGGCCGAAAGGTGCGCGCCGCGGAAGCGGTGTTCCGCGCTGCGCGCGAGCGCTTGCGCCAGGCGCTCCGGCTTCAGCCCCCAACGGCTCGCGCGCCCTTCGGCGTAGAGCCATTCCACCAACTCCTGCGCCGGCGACATCGCAGCGGGCGGAGCGCTCGCGTTCCTGGCTGGGTTCTCTTGCGGCATCGAGGGATTCCGGCCCTGCACAACATGATAGCCCACGGCAGGAAAGAAGTTGCCTCACGTGTTGAAACACAAGGCCCGCCTCGCACGTCCTTTGAGGAGCAGGTTGACAGCGGCATTTCGGCGCGCGTTTCGGGCCGCAGTGGAGTATGATGGCCCGTTCGCTGAGGGGTAAATCCGGGGTTCCGATGCTCCGCAGGCTCTCCAACAGCAACGCCACTTCGCGCAGTCCTTTCCTCTCTTCGTCTGTCATTCTTTGGAGGTACTCGCATGCCTAGACGGGATGATCCCAGGGGCCCGGGCCGCTCCGGCAAATCCGGCGGGCTGGGCCGGCGCGACTTCGTCAAGCTGGTGGGCGGCGCCGGCGCGGCAATTTCGGCCGGCGTGCTCTCCGGCCCGGCGCTGCTCGAGGCACAGGAATCGGCCTCGGGCAAAGTGATTGGCCCTGGCGCGGTGAAGATGTCGCTGCGTATCAATGGCCAGCCGAAAACGGTCACGGTGGAGCCGCGCACGACGCTGCTGGACGCGCTGCGCGATCACCTGGAGCTGACCGGCGCGAAGAAAGTGTGCGACCGCGGCACCTGCGGCGCCTGCACCGTGATCGTGGACGGCAAGGCGATTTATTCCTGCACGACGCTGGCGATCGACGTCTCCGAAGGCTTCGGCAACGCTGACATCCGCACGATCGAAGGCCTCGCGCCGGAGAACCAGTTGCACGCGGTCTCCGCGGCATTTGTCGACAACGACGCGCAGCAGTGCGGCTTCTGCACGCCGGGTTTCGTGATGGCCTGCAAGGCCTACCTCGACGGCCATCCCACTCCCACGTACGAGCAGGTGAAGAAGGCGCTCGGCGGGAACCTCTGCCGCTGCGGCACCTACATGGGGGTGCGCAAAGCCGTGCTCGATGCGGCCATGCGAATGAAAGGAGGGCGGAGCTAATGGCGGACTATAAATGGCCGGATGCAGACAAGCGAGCCCTCATCGGCAAGCGCATCTCACGCATCGACGGTCCCTGGAAGGCTTCGGGCCGCGCCAAGTACAGCTACGACGTGCAGCGCCCGGGCCTGCTCCACGGAAAGATGGTGCTGTGTCCCTACGCGCACGCGAAACTCACGGCCATGGACACCAGCGAGGCCGAGCGCATGCCCGGCGTCAAGGCGCTAGAAGTGATGATCGAGCCCAATGGGCCGCGAAGCGAAATTCAGTGGGCGTTCACGCCGGTTGCTGCCGTTGCGGCGGAAACCGAAGAACAGGCGCGCGACGCTGTGCGCGCCGTCAAGGTGACCTACGAAAAGCTGCCGCACCTGGTGGGCGACGTCGAACTCGCGCGCGCGGGCAGCCGTGCGCAGCCTCTGGCCGAGCAGACCGAAGGCGATCCCGACGCGGCGTTCCGCGAAGCCGACGCGACTGCGGAGGGTGTTTACGGTTCCTCAGTGATCACGCATTGCTGTCTCGAGACGCACGGCCAGGTGGCCGAATGGGAAGGCGACAACCTGACCGTTTATGCCTCCACGCAGAACCTCAGCGGCCTGGTGGACGGATTTGCAACGCCGCTGAAGATCGAACGCAGCAAGGTGCGCGTCCTCACGCCCGTGATGGGCGGCGGCTTCGGCAGCAAATTCGGCGCCGATGTATGGGGCGTCGCCTGCGCACAACTCGCGAAGAAGGCCGGGCGGCCGGTGAAGATGATGCTGGAGCGCGACCAGGAGCTCGCCACGGCCGGCGCGCGGCCTTCGATCCATGCGCGTGTGCGCGTTGGGGCGAAAAAGGACGGCACGCTTGTGGCCTGGTCTTCCGAATCGTGGGGCACCGGCGGGCCCGCCCCGGCGGGCAATCCCAATTTGCCGTACGTGATCCGCATCCCGAACAAGCGCACGCGGCACACCGCCGTGCTCACGAACATCGGCCCGGCCCGCGCCTGGCGCGCGCCGAACCACCCGCAGCTCTGCTTGATCACCATGTCGGCGCTCGAGGACGTAGCCGCGCAGATCCAGATGGATCCGCTCCAGATGTTCCTGAAGAACCTTCCGCTCACCACGTTCCCGGCCGTGTACAGGGCCGAGCTCGAGAAGGCGGCGGAGCTGATCGGCTGGAAGCAGAAGTGGCACCCGCGCGGCGACAAGACGCCGGGCCCGATCAAGCGCGGCCTGGGGCTTTCCATCCACACCTGGGGCGGCGGCGGCCACGCGAGCAATTGCAACTGCATCATCAATCCGGACGGCTCGGTGGAAGTGCAGCTCGGCTCGCAGGACCTGGGCACGGGCACGCGCACGGTGATTGGCATCGTCGCCGCGGAGACGCTGGGCCTGCCGCTTGAAGCCGTGAAGGTGAGCATCGGCGATACGCGCTACCCGCAGTCGGGCGGCTCCGGCGGCTCGACCACGGTCGGCGGCGTCAGCTCTTCGACGCGCCGCGCGACGAACGCCGCGCTCAATGACCTGCTCGCGAGAGTTGCGCCGGCGCTCGGCGCAAATGCGGACCAGCTCGAAGCCGTCGGCGGGCGCATCCAGGTGAAGGGCGATCCGTCGAAGGGCATGAGCTGGAAGCAAGCCTGCGCGAAGCTCGGCACCACTCCGATCACCGCGACCGGGCAGACCAGCCGCGATCTGATTTCGAGCGGCGTCGGCGGCGCGCAGATGGCCGAAGTGACCGTGGACACGGAGACGGGCATCGTGCGCATGGAAAAGCTCGTCGCCGTGCAGGACTGCGGCCTGGTGATTGACCTGAAGACGGCCGAAAGCCAGGTGTTCGGCGCGTGCATCATGGGCGTCACGTACGCGCTCTACGAAGAAAAAATCATGGACGAACAGACCGGCCGCCCGCTGAACCCCGACATGGAGTTCTACAAGCTGGCCGGCATCAACGATATCGGCGAGTTGGTGGTGCACATGATGACTGGGCCGGGCTACGACGAACGCGGCGTGATCGGCCTCGGCGAGCCTCCGGTGGTTTCACCGGGCGCGGCGATTTCGAACGCCGTG
>JBGQHO010000057.1:0-20377 GCA_041497955.1 Terriglobia bacterium | reverse complement strand
TGAGCCGGCGCCCCCCTATCTGTACTATCGAGCAGAGCCTCTGTCCCGCCGCGACGCTCTTGAGACCGTCCTTGAGCAGCGCCACCGCCTCGTCGGTCTGGCCCGCTTTGGCGAGAATCTCGGCTCCAAGTTGGTAGAGCGAGTAGAGGTTCTCGTCGGGCGGGATGATCTTGATACCGTCCTTGAGCAGCGCCACCGCCTCGTCGGTCTTCCCCGCTTTGGCGAGAATCTCGGCTCCAAGTTGGTAGAGCGGCGCTGCGACATCGGGGTCTGACATGGCGCGGAGTCCGCGGCGAATGACCGCGACAGCGGCATCGGCTCCTTCCGCCTGCCGCTTGAGGTTCGCGAGCAGATACCAACTTGCCTCCGGCGCGCCCGGACCAAGCGCACGCTCCGCGTGGATGACCGCCTGCTGCATGTCACCCGGTTTGGCACGCGCCTGAAGGCAACGAGCCAGATGATATTCCAGTCCCTTTGCGCCTTCGTTCCCGAGAAGCACCGTCAGCACACCGATGCGCTCGTCGAGTTCCTCCCGGTCGGTGGGCACAGGGGTGACAGACTTAATCTCCAGCTTCAGGTGGTCGGTGAAGCGATGGCCAATATCCCGAAGCTCGTCCTGCCTCCCCGCTTGCACAAGGTGGTAACGCAGTTCTGCGAAGGACTCGCCCAGCTTGCTGTGGGTGCCAACCATCTGCTTCGCCTTGAAATGGCGCAGGTGATAGTCGGCCGCAGCGGAGTGGGCCTCCCGAAACTCCGCGGGCTCATCGCGTAGGTGGGACAGCGAGATTTCCCGCACAATCGGGTTCAGGGCGAGCGCCCCTTTGTAGAAATTGAGCAGGAAGCGGGTAACGAGAATGGAACGCAGTTGAGTTGCCTTGTCCTTGGTCCCGCAAAGCCGCTCCAAGGCCTCACGCTTGAAGCTGCGGCGGTGGACCGCGAGGCGCCAGAGCTTTCGCTGATGTGATTCGTCGAGATGGCGCATCGTCCGCTCCAGGAGGTCGCGTTCCAGGGCTCGGAGGAAGTCACGGGAAACCTCCCGGTCCCGCACGGCCCAGAGTCCTGGATTGCTCCCGATGATTTCGTCCAGGGTATCGTAGCGGAGCGCTCCCACCAGCGCCTCGATGGCTCGCGGGTTGAAGTCCAGGACACGAACGACCTCCTTCTTCTGCTCCGGCGGAATCTCGACGGAAATGTCCGCTCCTTTCAGCTTGGTCTCAAGCGCCTCGATGGCTTCGTCCGGTTCCAGCTCCGTGAGTGTGCGTTTCGGTATCCACTCGGACCACCTGGCCTCCTCCACAATACGGTCGCTGAGGAGCAGCAGTCGGCCTTGGAGCGTGGGACGATTTCGCAGGAACGCCAGGATGCCGTTCATTTCGGGCAACGGGGTGCCTGAATCTGCCCGGAAGAATCGCTGCGCCTCGTCGAGGATGATCACGACAGGACGCTGAAGAGCCCTTTCGACCGCGTAGCCAAGGTTGGGATTGGTCTGCTCAAAAAGCACTGTCTCCATTTCCGCCAATCCCTGCTGACTCAGTGCCACTGACAGTTCCATCAAGCTCTCAAGGACGGAAGGAGTCGCGCGGTCGGCGATCTCATTGATAACGGCGTGCTGCCACTTCCCTTGCTTTTCCGCCAACTCTCGGAAATCACGCGCGAGGTCGGTCTTGCCAACTCCTGAGAAGCCTTGGAGGAAACAAACGGGCGGCCCCTCTTTCAGCCACACATTCAGCAGCCAATCGAGGTTCTCGGCTCGGTTTTTTCCGATGTATTTCTTGAGCATTACAGGTTCAGTTCGAGCAGGTGAATATGGGCTACCTCACCGCTGCTGTTGTTCACAAGCTGTAACTCTTGGTTAGGCCGACGCGCCTAAACCGCCATGGCGGGCGGCCCGCCGCCCTTCGGCTTCGCTCAGGGCAAGGGGCGGGCACCCCCACATGCGGTCCGCATAGGTTCGCATTATAAGGCCACTTATGATCTATCAGGTATGTTGCCTAATCTTCTTGGCGGACTTTCTTAAAACGACCGGAAGCCTCGCCTAATCCTCCGTGTCTCGCCGGATACGGGCATCCGCAGCCGGTCGAGCAAGGCGCAGTCGGAAGACATCCCGCCACTGGGCTATATAACGCGCTTCTCGGGAACTGATCCTCTACCTTTCACCGAGCGCGCGGCCCCTTCGGCAAGCTCCCTTCGGCAAGCTCCCTTCGGCAAGCTCAGGGCAGGCAGGGCAAGCCCTTCGGCTGCGCTCCCTTCGACTTCGCTCAGGGCAGGCAGGGCAAGTGAAGCCCGCCCCTACAGGAAGCACTTCCCTTCGCCCGCCGCAGGCGGGCTCGCCTCGACGAGCTCCCTTCGGCTGCGCTCAGGGCAGGCGGGACAAGTGAAGCCCGCCCCTACAGGAAGCGCTTCCCTTCGCTCCGCTCTGGGCAAGAGGCCGGCGCTACAGCGGATCGACCGCGCGAATAGAAGAAAACATGGCGGGATAAATCCGCCGCTACAAGAGCAAGAGCGGCACAGCCGCCGTTGCCCTTGCCGACGATGGATTCGCGCGGCGAAGAGCTATAATGCAGCGTTGCGCGCGACGCGGTCACCCACCCGTCGCGGGCGCGAGCAGATGGCCACACCTCCTCAAACGCCCGGCCAACTGAACAAGGTAGTTGTGGCGTGTCTCGACGGCCGCCGTCTGAAAGGCTACGTCTACAATTTTTCTCCCACGCGAGATTCGTTCCATCTGCTTCCGCAGGAGAATCCAAGCCAGGCGAAGGGCGAGAAGGTGTTGTTGAAGGACCTGAAGGCGGTTTTCTTCGTGAGGGATTTCGCCGGCGACCCCACAGCAAAGGTTCCGCCAACGCCCGAGTCGTCCGTTCCTGGCCGCAGAATCGAGATCCAGTTCACGGACGGCGAAATCATTCTCGGGACGACGCAGAGCTACACATCCGAGAAGCCGGGCTTTTTCATGTTTCCCGCCGCGCCGGGCAACGACCTGCGCATCTTCGTTATTAACAGGAACGCCCGCCAAGTCAGATTCGTTTAGCGTTCTTCCCTACTCTGCAGACCGGGAAGCTCCGCCGTCAGCCAGCGAGCGCTAGGGCTGGATTGATCCGCAGGCGGCAATTTGTCGTGGATACAATAGAACCGGTTTGAGGTTTGCCGCTGCGGACGCTTTTTGGAACAATATTTCGAGGCGCGCGGGCTTCCCGCCCGTGGGCGCGTCAAAGTCCAACCGATAAGGCTCCGCAATCTGCCAGTATGTGGCTTCGGCGTACTGGTCCAATGCCTTCAAGCGTATGTCGGTGAGCTTGTACGCGGTGGCGGGAGGTTTGGTATCCTCGTGAGAGAACACACCTCCTAAGTCCACAGCAAGCTGGTCCACCTCGCTAAGATAAAAATCTACCCTTGGGTCGAAGAAAAAGCCTGACATGGAACCAATGACAGGAGCATCCAGCAGCAGGCCAAATAGTCGCACACGCCGCGCGACCAAAGCGCTCTTCACACTGCCGGCGCTCGCGTGACTGCCACGATCCTCCCCTGCTCCTATGACAAAGATGGCATCTCCAAACCCGTGGTCTCCGAATACCTCCGCAGCATCAAGCAGGGCATCATAGAGGTGCTCACCTCCGACAGAATTCGGGGGGCGCGTTGAAGCAAGCTCCGCGAGCTTGCCGAGAACGGCGCTGCGCGGCTGGGTGAAGTCCAGCGCAATCCGGTCTCCGGCGCCGTAAACGACCAGCGCGACACGGTTCTCCGGATCTGCGCCCTGGGCTAAGTAGATTGCAAGGTGCGTTGCCAACCGCCACGCTTCCCGGTTCACGCTCTGGCTCGCGTCCATGAGCAGGAGCATTCTCTTGGATGATCTGTCCGTAGATAGTGTAAACACGCCAGTGTGACCTGCCACTCGGACTTCAAAGTTGCTCGAGCTCAAGCCCTCGATCGGGCGACCATCGCGTGAGTAGACTGCGACCGGGGCTGCGGCACGGCATTTGGAGTCTTCAACGGAAGTGACAGGGAACGGATCTGGCACGCTGCCTACAACTTCTTGAGCGAAGAGGTGCTGGGCCAGCAAAGGAGAGACAAGCAGGATGCCTGCGGTCGCTTTCCAAGCGAGCGCGCGGATCATTCGTAACGGCATATGCTACGGCCTTATCTAGCGGCCAGCGCTTTCTGGAGTTTGTCGTAGGTGACGCCCAACTCTTCGGGCCCAACGCGCGTTTCGCCGACGACGGTCATGAAGTTCGTATCGCCGCCCCAGCGCGGCAGGACGTGCAGATGCAGGTGGCCGGTGATGCCGGCGCCGGCGCAGCGGCCCAGGTTCATGCCCAAGTTGTAGCCTTCGGGCTTGTACACCGCGGCGTAGGCAGCCTGGACGCGCGCGGCGAGGCGCATCATTTCAGCGAGCGCCTCCGCGTCGCATGCAGAGAGTTCGGCCACATGCGCGTAGGGCACGATCATCACGTGCCCGGTGGTGTAGGGGAAGCGGTTCAGGATGATGAAGTTTTTCTTCGCGCGCAGGACGATCAGGCTTTTCGCGTCATCGTTCATGGCCAGCGCATCGCAGAAGATGCACCGGTCGTCCTTGGCGGCGTCGGCGACATAGCGGTACCGCCACGGGCTCCACAGATAGTCCATCGGAAGTTGGGACGGCGCTAGCCCTGCGAAGCAGGCGGCGCGGCCGCGGCCTTGGCCTCGTTAACGAAGTCTTTCAATTCCTTGCTGGGCTTGAAGAAGGGGATTTTTTTCGCCGGCACTTCCACCTTGGCGCCGGTCTTGGGGTTGCGGCCGATGCGGCCGCGGCGCTGGCGCGTGCGGAAGCTGCCGAAGCCGCGGATCTCGATCTTGTCGCCGGTCTGGAGCGCGTGGATGATGCTCCCGAAGATCGTCTCGACAATGATCTCGGACTCCTTGCGCGGCAGCTCGGTGACTTTCACGACTTCTTCCACGAGGTCGGCTTTGGTCATCGTCGCGTCATTCATCTTCATGCACCCCGTATGCCCAGCACCGTCTGGTACCGGGCCCGCCCAAAAGCGGCCCTTTGCATATCACCAATTTGCCCCGGAGGTAAACCAAAATTGAAAGCCCGGCCCCTGACGACCTGCCGCACAGACGCGAGCGGCCCCCAGACGGTTACAGCGCCTCGCGCTTCGAGCGGACGGCGTCGCCGATTGTCGCGGTGGGAGACGACTTCGACGAGCGGTACTCCTCCATGTCACGGCGCTCCACCGCCTTGACGGCCGCGCGATAGCTGAGGCCGATCTTGTGCTGCTCGGGCTGGAGTTTGACCACTTTGAAGTCGTACTCCTGTCCCGGCTGGAGCGCAACCGCCGGCTTGCCCGCGCGCGGCACGCCCTGCTGCTCCTTGTCCTTGCGGCCGCGGCGGTCTTCGATCTCGGAGATATGGCAGAGCCCTTCGATGCCGGGCGTCAGCTCGACAAACGCGCCGAAGGTTGTCACCCGCGACACCTTGCCGCGGACCACGTCGTTGACGTGGTTGGCCGCGAACCAGTCGCCCCAGATATCGTTCACCTGCTTCACGCCAAGCGAAACGCGCCGGTTGGCCGCATCAATCTTCAGCACGCGCGCCTGCACCGTATCACCCTTCTTGAAGATTTCGCCCGGGTTCTTCACGCGCTCGGTCCAACTGATGTCGCTCACGTGGATGAGCCCGTCGAAGCCCTCTTCGATTTCGACGAACGCACCGAATTCGGTGAGGTTGCGCACGCGCCCGCTGACAATCGTGCCCACGGGATATTTCTCCGCGAGCGCCTGCCAGGGATCGGGCGTGGTCTGCTTCAGGCCGAGCGAGATGCGCCGCTGCTCGGGCTTGAGGTCGAGCACAACGACTTCGACCGTATCGCCCTGCGCAACGATTTTCGAGGGATGCTTCAGCCGCTTCGACCAGCTCATCTCGCTGACGTGCACCAGGCCTTCGACGCCCGGCGCCAACTCGATGAAAGCGCCGTAGTCGGTGATGCCCACGACGCGCCCCGAAAGGCGCGCGCCCGCCGGATACTTCGCGGGCACCTCCGCCCACGGATCGGGCAGAAGCTGCTTGCGGCCCAGCGACACGCGCGTTTTCTCGCGGTCGAACTTCAGCACCTGGACTTCGATTGCGTCCCCCACGGCCACGGCCTCGGAGGGATGCTTCAGCCGGTTCCACGAAAGATCGGTGATGTGCAGCAGGCCGTCGAGCCCGCCCAGGTCCACGAAGACGCCGTAGTCGGTGATGTTCTTCACCTTGCCGGTGACCGCCTGGCCCTCGGTGAGAGAATCCATCAGGAGCTGGCGCTGCGCCTGCTGTTCTTCTTCCAAGATCACGCGGCGGCTGACCACCACGTTGCCGCGCTTGCGGTTCATCTTGATGACGCGGCAGGTGATCTCGCGGCCCTTCCACGCGTCCAGGTCGTGCGTGGGCCGCAGGTCCACCTGCGACGCCGGCAGAAACGCGCGGACTCCGATGTCCACCACGAGCCCGCCCTTGATGCGGTCCACGCCGCTGCCGGTCAACGCGATCTTCTGGCGATAGGATTTCTCGATATTTTCCCAGGCGCGCCGCCGCCGCGCGCGTTGGTGCGACAGCAGCAGGTAGCCGTCCTTTTCCTCGCCCGTCGGCTGCACTTCAATCTTCTGCCCGGGCTCGAAGCGCACGCCGCCCTCTGCAAGAAACTCCTCTGCGGGAACCAGGCCTTCGGATTTGGCGCCGATGTCTACGACCACGCCGAGTTCGATGACGGCAACAACTTGGCCCTCGGTGACTTCCGCTTCGGCAGGCTCGCCCGCCACGGCGGACACGTGCTGCGGGGTCGAATACTGCTCAATGAGCTGCGCGAGCTCGGCGGAAGATTCGGAAGCAGCTTCGCTGGCGGTTTCGGCGTCGGCTTCGGGCTGCGCGGCAGGCTCGGCCGCGGCGGGCGGCTCCGCGGGCGTTTCCTGTGCAAGTGCTGCGGGTTGTTCCGTTTGCGCTGCCGCAGCAGCAGCGGCTTGGCCGCCTATTGCTTCAGCGGCGGGGTTCTCGTGATCGGGCGACATCCTACCGGCCTCCCAGAGGAACCTGCCCTGCTCGCCGCGGTTTGCCCCGCGGGGACTCCCGTTCTGGGGCGAGAGCGAGGAAGGAGATGCAGCGGCCGTTAACGGCTACATCATAGGGATGATACGCGTCCCCCAGCGAAATTGTCAACGAATCGGAGTAGCGGGGCTCTAGCCGCGCAGGCGGCCGGCCTGGCGAATCTCGCGGCGGTAGTCGGGCGCCAAGATTTCCACCGTGCGGCACATCTCAAACAACCGCGAGCGGATGCGCTGGCCCACACGGCCGGTCAGTGTGTCTTCCAAGGCGGGCACCGCTTGCCCGAAGGGCATTCGCGGGGGCTCCGCGGCGGGCGCGGTGTCGAGGAAATTCGTGGTGAGCAGCGTGATGCGCTTCTCGTTGTAGCGCGTGTTGAGGATGTGCCCCACGGTTTCGAGCGCCCAGGCGGAAGGCTTGCTGGCGCCGACGTCGTCGAGCAGAAGCAGCTCGGCGGTCAGCACCGGCTCGAGCACGCTCATTTCCGTGGACTGGCTTTCGGGGTTGTAGCTGGCCTGGATTTCCTTCAGCAGTTCGCGGTAGTCGTAGAAAAGCCCTTCGTGGCCGCGCACCACGAGCTGCTTGAGCGCGGCGACGGCGAGATGCGTTTTACCCACGCCGCAAGGGCCCATCAGCAGCAGACCGGTATCGGCGCCGACGGGATAATCGCGCGCGTAACTCTCCACCAGGAGCTTGGCCTGCTCGAGGCTGCGGTTCCACTTGGGAGCGTCGTCCGAGCCTTCGTAGAAACCTGTGTCGAAGTTTTCGAAGTCGCAGTGCTCGTAGCGCCGCGGGACGCGCGCCCGCGCCATGATGCGCGCGGTGCGGTCGTCGCCCACGCATTCGCACGGCACGGCGTACACATTCGGCGCGCCGGACGCCGCGCCGGGCTTGTCGCGCGAAGCCAGCCGCCAGCCTGTGCCGCCGCAAATCGGGCAATCCGCTTGCGCCATGCGACCCAGCATAGGCGCGCGAGCGGGAGGGCGCAAGATCACGGCGGCTGTGGAATTCCCGCGGCCTGTGCAAATCATCCCGCGGCGCCGGAGAGCGGCGCTATCTCAACCGATTGAACCTGGATTACAGGGGGAACGTTGAGATCCTTCGTCCCGATCAAATGCGTCGGGACTCGGGATGACGCCGGAGAGCGGCGTCACTTGTGCCCGCGGACGGCGCGCGGCGGGCCCACCTTGACGATGGCTTCGCGGCTGCGCTTGTCCTGGCCATGAGAAAGACCGCGCAGCAGCTCGTCCTGGACGAAGCGCGTGAAGTCTTCCATCTGTCGCTGCATGTCGGTCATTTTCTCGCGCATGTTCAGGATGATTTCGATGCCGGCGAGGTTCACGCCCATCTCGCGCGTGAGCGTGAGGATCACTTCCAGGCGCTCGAGGTCCTGGTCGATGTAGAGGCGCGTGTTGCCCTGCGAGCGCGAGGGCTTCAGCAGCCCCACGCGCTCGTAGAGCCGCAGGGTCTGCGGGTGGATCTTGTACAGGCTGGCGACGGCGCTGATCATGTATCCGGCGCGGGCTCTCTTCTTTCCTCGGGCAGGCATGCGCGGTTCCCTCACACACCTGCGCGGGCAAAGAGATCGCGCCGCGGATCTTCGCGAGAAAGTTTGGCGAGCTCGCGCAGCAGGTTGCGCACGCGTTCGTCCACCGGGCTGGGCACGACCACCTGCACTTCGACGTACAAATCGCCGCGCTTGCTGTGCTGCCGCGCCGCAGGCACGCCGCGTTCGTGCAGGCGGAACTTCTGCCCGCTGTTGGTGCCCGGCGGGATGCGCAGCAGCGCGCGGCCGTCGAGCGTGGGGACCTCGATCTTGGCGCCGAGCGTGGCCTCGCTCACGGTGATGGGCACGACGCTGTAGAGATCGCCGCCGCGACGCTCGAAGTACGCGTGCGGCTCGACTTCCAAAATGATGTAGAGGTCGCCCGGGGGCGCGCCCTGTGTGCCGGCGTTGCCGTGACCCGGCACGCGCACGCGCGAGCCGGTCTGCACGCCCGCGGGGATGCGCACGTCAATCGTCTCGGCGCGGCGCGCGCGGCCTTCGCCGCCGCAGGCGCGGCAGATCGTGCGCAGCCGGCCCGTGCCGCCGCAGCGCGGACAGGTGATGTTGAAACGCATGCGGCCGCTCGTTTGCGTGACGTGTCCCGTGCCGCCACAAGCGGTGCACACCTGCTGCGCGCTGCCCAGCGCGCCCGTGCCGCGGCATTCGCCGCAGGCGTCGAGGCGCGTAATCGAAAGCTTCTTCACGGTGCCGCGCACGGCGTCCCAGAAGCCGATGCGGATCTGGTATTCCAGATCGCTGCCGGGCTGCGCTTCCATCGAGCCCGCCTCGCCGCCCGCGCCGCGGAAAACCTGGCTGAACAGATCGCGGAAGCTGGTGCCGCCCCCCCCGCCGAAATCGAACCCGCCGAAATCAAAATGGATGTCGCTCGCGCCGGGCCCTGCGCCCGGCGGCGGGCCGCCCTGGTAATTCTCCGCATAGAAGCCGAACTGGTCGTACATCTGCCGCTTCTTCGAATCGGAGAGGACGTCGTAGGCTTCCTGGATCTGCTTGAACTTCTCTTCGGCGGATTTGTCGCCCGGATTCAGGTCGGGGTGATACTTGCGCGCCTTCTTGCGGTAGGCCTGCCGGATTTCCTTCAGCGCGGCTTTGCGGGGGACGCCGAGCAGCTCGTAATAATCGTGTTTCGTCGTTGTCGGCATCGTTGCTCCGCTCTGCGCTTCAGAGTTTCGACCAGCGCGCGGTCAGCCCGGAGAGCTCCTGCTGCTCGCGCGCCGACTCTTCACGGCGTCGGCGGCGCTCTTCGTCCAGGCGGCCGCCGAGCGCGGCTTCCTTCTGGTTGGCGCGGTCAATCCATTTGTCAATCCAGCCGATCTTCTGTTCGACGCTCGCGCCATCGGAGCGGAAGCGAAGATGCGCGCCGCTGATCTCCACCGCGCGCGGCGGAAAATCCGGCGGCGGGCCCTGCTGCGTGTCGTAGAACAGCCGCTTCCAGTCGGCGCTCGGCGGCTCGCTGAGCGCCACCTGCACGAGGAAATAGTTCTCGCGCAGCTTCTGGGTGGCTTGCGGAGGCCCCGCACGCTGCACTCCGTCGGTTGTGGTCAATCCTTCCCCCGAAGCCCAAGCTCCTGTCATTCCGACCCCGATGCAATCAGGGGAGGAATCTTAACCGCGCTATCCGGCTGCACTGAGATTCCTCGTCGCCCGCCAGGGCTGGCTCCTCGGAATGACGCCGCAAGATGCGCGGCGTCAGTTGGGCTTCTTCGACTCGTCCACGTCCACGTATTCGGCGTCAATCACGTCGCCGGGCTTCTTGTCGCCGGCGCCACCCGCGGCCGGCTTGCTGTCCGCCGGGCCCGCAGCACCCGGGGCCCCTGTCGGGCCCGGCGCTGCTGCGCCGGAGCGGTAGAGCACTTCGGCGAGCTTGTGCGTGGCGCGCTCGAGGTTTTCCGTCCCGGACTTGATGCGGTCCAGGCTGCCGTCAGTGATGGCGCGCTTGCACTCCTCAATGGCTTCCTCGATCATCTTCACGTCGGCCTCGCCGAGCCTTTCGCGGTTCTCGAGCAACAGCTTCTCCACCTGATAGACACGGTTGTCGCAGAGGTTGCGCGCCTCGATTACCGCCAGCCGCCGCTTGTCTTCTTCGGCATGCGATTCGGCGTCGCCGCGCATGCGCTCTGCCTCGTCCTTGCTCAGGCCGGTCGAAGCGGTGATGGTGATCTTCTGCTCCTTGTTCGTGGCCATGTCCTTTGCGGAGACGTTCAGGATGCCGTTAGCGTCGATATCGAACGTCACCTCGATTTGCGGCATACCGCGCGGCGCCGGCGGAAGCCCGATCAGGTGGAACTTGCCGAGCGTGCGGTTGTCGCGCGCGAGCGGCCGCTCGCCCTGCAGGACGTGGATCTCGACCGAGGTCTGGTTGTCCGCCGCGGTCGAGAAGGTTTCGGACTTGCGCGTGGGAATCGTGGTGTTGCGCTGGATGAGCACGGTCAGCACGCCGCCCAGCGTCTCGACGCCGAGCGAAAGCGGCGTCACGTCGAGCAGCAGGATGTCTTTCACTTCGCCGCCCAGCACCCCGCCCTGGATCGCCGCGCCCACGGCGACGACTTCGTCCGGGTTGACGCCTTTATGCGGTTCCTTGCCGCCGAATAGTTCCTTCACGATCTCCATGACGCGCGGGATGCGCGTGGAGCCGCCGACGAGGACGACTTCGTCAATCTTGTCAGCTCCGAGGCCCGCGTCCGAAAGCGCCTGCTTCACCGGCCCGACCGTGCGCTGGAGAATGTCTTCCATCAACTGCTCGAGCTTCGCGCGCGTCAGCTTCAATTGCAGGTGCTTCGGCCCCGAAGCATCAGCGGTGATGAACGGCAGATTGATTTCGGTCTCCGACAATTGCGAAAGCTCGATCTTGGCCTTCTCCGCGGCTTCCTTCAGCCGCTGGATGGCCATGCGGTCTTTGCCCAGGTCAATGCCCTGGTCCTTCTTGAATTCGCTGACGATCCACTCCATCACGCGGTGGTCAATGTCGTCGCCGCCCAGGTGCGTGTCGCCGGCCGTGGCTTTCACTTCGACGACGCCTTCGCCAACCTCGAGGATGGAAATGTCAAACGTGCCGCCGCCCAGGTCGTAGACGGCGATCGTCTCGTCCTTCTTCTTGTCCAGCCCGTAAGCCAGCGCCGCCGCGGTGGGTTCGTTGATGATGCGCAGCACTTCGAGGCCGGCGATTTCTCCGGCCTGCTTGGTGGCCTGGCGCTGGCTGTCGTTGAAATAGGCCGGGACGGTGATGACGGCCCTGGTGACTTTCTCGCCGAGGAAGTCTTCGGCCGCGGCCTTGAGCTTCTGCAGGATCATCGCCGAGATTTCCGGCGGGCTGTAAGGCTTGCCGAAAATCTCCACACGCGCGTCGTCGTGCGAGCCCCGGACAGTCTTATAAGGAATGCGGCTAATCTCGTCGCCCACTTCGTCGAAGCGGCGGCCCATGAAACGCTTGATCGAATAGACGGTGTTCTCCGGGTTGGTCACCGCCTGGCGCTTGGCCACCTGACCGACCAGCCGTTCGCCGGACTTGGTAATGCCGACGACGGAAGGCGTCGTCCGCGCGCCCTCTTGGTTCGGGATGACCGCGGGCTCGCCGCCTTGAATGACGGCGACGACCGAGTTTGTGGTCCCGAGGTCAATGCCAATAATCTTGCTCATTGCCGCATCTCCTCCTTCAATCAAAGCCTGGCTGCAGGCCTGTCCTTACTCAAGAGCAGGGCCTATTATAGACATTGAGTGTCACATTGTCAAGATTGATTAGCGCCTTCAAGTGGCTATAATATAAAGACTTATACAGACATTCTGGCGTCCAGCCAACTATCACCCCGGACTTCGACTGCCCAGCTGGCCAACCAATTCGTTCAGGCCGTCCTGAGACCCATAAGCAGCATCTTAAGATTCGTGAGGAGAGTGTCCAGGACAGGCCAGCGCGCGGCTGGAGAGGCCGATTTTGCCGAACTCGGGGTAGAATACGCCGGGCTTACAAGGCCATGGAGGACGTGGTGATTCGGAGAATAGGATTTGTAGGACTTCTATTTTGGGCCCTGGCGCCTCTGCTGACCGCCCCTGGCGCGCAGGCGCAGCGAAAAGTCTCCGCCGCGGAGCTGACAACGCTCAAGGCACTGGGATCGCGCTCGGCTCCGATCACCATTGAGGTCTTCAGCGACTTCCAGTGCCCGGCTTGCAGGAACACCTACGAGAGCACGCTGCGCCCGCTGATCGACAACTACGTTGTGACCGGCAAGGTTTATCTGGTGCACCGCGATTTCCCGCTGCCGATACACAGCTACTCGAAAGTCGCGGCGCGCTGGGCCAACGCTGGTGCCCAACTCGGCAAGTTTGCCAAGGTAGAGCAGACGCTCTACGCTAAGCAGGAAACCTGGGGGGCGAGCGGCAATTTCGAAGCCGCGCTGGGCGGCGTGCTGACGCCGGCCGAGCTGAAGCGCGCGCGGCAACTCGTCGAAAGCGGCCAGTTGGACGCGGCCATCGACAGCGACATCGCGCTGGGCAACAGCAAGCGCGTAAGCCAGACGCCGAGCCTTTTCGTCACGCATCGCGGCGAAACCACATCGCTGCCGCCCGGCGGGGTGACCTACCCGCTGCTGAAACAGTATCTCGATTATCTCCTAAAGCAGTAGCACATGGACTTCACGCTTCCCTCTTCCGCACGCTCTTCGGCTTCCAGCCAGATAGGTTCGGTGCTGCTGCTCGCCGGGCGGGTCGTGCTCGGCGGCGTCTTTCTCTACGCGGCGTACACCAAGCTGCGGCATCCCTGGATGCTCTTCGCCATGTCGGTGGATTCCTACCAGATGCTGCCGGAATGGGGGGTGACGCTGGTGGCGCGCGTGCTGCCGTGGCTCGAGCTGGCGCTGGGCGCGCTCCTGATCCTCGGCATCGGTCTGCGCTACGTGGCCACGGGCGCGAGCGCGCTGCTCGCCGGGTTTTTCCTCCTGATGCTGCGTTCTTACTCCCAGGGCCTGGGAATTGATTGCGGCTGCTTCGGCTTCGGCGAAAAGCTTGGCGTGCGCACGCTCCTCCGTGACGGCGCGCTTGTGGCCTTCTCGCTGGTCATCATGGTTGGTGCGTTCCTGAAGCGCCGCGCACGCGCGTAGCCCGCGCTGCTCTTCCAAGCACGTGAGCGGCGCGGAAGCACGTTCCCTCCACCATTTGCGATAGAATCTCTCTACCCGATGATGCGGATGCCTCCCATCACGCTGCGGTACCGCGGCTGGACGCTGATCGGCCGCGTCGCGTATGTCTTTCTGTTTCTCTGCGCGATTGCGCTGGGCGCGGGCGCGGGCCTGCTGTTCGTGTACGTGAGCGATTTGCCCGAGGTCCGCGCGCTCGAGGAATACCAGCCCAATGTCGTTACCGAGCTCTACGCCGACGACGGCCAACTCATCGGCAGCTTTGCGCTGCAGCGGCGCATCCTGCTGACGTACGAGCAAATCCCACGCGTGCTCAAGGACGCGGTGCTCGTCACCGAAGACCAGCACTTCGAAGAGCACTGGGGCGTGGACCTGCCGCGCGTGGTGCAGGCCGCCTGGCGCAACACCGTGCAGAGGCGCATCGCCGAAGGCGCCAGCACGCTCACGATGCAGCTCGCCGGGACGCTCTTCCTGGACCGCACGGACCGCAGCTTCCGCCGCAAGATCCAGGAAACCATGCTGGCCATCCAGATCGAGCGCCGCTACACGAAAGAGCAGATCTTCGCGATGTACGGCAACCAGATCTATCTGGGCCACGGCAACTACGGCTTCGAAGCGGCTTCGGAATTTTATTTCGGAAAGCCCGTGGGCCAGTTGAAGCTGACCGAAGCGGCGCTGCTCGCGGGACTCATTCGCGGCCCGACGTATTCGCCGGTGCTGCATGCGCAACGGGCGCTCCAGCGGCGCAACCTCGTGCTCGAGCGCATGGCCAAAGAAGGCAAGATCACCGGGCGGGAGATGCAGGACGCGCTGAAGGAGCCGCTTGGGCTGCACCTGCAGTATCTGCGCAACGACCTGGCGCCATACTTCTTCGAGGAGATCCGCAAGTACCTGGAGAAGACCTACGGCACGGAGGCCGTGCACGAGCGCGGCCTGCGCGTCTATACGACGCTGAACGTCGCGCTGCAGCGCGCGGCAAACCAGGCGGTGCGCGACGGCTTGCACGAGTACGACCGGCGCCACGGCTGGCGCGGCAAACTGCCCAACATCCTGCGCGACAACCTGGGCAAGCTCGAGAATTACGAAGACGACGCCTGGCGCCGCCCGATCGAGAAAGGCTCGTACGTCACCGGGCTCGTGCTCGCCGTGGACAACAACTTCGCGACGATCCGGATCGGGCCGTATCGCACCGCCGTGTCCGGCGCCGACTGCGCCTGGACGGGCCGGCGCTCGCCCGCCCAGTTGCTGAAAGCCGGCGACCTGGCTGAATTCCGCATCAAGGAGATTGCCGGAAACAACGTGCGGGTCGAGCTCGAGCAGAAACCCGCAGCGCAGGCCGGGTTCGTGGCCATCGACAACCCCACCGGCGAGATCAAAGCGCTGATCGGCGGCTATAGCTTCGAGGAATCGAAGTTCAACCGCGCCACGCAGGCGCTGCGCCAGGTGGGCAGCTCGTTCAAGGCCTACGTCTATACGACGGCGATTGAGAAGGGCTTCTCGCCTTTCGACACGATCCTCGACGCGCCGTTCACCACCATCAGCGGCGGCCAGGAATATTCGCCGCACAACTACGACGAGAAATTTGAAGGCACGATCACGCTGCGGCGCGCGCTGGCCGGCTCGCGCAACGTGCCCGCCGTGAAGCTTGCCGAGAAGATCGGCATCACGAGCGTGGTCGAGACCGCGCGGCGCTTCGGGATCACGAGTTCGCTGCCGCCATACCTGCCAGTGGCGCTCGGCGCGGCGGAAATCACGCTGCTCGAACACACCTCGGCGTTCACCGTTTTCCCGAACGACGGCATCCGCATTGAGCCGCACTACATTCGCCGCGTGGCGAGCTACGACGGCGCGCTGCTCGAGGAGGCGCGCCCGGACGTGCACGACGTGATCGCGCCGGAGACCGCGCGCATGATGACGGCCATGCTCGAAGACGTCGTGCAGTTCGGCACCGCCGTTCGCGCAAGAGAACTCGCGCGTCCCGTCGCGGGCAAGACGGGCACGACGAATGATTTCACCGACGCGTGGTTCATGGGCTTCACGCCGTCCCTGACCGCCGGCGTCTGGGTGGGCTTCGACGACAAGCAGATTTCACTCGGCAAGAAGGAAACCGGCGCGCGCGTGGCCCTGCCCATCTGGATCGAGTTCATGAAGACGGCGCTCGAAGGCAAGCCGGTGGAGGATTTCCCGAACGTCGAGACGCTCGAAAAGCTTGCGCGGACCAGGCAGGTGCAGGTGGACACGCCCGATACCGCGCCGACCGAAACGGAAGAGCTCCAGACGAAGCCGCCCGAGAAACCGCCAACCAAAACGCCGCCTCCGGCCAAGACCTCGCCCAACGCGACCAGCCCCGCGCCCGGCCAGCCGACTATTTCACGATAGCGGAAGACTTCGCGCGGAAGTGGTCCCAGCCGCGGGGCGTGAGCGGCGATTCGCGCGCGTCTTTTCCGACCAGCACAATCGAGCGGCCGCGCACGATTTCGCCGATGGGCGTGATGCGCACGCCACGGAAGGAGCGCGGCAGCTTCTTCAACCGGCGGCGCGGCACGGTAAAGAGCAACTCGTAATCTTCGCCGCCATGGAGCGCAAGCTCGAACGCATCGAAGCTGCACGCGCGCAGCCCTTCGGGCACGCGCACCGCGGGAATGCGTCCGGCAAAGACGCGCGCGCCCACGCCGCTCGCTACGCAAATATGCGCGAGGTCTGTCGAAAGGCCGTCCGAGGTATCAATCATCGCGGAAGCAATGCCATGGCGCGCGAGTTGCTGGCCCAGCGCGAGCCGCAGCGGCGGATAG
The DNA here is from genome assembly GCA_041497955.1 of Terriglobia bacterium. Lineage (GTDB taxonomy): Bacteria > Acidobacteriota > Terriglobia > Acidiferrales > UBA7541 > JBGQHO01. Next base: position 3,847 of record JBGQHO010000057.1, on the reverse strand, counting down.
AGATGGGTCTGTAGGAGCGCGCGCCAGCGCCGCTCGCGGTGCAAGCCGCGGAGGAACAGCTCGAGGCCCAGTTGGGCAGCGCCCAGGCGGCCGCTGACGCAGAGCACATCGCCCGGCCGCGCGCCGGAACGAAGCACCGCGCGGCCGTGCGGCGCTTCGCCGATGACGGTGATGTTGATCGCGACGGTCGGATGCTTTGCGGTATCGCCACCGGCGAGCACGAGACCAAATCGGCGCGCCGCGCGCGCCATGCCGCGAAGAAAACCATCCAGCCAATCCCCGACGCGGTGCGCGGGCAGCGCAAGGCTCAGCAGGAAGAATTTCGGCGCGGCCCCCATCGCGGCGATGTCGCTTGCGGCGCGGGCGAGCGCCTTATAGCCAACCGCTTCGGGCGGATGCGCGGCGGCGAGGAAATGCACGTTCTCGAGAAAGGCGTCGCAGGTGAGCACCCACTCCGCGCCGCGCGGCGGCGGCTTGAGCACCGCAGCGTCATCGCCGATGCCGATGCGCAACGCGCGCGAGCGCGCGGGCAAGCGCCGGCGGACACGCTCGATGAGCTGCGTTTCGTTGCTCGGAGATTCGCGCATGCGCGGCTTCATTATAGGAGCGGCCTCCCGGGGAAGCGAGCGCCGCGCGCGACCCCGGGCGGGCGCCCCGCGACCAACGAACCGTGCGGCAATCGCACGAACAGCCGTCCTTCCACTGAACCTCCGGCCAGTAGACGCGGAGCCCCGGCACGAAGAAAATTCTGGTTGACGTGCGACTCCTACAGCTTCTAGACTTGGCGCGGTTTCGAACCAGGACTCTCGGTTCAAACACCCGACTGGCTCTGAGGGGCCGTCCGCGTGTGCGGGCGGGTTCAGCCACTGCTCGACAGAAAAAACTAGGCACCCTGAGGAAAATGAAAGCGCAATCCTACACGTTCTTTATTGCATCCAGCGAAAAGGGGCAGGTCCGCAAAATTCGTGTGCCCTTTTACGTCCTGCATTTGCTCGCGCTCCTGGCGATTGTCGGCGGCGTGACGGTGCTGGCCGCGGTGGGCTCGTACACGCGGATGATGTGGAAGGTAACCAATTACAACGCGCTGCGCCGCGAGCAGGCCGTCCTGACAAACCAATACAAACAGCTCCAAGACACGGTCAAAGACACGAACCAGCGCCTGTCGTCGCTGCAATCGCTGGCCACCGAAGTGGCCATGACCTACGGTTTCCTGCGTTTCCGTGAGACGCCGTTCGGGTTGAGCGACGCGCCGGTCAGCTCCGAGGACGCGTTCGAGCGCTCCGTGGAGCAATTTCAGTTCCTCGAGAAAAACGCCACGGCCGTGGCGCTGGCGAGCGGCGGCCTGCAGTTGATGCCGCGGGCAGGATTCGCCAGTGCGGCCTTCATGCCTTCCATCTGGCCGGTCATCGGGCGCATCACGGGGAGTTTCGGCGAGCGGCTCGACCCGTTCAGCGGAGAAGGCGCGTTCCACGCGGGCCTCGATATCTCCTCGGAGTATGGCGAGCCGGTGCGCGTGACCGCCGACGGCGTGGTGACCACGGTCGAAATGCACGCGGGCTACGGGCGGCTGGTCGTGGTGGACCATGGGTTCGGCATCTCCACGTGGTACGGGCATCTTTCCGGCTTCAACACGCGCGAGGGCGAGCGCGTCAAGCGCGGCGACGTGATCGGCTACGTGGGCGTGAGCGGGCGCGTCACCGGGCCGCACGTGCACTACGAGGTGCGCATCTACAACGCGCCGATCAATCCCTGGCGCTACCTGAAGCACGCTTCCCCTGCCGACTGAACCGGCCAGCTTTCCTTTTTCCCTGAAAGATTTTCGCGAGAAGACCTTGCTGCGTCCTGTCCTGCGAGGAGGCGTTAGCGGGACGGCGTGCTGCGCGCGTTGTTTGCCGGGAAGCGGTCCATCATCTCGCCCGTAAGCTGGAGGGTGAGCCGCACGCGCTGGTCTTCCCGCGAGACGTTCAGCACGCGCAGCAGCGCGTTGAGCCATGCAACTAACTGCGGATCCATGCGCTGCTGCGTCTTGGGATCGGCGAGCGCGGCCTGGCCCACCATGCGCAGGCCATCGAGCGTGCCCGCCAGTTGCTGCGCGTTCTCCGGCGTGTCACATTCGCCCTCGACGGCCATGTCCAGCCGGTCGCCTTCCGGGCGCGCGCCCAGGCTGACCCAGCGCAAGCTTCGCGCAAGATTGTCGAGCTGATCCGAACGCAATCCGCCCGCCGAGGGGTTCTGCGGCAAGGAGTCCGCTTTCGCGACGACGAAGACGGCGGAACCGGCCACGCGCCGGACGCGCTCGCGCATCGCCGCACTGGGGCCGGAGGAATCGCGCGCCGTCAGAAGGCTCTTCAAGCGGGAGAGTTCACCGAACGCGATTCGATGGTCATCGAGAAACGCGAACGCGGCCGTCGTTCCCGCTCGCGTTCCGCTGAGAGGCTCGATATAGACCTCGATGCCGTTGTGCGATTCGACGCGGCCTTTGCGGCGCGCGTAACTCGAGAGCTTGGCGCGGTCGAAGCGGCCCTCGGCTACGACGATGCCGTTCGAGACGGATGAACCCGTCCACCCGATGGCGAGGACTCGGTCCAGATCGCGCGTGTAATCGAAACCCGTTTCGCGAACAAACTCCATGTACTCCGGGTCCATTTGCGGCGTGGGCGCCGCGGCAAGCAGGCGCTGAAAAAAGGGAGCCGCGCGCAGCGCCGCAACATCGGCATAAAGCAAAATGGGAGCATCGGCCGGCGCCAAAGTCATCAGCTCCGGCATCGCGCCGGTCTGCGCCGCCCGGGAGCGGTAGGTGAAATAGAGCACGGCCCCGAGGGCGGCCGTGCCCAGAAGTGCTGAGGCGAGAATGCGTTGCGAACGGTTCATCGGCGGGTCATCCCGGGCCCGTCGGGGCTTGTCCTAAAGGAACCTGCCATTGTCGCATCGCTCCGAAGAATGGGCCAGCGGGAGTTTTTGCCTGTGGTAAGATGCAGGGTGAAGCCGTGGCGGTGCCCAGGGGTAGGGTTGGCCCCTGTCTTGCTCAAAATAGGGAGGGGGCCTTGCAATTGGCTTGCCTGTTTGATATTCTCTTTGGGTTTCGCCATGCTGGCGTAGCTCAGTGGTAGAGCATCTGATTTGTAATCAGAGGGTCGGGGGTTCAAATCCCTCCGCCAGCTGAGATTGGCACTCTGGGAATAAGTTGGGATTGAGGCGGACGGGTTCCCTGCTTTTCAAATCAGACGGGCTGGTGTCTCTAGACACGAGCCCTTTCTGTGTTTTGTTTTCCCTGTGCGGGGTACGTGAGGTGTGCCCCGACGTTCTTGTCGGGACGGGTGGGTGAGTGGCTAAAACCAGCAGACTGTAAATCTGCCGCTCCTTGCGGGCTACGGAGGTTCGAATCCTCCCCCGTCCACCATCCTGACGCGCAGCCGGTCAGACTCTGAGGGCAGGCAACCGACTCGGTTCAAGAAATCGCGAGTGATACACGCGCAGGCCAGGAAAGCGAAGCGAATCCCGGGCGGAAGTGCGCGGAGGCAATGGAAGAATTCGAGCCTGGGTAGCTCAGCTGGTAGAGCGCGTCCTTGGTAAGGACGAGGTCACCGGTTCAATCCCGGTCCCAGGCTCCAGTTCACGCCGAGCACAGCGAGGGGAAACAGACGGGCGGGGGTAACTCAGCGGTAGAGTCTCGGTTTTCCAAGCCGATGGTCGCGGGTTCGAATCCCGTCCCCCGCTCCAGCGCCTGAGAAGGAAAACGAAGTTCGCGAGGTTAGCAGCCGATGGCGAAGGAAAAATTTGAACGCAGCAAGCCGCACGTGAACATCGGGACGATCGGGCACATCGACCACGGCAAGACGACGTTGAC
>JBGQHO010000056.1:0-20994 GCA_041497955.1 Terriglobia bacterium | reverse complement strand
GCGCGCGGCCGTCTGCAAGCGCCCGCGGCCGTCCGTGGCGCGCACCTTGACGGTGTGCTTGCCCTTCGGCGGGTCCACCCAGACGTATTTCCAGAAGGCCCACACCTGCGAGGGATTCGGATTGCTGAAGATCGGCGCTTCCTGCCACGCGCGCCCGCCGTCGGTGGAGATCTCCACCTTCGAAATGCCCGCGGCGTCAGCAATCGCGTAGCCGGTGATGACGAAGTTTTTTCCGGAGATGCGCGCCCTGTCGGGCGGGTCGTCAATGACGGACTGTGTCTGCCGGTCGCAGGCGTTCGACCAGCCCTGCGTCTCCCAGTAGCCGAGGAATTCGCGGTTGACGAATTCGATCCGCGTGAGCCACTTGGGCAGCTTCATGCCGTATTTGCCGGGAATGAAGATGCGCAGCGGGAATCCGTGGAGGCGGTTGAGCGGCTCGCCGTTCATCTCGTAGGCGAGGAAATTCTTGTCGCCCAAGAGCTGCGGCACGGGGTGGCCGGTCGTGTAGCCATCGGCGCCATGGAGCACCGCGTAGACTGCCTGCGGCTTCGGGCGCGCTTTCTCGAGCAGCGGCTTCAGCAGCGTGCCGCGCCAGCTCGCGTTGCCGATGTATTTCCCGGCGACGGGGTTTGAAATACATTCGAGCGTGAGAATCGTGTCGTAGGGCGGCAGGCGGCGGATTTCATCGAGGCGGAATTGCAGCGGCTGCTCGACGAGGCCGTCAACCCGCAGCGACCACTTGGAAGCGTCCACGGACGGCTCGCCGCGCGAAGAGGTCAAATAGAAATCACCCGTGGGCGTGATCGCGCGCAGCGCGGCCTGCGGGCCGTCGTTCAGATAGTCCTTCACGCCGACGCGGCTGAGCCCCATGCCGGCCTCAAGGTAGCGATAGAACGTGTACGGCAGCAGGATGCCTACGCCTGCTCCACCCGCAATCGTGATGAATCTGCGGCGCTCCATGTCAGATTCGATGATTTAGGCTAATTGTGTGCTCCGCGAAAAGCAAGGGGCACCAGCAAGATTCGCTGACGCCCACAGTTATGCGTTTAGGTCTCGGAAACCCCAGTAAATCCATACCAGACCAACCGCGACTAGGAGGGCCCAGACTGTCCAAAAAGCAACCGATGCGGCATTGAGCCACAGCCAGCCGCGGCCTGCTAGTGCAGACCGGAGAACCTCCAGTTGGTGAAGCAAAAGGATAGCCCCGAAAGGGATCCTCCAGAGTGCGCGAGAGACTCCCTGCCTCATCTAGGCGGCCCACGCTAAACAATAATCTAGTTTACAAACTGCCCGACTTGTTTGCAAACAAAGAGCGACGCGGGACAGTCTACAAGCCTGTGCCACCTAAAACTTCGTGACTTCAGAGAAGCGGAAGTCGTGCACCTTCATCGCGGGCACGACCATCTCGAAAATTTCTTCGCCGCTCGTGCGCGCAGCGGGCCCGAGCATCTCCACATTCGAGAGCATCTCGAGGATGCTCTGGTTAAAGCGGAGATTGCGCAGGCCGCCGGTGACCTTGCCGCCTTCGATGAGGAATGTGCCGTCGCGCGTCATGCCGGTGAGGACCTTTTCGTAGGGGTCCACTTCGCGGATGTACCAGAGCCGCGTGACCAAAATCCCGCGGTCGGTCGAGCGAATCATTTCCTCGAGCGAGGCGCTGCCGCCTTCGACGACCAGGTTCACCGGCACCTCGCCCCATTCGTTGGGCAGCGAGACGCCGTGGCCGGTGGGCTTCGCATTCAACTTCTTCGCCGTGGCGCGCGCATAGACCAGGTTGCGCGGAACGCCGCGGTCAATCAGCAGCACCTTCTGCCGGGGCATGCCTTCGCCATCGAACGGCGCGCCGAGCTGCCCGGCGTGATACACGTCGTCCCGGATCGTGACGTTGGCGCCCATCACCTGCTTGCCGATGCGCTCGTTCAGGCAGGAGCGCTTGTCGAGAACGGCCGTAGCGGCAAAATCGTAGAAGAGATGGCCTACCGTATCGAGCACGGCGGCCGGCTCGAGCACCACGGTGTAGCGGCCCGGCTCGATTTCGCGCGGCGCGCGCGAAGCGGCGGACTTTTCCGCGGCGCGAGCAGCCAGCGCGCGCGGAGCGATATCCGCAATGTCGGCGGCATTTGCTTTCGCCCAGCCGGAAGAATCGCTCTCCAAAATGGTGACGGAGAATTCGGCGCGCGTCTGCTCGTAGGCAGCGAAGAGCCCGCGCGAATTCGCGAGCGCCGTCTGCGTCGCGCCGGTGGCGAAGATGCCCGCGGCCGTCTGGCCGTTCTTCGCCGCCGTGGCGCAGACCTCGGCGACGGCCCGCGCGCGGTCGGCCGGAGTTGCCGCGGCGGTAGCAGCGGAAAAGCGGTCCACTTTGGAGTATTTCTGCGGGCCCGGCATGGGGAGCAGATCGGGGTCGCGCGGCTGGCTGCGCGCCAGGGCCGCCGATGCGGCCACGACGCGGCGCAGCGACTCGTCGTCGGTCTTGTTTGTGGTTGCGCGAGCCGTGCGCCCGTCGAATACGGTGCGCACCGAAATCGTCATTCCCTGTTCGGCGACGTTTTGATGGATCGTGTTGTTGGCGAAGCGCGTCAGCGCGTCGGAGATGAAGTCGAGTTGCACCTCGGTCTCGTCGGCAGCGCTGAGCTTGAAGACGCGTCCGGCGACGCGGCGGAGTTCGGCATCAGTGAGCAGCCCGCCGGCGTCGGCGCGCGGCGCGCGCTTCGGTTTCGCGGCTTTTTTCGCCGGGCTCATGCGGAGAAGGCGACGCCCACTTTGACGTCGCGGAAACGCGCGGGAGCGGTGCCGTGGCCGGTGCCCATCGACTGCATGGGCTGGCCCTTGCCGCAGTTCGGCGTGCCCCACAGCGTCCAGTGGTCGCGCGAGCAGATGGCGTCGCACGAATTCCAGAATTCGGTGGTGATGCCGCTGTAGCTTGGGTTTTTCAGCATGCGCACACGCTTGCCGCCTTTGATCTCCCAGCCGATTTCGGTCGAAAACTGGAAATGGTAGCGGCGGTCGTCAATGGACCAGGAGCGGTTCGTTTCCATGTAGATGCCGTCGTCGGTATCGGCGATCAGGTCGTCGAAGTTCCACGTGCCAGGCAGCAGGCTGATATTCGTCATGCGGATGATGGGCAGGCGGTTCCAGCTTTCGGTGCGCATGGTGCCGTTCGAGCGCGACTCACCGATCGCCGCGGCGGTTTCGCGGTTGCTCAGGTAACCGGTGAAAAGGCCGTCCGTGATAATCCGCGTGCACTGCGCGGGCACGCCCTCGTCGTCATAGCCGAATGTGCCCAGGCCCGGGCCGTGCGCGAGGCGCGCATCGGCCACCACGTTGACGATGTCCGAGGCGTAGCGCAGCGTGCGCAACTTCTCGAGCGTCAGGAAACTCATGCCCGCAAAGTTCGCTTCCATGCCCAGCACGCGGTCGAGCTCGATCGGATGGCCGATAGACTCGTGCACCTGCAGGCCAAGCTGCGAACTGTCCAGGATGATGGTGCGCGCGCCTTCGGGACACTGGCCGGCTTTGTGCAACGCGACAGCTTCTTCCGCTACGCGCCGCGCGTTGCCCACCAGGTCAAACGACTCAATCAGCTCGTAGCCCGCCAGCATGTGCTGCCCGCCGAAGCTGTTGGGGTACGAGCGCTTCTGCAGCTCTTTACCGGAAAAGCTCGTCGCCACGATCCCCGCGCCGGATTGAACTTTGACCTGATGGATGCGCGAACCGATGGTCGAGGCGAAGAGCTGCTCGATGCGGCGGAAGGTCATCGAGGTTTCCGCAAGCGTGACGCCCTCCACCTTGCGCATTTCGGCGTCCGCGGCGAAGAGCAGATCGAGCTGCTGCTCCATCGAAATGCGGAACGGGTCTTTGATGTAGGGGTTCTGCCAGGTGTCCACGTAGGTCTGCTCGGGCGCGAGAACCACGTCGTGCCGCTTGGCGAGCGCGGAAGCCCTGGCAATGGCCACGGCTTGCGCCGCGCAGGCCCGAACGCCTTCGCGCGTCAACCGGTCGGTGGAGGCAAAGCCCCAGGCGCCATCGGCAATCACGCGAACGCCGATGCCCAGCGATTCGGCTTCGGCGAGCGTGCCCACCTGGCCGTTCTTCGTGGAGAGATCGCGCTGGCGGAGGTCCATCACGCGCACGTCGGCGTAGCTCGCGCCGCGCGCGGTCGCCGTCTCCAGCGCCCAGTTGGCCCGGTCTTGCATGCGTCTCAGAAAGACGAAACTCGAAACGCGAAACTCGAAATCCGGCAGACAAATAACGTGGCGCGAATTTCGAGTTTCGAAAAGGTTCTACGTGCCTTCGGACCAGGAGGAGAGGTATTGCTCCTGCTCAGGGGTCAGGCGGTCCACGAGAATGCCCATGGACTCGAGTTTCAGCCGCGCGATCTGCCGATCGATCGGCTCCGGCACGGAGTAAACCTGCCGCTCGAGCTGCGCCGCGTTCTTCATCAAGTACTCCACCGAAAGCGCCTGGTTGGCAAAGCTCATGTCCATCACGGCGGCCGGATGGCCTTCGGCGGAAGTCAGGTTGATCAGCCGGCCTTCACCGAGCAGATAAATCTTGCGGCCGTCGCCCATCGCGTACTCATCCACAAACGGCCGCGCGGGGCGCTTCGAGCCGGCCATCTTCTCGAGCGCCGGAATGTCAATCTCCACGTTGAAATGGCCGGAGTTGCAGAGCACCGCGCCGTCTTTCATCTTCTCGAAGTGCTCCGCACTGATGACGCCCTTGTTGCCGGTGACGGTGACGAAGATGTCGCCCACTTCCGCGGCCTGCGACATGGGCATCACGCGGTAGCCGTCCATCACGGCTTCGAGCGCGCGCACCGGGCTGATCTCGGTGACGATCACGTCGGCGCCCAGGCCCTTCGCGCGCATGGCCACGCCGCGGCCGCACCAGCCGTAGCCCGCAACGATAAATTTCAGCCCGGCGAGCAGCAAGTTCGTCGCGCGCAGGATGCCGTCAATCGTGGACTGGCCCGTGCCGTAGCGGTTGTCGAAGAAATGCTTCGTCATCGCATCGTTGACGGCGATGATCGGGAAGCGCAACGCGCCGTCTTTGGCCATCGCACGCAGCCGGGCGACGCCCGTGGTGGTCTCTTCGGTGCCGCCGATGACGTCGGCGACGAGGTCCGTGCGCTTGGTGAGCAGAATCGCCACCAGGTCCGCGCCGTCATCCATCGTGATCTGGGGCTTGTGATCGAGCGCCGCGTTGATGTGCGCGTAGTAGGTGGCGTTGTCCTCGCCCTTGATGGCGAACGTGGGAATCGAGTAGTCCTTCACCAGGCACGCGGCGACTTCGTCCTGCGTCGAAAGCGGGTTCGAGGCGCAAATCACCACGTCGGCGCCGCCGTCCCGCAGCGTGATGGCCAGGTTCGCGGTCTCGCTCGTGACGTGCAGACACGCGGAGATGCGTACGTCCTTGAGCGGCTGCTCTTTGATGAACTGCTTGCGGATGGTCTGCAGCACGGGCATCTGCTGGTTGGCCCATTCGATCTTGCGTTTGCCGCGCTCGGCCAAGCCGATGTCTTTCACGTCGCCAGTCAGTTTTTGGGCTGTCGTCACGTGCGAGCTCCGTATTCAGTTTTTGACGCGGGTCAGCGGCGGGCCGCTACCTCGCTGGCGCCCAGGCCGGCTTCCTTCGCCAGGGCCTCGGCCTTGTCGGCGCGCTCCCAGGTGAAGCTCGGCTCGGAGCGTCCGAAGTGTCCATAGGCGGCGGTCTGCTTGTAGATGGGCCGCCGGAGGTTGAGCGCTTCGATGATCCCGCGCGGCGTGAGCGGGAACGTCCTGCGAATCAAGTCGGTGATCTGTTCGTCGGAGATCGCGCCGGTGCCAAACGTATCGGCCATCACGGAAACCGGCTCGGCCACGCCGATCGCGTAGGCGAGCTGCACTTCCACGCGCCGCGCGATGCCGGCAGCCACCAGGTTCTTCGCCACGTAGCGCGCCATGTAGCACGCCGAGCGATCCACCTTGGTCGGATCCTTGCCCGAAAGCGCGCCGCCGCCGTGACGGCTGTAGCCGCCGTAGGTGTCCACGATGATCTTGCGCCCGGTCAAGCCCGCGTCGCCCATCGGCCCGCCGATGACGAAGCGCCCCGTCGGGTTGATGTGAAACTTCGTGTTCTTGTTCATCATGTCGGCGGGAATGACGGGCTTGATGATCTCGTGGAGAACAGCATCGTGCAGGTCGGTGTTCGAAACCTTGTCGCTGTGCTGCGTGGAAACGACCACGCAATCCACGCGCACGGGCCGCTCGCCTTCGTATTCCACGGTGACCTGGGACTTGCCGTCGGGCCGGAGGAAGTCCACGACGCCGGCCTTGCGCACTTCCGCGAGCCGCCGTGTGAGCTTGTGCGCCAGCATAATGGGCAGCGGCATGAGCTCATCGGTCTCGTCGCAGGCGAAGCCGAACATCAGGCCCTGGTCGCCCGCGCCCCCGGTGTCCACGCCCATGGCGATGTCGCCGGATTGCGGTTTGACGGCAGAAATCACCGCGCAGGTCTCCGCATCGAAGCCGAACTTGCCGCGCGTGTAGCCGATGTCGCGGATCACTTCGCGCGCAATGCGCTCGTATTCCATGTGGACCCGCGCCTGCTCGTTGGCCGTGATTTCGCCGGCGATGACGACGAGGCCTGTGCTCAGCAGCGTCTCGCAGGCCACGCGAGCTTTCGCGTCGTACGTCAAGGCCGTGTCGAGGACGGCGTCAGAAATCTGATCGGCGATTTTGTCGGGATGGCCTTCGGTGACCGACTCGGAGGTAAACAAGAACCGTCTATTCTTCGCGCTCAAGCAGCGTCTCCTTCGAGAGGTTGCGGGGCAAGCTATGTATCCAAGCCCAGAGCAAGCTAAGCCTATGAATCAAGTAAGCTAACATGCGCTCCAGGGTGTGTCAACGCATTGAACTGGAACGCGTTTGCGGGCCTCTCAACAGCGCAAATTCGCGCCTGAAAGGCTCCGCAGGGCTGATTAGGCGCCGGGCTGCGCTCCTCCGCGGCGGGCGAGCAGGTAGCTGCGGATGAAGGGGTCCAGGTCGCCGTCGAGGACGCGGTTCACGTCGCCCATCTCGAACTTCGTGCGGTGGTCCTTCACCATCTGGTAGGGCTGCAGCACGTACGAGCGGATCTGGCTGCCGAAGCTGATGTCGAGCTTGGTTTCGTCGAGCTTGCGGGCCGCTTCCTGGCGTTTCTCCATCTCGAATTCGTAAAGCCGCGAGCGCAGAACCTTCATGGCCAATTCGCGGTTCTTGTGCTGGCTGCGCTCGTTCTGGCATTGCACGACGATGCCGCTGGACAGGTGCGTGATGCGCACCGCCGTCTCCAGCTTGTTCACGTTCTGTCCGCCGTGCCCGCCCGCGCGGAAGGTATCCACGCGGATGTCCTCGGGCTTGACGTCAATCTCGATGCGGTCGTCAATCTCAGGAATGACGAAGACCGACGCAAACGACGTGTGGCGCCGCGCCGCCTGGTCGAACGGCGAAATGCGCACCAGCCGGTGCACGCCCGTTTCTGTGGTCAGCAATCCGTAGGCGTTTTCTCCTTCGAAGCGCACGGTAGCCGATTTGATCCCCGCCTCTTCGCCGGGAGTCTCGTCAATCACCGTCGCGCGAATCCCCTTGCGCTCAGCCCAGCGCAGGTACATGCGCAGCAGCATCTCTGCCCAGTCCTGCGATTCGGTGCCGCCGGCGCCGGGCTTGATGGTCATGATGGCGTTCAGGCGGTCGTTCTCGCCGGCGAGCAGCGTGACCGTCTCGAGCTCGGTGATGTACGCGTCGGCGGCGTCGAGTTCGCGGGCAATTTCCTGGAGCACCTGCTCGCGCTGCGTGACGTCGGCCTCCTCGTGCGCCAGGTGGAAGTACGTCTCGAAGTCGCTGGCCCAGCGGGCGAGCTTCTCGTCCGCCGCGACGCGGTACTCCGCTTCCTTGCGCTCCTGCAGCACTTTCTGCGCCTGCTCCTGGTTCTGCCAGAAATCGGGCTGCGAGGTTTTCTGTTCGAGGGCGGTCAGGCGGGCGCGGTTTTGGGGAACGTCAAAGATAGCTCCGCACAAGCCCCATGCGCTTGGAGAGCTCTTCGTAGCGATGTTCGAGATCTTCCAGAATCATGGCGAAACTCCGAAATCCGAAAATCGGACTTATGCGGCCTTGCGCCCCGCCCGGCTCCTACCATTCCCAGCCAAGAGCAGAATCGCGCCCGCAAGGCTGAGCCAGGCGACCCAATCGCCCCAGCGCGTGTAGAGTGTGCGGTCGCTGCGCAAATCATACGGCGCATCGAGCGCGCCACGCACGTCCGTGGCCAGCCGCGCGGCGTAGCGGCCGTAGGGGTCCACCGAAACCGTGAAGCCGTTGTTCGTGCCGCGCAACAGCCAGCGCCGGTTTTCTACCGCGCGCACGCGCGCCATCATCAGGTGCTGCTCCGGCGCCGCCGAACGGCCAAACCAGCCGTCGTTTGAGAGGTTGACGAAAACCTCGGCCCCATTTGCAGCAAACCGCCGCACCAGATCCGGGAAGACGGCCTCGAAACAGATAAAGACGCCGAACTTGCCGCCGCCCGGCAGGGTTCCCACGCTGTATGTGGAGCCGGGCTCGAAATCACCGATGTCGGCCGTCAGCTTGTCCGCAAACGTCAGCCAGCGCCGCATCGGCACGTACTCGCCGAACGCCACCAGATGAATCTTATCATAGAGAAAAACGCGGCGGCCCGAGCCATCGAGCAGAATCGCCCCGTTGTAGGCCGCCCAGGCGGCGCCGCCTCCGGGCAGCGGCCGCTGCTTCCAGTCGACAATGCCGAGCAGAAAACCATCGTGCGACTCGCGCGCGATGCGCTCGGCGCGCGCGGTAAACTGCGCGTCCTGCGTGGAAAATGGCGCGGGCACCTCGGACCACACGACCAATCCCGGTTTCCGCGCGGCCGCGTCGGTGCTCAACCGCTCCAGCTCGTCAAGCTCCCACGCGTGCATGTTCATCCAGTCCGGCGGGTAACTCTGCGACTGCGGAAAGTTCGTCTGCACCAGGTGCGCGACGTAGCGCGGCTGCTGCGCAGGCACATGCGCGCTGCCCACGGTGCCGACCAGCAGCAGCGCCGCGGTAAAAAGCAGCCAGCCCATCGCTGCACGGCTGCGCGATCCGCTGGGCGCAAGAACCATCCAGACCAGCGTCGCGTTGTACCCAGCCACCAGCAGCGACAGCCCATAGATCCCTGTCCAGGCGGCGAGCTGCAACAGCGCAAGGTTCGTGGACGCAGTGTAGCCGAGCAGATTCCACGGAAAGCCAATCGCGGGCAGGTGCGTGCGGGCGAACTCGAGCGTTACCCAAACGAACGGCGCAGCCAGGCATGCCCGGCCGGCGCTTCGCCGCCCAAGCCACGCCACCGCCAGCGCAAAAGTTGCCGGAAAAACGCTGAACGCCGCGACCATCAGCGCGAGGATTCCAGCAGCCGCAAGCGGCGGAACACCGCCGTGAACGCGCATGACCGTAGCCACCCAGGTGAGCGTCGGCGTGGCGAAGGCTGCGCCGTGCAGGAAGCCGTACAGGACGGCGCCGGGAAGCCGCGCGCCGATCACGGCGATCATGAGCAGCGCAACGGAAAGCCAGGCAAGCAACGGGAAGTGGGCCGAGGGAAACGCGAGAGCGAGCGCGAGTCCCGAACCGACGGCGAGTGAAACGCGCGCGGGCCAGCGGAGGTTCATATTACGGCCGGCGCAGGCGGACCATTACCGTTTGACAATCGTCTTGAAGCCCTCGTTCTCCAGCCCGCGCCGCGCGATCGTGGCCGACTGCGTGTCGGCGTAGGGCCCCACCTGCACGCGGTAATAATGATCGGCGCCGGGCGTGAGCACGAACGCCGGGTATTTCTTCTTCTGCAGCGCTTCGGCCAACGCGAGCGCATCGTCCTGGCGAGTGAGCGCCGCCACCTGCAGCAGAATCGCGCCGCGCGGGACGAGCGGGGCATTCATCAGCGCCTTCTGTTGCGCGGAAGCGGGCGGCGCGGCGGGTCTCGCCGCAACCGTCGTTTTCGCCGGGGCGCCCGGCTTCGTTTCAGGCTTCAGCGGCGCACCCTTGTTGGGTTCGGCGGCGCGGAAGAAGTCCCAGTCCGAAGCCGGCGGCACACTCGAAATTTCCGAAGGGTTCTTCGCAGGCTGCGAAGCAGGCGCGATTCCCTTTGCCGTTGCGGGCTCGGCGTTCCGGCGCGACGTATCGGCGGAGCTCGAAGCCGCGGCGCGCACCTGCGTGTAATACTGGCTGCGCCCCATGACGTAGCCGAGCGTGAAAACCACGCCCGAGATCACCACCATGAGCAGGAAGATGCCGATCAGGTGCCGGCTCTCCAGCACCATGTCGCCCCCGCCCCTTTTTCCGTTTGCCATCGTCTACTTTCTGGTCTCCAGCGACTTGGCCCACAAGCTGACGATATCCACCGGCAGTGGGAAGATGATTGTCGTGTTCTTCTCCACGCCGATTTCCGCCAGCGTTTGCAAGTAACGCAGTTGAATCGCCGCGGGCTCCTTCTGGAGCACCGCGGCCGCTTCGGCCAGCTTTGCGGAGGCCTGGGCCTCGCCCTCCGCGTGAATCACTTTTGCGCGGCGCTCGCGTTCCGCCTCCGCCTGCTTGGCGATGGCGCGCTGCATGGACTCCGGAATATCGACCTGTTTGACCTCTACTTTCGTCACCTTAATACCCCATGGCTCGGTATCCTGGTCAAGGATGAGTTGCAACTTACTGTTAACCTTTTCGCGCTCGGAAAGGATCTCATCGAGCTCGAACTGGCCCACCATGCTGCGCAGCGTGGTCTGCGCGAGCTGCGAGGTGGCGTAGAGGTAGTTCTGCACCTGGGAGAGCGCGAGGGTGGCGTCCACCACGCGGAAGTAGCACACCGCGTTCACCTTTACCGAGACGTTGTCGCGCGTGATGATGTCCTGCGGCGGCACGTCGAGCGTTTCGATCCGCAGCGAAATGCGATAAAGCGTCTCGATCGGCCAGAAAACCAGCCGCAATCCCGCGGTCTTGGCATGCGGCATCATGCGTCCGAGGCGGAGAACAACGCCGCGCTCCCATTCCTTGATCACGTACAGCGAATTCCAGAACCAGATCAGCACAATCAGAATGGCCACCAACAATCCGATGTTTGGCATCACTGCCTCCATAATTGCGAGATGTCGCCGCCTTCAGGAAGATGTGCTCGGCTGCGCGCCCGCCGGCTCCACGTGCAACGTCAGCCCTTCGACCTTCACCACACGCACGCGCACGCCCCGGGGAATCTGCTGCTGCGCCACGGCGCGCCAGAGCTCCCCGTGGACGAATACCATACCCTGCCCGGCGCCGTTTGCGCCGGTTAATTCCACCGGGGCCGTAACCTCGCCTTCGACACCCAGGAGCTGTTCGGCGCCGGCCGACTGCTTCCATCTCCGCGAGCGCAGCACCAGCCGCATCAGCAGAATGGTGATCAGCGCGAACGGCAAGGTCACGCCGAGCGCCACGCCCAGGCTCACGCCGCCGCTCGTCAGCGGCGAACGCACCAGCATCAGCGCCCCGAGCAGCATGGCCACCACTCCCCCGATCCCCAGTACGCCGTGGCTTGTGTACTTCGCCTCCAGGATAAACAACGCGAGCGCCAGCAGGATCAGCAGCACGCCCGTGAAGTTCACCGGAAGGATGTTCATGCCCAGCAGCGCGAGCACCAGCGCAATCCCGCCGATCACACCCGGCGCGATCATTCCCGGATGCGTGAATTCGGTGTAGAGGCCGAGCACGCCGACGATCAGCAGGATGAAGAAGACGTCGGGCTGGACGATCCGCGAAAGGAACTTCTGCCGCGCGGACATTTCCACGGCCACGCGCACCGGGTTTTCGAGCTCGAGCTTCATCGTGCTGCCGTCGAACCGCGTGATGGTGCGCCCGTTGAGCTGCGCGACCAGGTCATCCGGCGACCGGGCGAGCAGGTCCACCAGCTTGCCGTCGAGCGATTCCTTTTCCGTGAACGCTTTCGCGTCAGTCACGGCGGATTCCGCGAGCGGGACGTTGCGGCCGCGCTTGCTCGTGATGCTGCGCAGATAGGCGGTGGCATCGTTGAGGATTTTCTTGCGCAGCGTTTCGTCCATCTGCACCGGGTAGCCGCCAATCGCGAGGATCGGAGACGCCGCGCCGGTATGCGTTCCGGGCGCCATCGCGGCCACGTCCGCAGAAAGCAGGATGAAAAATCCCGCCGAGGCAGCCCGCGCGCCCGACGGTGAGACGTACACCGCCACCGGCACCGGCGACTCAATGATGCGCTGGATGATGTCGTGCATCGAGGTGCTCAGCCCGCCGGGCGTGTCCATCGTGATCAGCACCAGGCTGGCGTGGTCGCGCGCGGCCTGCGCAATGCCGCCGCTGACGTACTCGGCCAGGATGGGCTCAATATCATCATCAATGCGCAGCTCAACCACCGTATGCGCGTTCGCCGCAGCGGCAGGCCGGCCCCCCGACGACTGCGCCAGCGCGACCGAGAGGGAGAACCCGGCCAGTAGAGCAGCCGCGAGCCAGGCAGCCATCTTGGAAAAGAATCTTGAGGAATCCATCCGGAACTTCATCGTGGCTCTCCGTTGCGATCGAGAAAACCCGCAGGGGCGCCAGCAGCAATAGGTGCCGCCAGCGAGAGGAACAGGACCGCGACGGGCATCAGTCGCACCGTCATTCTACGCGCTATTGTAACAGAAGCGTGCCAGTAGGTTGATTCTGCGGGAAGCAGAAAGGGTTCGTGCCGCGGAGCTAGACGCCCGGCGGGGCCGAATCAGGTTTGGCAGGCGGAGTCATCTGCAAGACTTCCATCACGTCCGGGTCTTTGAGCACGGGAGCAAACGCGGGATCGGTCTTCGCCGCGGCGAGGTTCTGGTAGCCTTCGTCGCGCGCCTTGCGCAGGTAGAACGCACAGCGCTCGGCATTGCTCATGCCGGCGAACGATTTCGCCAGAAAATAGAAGAACGCGCCTTTTTCCTGCACGCTCACCTGCTGGAGCACGGTTCCAAAACCCTGGCCCGAGTTCTCAAAAACCTGCGGATCGATCACCAGGGCCCGGTGAAATGCGTCAACGGCTTCGTCGTATTTCTTGTCCGAAAAATACGCGTAGCCGAGGTTGCGGAAGAAAGGAGCAACGTTCGGAGAGATCTCCACCGCCTTCCTGCAATCCTGCACGGCCTGCTTGAACCGCTTGCGGTCGTACTCGAGCATGCCGAGGTTGTTGTACGCGTTCGCATAGTTCCGGTCGGCGCGAATCGAGCGCTGGTAGAAGCGTTTCGCCACGTCGAGGCGTTGCAGGTAGTGGTAGGCGATGCCGACCTTATTCAGCAAAACGGCGTTGCGCGGCTCTTGCGTGAGAAGCTTCTGGTAAGTCTCCGCGGCTTCGGAATACTGCTTCCGGGCCATGAAAATATCCGCGCGGAGCTCTTCATCGTCGCGCGCGGTGCGGCCGGGCGCGGAAGTCTGCTTCGGCGGGACGGCCTGTTGTGTTTGAGGTGACTGCGGAGGAGGAGCTGATTGCTGCGCTGCTGCGCTCAGGGCGACCAGGCTGGTCAACGCTGCGGCCGTGAAGACGAGGCGGGTTGCCTCACTCCACTTCTGCTGGGCCACTGCGTCCCCCCGGCGCCGCTACGGTTTGGGCGGCGTCTTTTCCGGCTCTTTCTTGCTGCCACCAAAGATACCAAAAACCTTCTGGAGGAAGGTCTTTTTCTTCTCCGGCTGCTGGGCGGACTGCTGCGGAGGAGCCGCGGCCACCGCTTTCTTCGGCGCACCCGGCTTCACCGGACCCTTCCCGCCCGGCGCGACAGCTTCGCCCGGAGGAGACGGCTCGGGCATGTTTCCCGCACCAGTTGGGCTCGAGAGCCATCCGGGCACCGACTCCGCCGCCTGCCGCCCGCCGTGCCGCGCGCAGAACTCCGTGGGGTCGGTGCCGCGCAGATACACCTCGGTGCGCTTGACGGGGCAGTACGGCGTTGCGAGCTGCTGCGTTTCGGGATCAATCTCCAGCGCCACGACGCCATCGGGAATCGGGAACTCCTCCACGTCGCGATACGCGGGCAATGCGACCGCGCGCTTCATGAACTCCCCGAAGATCGGCGCCGCCGACGCCCCGCCGGCCAGTCCCAGCTCGCGGTTGTCGTCGAAGCCCACCCAGACGACGCAGAGCAAGTTCGACGTGAAGCCGGCGAACCAGCCGTCGTGCGACGTGCCGGTCTTTCCTGCGGCGGGCGCATTGAAGCCGCGCGCGCGCGCCGGATAGCCGGTGCCGTGGTTGATGACATCTTCCATGACGTTGGTCACAAGATAGGCGACGCGCGGGTCGAGCGCCTGCCGCGTGCGCGGCTGGTTGTTTTCGAGCACGGAGCCATCGCCGCCCACCACGCGGCGCAGAAACATCGGCTCGGCGCGCACGCCGCCATTGGCGAACACGGTGTACCCGCCGGCAACGTCGAGCGGCGTCATTTCGTAGGCGCCCAGCGCCACCGCCGGCGTCGGCTGGATGCGCGGGTCGAGCCCGAGCTGCTTCGCAAACTGCGCCACTCGGCCGTAGCCGACAAGCTCCGCCACCTTCACCGTGGCCACGTTGAGCGAGCGCGTCAACGCTTCACGCAGCGTCACCGTGCCGTGAAACTGCTCGCCGTAGTTGTTCGGCGTGTACTCCTTGCCGTCAAAAAGAAACGTCGTCGGCTCGTCCACCACGGTCGTCGCGGGCGTCACGATGGGTCCCTGGCCGTCCACGGCGTCGTCAAACGCCGCCGCGTAGACGAACGGCTTGAATGCCGAGCCCGGCTGGCGGCGCGCCAGCGCGCGGTTCAACTGGCTCTGCCCGTAGTCGCGCCCGCCGATGAGCGCCTTGATTTCGCCGGTGCGCGGGTCGAGCACCACGACCGCCACCTGCGCCGTCACCGGCGGCTCACCGGCCTTGCGCCAGCGCGCGTAACGCCGCGCGAGCTGCTTGTCCAGATCCTGAATGCCGATCTGCACCGCCTGCGCCGCGGCGCGCTGCAGCGCCGGATCCAGCGTCGTGTAGATGCGGAAGCTCTCGGAGAGCAGCTCGGGTTCAGAGAAACGGTCGAGCAGGTGGTCCTTCACCATGTCCACAAAATACGGCGCGGCGCTGCTCTGGAGCCCGCCGCTCCCCAGGCGCAGCGGCGCTTTCATCGCAGCCTGCGCCTCTTCGGACGAGACCGTCTTGTTCTCGACCATCTGGTTCAGCACGCGGTTGCGGGCCTCGGCGGCGCGCTCGGGCTTGCGGTCGGAAGAGGAATAGCGATTCGGCGAGCGGATGATTCCGGCAAGGAACGCTTCCTCGCCCAGGCTCAGCTCGCGCACGTCCTTGGCGAAGTACGCCTGCGAGGCCTCGCCGAACCCATGAATGGCAAAGCTGCCGCGGTTGCCGAGATACACTTCGTTGGCATACAGCTCGAAGATCTGCTTCTTTGAAAAGCGCTGCTCGATCTCCAGCGCCATCAGCGTCTCGGCCAGCTTCCGACGCCAGGTGCGCTCGGTGGAGAAGAAAAAGTTGCGCGCCACTTGCATCGTGATCGTGCTGGCGCCCTGCGCGATGCGCTCTCGGCGGAGATCGGCCCAGGCCGCGCCCAGTACGCGCAATGGGTCGAAGCCGGGATGCTCGAAGAAGCGCTTGTCTTCGGCCGAGAGCACCGCATCGACAAGCGGCTTGGGCAAATCCTCGAAGTGTACCGGCCGGCGCTTCTCGCGCGACTGGTCAAACAGGTTCGTCAGCAGCTCCGGCTCGATCTCCGCGCTGGCAAGCGCGGAGCTGTTTGCGAGAGAGCGAATGGACCGGAGCTCGCGGCTGCCGAACTCCACCCGCAAGGCGTTCTTGCCCGGCGCGGCTGCGAAATACGAGTCCGATGAGGGGCGGATGTCTACCGTCGAGCCGTCGAGGAAATACTGGCCCGGCGAACCCGGAAGGAAATTGTCTGAATAGCCGGCGCGCTGCAGATACCCGACCAGGTCCCGCGCAGAGATGGCCTGGCCCACGAAGATTCGCGCGGGCCCCGAGTAGATCCGCGACGTGGCTTGAAAGGACCCGCTCGTCAGCCGCTGGTCAATCAGGCGGGCATATTTGACGTAGTAGTAGGTGAACGTGCCCGCGCCCACCAGGACGCAGAACAGCGCGCCGCCAAGCACGGCCAGTCCAAACCGGGAAGTCCAAAAGCCGCGGGCAAGCCGGATGCGCAACCCCACCCTCCAATAGAGATTCTACCGCGTTTGGGAAGGCCGGTGGGCCCGCGCGGGCGGGAATGCGCGGACAGGTTCAGGCCGGCCTGGGTGAGTTCCCCGAAAAATCCCCGGCATCGGCAGCCCGCAAGCTAATACAGAGAGCGATTGTCCACCGCAGGATTGAAGTGCAGCTTCAGCTGATAGACCTTCAGATCCACGTTCACGGTGTAATCGACGCTGATCTTCACGCCGCGCGGGCTGGCTTCTACTTTGATGTCTTCGCTGTGGGCGGGGATTTCCAGTGCCTGGATCTCTTTGAAGATGACCTCCCGGATATGGTCTTCCGTCGGGCGGTTCACCGTGGCAAACCGCGCCTCGGTCTGCATCTTGTCTTGCAGAGAGTAGTTGTCAATGTAGACGGGGACCACCTTGAAAGCGGTAAAGACGCCCGCTACAAGTACAAGCAACCAGAGGATGGCCTTTAGCTTGCTGCCCCCACGCTCTCGATTGCGGCTCATGTTGGCGATGCTATCACCCCGCCCTGCGGGCGTCGAGGCATCGCAAGCGGCATGTTTCCAGGGAGTTATCTCCGGCGCTCCCCGGGAGGAACTGAACATTCTTTCAGTATTGCTCACATTAAGGCCGCCGACTTGTGGGCGATCAGCGTCCGCGCCACTTGGCACGGGGACACGGGGGCCGCAAAAACAGGCGGGCCTTGCGTCTCCGCGCCGACGGCGCTACTTGGGAAGCGTGTAAGTGCCGTTGCAGGCCCAGGCCGTGGACCCGTCCGCGTTTCCCGTTCCGGTGCAGGTGCCGCTGGCCTTGATCCCTTTGAACTTCCCGGTTCCGCTGGTGGCCTGCCACTTGTTGGTACCAGACTGCATCTGGCCGTTCTTGATGGCGGCCGTGGTTTGGTAGGTGAAGTGGATTTTGTCTCCATTGGCCATGGTCTCGACGAAAATGCCGTGGCCGCTGGAACTGTTGCCGGTGACTTCGGCGAACTCCGTGCCGCTGCCCTCTTTCTCTCTCACACCCGCGATTTCACCCTTGGTGGAGGTGCACTTGATCTGGCCGATCGAGTAAGCGTGGTTGGGCTGGTCTCCGATCTCGATGCTCTGAGCCGAGGCCGGCTTTCCGCACGCCCATCCGTTCGACATCTTGCCCTGCGCCAGGGCCACACCAGCGCACAGGCACACCAGAACCGGTACCAACACTAGCTTGCGCATCCGTTTCCTCCTCTGATTTGAGATTTCCTTTTTGACCTCGAAAACGGCAAGGATTGTACACCCGTCTTGCCCTCCTGCACGTTAGTTGAACCATGTTCCATCTGGCCGCCCGCAAAGGTCTGCGATCCGCACCATCACGGTCTAATAGGCTTTGGCGAAGATGGCTTTGTCTTTG
The DNA here is from genome assembly GCA_041497955.1 of Terriglobia bacterium. Lineage (GTDB taxonomy): Bacteria > Acidobacteriota > Terriglobia > Acidiferrales > UBA7541 > JBGQHO01. The sequence goes on along the minus strand of JBGQHO010000056.1, from coordinate 3,427 downwards.
GCGGGATTGCCGCAGTAGATGCAATGGCCCTGGCCCCCGGGCTGCTCGAGGGGAATGCAACGCATCGTGGCCTTCGTCTCGTTCTTGATCTTCGCTTCGCAGTCGCTGCTGCCGCACCACCAGGCGTGCGCGAAGCCCTTTTCGACGGCAGTCTTGAATTCCGCGTAATCAGCCGGCTCAAAGGTGAGCGACTTGCGGAAGTCGAGCGCACGCTGGAAAAGTGCAGCCTGAATCTCTTCGAGGGCCTTGGCCACGGTGGCAGCAAGGCCCTGCTGCGCGGCAGGCGACTTCCCTTCTTTGCCGGGACGGTCGCGCCGCGCCAGCATCACCGCGCCTTTAGCCACGTCTTTGGGCCCGATCTCGATGCGCAGCGGAACCCCGCGCATCTCCCAGTCGTTGAATTTGAAGCCGGGGCTCGCGCCCTCGCGCTCGTCGGTCTTCACGCGGATGCCGGCGGCGACGAGCTCGGCGCGAATCCTCCGCGCAGCTTCCAAGACGAGCGCCTTTTCTTCGTCGGTCTTGTAAATCGGAACGATGACCGCCTGGAACGGCGCCAGCCGCGGCGGGAAGATGAGTCCCTGGTCGTCGCCGTGCACCATGATGATGGCGCCGATGACGCGCGTCGAAAGCCCCCACGAAGTCGTCCAGCAATATTGGCGCTGCCCCGTCTGGTCGAGGTAACGGATCTCGAAGGCTTTGGCGAAGTTCTGGCCCAGATTGTGCGAGGTGCAAAACTGGAGCGCTTTGCCGTCGCCCATCATGGCTTCGAGCGAGTAGGTCACGTCGGCGCCGGCGAACTTCTCGCCTTCTGACTTGCGCCCGGGGATCACGGGGATCGCCGCTTCGGTCGCCGCAAAATCGGTGTAGACGTCGACCATCTGGCGCGTCTCGGCCTCCGCTTCCTCATAAGTGGCGTGCGCCGTGTGGCCCTCCTGCCAGTAAAACTCGAGCGTGCGCAGGAAAAGCTTCGTGCGCAGCTCCCAGCGCACCACGCTGTTCCACAGGTTGATGAGCACGGGCAGGTCGCGGTACGACTGGATCCACTTCGCGTAGGCGTGCCCGATGATCGTCTCCGAAGTGGGCCGCACCACCAGCGGCTCTTCCAGTTTTTCGCCGCCGCCGATCGTCACCACGGCCAGTTCCGGCGAGAAGCCTTCGACGTGCTTCTTCTCCTTCTCGATGAAGCTTTTGGGGATGAACAGCGGGAAGGCCGCGTTCACGTGGCCGGTGGCTTTGAACCGCCGGTCGAGCGCCGCGGTAATGTTTTCCCAGAGCGCCCAGCCGTACGGGCGCACGATCATGCAGCCGCGCACCGGCGCGTAGTCCGCCAGCTCGGCGCGGAGCACCACCTGGTTGTACCACTCCGCGAAATCCTCGGTGCGCGATGGAAGCTTCAGGTCCGACATGCCTCACGCATTCGCACAGCAACGTTCGATGAGAATAGCTAAAACGCAGAAGCCTATCGGACGCCCGAAGCGAAGTCAACCAAGGGCAGCGCGTGACAGTGGGCTAGTTTCCGGGGAGCGCGTTTCTCATTCCCGATCGCATAGGACCGTGCCGACAGTGTCTTGGCACCTTTCCCGCAAAGGACAATGTCCTTCCGCGGCAGATAGTTGGGTTCCCGCATTCCACAGGGTGAGGAAAGGGAACGGTCTCGGCGTAATTCCCAAGGTTCGAATTTGAGGGCTCTTGAACTCGGGCCATGACTGGTCTAAGCTTTGCCCTGGTCTCGGGGTGAGGACGGCACAGGTTTTCACCGTTTCCTCTGTCCTGGGTTCGGCCGAAGGCGAACGGTGGCAGGCCGGACCACGTTTCTCACCCCGTCACAACCTTCCTCGTTAGGCAAGTCCACTTGACCGCTGAGCCGGGCAAGCGTAACCTCCCCGGGAAATCTCTGCATTCGCCGTCGCACCTGAAGGAGGCTGCGCATGGTTCCTCTCACTGCCCTCTGGCTCCCGATCCTGCTCTCGGCCATCATCGTCTTCGTCGCCAGCTCCATCATGCACATGCTGCTCCCCTACCATCGCAGCGATTACCGGCAGCTCCCCGATGAGGACAAGCTCCTCGCCACGCTGCGCGGCGCCGGCCTGAAGCGGGGTCTCTATATTTTTCCTTTTGGCACCCACAAGGAGATGAAGTCGCCCGCCGTGCTGGAAAAGTACAAGCAGGGACCGGTCGGGATGATGACCGTGTTTCCCAGCGGCCCACCGGTCATGCCGAAGTTCCTGGGCATGTGGTTTGCCTACTGCCTCATAATCGGCTTCTTCGTCGCCTATCTCACCGGACGCACGGTTTCGTCGGGCGCGCCCTATCTGGCCGTTTTTCGCGTCGTCGGCACCGCCGCGTTTCTCGCCTACGGTCTGGGAAATCTGAGCAACGGCATCTGGAAGGGTCAGATGTGGGGCGCGACCCTCAAGGAAGTTTTCGATGGACTCGTGTACGCCTTGCTGACAGCGGGCACTTTTGGCTGGCTTTGGCCCCACTGGCACCTCGGCTGAGCGAATGGCCATCTTTCTGGCCGAGCCGTACCGCGCAAAGTTCCGAGAGTCGGGACAGGGAGGCACAGCCAATGAAGTTGAATCACATCCACTTTGCGGTCCGCGACCTTCCTGCTGCGATCGGATGGCTGGAGCAAATGTGGGACGTACGGCCAACTTTCAGGAATGAACGGATGGCGGAGATTCCATTTGGTTCCATCGTGCTGATTCTGGATTCAGCCGACCAAGAGTCAATCGCCACAGTCGGCTTTGAGAGCGAGAACTGCGACAGGGACTACGGGCGTGTGATCGGGAAAGGGGCTATTGCGGAGGAGGCCCCCAGTGACAAGCCCTGGGGTGCTAGAACAGCATACATTAAGGGGCCAGGTGGGCTCCGATTCGAGATCGAACAGCCTCTCAGATAACTACATCGTTGGGCCACCCGCCTGCATCGTCGCTCACGGAGTCGGTGATCGCCGATGGAGACGATGTAGAAGGTGGTCGATCGAATATCCGACCCCCATTCGCAGCACAAACGGATCACTTACGTCGGAGAGTCCAAATGTCGGCTCGACGTGAACCGTCCAGTGCTCCGATACGGAATAGCTGAAGACAGGACCCACATACTGCTGCTGGCGTTGCCAGTGGAAGCCGAACTCATCCACGTTGCCGAGCGCTCCCATCATCTCCAGCCCATAGCCCAGCCGTTGAAACGAGAACACCGGAGGCGCTTTCTTTTTCGGCATGCCCGCCATTCCGGCCATGTCTTTGTCTGTCTCCATTGCCCCATAGGCAGCCTGCCGAAACACTCCCCAGACATAGCCGAAGTCGTTCTCGCCGCTTTCCAGCCCCGTCTCGTTGATGAAGTTGAAAGTAAGGTTAACCCGTCCCCAATCGTGATACATGATTGCTCGCTGCTCGAAAGTGCGGACGGGCGTGCGCCGCGCCGG
>JBGQHO010000055.1:0-21147 GCA_041497955.1 Terriglobia bacterium | reverse complement strand
GTTCGCGTCCATCCACGGCTTGTGATTGTTGCGGCCGAGCTCGCGGAAGAAGCGGAACGTCTCGGGACTCAGGATGCCTGCGGCCATGTTCACCGTCGTGAGCCGAAGAATCGGCGAAGCGTATTCTACAAGACTCGAGCGCCGGGCCCAAGTCGGTCGGCCCGGACTCACGCCCGTGCGGCCGGATGTGATAGTTTTTCCCCGCCGCGAGGCGGCACGGAATGATTCCTGAGAAGGAGACGCGCATGACCGGGAACTGGAGACGAGCCGCGCTGGCAGTGCTGTTGGCGCTTCTGATGCAGGGCACCATCCTTCGCGCACAGAACGCCGAGAGCAAACCGGACTCTTCCGAACCAGCGCGGAAGGAATGGAAGCCCGAAGACGTGGTCTTCACCGAAACGGCGGGACAATTCCGCATCTCGCCCGACGGCAAATGGGCCGTGTGGGTGAAATCCGTTGCAGACCGGGAGAAGGACAGCCGCGTAAGCAACCTCCTCCTGAGCAGCCTGACGGAGAAGAAGGAAATCCAGTTGACGCGCGGCACGGAGACCCACGCGCAGCCGAGGTGGTCCCCCAACGGCGAACTGATCTCCTTCCTGAGCACGCGGCCGCTTCCGCACCCCGCGCCCGAGAAGGCGCGCCAGCAGCTTTGGCTGATGAACCCCTTCGGCGGCGAGCCGTGGTCTCTGACGGAGTTCGAGCGCGGCATCCGCTCCTACGAGTGGGTGGACAACGACACCATCTACTTCACCGCCGAGGAAGACGCGACGTTCTACGAGCACGAAACGCGGCGCAAGAAGGACGACACAAGCGCGGTGGAGGACGCAGCGCACACCGCGCCGGTACGGTTGTTCCGGCTCAGCGTGAAAGACCGGAAAGTCACGCGGCTGACCGACAACGACGACTGGATTCAAAGCTGGGCCGCATCCCCGGACGGGAAGAAAGTGGTCGCGGTGCACGAGCGCAGCCTGGCCTACACCTGGGACCAGAAAATCCCGCCGGTGACGTTCCTCTACGACCTCGAAACGGGCCAGCGGAAGCAGATCTTCACCGAAGGCCGCATCCGCCCGTTCGGCATCCGCTGGGCCAAGGACGGTTCCGGCTTCTACGCCGGGACGCCGTTCTCGAACCATCCGGAATTCCTGAACGCCACGATCGACATCCTGTATTTCTACGACGTCCGCAGCGGCAGCGCGACGCAGGTGAACCTCGATTGGGAGTGGGGTTTCGCCTCGCAAATCGAGACCGCCCAGGATGGCTTCGTGTGTCTGCTCTCCGCGGGCGCGCGATTCCTGCCTGCGCGCTACACGCGCAGCGGCAGCGCGTGGACGCGCGCGAACCTCGAGGGCGAGCACGCGCGGAACCTCTTCGGCTTCGTGCTGGGGCAAGACGGCAAGACGCTGCTCTACAACCACTCCAAGCCCGACAAGCCCACGCAGTGGTACCGCGCCACACTGGACGGCACGCGCATCGTTTCTCCGGTGCAGATGACCAGCGTGAACCCGCACTTTCAGAACAAGCCGCTGGCGAAAGCGGAAGTGATCCGCTGGAAGGGCGCGCTCGACGAGGAAGTGGAGGGCGTCCTCTACTACCCGCACAACTACGAGCCCGGGAAACGCTACCCGCTGGTGTTGAACATCCACGGCGGCCCCACCGGGTTCGACACGGATGATTGGTCGGCCAGTTGGGGCACGCCGCTGAACCTGCTGGCGCAGCGCGGCGCGTTCGTTTTCCAAGTCAACTATCACGGCAGTGGCAACTACGGGCTGAAATGGGCGGAGTCCATCTGCTGCGGCAAATACTACGACCTGGAGATCCCCGATATCGAAAAGGGCGTGGACGCGTTGATCGCGCGAGGCCTGGTGGACCCCGAGCGCATCGGCACGATGGGCTGGTCGAACGGCTCGATCCTCTCGATCCAGCTTTTGGTGACGAACCCCGCGCGGTACAAGGCCGCCTCGGCAGGCGCCGGCGACGTGGAATGGATCAGCGACTGGGCCAACGTGGACTTCGGCCAGGCCTTCGACAAGTATTACCTCGGCAAGTCGCCGCTCGAAGATCCGGAGCTCTACATCCGGAAGTCGCCGTTCTTCAAGCTGGACCGCGTACAAACACCCATCATCATCTATTTCGGCACCGAGGACCGCAACGTGCCGACGAGCCAGGGCTGGTCCACCTACCGCGCGCTGTACCAGGCCGGCAAAGTCCCCGTGCGCTTCTTGCTCTTCCCCGGCGAGCCGCACGGCCCGCAGAAACTCTCGCACCAACTGCGCAAGGTGGAAGAGGAGATGGCCTGGTTCGACCGCTACCTGTTCAAGAAAGAGTCTGCGAACGAAGCGTTCAAGGAAGACTCGCCGCTCGGACTGGCTTTCCGGCGCAAGGCGATTGCCCGCGCGAGCACGCGTTACGGCGTGGCACAGACCGTGAAAGCGGCCAAGGGCGCGCCGCAGGAGGCGCTGATCCCCGAAGTGGTGAAGCGCGGGGACCTGGAGATCGGCCGCTTCGAAGTGACGCGCGCGCAGTATGCCGCGTTCGACAAGAACTACAAGTACGACGCGGGCACGGACAATTTCCCCGCCAACGGCGTCACGCTCGAAAATGCCAGGGCCTACGCGGCGTGGCTGAGCAAGCTGACCGGGCAAACGTACCGCATCCCGAACGAAGACGAAGTGACGTCGCTCTACGAGTCGCGCTCCGGTGAGAATACGCTCGACTACTGGGCCGGCTATACCGTCAATCCCGCGGACGCGGAGCGGCTGGCCGCCAAACTCAAAGAGCTGGGCGGCACGGCGCCGCTGCTCAAGGAAGCGGGCAGCTTCGCCGGAGCGGGCGGCGAAGGCGAGGAGCTGATCTTCGACCTCGGAGGCAATGTCGCGGAATGGGCGCTCGCCAAGGACGGCACGGGCAAGACATTGGGCGGCAGCGCCGACCGTCCTGCGGACACCAAGACGCAGTACCGTGCGGCGGACGCGGCGTACGTGGGCCTGCGCGTCGTTCGCGGCGAACCGAAGAAGAAGGATGCTGCGCCGGAGAAAAAGTAGGCGCCGCTGAACTGAAGGGATGCGAGTGCACTAGATCATCTTCATCTCTTTGTAGAAGTTCGGCACGGCGCGGCCGTCGGAGTCCTTGAAACCGTATTCCTCGGCCAGATCCGCGACGAAGAGAAGTTTCCCGGCCCGCCGCAGCACCTTGGGGTCTGCGGCGAGCGATGCCACCGCGCGCCCCACGTATTCGGTGGATTCGCTCTTGCCGAAGCGGGCGGACTTCTTCTCTTTCTCCGAAGTGTGCATCATCACGCGCTCGGTGCGCATCCAGCCCGGCGCCAGTGCGATGGCGGCAATCTTCCGCTTCACCAGGTCCGACTTCATCGCTTCGACCATGCGGTTGATTGCGCGGTGGCCGAGCATCCAGTACATCCAGAAGAGCGGCCCGCCGCGGTCATATTTCTCGAGGATCGGCTCGGTGACGGACACGATGAGCCCGTAGCGCTGCCGGGCCATCATCCGCGCGGCGTACAAGCTCGCCAGCAGGTGCGCGTACGCGCCGGCCATCATCGTTTCCCACCAGCCCACGGTCCGGAGCTCCCAGAACGGACGGCTCCTCCAGTCCGTGTGGACGTACTCCCCGCTGCCGCCCCAAGCCGCGTTCGCAAGGATATCGAGGCGGTTCCGCTCACGATGCACGCGTTTGAAGAGCGCGGCGACCTCAGAATCCACGGTGTGGTCCGCGCGGACAGGGATGCCACGCCCGCCGCGGCGCGTGACCTCTGCGGCCGTATCTTGGATCGTGCCAGGAGCTTTGTCGTAGGGCTTCGGACCGCCGCGCACGCTGCGGCCCGTGACGTACACCGTCGCTCCACACTCGCCGAGCGCGAGTGCGATCCCGCGCCCTGCGCCGCGGCTCGCACCGGCAACGAGAGCAACTTTGCCGCTCAGATCCGGCGGCGTCCATCCCACGGGGCCGCTGGTCTGCTTCCTGCTTCTTGTGCTCATGCGTTCTCCTCCGCCAAGCTGATGCGCAGACACTACACCGAGCGTCCAAAGTCCGTATTGGGGGTGCCATGAAAGCCACCCCAAAAAGCAACTGCCCCGACAGAGTCGGGGCAGTTGGCGAAAGTTCTGTGGTGAAGCCGCTTAGTCGCCGGCGACGGGCTGTTCTTCGGGCTGCGCTGTCTTGGCGGAGCCGTTGCCGTTGCCGTTGCCGTTGCCGTTGCCGTTGGCGCCTGAGATGGCGACGGGCGCGGGGGTCGCGGCCTTGATCTGGGCCAGCGAGCCGATCTGCACGACTTCCGTCTTGGGCTTCTTAAGCACCATCTCCTCGTAGATCTCGCGCACCTTGGCGGCTTCCTCCCAGGCCTTCTTGCGGCGCTGGCGGTCCTCATCGGCGGCGGTCATCGGAACATCGTGCTCCTTGGGCCGGACGCGGGAGGCGTCGGCGGCGTCAATCACGAGCGAGTGCTCGTAGTTCGCCAGGTTGACGCTCTTGCCCTTGGCGTAGATCTCGTGCTTGCCGTGCGTGCGGTACCACTGCGCGACGGTCGCGTTCTTGTACATGTTCTCGATGATCTTCCGCCAGCCGATGCCCGTGTTGTACGCGCAGAAGGAGATTTCGCCCAGTTGCGTCGCGTAGGGGATGATGCACATCTCGGTGCGGCGGAAGTCGTAGTTGAAGAGGTCCTGGAACCACATGCCGGCGATGAACAGGAAGTTCCACTGGTCGGTCTTGCGGCGCTTCATGGCGTCTTCGTAGGTGCGGTCCGGCGACGTGCGGCCGTACTTTTTCTCCGAGGCCTTGGTCAGCGCCCAGGTCTTGTCGAATTTGACGAACAGATCCTTGAGCGTCAGGCCCTTGGGCCCCTGGAAGGGCTTGTAGTTTTTCAGGAGCGCCAGCGCCATCATGAAATTGGAGAAGCCCTTGCCGCGAGCGGCGTCGGTGATGGCGGTGACGTCTCTCACAAGCTGCGGGGCGTCCAGGAAGCGCGGCACCGGGGCCCACTCCTTGGTTTCCTTGTTGATCATGAGCGCGGTGCCCACGCCGCAGTTCGGATGGCAGCCGCAGGAAAGCGCGCCCCACTGCGAATCGGGGCCGTGTACGAGGTCGGAGAAACCGGCAAACGTGCTGACGAACGAAATCGGGAACCAGTCGCGCGTGGGCTCGATCTTGCCCACCTGCTTCGAGACGTCGTGCGCCAGGTGCGAGAGCGTATAGCGCTGGCGCATGCGGCGCTCGGGCGTGATTTCTTCGTCGCGACCGGTGAACGAAACCGGCTGGAAGGAGACAAACGCGATTTTCTTGGGGTTCTCCATCGCGAACTTCACGATGGCGCCCACCTGGTCGTTGTTCACGCTGTTGACGATCGTGGTGACGAGCACGATTTCGATGCCCGCCTCGTGCATGTTTTCGATCGCGCGCAGCTTCACGTCGAACAGATTGCCCACCTGACGGTGGCTGTTGGCGTCGTTGCCGATGCCGTCGAACTGCAGGTAGGCGTAGCGCATGCCCGCCTCGAACGCCTTGCGGGCGAAGTCTTTGCTCTTGGCAAACTCGATTCCGTTCGTGGCCGCCTGCACGCTGTTGTAACCCACCTTGCGCGCGTAGCGGACCGCGTCAAGGAAGTACGGGTGCATGGTGGGCTCGCCGCCCGAGAACTGCACCGACATCTGCCGGCGCGGCTTGATGCGGATGGCGTTGTCGAGGATTTCCTGGATTTCTTCCCAGCTCAGCTCATGAACGTAGCCCACCTGGTTGGCGTCCATGAAGCAGGGGTCGCACATCATGTTGCAGCGGTTCGTGAGGTCCACGGTCAACACCGAGCCGCGGCCGTAACGCACGGTGCTCGAGCCGTGGTTGTGCAGGTCGGCGTCGTTGTGCGCGGGGATGTCGCGGCCGGGAAAATTCTTCTCGATCCAGGCCAGGAACTTCGCGTCAATGGCCATCAGGTCTTCGTATTTGCCGTGGAGGGGGCACTCCTTCACCATCCAGATCTCGCCGTCGCGCTCCACGATCTGCGCCTTGATCTCGCCCACCTTTTCGTGGATCAGGTCCTGCCAGTCGCGCTTGCCCTCCAGGATGGTCTGGCGCGCCTCTGTGACGCAGCCCGGGCAGAGCGAGTCTGTGGTGCGCGGCCAGCCGAGAGTCGGCTTGGTCTTTTCCCACGACTTCAGCATCGGCTTATCGGACCACTTCGGCGTAAAGGAAGGATTGGGGCGATGCTTGTTGAAGAACTGGATCGTGTTGTAGGTGGCGGCCGCCGTCTTACACACAGCCGCGTCAAACACCCTCCAGGCCTGCGTGCTCAATCCACTCCGCATATCGCTTTCCCCTCTCTTCTCAGAATCGAAAAAACGAATGCATTAGAACCGTAAGATTTGGAATCCCTCAGAGGCTGGCCACCCAACAGCGGGAACACCACCCCCTGCCTAAGTCTTTAGGCCACCACAGTTTGACCCCTGGCCCTGGGAGCCGTCCAGCCGTATGCGCCGGAAAGGCAGAATCAGGGGGCGAATGGCGCCTCTGAGCAGTCAATGGGGCATGCTTTGGGGACGATAAGTGCCAACGCCATAAACACTTGCGCCCGCCGGGGTAACTTCAGTCGTTCAAAACCGGATGCAGGACGGCAATGGCAAAATGGGCGAGCTGCGAGGCTCCTTCGTCAATCTGGATCCAGCGGACCACGCAGTGATCCTTCAAATACTTGGCGACGCGCGACTCGCTGATTCCCAGGTGCTCGGCCAAAGGCCCCCGCAGTGACGGCGCTCCCCTGCGGCTGCCGCCGCGCTCGGTCGGGAGCAGGTTCCCGATTCCGATGCGCAGGGTCTTGCAGGACTCGACGTAGTAGTATTCGGTTTGGTCCGCGTCGGTCACCAGGAACACGCCCGGCCCCGCAGGGGCTTCGTTCGAAGCTTCCAAACGATACAGTTGGCCCGCCAGCATACGACGGAGCTGCGATTCAAGATGCGCCAGCCGCGAAGCCATCCCCGGGTCGCCCGGACGGCCGCGCATCGGCGGTTCGATGGGTTCGTGATGAATGGGCGGCGGGGCTGCAACCTCGTGCCGCGGTTCGCGCCGCGGAGCATGTCGCTCCACAACCGGCGGCGGAGCTGCCGCCAGGGCGGGCGTACCTTCGGGCGGCTTGCGATGCCGGCGCCCGCCGCGGCGGCCGCGGCGCCGCCGCTTGCGACCGTCCGGGCCAACTGCCGCTTCGCCAGGAGCAGCGGTAGAAACCTCCGAGGAATTCGGTGCAGCCTGGGCAGGCTCCGCCAGCGCTGCCTCCACGGCGGGAAACTCGATCACTTCCTGCGCCGGCTCGGAAGACGGAGCAGCTTCCGGCGGAGGAATCGGCGCGCCGAGACGCGTCAGCGCTTCCTCAGCCTTGGTCTTCCACTGCGCGCGGCGAAAACGCTGCGCTGCAGCCGTGTACCAGCGCACGGCCTCGTCGGTGGCGCCGGATGTCTCATGGTGCTTGGCCAGCTCGAAGGCCACCATCGCGTCGTGCGTTCTTTCGTACAGCGCAACGAGTTGTGCGGGGGCGTCGGGGCTGGTTCTTGCTTTGCGGATACGTGCCTGGATCTGTCGCCAGTCGGTCATCGGCCAAGCATTGTAACAGCCGCAGCCACGCGCGGCCAGAGCACGCTGTGCGAAAGACGGCAACAGCCGCAGGCTGCGGCCTCGTTGCCGCCGCTCGCTTTCTGCCTGTGCGTTGCGCGAGAATCAGCCTGTGAACCCTGTCGAGCGCAAAGAGTGGGTGGTCGAGCAGGCGCGCGCGCTGGGATTCGATCTGTGCGGCGTCGCGCGCGCAGAAGATTTCCCGGAGCTTGCGCACCTTCCGGAATGGCTCGCGCGCGGATATGCCGGCGAGATGCGTTACCTCGAAGACCCGCGGCGGCTTCCACCTGCGCGCGTGCTCGAAACAGCGCGCAGCATTTTCGTCTGCGCGGTCAACTACAACACATCGCTTGCCTATTCCACGCAATCGCCGCCAGAGCAGGCGGATGACGCGTCGCCGCGCGGATGGATTTCGCGCTACGCCTGGGGCGACGATTACCACGACGTGCTGCTCGAAAAGCTCGAAGCGCTCATCGCGAACATGCGTGCGGAGTTCATGGAATCTTTCGAAGCGCTCGCCTACGTGGATACCGGCCCCATCGTCGAGCGTGTCGCCGCAAAACACGCCGGGCTCGGCTGGCTCGCGAAGAACACCTGCCTGATCAACGCCGAGCTAGGCTCGTGGCTCTTTCTGGGCGTGATCGTGACGACGCTCGAGCTCGCGCCCTCGCTTGGCGCGGCAGCCCTGCCTGCGCCCGACCTGTGCGGCAATTGCCGCCTGTGCATCGAGGCGTGTCCCACCGGCGCAATCGTCGAGCCGTATGTGCTCGACGCGCGCCGCTGCATTTCTTACCTGACCATCGAACTACGGGGCAGCATTCCCGATGAGATGCGCGAGCCGACGGGGCGTCACGTGTTCGGTTGCGATATCTGCCAGGACGTTTGTCCGTGGAACCGCCAGGCGGCAGCGACCGAGGCAAGTGCGTTTCTGCCGCGGCCCATCCCCGAGAACAACGAAACTCGAAATTCGAAACTCGAGACTCGCCGCTCGTTCTTTGCGCCGGAGCTGGAGTGGCTCGTATCGCTGAGCGAGACGGACTTCCGCGAGGTATTTCGCGGGAGCGCCATGCGCCGCACGAAGTGGCGCGGCCTTGTGCGCAACGCCTGCGTCGCGCTCGGCAACTCCGGTGTACAGGCAGGGACGCCGGCTTACGCACGGATCGTTGCGCGGCTCGAAGCGCTCGCGGCATCCGGCGATGCGCTCATCGCCGAACACGCCCGCTGGGCGCTTGCACGGCTGCGAGGTTGAGAAGCTCCGCGCGGAGAGGTAGAATAGGCGGATATAAAAAGTTCCGCAAGAGCCAGCAAACATCTACTGGACTGGGGGTTTTCATGGCACATCAGCAACCGACACTCAACAAGGAGGGGCACTTGGCCCACGAGCTTCCACCGCTTCCTTATCCGAGCGACGCACTCGAACCCTACATCGACAAGACGACGATGGAGATCCACCACGGCAAGCACCATGCCGCCTACGTCAACAACCTGAACAAGGCGCTGGAAGGCCAGACGCAGCTCCAAGCGCTTCCGATTGACGAATTGCTCGCCAGCCTCGACAAGGTTCCCGAAAACGTGCGCACGGCCGTGCGCAATAACGGCGGCGGGCACGCCAACCACTCGATGTTCTGGAAGATCATGAAGAAGGGCGGAGGCGGCGAGCCGGGCGGCGAGCTGGCCGCGGCCATCAAGTCTGCCTTCAGCTCCTTCGCCGACTTCAAGACGAAGCTCGCTCAGGCCGCGACGACGCGCTTCGGCTCCGGCTGGGCCTGGCTGCTTATCAAGGACGGCAAGCTGGCGGTGGAATCGACGCCGAACCAGGACAACCCGATCATGAGCGGCGGCAAGCCCGTCATGGGCTTGGACGTCTGGGAGCACGCCTACTACCTGAAGTATCAGAACCGGCGCCCCGACTACATCGAAGCGTGGTGGAACGTCGTGGACTGGAACGCCATTGCCGAGCGGTACCTGCAGGCGAAGAAATAGCTCACGAGGGCGTTGGACGGAATCACGGCCCGCCCGCGGATGCAGGATCCCTCCGGGCGGGCCGTTGTGTCTCTGGTAGCCTGCACCTCAGCGGCTAGAGCTCGGAGGTTCCGCTCGCGTTTACGGCACGGCTCCCTCAACTGCGTTCGGGACAAGTTCCGCCGTGCCCTCGCGCGACCATTTCGCGTACAATGCCCGCGAAACGCGGCCCCACCTTCGCAGCTCTTTGGAGGAGTCCATGACTGCTCTCGTTCCCTCGACGCTTGCCCTGGCGCTTCTCAAGCTGAACGTGGCGTTCCCGTCCGGCGCGAGCGACATCGAGCAAATCATCCTGCGCTGGATGCACTTCGCCGCAGGAATCACCTGGATCGGCCTGCTCTATTTCTTCAACCTGGTGAATGTGCCGTTCCTGAAGGCGTTGGACGGGCCGACGAAGGGTAAAGTTATACCGGTCCTGATGCCGAAAGCGCTGTGGTGGTTCCGCTGGGCCTCGGTGGTGACGTGGCTCGCCGGCTTCCGCTACTTCATGATCCTGGCGAAGACCGACGCGGTGAATGCGGGCCATCCGGCGCTCATGTGGCAGTGGCTCGGGACGTGGCTCGTGGCGTGGCTGGTGGCCTTCGCGATCATGTTCGCGCTGCTGCGGCCTACCGAAGGCGCGCTGAACAACGGCTGGGTCCTGTCCGTGCTCATTGGGTTTCTCATGGCGGCCACAGCGTGGCTGGTGCTTTCGCTGCTCGCGGATCCGGGCGCGAGCAACCGCGTGCTTTCGATCAGTGTGGGCGGCGGGCTGGGTACGATCATGTTCCTCAACGTGTGGGGCGTGATCTGGCGCATCCAGAAGCGCCTGATTGCGTGGACCAAAGCCAGCGCCGAGCAGGGTACGCCCATGCCCGCCGAAGCCGCCAAGCTTGCGCGGCAGGCGTTTCTCGCCTCGCGCGCGAATTTCTGGCTGTCGTTTCCGATGCTATTCTTCATGGCCACCTCGGCCCACTACCCGTTCCTGTCCGGCCAGTAGGCCGGAATTAGGGAGGCGTTGGACCGAATCACGGCCCGCACGCGGATGCTGAATCCCCGGGCGGGCCGTTGTGTTTCATCCCGCGGCCACTTTGCCGGGCATTCGGACAGGCCGGCTTGTCTCGCGCGCGCTTCCCGCCGTGCTCGCAGGTAGCGCGAGCGGCACGCGTGCGGGGGGCACATCGAGCGCGTTCGCCGTTGCGATGGGCCGCCATGACGTGCCGGTCAGCAAGCCAGTCGCTTTGCGGATCAGCACCAGCCTGTTCCGGGCGTCAAACTTGCTCAGCAGGGAAGAAACGTGGAATTTCACGGTGCGTTCGGAAAGGAAGAGTTGTGCGGCGATTTCCTTGTTGGCAAGTTCCTGAAGCACGCCGGTGAGAACTTCCCTTTCGCGCCGGCTCAACGACCGGGGAACAATCGGACACTGCACCGCAGCAAGGAGTTCATGGACGCGCAACGTCACCTGGGCGGAACATACCGGCGAGGCGGCCACCAGAATCTCATAGTCCTCGGGCGTCCATCCGCGAACAAAACAGTTCATTGCCAGCAAGCTGGCCGCTTTCTCCACAGGGAGCTTGCCCGAGCGGCTTCCTTCAAGACGGAAGCGCACGGTGCCCGTCGCCTTCTCGCAGAATAGGTAGACCGTCTTTTTCCGCAGCGCGCCTTTCTCATGTGCGGCGAGAGCTATGGTTCCGGGTCGCGCCACTGCTTTCTCCCCTTTGAGGAGTCATCGGGCTGGGCCGATGGAGGTTCAAGTTGAAGAGCGGGTGGTTTGGAGATGCGATCCCAGAGAAACGGAGTTGCGGCGGGCCGGGCCGAAAGCTGCGAGCGTGAACGTGAAACCAGAACGGACAAGAGGAATCGCTGGGCCGCAGATCGAGCGAACTCTTAAAGAGGAATGCGTGCCGTCACCGCCCCTGGGAATTAACCGTACCCGGTGGGTTAGGGAGCAAATCGTTGGCCAATCTGTGAACACAGTAACCACTGTATGTGCAAAACCTTGCGCAATGCCCTGGCTGGCGCTGGCGAGTGAAGCTGGGCAGGGTTTGCCCACAACAAGCAAGATTTGCACGCCTAGGCGCGAAACTGTGCCCCAGATTCCGGCGCACTTGTGTGGAATCGGGCAAAGCCCCGCCCCTACAGGACGCGGGTTTGATCGGGTGAGATGAGTTCGTAGCGCGCGCCGCGCCAGATGATGCGGCGCGTGAACATGGCCACGAGGCTGTTCCAGAAGTAAACAAACGGCACAAACGCCGCGAGCAGCGTCCACGCCCAGCCGTATTGCAGCAGCTTCCCTTTCCACGCGGGCAGCAGATCCACAACGGCCATCAGCCGCAGGTAGCCTTTCGCTGCGGCGAGCAGCGCCACGGCCAGCACCAGCAGCAGGAAATGGAAGCCAATCCCACCCGACAACCAGCTCCCAAGCAGCAGCCCCAGGCCGAGCAGCACCGCCACGCAGTAGAACCCATGCACCGCCAGCGCCAGCGCCCACAAATTCGGGGCATAAACGCGGGTGATGATGATCTGCCGGTTCGTGAATTCGATAAGGCCGTGGAAATCCGTGTCGTGCAGCGCGGGCACCAAGCACTCCGGCACAAAATGGATGCGGCGGCCGGCCTGGCGAAGCGCGCGCGTCATCGAGTAATCGTCGCTTACCGAGCCTTGCCAGGACTCCGCCACGCGCGCCTGCTCGAACACGCTGCGCCGGATGGCCGTGCCGCCGCCCCAGCAGAAATTTCTGTTGTGCTCGCCGAGCTGCGTAACGATGGCCGCATTCCACGCCGCCGCAAGCGCGCTCCAGAAGCCGCCGCGGTCCGGGAGGCACCAGCGGAACGTGGTCGCCGCGCCGAGCCGCGGATCGCCGAGTGGCGCCACCAGGCGCTGCAGCCACGCGCGTCCCGGCCGCCCATCGGAATCCACGAACACGAGCACTTCAAACTCCGGCGGCACTTTCTCAGCCGCGACGCGCAGATTGTTCACTTTCTCGCCGGAGTCTGCGGCCGGCCCCGCGACAACCGTGTGCACGCGCCGCCGGGCCCCCTCGGAAAGTTTTCGCGCGGCGCCGAGCGCCGGGTCGCCTTCGCTCGCCACAACGACGAAGAGCTCGTAGTTCGAATAGTCGAGCTCGATAAGCGCCGTGAGGTTTTCTTCGAGATGCGGCTCCAGCCCCTTGCACGGGCAAATCAAAGCGACGCGCGGCGAATAAAAGCCGGGCGGGGTGCGCAAGCGGCGCCGCACCATGGCCAGCCACTGCGCGCCCTCCCACAACGCGTAGCAACCCAGGACAATCTGCACGAAGACGATCAGGTAGAAGACATCGTCCACTGTGCCGCGAGAATAGCAGAAGAAATTGCGCTGCGCACGCGAATGCGGTTGCAGGTAGAATCGCGCGAGCCATTCCACATGCAGGAGGAGAGATGTACCCCAGGATTGATCACGGCATGGTCACAACTTCGAATGAACTCTCGGGCTATAAGGTGGTGCGCACGATCGGACTTGTGCGAGGAATTATCGTGCGCTCGCGCAGCATCATCGGCACGCTGGGCGCCTCGCTGCAGACGATTGTCGGCGGCAACATCACGCTCTTCACCGACATGTGCGAGCGGACCCGTTCAGAGGCCTTCGACCTGATGCTGCAGCACGCCGCGGAATCCGGCGCCAACGCCGTGATCGCCGTCCGCTACGATGCCAACGAGGTGATGCAGGGCGTCACCGAAGTATTGGCCTACGGCACCGCCGTCGAAGTGCGCCGCGCGGACTGACCATCGCCCCGGCCTTCCTCCACTTGTGAGGCGAAGCCCGCGCGGCGTGCGATAGTGGTAGAATCCCGCGCCGACCATGCGCTGTTCATCTTGTTCGAGCCAAATACCCGATTCCAGCCGCTTCTGCTCGTCGTGCGGCGCGGTGGTGGACATCGGCACTACACCCACGCTGATGGACGACGCGCCGGCCCCGCGCACCCCGCCGAGCAGCCGAAGCACGCCCTCCTCGAAGTCGCCCGCGTCCGGCCTGCACCAGGACGCGCGGTTCGTGCCCGGCGTGATTCTCGAGGACCGCTACCGCATTGTGTCGCTGACCGGCAAGGGCGGGATGGGCGAAGTCTATCGCGCCGACGACCTGAAGCTCGAACAGACGGTCGCGCTGAAGTTCCTTCCCCAAGCGCTCGCGCTGGACGGCGCGGCGCTGGCGCGTTTCCACCGCGAAGTGCGTACCGCGCGGCAGATCTCGCACCCCAACGTCTGCCGCGTGTTCGATATCGGCGAGGCCGACGGAGTTCCCTTCCTGACGATGGAGTATGTGGACGGCGAAGACCTGGCTTCCTTACTGCGCCGCATCGGCCACTTGCCGCCGGACAAAGCAACGGAGATCGCACGGCAGATCTGCGCGGGCCTGGCCGCCGCGCACGAATTCGGCGTCATCCACCGGGATCTGAAGCCATCGAACGTAATGCTCGACGGCCGCGGCAAGGCGCGCGTGACCGACTTCGGTCTGGCTGCGGCGGCCGGCGAATTCCGCCCCGAAGAATCCCGCGCGGGCACGCCCGCTTATATGGCACCCGAGCAGCTCGCCGGCAAAGAAGCCACGGTGCGCAGCGACCTCTACGCGCTTGGGTTGGTGCTGTACGAGGTCTTCACCGGGAAGCGGGCCTTTGAAGCCTCCACGCTGGCGGAAATGGCGCGGCTGCACGAGCAGGCCACGCCGACGAGCCCCTCGGCGCTGATCAAAGACTTGGACCCAATCATTGAGCGCGTCATCCTGCGCTGCCTGGAAAAAGATCCAGCGAAGCGGCCCGCGAGCGCTTTGCAGGTTGCGGCAGCGCTGCCGGGCGGCGATCCGCTGGCGGCGGCCCTCGCCGCTGGCGAAACGCCTTCGCCCGAAATGGTGGCCGCCTCGGGCGAGAAGGAGGGTCTGCGGCCCTGGCTGGCCTGGCTGTGCCTAGCGGGAGTCCTGGTGGGAGTCTTCGCTTCGGTCTTGCTGAGCGCGCGGACGAAGCTTTACCGCCGCGTGCCGCTCGAGAAACCCCCGGATGCTCTCGCTGATCGCGCGCGGCAGATCCTGCAAAGCGTCGGCTATCCGGGTCCACCGGTGGACACCGCGACCGGGTTCTACGAAGGCAACGAGTTCCTCCGCTACGTGCGTGACCACGACAAGTCGAAGGCCCGGTGGGACAACCTGGAGACTGGCGCAATCGTGTTCTGGTATCGCAGCAGCCCGCGCCCCATGGCGACGCGGCTCACGTTTTCGAGTGCGCCAGTGGACGGATCGGTCTGGACAGATGACCCGCCGCTGGACGTCTCGGGGATGACGCTGTTGCAGCTCAATCCGCGCGGTGCACTGATGCAACTAATCGTTGTCCCGCCCCAGGTGGAGGACAAAGCGTCAGCGTCGGCAGCGCCGGATTGGACTCCGCTGTTCTCCGCTGCCGGGCTCGATCCATCCAAATGGACTGCGTCGCAACCAGCCTGGACGCCACCGGCTTATGGCGACACGCGCGCCGCGTGGACCGGCGTGCTACCCAACCATCCTGACATCCCGATGCGAATCGAGGCTGCTGCCTATCGGGGCAAGCCTACTTATTTCGAGCTGATTGGTCCCTGGACGCGGCCGGAGCGCATGCAGCCTTTTCAGCGAACGGCCGCTCAACTGGCCGCCCAAGCGATCGCGCTGGGATTGTTGCTCGCCGTGCTGGTGACCGCCACGATGCTCGGGCGGCGAAATCTTCGCATGGGTCGAAGTGACCGCCGCGGCGCGGCCCGGCTGGCCTCTTTCGCATTTGGGGCTCAGGCTGTGTCTTGGTTGATCGGAGCGAGTCACGTTGCAGAGCTTCAGGAGCTGGCGAGCTTCCTGACGTTTCTCAGCCTCGCGCTGGCTGTCTCAGGCTTCGTCTGGGTGCTCTACATCGCGGTGGAGCCGTACGTGCGCCGCCGCTGGCCCGCCGCGTTGGTCTCCTGGAGCCGTCTGCTGGCAGGAGACTTTCGCGATCCGCTGGTAGGGCGGGACGTGCTGATCGGTTGTTTGCTCACGGTAGCCTCGATTGTGCTCGCCCGGATCGGCTGGTTTGCTTCCGGCTGGCTTGGTTCTCCTCCACCCCAGCCGTTCTCCGGTCCTACGGTTGAGTTCCTTGGTGTGCGCCCAATCATTGCAGAGCTCTCCAGCCGGGTGAATGGCGCAATCGCCATTTCGCTGGCCCTCCTGTTCGTATTGTTTCTTCTCCGCGTCATGCTGCGGCGGCAGTGGGCCGCGGGCGTCGCTTTCGTCATTATCTTCACGCTCTTGGGCGCGCTCCAGAGCGACGCGCCCGCGGTGATCGGCGTCCGCGATCTGATTGTCAACACCCTGACGGTCATCATTCTCGTGCGATTCGGGCTCGTCGCACTCATCGCCAGCAATGTCTTCGGCGTTTTTCTCGGAAGCTTTCCCCTCACCTCGGAAACGTCCGCGTGGTACGCGGGCATCGGGTTCGCGGGAATTGTGGTGATGATTGCGATGGCCTGCTACGGCTTTTACACCTCGCTCGGCGGCAGGCCAGTCTTCGGAAGCGCCTCGCTCGAGGAATAGCGCCCCGCTCACTCAGACGCGCCGGTGGAGGACGCGGCGAAGTGTTTCGTCCGCCGCGCGCTCAAGTTCGCGGAAAAACTCGCCGGCGGCGCGGCGGGCTTCCTCAAGCATCGAGGGGTCGAGCAGCAGCGCGCAGCGGTCCACGAACGGCCCTTCGACCGGATCGGCGGCCTTGCGCTGGCGTTTCACTTTCGCCGTGCGCGCGGTGAGCTGTGCGTAGAGTTCTGCGTCACGGCGGAACTCCTCGACATCCGCCGGGCCCCAACTCTTCGCGCGGCCGAGCGCCGCCAGCAGCTCTTCGCGGAAGGCTTCCGCCAGTTGCACTTCCGCGCCGCGCAGGACCGGCGGCCGCCGCGCGGTCAGGTAGCGCGGCAATTCGGCATTAACCTGCACCACCATCGCCAGCAGCGCTTCGCGGCCGAGCGTGGCCAGCAGTTCGCGGTGCCGCGCAGGATGGTCCTTCAGGCCGCGGCGGTTGAATTCAGCGATGTAGGCGTCCACGAAGCGCTCCACAAGGCCATCCCGCTGAACGAGATGGGCCAGCCGGCTGGCCAGCTCGCTTGCCTGTGATAGAAAGATCTTCCGAGCTCGGGGCATCCGGGCAATTCTAGCAGGCGGCCGGGTAGGAGCCGCTTCTAAAAGGCTTTTTTACAAAAGAAACTTTTGGCAAAACGCTGCGTCATAGTAGAGTGTGCGGCTGGGGTGTGGCCGAAGACCTGCCTTTGATTCGGGGGAAATACTGGGAAGCGGTCCGGTCACGTGGGTGGGTTCTCGTATCCTAAAACAGCATTGTTCCGTCGCGCTCCCGCGGCTTGTCTTGAGGAGCCGGCGGGAGAACCGCACGCAGGCCGCGCGCCCCGATCCCTCGCGCAATTTGCGATTTGGAAGATCTCATTTTAGCTCTCACCTTACGAAGGAGAATCCGCATGAGCAGCAAAGCATGGTTGGGCCGGGTGACGCTGGCGCTGGTCGTCATGGTCGCCCTGGCCTTTTCGGGAACGGCGTTCGGGCAGACGCCCGCGCCGGCGCCCAAGCCCCCGCAGGCAGCGGAGAAGAAAGACGCCGCCAAGCCTGAAGAAGCCAAGAAACCCGAGCCGCCCAAGCCGGGCGAGGACAAGCCCTTCGATGAAGTGGTGAAAGACATGGAAGTGATCAAGGGCGTGTTCATGTTCTACAAGAAGGCGGACGAAAACAAGATCCTGATGGAGATCCTGCCCGACCAGATGGACAAGCTGTTCCTGTTCGCCGGCTCGGTGGACAGCTCGATCGGCGAGCGCGGCTTTTACGCTGCGCAAATGGGCGGCGACTTCCCGTTCTATTTCCAACGCGTGGGCAAGTCGATCCACTGGATGATGAAGAACACCAACTTCAGCGCGAGCAACGGGCCCGCCCAGCGCACGATTGCGCGGTCCTTCCCCGATTCGCTGATGGGCGCGGCGAAGATCCAGTCCAAGCCGCACCCGGAGCGCAAGAGCATCCTGGTGGACGCCGCAGAGCTTTTCGTGAGCGACCTGCCCGGATTCGGCCCGGCCCTGACGCAGGTCTACCAGCCGACCGCTTATCGCTTCGACAAGGCGAACAGCGCGATCGGCACGGTGAAAGCGTTTCAGGAAAACGTGATGCTCGACGTCTGGCTGCACTACATCACCGACAACCCGCGCACGCCTTCGGTGGCCATCCCCGACCAGCGCAGCGTGCCAATCCTGGTGAAGTACGAGCTCTCAGCGCTGAAGGATACCGGCTTCAAGCCGCGCATGGCCGACGACCGCGTGGGGCAGTTCCTCACGATCATGCAAGACTTCACCTCGGACATGCCGTCCACGCCGTACCTGCGCTATATCGACCGCTGGCAGCTCGAGAAGGCCGACCCCGCCGCGAAGCTCTCGCCGCCGAAGCAGCCCATCGTCTTCTGGCTGGAGAACACGATCCCGGTGGAATACCGCGAGTGGGTGAAGGAAGGCGTGCTGCTGTGGAACAGGGCGTTTGAACGCATCGGCTTCAAAGATGCGGTCGTCGTCAAGCAGCAGCCCGACAACGCGGATTGGGACCCGGCCGACACGCGTTACAGCACGATCCGCTGGTTCGCGGGCGTGGACGCGACGTTTGCCATCGGCCCTTCGCGCGCCAATCCCTTCACCGGGCAGATCTACGACGCCGACATCGGCTTGAGCGAAGGCGTCTTCCGCGTGACGCGGCGCGCCGCGCAGGAGTTCGATGTTCCTTCGGTGCCCACTGCGATGGAAGACCTTCCGCCAGTGAGCCCGTGGTTCCGCAACCAGCGGTACCAGTGCTTCTACGGCGAAGGAATGACGCAGCAGGCGCAGTTTGCCGTGATGGCGCTCGACGCCCGCGGCGAGCTGACGCCGGAGGTCGAGCAGAAGCTGATGCACGAGTTCATGGTCGAGATCGTGGCGCACGAAGTGGGCCACACGCTCGGCCTGCGCCATAACTTCCGCGCCAGCAACCTGCTGAAGCTCAACGAGCTGAACGACGTGGCCAAGACCGACGAGATGGGCCAAACCGCTTCGGTGATGGACTACAACCCAATCGTCGTCGCGGCCAAGGGCCAGAAGCAGGGCCACTTCCTGACGCCCACGCTCGGGCCGTACGACCTCTGGGCCATCGAGTACGCCTACAAACCCATCGAGGGTAACGAGAAGGCGGAGCTCGCGAAGATCGCTTCGCGCGTGGCCGACCCGACCGTGCCCTACGCCACCGACGAGGACGTGCTCGGCACCACCTCGCCGCAGGCCATGGACCCCTCGGTGAACCAGTTCGATCAATCGAGCGATCCGATCGCGTACTACCGCGAGCGCTTCGGGATCGTCAACGAGCTGTGGGGCGCGATGGACAGCAAGCTCGTCAAGCAGGGCGAGGGCTATCAGGTGCTGCGGCGGACCGTCACCCGCGGCCTGAATGAATACGCCCGCGGCCTGCTGGTGACCACGAAGTTCATCGGCGGCGTCTACTTCAACCGCGACCACGCCGGCGACCCGAACCAACGGCCGCCGTACGTCCCCGTGCCCGCGGCGAAGCAGCGCGAGGCGCTCGACGTGCTGCGCACCTACGCGTTCAGCGAGAAGGCGTTCCAGTTGCCCCAGGGCGAGCTCAATAGGCTGGCGATCGACCGCCTGCCCGGGCTCGACTTCTTCGCTTTCTTCACCACGCAGCGGATCGACTACCCCTGGCACGACCAGGTGCTCACCGTGCAGCGTTTGGTGCTCACGCGGATCTACCATCCGCTGGTGCTCTCGCGCGTGCTGGACAACGAGTTGCGCTTTGCACCCAACGAGAAGTCGTTCACCATGGCCGATCTCTTCAAGGGCCTGGACTCGGCTATCTGGACGGAGCTGGATGCACCGGCGGTGAAGATCTCGAGCATCCGCCGCAACCTCCAGCGCGAGCAGCTCAAGCAACTCACGCGCCTGGTGCTACGGCCGGCACCGGTGCAGGCAGGGCCGAGCCCGGTGGGCTTTGTCGTGCCTACGCCGCCGCCGCCGCGGCCGCCCGAAGATGCCACGACGCTCGCGCGCGCGAGCCTCGTGAGCATCCAGGCGAAGATCAAGGCGGCGCTCGCGGCCGGCAAGGTTAAAGACCCGACCACGAAGGCGCACCTCGAGGAAACCCAGGCGCGCGCCGCAGCGGCGCTGCAGGCGCAGATGTCCAAGCCGCTCGAGTAGCGCAGACCTAACGCAAAACAGAAACGGCCTGGCGGGCAACCGCCAGGCCGTCTTGGTTTTTGCTTGACTAGATTTACAAAGTGCGTTACGTAGAACTCTTTATACTGCATGGCTGAGGAAGAATGCGGTTGTTTGCTGCCAGAACGCACCGAACAATTAGTCGGATTGGGATAGTGTTTGTCGCGATTTTCGCGCTCGCACGAGCTCAAACTTCAGACACCATTGAACAGTTTAAGAAGCTTTATGGGAACTCGCGAGACTATAAGGAGTTCCGTGTAATCAATCTGAATCAGAACAAATACCTTTTGGCTTTCTGGTATCAGGACAACAGTCCGCTGCAGCTTTCAGTCGACGTTTTCAGATATGAGGATAGGGAACTGCAGAAGCCCATTAGGAAGTTCTACACGGGAGATGTGTCAGAAGAGATCTCCGAGATTGCTGATCTCGATTTGACCGGTGACGGTCGCGCTGAGCTGATTTTTCTTTGCGCCTCCGGACAGATCAAGATAATCCGCGTCTTCGAAGAAAGGCGTGATTCCCTTGTGCTCCGTTTTGAGAAGGGAGGCTCAGACATCAGCGTCGTAAGAAGCACGCGGGAAATCTGGATCAAGAGCAGAACAGCCAAGGAACTCGATGTCTATCGGTGGGATCCAAGGATAAGGAGGTTCGTGAAGGCCAAGACACTTCAGATTGTTTTTTGAACCCCATGTATCGGATTCGTGAGGCTCGCTCGGCGGCGCTGCAAGCGCAGATGTCCAAGCCGCTCGAGTAGCGCAAACCCAACTTCAAACAGAAACGGCCTGGCGGGCAACCGCCAGGCCGTTTTCTTTTGCGCGAAATCGGGATTCGCTCAGTGCACGGAGGGCGACGCCGGGCGCTCCGGCGTGCGCGGCGTCGGCGGAGCCGGCCGCGTGGGCGCCTGGGTTGGGCTCAACGCAAGCTCGAGCGCCTGGTCGAGCGTCTTGACGAAGTGAATTTGCACGCCCTCGATCATGTGCTCCTGCAGGTCCTCTTTCACGTTGGGCTCGTTGTCCGCGGGCAGGATCACTTCGCGGATGCCCGCGCGCTTTGCGCCCAGCACTTTTTCCTTGATACCGCCAACGGGCAACACCACGCCCGTCAGCGAGATTTCGCCCGTCATGGCCACGCGCGGCCGCACCGGACGCCCGCTCAGCAGGCTGACGAGTGCGGTCACCATCGCCACGCCCGCGGAAGGCCCGTCCTTCGGCACCGCGCCCGAAGGCACGTGGATGTGGATGTCCTGCCGGCGGAAGAAATCGGCATCGATGCCGTAGCGCTCGCC
>JBGQHO010000054.1:0-21234 GCA_041497955.1 Terriglobia bacterium | reverse complement strand
TGCTGCAAGAAAAACTTGAGCGCATCGCTGAAGCGAAGCCCGGCGAGGCTGCGGCGCGCGCGTTGACCAGCGCGATGCTGGACGTGGTGGAGCACCAGATCGAACGAAAGCTAACCACGCGGCCCATGCTGGAGATGCAGAGTTGAAATCTAAAGTAAAACATGAGCTTTACAGAAAAGGCCTGAATTTCCAGCAGCTCATCTTCGAGCTGCAGAAGTTCTGGGCCGAGCGCGGCTGCGTCCTCCAACAACCATACGACGTGGAAATGGGCGCGGGCACCATGCACCCGGAGACTTTCCTGCGCGTGCTCGGGAAGGAGCCGTACCGCGTGGCCTACGTGCAGCCGAGTCGTCGGCCCGCCGACGGTCGCTACGGCGAGAATCCCAACCGCCTCTACAAGCACACGCAATTTCAAGTGATCCTGAAACCGGCGCCCGCCGATTCGCAGGATGTCTACCTTGCAAGCCTGCGCGCCATGGGCATCAATCTCCGCGAGCACGACGTCCGCTTTGAGGAAGACAATTGGGAATCGCCTACGCTGGGGGCCTGGGGGATCGGCTGGCAGGTGCTGCTCGACGGGCTCGAGATCACGCAGTTCACTTATTTCCAGCAGTGCGGCGGCTTCGACCTGGACCCCGTTTCGGTGGAGCTGACCTACGGCCTCGAGCGCATTGGGGCGTTTCTGCAGAACGTGGACAACGTCTTCGACCTGCGGTGGTCGAATGAGCTGAGCTATGGACAGATCCGCCTGCCCGAGGAGCAGCAGTTCTCGGTGTACAGCTTTGAGCGCGCCGATGCCCCCGCCGTGCGCAAGCTCTTTGAGATTTACGAGCGCGAGGCCGGGGCGCTGCTGGGTTCCTTCCCGGCAGGCGGGGCGGAGCAGAAGCGCTTTCCCGTGCTCGCCGCCTACGACCTGGTTCTGAAGTGCTCGCACCTGTTCAACCTGCTCGATTCCCGCGGCGCTATCTCCACGACAGAGCGCGCCGCTGTGATTGGCCGCGTGCGCACGTTGGCCTGCCGCGTGGCCGAGTGCTGGCTCGCGCAGCGCGAAGCCCCGGCCGAAGCTCAACCCTCGCTTGGGGCGAAGCCATGAAAGGCACGGCGGATTTCCTGCTGGAGATTGGCTGCGAGGAAATTCCCGCGGGGATGCTTCCGAAGGCGGCGGGTGAACTGAAAGTAATACTTGAGAAATATCTCGGCACCGAAAACCTGCTGAAGAGCTCGCTGGAAGTCTTTGGCGCGCCGCGGCGCCTGGTGGCCGAGGCGGGCGCTGTGTTGCTTCGCCAGGCCGACGTCACCAAGGAAGTGACCGGGCCACCGAAGTCGGTGGCCTACGATTCGGTCGGCCGGCCGACACGCGCGGCCGAGAGCTTTGCCGCGAAGCAGGGAATTCCCGTCGGCAAGCTTTCGGTCGTGAAGACCGATCGCGGCGAGTACCTGGCCGCGAAGCAAGTCATCCGCGGCCGCACGGCCATGGAGATTTTAGCGGAGATCTTGCCGCGCGCCATCCAGGAGATTTCCTGGCCGCGGAGCATGTACTGGACGGGACTCGATGGGCCGCGGTTCATACGGCCCATTCGCTGGATCCTGGCTACGCTCGGTGGTAAGA
Source organism: Terriglobia bacterium (assembly GCA_041497955.1). Classification (GTDB taxonomy): domain Bacteria; phylum Acidobacteriota; class Terriglobia; order Acidiferrales; family UBA7541; genus JBGQHO01. Next base: position 19,625 of record JBGQHO010000054.1, on the reverse strand, counting down.
CAATCTCCTTTGAGCTGGCCGGCGTCAGGGCCGCGCCGTATTCCGCCGGGCATCGCTTCCTTGGGAAGGCCAAGGTCGGCATCAGCGGCACGGGCGACTACGAACGAAAGCTCAAGTCAAACTTTGTGCTTGTTCGCCCGGAAGCTCGACGGAAGAAGATCGAGCGCGAAATTCGAAGCCTGGCCGCCCGCAAGGGACTCCGCGTCCATGCCGACCTGGCGCTGCTCACGCAGGTGGTCTATCTCAATGAATACCCGACCGCAATCCTCGGCTCGTTTGAGGCGGAATATCTGAAACTGCCCGAGGAGATCCTGATCACGGTGATGCGCGATCACCAAAAGTATTTCGCGCTCGACGAGCGCGACGGCAGCCTGGCGCCCCACTTTCTGGCCGTCATCAATCTCGACCGCGACCGGGCAGGGAAGGTGCGCGCCGGCCACGAGCGCGTGCTGCGAGCGCGGTTTGCCGACGCGCAATTCTTCTGGCAGACGGATCAGAGATGTCGGCTCGCCGACTATCTGCCGAAGCTCGCGCAGGTCACCTACGAGTCGCGCCTGGGCAGCTACGGCGACAAGGTCGAGCGCATGCGCTGGCTCGCGCGCTGGCTTGCCGAGCAGTGGTTCGCCGCGGGCATTCACCAGGCGCATGTCTCCGATGCCGACCGCGCCGCGGAGCTTGCCAAGTGCGACCTGGCCACGGAGATGGTCCGCGAGTTCACCGAGCTGCAGGGAATCGTCGGCGGGCTCTACGCCAAAGCTCAAGGAGAACCTGAGGAAGTTGCGTCGGCCGTCTACGACCACTATCGCCCTGCGGGCCTGGACGATCCCATCCCGCGGAATCTGCTCGGCTGCGCCGTCGCGCTCGCGGACAAGCTGGATGCGCTGGCGGGCTGCTTTGCCGTGGGCCTGATCCCCTCGGGCTCAAGCGACCCGTTTGCGTTGCGCCGCGCGGCGCTCGGCGTCGTGAAGATTGTGCTCGAACGCAAGCTGCCGCTTTCACTCTCCGCTGCGGTTGCCGCCGCCGCGAAGGCGCTGGCATTGCATCCCCCCAAGCTCGCCGCGTCTCCCCAGGTGCACCAGCAGGTGCTCGATTTCCTGCTGGATCGCGCGCGCTACCTCTTCCGCGAGCGCGGCGGCTTTGCCTACGACGAAGTGAACGCAGCGTTGTCCGCCGGCGCTGATGATCTGGTGGACGCGGGGAAGCGCCTCGAAGCCCTGAAGGCTATCCGGCGCACAAAGAACTTCGAGCCCCTGGCGGCGTCGTTCAAGCGCATTCGTAAGATTCTCGAGAAGGCGGGCCCGGCAAGCGGCTGGAAACTGCCCGCCGTGCGGCCGGAGCTGCTTTCCGAAGAAGCGGAGAAACAGTTGCATCAGGCCGCCGGGCGCGTGGCGCAGCAGGCGGGCGCGCACAAACGGGCGGGGAATTACCGGGAGGCTTTGCAGGTGATCGCGGAGCTGCGCCCCGCGGTGGACCGCTTCTTCGATGACGTGCTGGTGATGGCGGAAGAGGAAAGCGTGCGGCGGAATCGCCTGACGCTGCTGGCGGATTTGCTGCGGGAGTTCTCAACGATTGCGGATTTTTCGGAAATCGTCGCAGCGGAGCGGCGCTGAGCGCATATCAAGTGTTGCTTTACCTATTATTTTCTGTCGGCGCGCCGACGAAACTGCGCGCAACACCGAGCAGCTTGCGATTGAGATTCTTGGAGGGATGAGAGGGCGGAGTGAAATACGTTTATTTCTTCGGCGGCGGCAAGGCCGAAGGCACAGGCGAGATGAAGGAGCTGCTCGGGGGCAAGGGCGCGGGCCTGGCGGAGATGACGCGCATCGGTCTGCCCGTGCCCGCAGGCTTCACGATCACAACCAAGACCTGCGACCACTACTTCAAGCACAGCCGCAAGTATCCAACTGGGCTTCGCGCGCAGGTGAGCGCAAACCTAGAGCGGCTCGAGCGCGTGACGCGGAAGACGCTCGGCGACGCGAAGGACCCGCTGCTCGTGAGCGTGCGCTCCGGCTCGGCGCGCTCCATGCCCGGCATGATGGAGACGATCCTCAACCTCGGCTTGAACGAGAAGTCGGTCCAGGGGCTCGCGCGCGCCACGGGCAACGAGCGCTTCGCGTACGACGCGTTCCGCCGGCTCGTGCAGATGTATTCGAGCGTCGTGATCGGCCTGCCGAAAGACGACCTTGAAGCCAGGCTGCGCGCGCTCAAGACAAAGCTCGGCGTGAAGGACGACACGCAGGTCTCCGCCGCGGGCTGGCGCGAGCTGGTGGGGCAGTACAAAGCTTACTTCCGGGAGAAGACTCGCAAGGAGTTCCCCGAGGACCCGCAGGAGCAGCTCTGGGGCGCAATCGGGGCGGTGTTCTCGTCGTGGATGGCGGAGAAGGCGGTCACCTACCGGCGCTTGGAGAAAATCACCGGCCTGTTGGGCACGGCCGTCAACGTGGTGCAGATGGTCTTCGGCAACACGGGCGAAAACTCGGGCACGGGCGTGTGCTTCACGCGCGATCCTTCGACCGGCGAGAAGAGCTTTTACGGCGACTTTTTGATCAACGCGCAAGGCGAAGACGTCGTGGCCGGCATCCGCACGCCGATGCACCTGAACGAAATGGCGAAGCTCATGCCGAAAGTTTATGAACAACTTGAAGATGTGCGGAAGCTACTGGAAACGCATTACCGCGACATGCAGGACATGGAGTTCACCGTCGAAGACGGCACGCTCTACATGCTGCAGACGCGCGTGGGGAAGCGCACGCCCACCGCAACGTTCAAGATGGCCGTGGACATGGTCAACGAAGGCCTCATCAAGAAAAGCGAAGCCATTGAGCGCATCAAGCCGGAAGACATCGAACGCCTTTTCTATCCGGTCATCGATCCAGAAATCGACAAGAGGTCGCTCGTACCCAGAATTCTCGCGCAAGGCATCAATGCTGTACCCGGGGCGGCAGTAGGGAAGGTGGTTTTCTCGGCTCAAGATGCGGAAGCTTGGGCCAAGGCAAACGAAAGGGTGATCCTCGTTCGGCGTGAAACAAGTCCTGAAGACGTCGGCGGCATGTTCGTGGCGCAAGGCATTCTTACCGCCACGGGCGGCAAGACCAGCCACGCCGCGGTGGTCGCGCGCGGCTGGGGCAAGTGCTGCATCGTTGGCGCGGAAGCGTTAGACATCGACTACGCGAAAAAAGAGATCCGCGTGGGCGGCCGTACCATCAAGCAAGGCCAATGGATCACTCTCGACGGCGGTGAGGGCAACATCTATGAGGGCGAGGTTCCGCTCGTGAAGCCTGTGCCTCCCCCGGCATACTACGTCTTCATGAAATGGTGCGATGCCGTGCGCCGTCTGGGCGTGCGCACCAACGCGGACACCCCGCAGGACGCGCGCAAGGCGCGCGAGATGGGCGCGGAAGGAATCGGGCTCTGCCGCACCGAGCACATGTTCTTCAAGGATTTCGAGCAGCCCGAGCGCAGCAGCGACCGGCAGCTCGCGATCCAGGAGATGATCGTCGCCGATTCGAGCGAGGCGCGGCGCAAGGCTCTGGGGAAGCTCCTGCCGTTCCAGCGGCGCGATTTCATCGGCATCTTCAAGGCCATGGACGGCTGCCCGGTGACGATCCGGCTGATCGACCCGCCGCTGCATGAGTTCGTGCCGCACGACCGCGCGAACCAGGAAGAGCTGGCGCGCAAGATCGGCGTGGACGTGGAGGTGGTGGCGCGGCGCGTGGAGCAATTGCGCGAGGCCAACCCCATGCTGGGGCATCGCGGATGCCGGCTGGCGATCACCTATCCCGAAATCCTGGAGATGCAGGTACGCGCAATCATCGAGGCCGCGCTGGAATGCCAGTCTAGTGGAGTTAAAGTATTACCTGAGATAATGCATCCCCTCACTTTGGATCGAAAGGAGTTGCAGATCCTCACGGACGCGACGCGGCGCGTGGCGGATGAAATCATCGCGAAGTCCGGGAAGAAGCTGCACTACCTTGTGGGCACGATGATCGAATTGCCGCGCGCGGCGCTGCTTGCCGACCAGGTGGCAGAGGTGGCGGAGTTCTTCTCCTTCGGCACGAACGACCTCACGCAGACGGTCATGGGGCTTTCGCGCGACGACGCGGGCCGCTTCCTGCCCGACTACGTGGACGAGAAGAAGGCGGGGATTTTCAAGGACGACCCCTTTCAGACACTCGACACCCAGGGCGTGGGCCTGCTGATGAAGTGGGCTATCGAGCGAGGCCGCGCCACGCGGCCGAAGCTGAAGATCGGCATCTGCGGCGAACACGGCGGCGACGCGGCCAGCGTGGTGTTCTGCCACCAGGCGGGCATGGATTACGTCAGCGCTTCGCCCTTCCGCGTGCCGATAGCGCGGCTGGCGGCGGCACAGGCCGTGATTGAAGAGAAGCTGGCGAAGAAGTCGAAGCGCGGCGGAAAGAAATCGCGCAGGCGTTAGGCGGAAGAGCGGTGGCGAAGCAAAACCTGGTCATCGGCATCTGCGGCGGCACCGGGTCGGGCAAGACGACGATCGCCGACCGCATTATTGCCGCGCTTTCCCAGGAAAGCGTTCTGCTGCTGCAGCAGGACCACTACTACAAGGACCTCTCGCACCTGGCGTATGACGAGCGCTGCAAGCAGAACTTCGACCACCCCAATTCGTTGGATACGCAACTGATGCTCGAGCAAGTGGGCCGTCTCCGCTCGGGCCAGGTGGTGGACCGCCCGGTGTACGACTTCACGCAACACTTGAGGTCCAAGGAAACCGTGCGGCTGGAGCCGCGGCCCGCGCTGGTCCTCGAGGGCATCCTCATCTTCGAGAACAAGGCGCTGCGCGACCTGATGGACATCAAGATCTTCGTGGATACGGACGCCGACCTGCGGTTCCTCCGGCGGTTGCGCCGCGATATCCGCGAGCGCGGGCGCACCGTGGAATCGGTCATCGAGCAATACTTGAACACCGTCCGCCCGATGCACATGGAGTTCATTGAGCCCTCGAAGCGTTACGCCGACGTGATCATCCCCGAAGGCGGTTACAACGAGGTTGGGATCGACCTCGTCATCCAGAAAATCCGCTCGCTCCTGCCGCGCTAAGCCTCAGCCGTCCCTCGAAGACCGGACACGTCAGGTGCGCATCTTGAGGAAGAAGTAGATGCCGAGGAAGGCGAAGATGAAGTCGGGCGCCCAGCCGGCAAGCAGCGGCGGGAGTTGGCCGACCGCGCCCATGGCTTCAAATAGCGCTGACGTGGCCCAGTAGACGATTCCGATTCCCACGCCGAGCGCCAGCCCGCTCACGGCGCCGCGCGTGCCTACCAGAAACGCGAAGGGAATCGCCAGCAGCATGATCACCGGCGCGATGAGCGGGAAAGCCAGCTTGCGGTGCCACTGCACGGAAAGGCGCGCCACGTCAAAGCCCGCCTGGCTGAGGTCGCCGATGTACTGGCGGAGGTCGCGCCAGTTCATCTGGTAGGACTGGCGCACCTCGCGGTTGAAATAGGTTGGCGGCTCGCTCAGTTCGCTGAGCGTGTACATGTGGAAGGATACGTAGCTCGTGACCCGTGAGCCGTTGAAGTCGCGCACCCAGCCGCCTTCGAGGATCCAGGTGTTCTGCGCCTCCTCCCAGTGGGCGCGCGTGGCGAAGACGCGTCGGCGCAGCTGGAAACTGACCGGGTCGAGTTCAAACACGCTCAAGCCGCCGAAGAGTTTGCGGTCCGGATCGAACAGATCGTAGTTGTAGATCTTCGCGCCCTGGCCGAAGATCCATTGCCTGCGCGGCTGGTAGAAGGTCTGCGCGGGGCGGCCCTTGATTTCGTTGCGCAGCGCGTCCTGGCGCTGGTTGGCATAGGGGAGATAGGTGTCGTCGAGCAGGAGCATCCCCGCCGCCAGCGCCAACCCGCACGCGAGCAGCGGCAGCGCCAAGCGGTAGAGGCTGACGCCGCTGGCCTTGAAGGCCACAATCTCGTTGTTCTTGGACATCACGCCGAGCGTCACCAGCACGCCCACCAGGGCCGAAAGCGGCGCAAGCTGGTAGAGCAGGTGCGGCGCGAGGTAGCGGAAGTAGTTGACGACGTCGAGGAAGGGCACGCGATGACGCGTGATGTCGTCGATCAGCTCGAAGAACGTGAACGCCTCGAACAGCAGAATGAAGCCGGCGAGTACCAGGAAGAAATAGTAGAAGAAGCGCTTCAGCAGGTAGAGATCCATCAACTGCGGGAAGCCCACGGCCCTGCGCAGACGAAAAGCGGGCGCGGCCGAGGGGCGCGGCGCCGCGGTGCCGCTCTCCGCGCGAGGCGCGGTGGCAGTTGCGGGTGACGCCACTGCCGCCGCACCGGTGCCGTTTGCCGGCGCGCGGCGCCAGATGGCGAGCGCCTCCATCCAGCGCGAGAGTCTCCCTTCTTCGTGGGTGCGCTCGAGCCGCGGAAGCAGCACCAAGCCCAGAAGGCCGGTGAAGAAATTCGCGCCCCACATACCGAGCGCGGGAGGGACGCTCCCGCTGCGCGCCAGCCCTGCGCCGACGCTGAATGCCAGGTAGTAGCCGCAGATGAGCAGCAGCGTAATCAGGAAGCCCGCCGCGCGGCCTCCGCGTCGTGGCCGCGCGCCCAGGGGCACCGCCAGGAGCGCGAACACCAGGCAGGCAGCCGGGAACGCCAGCCGGCGATGCAATTCCACGCGGGCCTCGCGCCAATCCGGCCCGCCTCGGGCGAGAAGCTCGCGGAGAGAGCGCTCGGAGTTGGTAGGCGCGAGCTGGCGCGGCGCGGCCAAGTCGGTGACTTCGACGGGCCAGTCGCTCTCGCCGAAGGTGGTCACGCCGTAGCGGTCGGGCTCGCGGCGCGCATACTCGTGTGTGCTGCCGGAACGCAAATGAAACTGCAGCTTGCCCTGCTCGCGCTCGGCAATTACAATCGCTTCTTCGGCCAGCGTCAGCCGTGCGCCACTTTCCCCGTTGGATTCCGCCAAAAACACGCCGCGCCAGCGCGTGCCAGCCGCCGCGACATCCTCGACGTATAGGACGAGTTTCGGGAAGCGTTCGTCGAACACGCGCGGCTGCACCTGGAACGAGGCCTGGCTGGCCTTCATTTCCTCCTCGAGTTGCCGCAGCGTGTGGATGGAGCGCGGCCCGAGCCACAGCGTCATGGCCAGGGTCACGAGGCCGGCGCCCAGCGCCAGCACGCCGACCGGCGCGAGGATGCGCCGCGAACCCATGCCCAGGGCGTTCAGCGCGATGAGCTCGCTATCGGCCGACATGCGCCCGAGGCCGATCAGCACGCCGACCAGGACGGCCATCGGCAGCGTGAACGTCAGCACGGTGGGGAAGCTCGAAAGAAACAGCAGGGCAATCGAGCCGCCCGGAGCGGTGTGGCGCACGATAAGCTCCATCAGGCGCACGAGCTGGGGCACGAAGAAGACGAATGTAAAAACGGCCAGACCCAGCAGCGCGTGGGAGAAGACTTCGCGGCAAATGTACCGATCGATGATGCGCATCGTCCGGGCTCGTCATTCTAGCATGGTGCAGAAAGCACTGCGGGAGTTGCCTGGCCGATGAACCGCGTCCACCTAGTTTTGCTCTGGCACATGCACCAGCCGCAGTACCGCGACCCGGCCACCGGAAGCTACCTGCTGCCCTGGACGCGCATGCACGCGCTCAAAGACTACTGGGGCATGGTGAAGATGCTCGAAGAATTCCCGGGCGTGCACGCGACGTTCAATGTCGTGCCCGGGCTGGCCGCGCAGCTCGAGGAGTATGCAAGCGGAAAGTTTGACGACCCGGGCTTCACGCTGGCGTTCCAGCCGGCCGAAAAGCTGACGGCGGAAGACAAAGCCGAGCTGCTGAACCGCGCGTTGCAGGTGAACCGCGAAAACCTGATGCGTCCGTGGCCGCGCTTTGTCGAGCTGTCTGAGTGGGCGCAGCCGATGGGCGGGGAAGAGGCTGCGAAGACGTTCACGCCGCGCGATTGGCGCGACCTCCAAGTGCTCTCGCAGCTTGCATGGATGGACCCCCTCTGGCGCAAAGGGGATCCGATCGTTGCGCGGCTGGCCGCCAAGGGAACTGATTTCACGGAAGCGGACAAACAGGCGCTCGGCGAGAAGGAGCTCGAGCTGATGCGGATGGTCTTGCCGGAATATCGCCGAGCCGCCGAGCGGGGCCAGATCGAGATTTCCACGACGCCGTTCTACCATCCCATCCTTCCGCTTTTGTGCGATACGGACGTCGCGCGCGTCGCGAACCAGGGCACGCCGCTGCCGGGACAGCCGTTTCGATATCCGCAGGACGCGCGTGAACAGCTCGCCCGCGCGCGGCGGTATCACGAGCGCCTGTTTGGGCCGGCGCCGGCGGGCCTGTGGCCTTCCGAGGGCTCGGTTTCGGACCAGGCGCTCTCGATTGCCGCCGAGTTGGGCTTTCGCTGGTTTGCCACCGACGAAGGCGTGCTCGGACGCACGCTGGGCATCGGGTTCGGCCGCGATGCCGCGGGCGTGCCGGAAAATGCGGAGCGCCTCTATTCGCCGCTGCGCATCCGCCTGGGCGAGCGCGAAATCGCGGGCCTTTTCCGCGACCACTATCTCTCCGACCTGATCGGCTTCGTCTACACGCGCATGGACGCGGGCGCCGCGGCGGAGGATCTGCACCGGCGCCTCCGCGCCATCGGCGAGCGCGTCCAGATTGGCCGGCCACTGATCATCCCGATCATCCTCGACGGCGAAAACGCCTGGGAGTATTACCGCGAGGCAGGCCGCGAGTTCCTGCGGCAGTTCTATGGCCGCGTGCAAGGCGATCCAGACATCCGCGCGCTGACGGTTTCCGAAGCCCTGGCGCAGGCCGGCGAAATTCCCGTGAGCGACCACATCTCTCCCGGCTCGTGGATCAACGCCAACTTCGACATCTGGATCGGCCACGGGGAAGACATTGCCGCCTGGGACCGCTTGCGCGAGGCGCGCGCCTGTTATGCCCGCGCCGAAGAGGACCATGCGAAGGGGATCGCCGAAGCGTCCACCGAAGCGCAGCTCGCGGCGGCCTACGAGTCCCTGCTGGCCGCCGAGGGCAGCGACTGGTGCTGGTGGTACGGGCCCGAGCACGGCACGGCGAACGACGCGGAGTACGACGCGCTCTACCGCAAACACCTGACGCAGGTTTATCTGGCGCTGGGCCTCCCGGCGCCGGACGAGCTGGCCGAGCCCATCAAGCGCAAACCGGAGCGCGCGCTGGTGGCGCCGCCGGCCGAGTTCCTACACGTGCGCGTGGATGGGCGCGAGAGCTCCTATTTCGAGTGGCTCGGCGCAGGGCTCTATTCCGCTGACCGCCGCGGCGGCGCAATGCACGGCCGCGCCGCGCTGCTGCACGAGCTGCACTACGGCTTCGACGAGCGGTTTCTCTACATCCGCGTGGACCTTCTTTCCGGAGCGCTTGCGAGTCTCGGGGACTTCGAGTTCCACGTCACCGTGCGCGCGGAAGACGAGCTGCGCATCGTCGCTGCGGTCCAGCACGGGAAACTCGTGCGTTACCACCTGGAGCGGGACGAGGCGTGCCTGCCCGCGCCGGACGAGCGCTTTCTGGCCGCGTTCCATCACATTCTGGAAGTGGCCATCGGCAGGGAACTCGTTCGGCTGGGTCCCCGGCGCTCGCTGTCGATCGGCGTCGCGCTGTGGCAGGGAGGCTTGCCGCTCGACGTGCTGCCGGGCGAAGGGTGGCTCACGGTTGCGCTCGGCTCGGAAGCCTTTGCCTGGACCGTCTAGGGCAAGCGCGCGGATTGACAGGTTTGTCCCAGGCGAGTAGCGTTCGGGCACTCGAACGAGCGGAAACACGTGCAATCTGACGCTCAGCCCCGCGGGCCCGCCTGGAAGTTGCGCGTGCTGCGCCTCCTGCTCATCGCCGCCGCGCTTGTGGTCTGGTTTGGCACGCAGGCCCTGCTGGCGCAGCGGCCGCTGCCGGCGAGGGGCATCTCCGACCGCCTCTTTTCGTTGACGGCCTCGGCAAACGCCTACTTCGCCGCTCATCCGGGCGCGGCAAACGGGCTGCTCATCGTCAGCTCGGCCATGATTGATCTCCTCGGGCTGTTTCTTCTCCTGGGGAGCATCCTGGGGAGGACGATCCGGCCTTTTCTCGGGCTGCTCATCCTGTTTGTGCTGCGGCAGATCTGCCAGGCGATTGTCGCGCTGCCCGCGCCGGAGGGCATGATCTGGCACAATCCCGGCTTTCCCTCGCTGCTCGTTACCTACGCCACCGCGGGAGATTTCTTCTTCTCCGGACACACGGCGATCGCCGTTTATGGCGCGGTCGAGCTGGGCCGCGTCAAACGCTGGCTCGGCGCGCTCGGAGCCATCGTCGCCGTGTTTCTGACCGCCGTCGTCATCGTCCTGCGCGTGCACTACACGATGGACATTTTCGCGGGCATTGTGGCGGCGTTGTGGGTGGCGGCGATTGTGCCGCGGCTGGCCCCGCCCGTGGACCGGGCGCTGGCGCGCTGGGCAAAGTCCTGAAGCAACCTCCGATCGCGACTAGAAAAGCTTGACGGCCAGCTCGCGCGGGCGGCTGCCCAACGGAATCATGGTCAGCAGGCTCTGGCTATCGTCGCGCACGCGGATGACGGCCAGGGCGTTTGACCCTTCGTTGACCACGAGAAGCAAGTCTTCGGCGGGCGCCAGGCGGCAGGCGACCGGTTGCGCGCCCACGGGGATGGGAGGCAGCGTTTGGCGCTGGGCGATGCGCACGCGCATGACGCGGCCGGCGCCGCTATCGGCCACAAAGAGCAGGCTGGCGTCGGAGGTCAGCACGCCGCGCGCGGGCGCGGCGCCCAGCAGCATGGATTCAGCTACTTCGTGCGTCTCTGTGTTGATGATTTCCAGGCCGTGCAGGTCGGGAGAGGTGACGTACAGCTCGCCGCCATCGGGCTTCAAGATCAGATCGGCAGGCGCGCCGGCGATGGGCAGGTTGGCCAGCAGGACATGGCGGTGAAGATCCACGACGGAGATCTGGCTCGATCCTTCCGCGGAGACAAACGCCGCGGAGCTGTCCGGCAGAACGACGGCCTGCTGGGGACGGCTGCCCACCGGAATCGTAGCGACAAGCGTGAGTGACGCCGCGTCGAAAAGAGACACGGTGGAGTCGTCGCGATTCGTGACCAGGACGGTCTGCCCATCCGGCGTGACGCGAGCCACCCACGGCCGCCGGCCCGTGCGCGCTCGCGCGATCACCTGGCGCGTGGCGCAGTCAATCGCCACAAGCGCATTGGCGCCGGACGCGGCGACGAAAGCGCGCGAGCCGTCCGGCGAGAACTCGAGCGCGAAGGGTGCGGCGCCCACCGGGATGCGCGCGGCGAGCAGGTCGCGCGGCGCGTCAATGACCCAGGCGTAGCCGCCATCGGTGCTGACGCCCCAGACCTCCTTGCGCGTAGGATGCTCGCGCACGCCGGAGGGCGAAGGGCCAACCGGAATCGTCGCCGCGGGCGCCAGGCGCACGAGGTCCACGACCGTCACGGTGCCGTCGCCGACGTTGGCCACGTAGGCGCACAGCCGCAGTCCCGGCCGCAGAAACGAGGGACGGTGCTCCCTGGCGAGCTGCTGCGCCGCAGCCCCCAGCAGCAGGATGATGCCAAACGCGAGCCGAAAGTTGAGCAGGCGCTTCATAGCGAGGACAATGGTCGGTAGGGGCAGGCTTCAGCCTGCCCGGGCGGGCGTAAAGCCCGCCCCTAAAAGTTCTAATTCACGGTGCGCTCGAGCACAGCGGCGATCTGGCGCACCTCGCGGGTGAGCTGCTCGAATTCCTCTGGCAGGATGGACTGCATGCCGTCGGAAAGCGCGCGGTCGGGCTCGTGGTGCACTTCGACGAGCAGCCCGTCGGCGCCCACGGCCACCGCGGCGCGAGAGAGTGGCAGCACTTTGTGCCGGCGGCCGGTGCCGTGGCTGGGGTCCACCAGAATGGGCAGGTGGCTGCGGCGCTTCACCGCGGGCACCACCGTCAGGTCGAGCGTGTTGCGCGAATGGTCGGCAAACGTGCGCACGCCGCGCTCGCACAGGATGACGTTGTAGTTGCCCTCGGAGAGGATGTATTCCGCGGCCATCAGGAATTCGTCGAGCGTGGCGGACATGCCGCGCTTCAGCAGCACCGGCTTGCGCGAACGCCCCGCGCGCTTGAGCAGCGAAAAATTCTGCATGTTGCGCGCGCCGATCTGAATCACGTCGGCGTACTGCTCGACCAGATCAAGGCTTTCGTTGTCCACCGCTTCGGTGACGATGCCCAGGCCGAAGCGCTCGCGCACTTCGGCGAGAATCTTCAGGCCGGGCTCGCCGAGTCCCTGGAAGCTGTACGGCGAGGTGCGCGGTTTGTAGGCGCCTCCGCGGAAAAGGTGCACACCGGCCTTGGCGACGCGCTCGGCAATCGCCAGCGCCTGCTCGCGGCTCTCGATGGCGCAGGGACCGGCGATCAGCGCCACGGCCTGCCCGCCGATGCACACAGCGCCCGCGGGCGCGGGGATGCGGATGACCGTGTCTTCTTGCTTGATGTCGCGGCTGACCAGCTTGTAGGGCTTGCTGACCGGGATGCACTCGACCACGCCGGGCATGGATTCGAGCGAGCCGATATCCACCGCGCCGGTATTGCCCGTTATGCCGATGGCCGTGCGCATGGAGCCGGGGATGGCGTGGGCTTTGAAGCCCAGCGACTCCACCCGCTCGCAGACCGCGCGCACCTGCTCTTCGGTGGCGTGGGATTGCATCACGATCAGCATCGGTGGCTCTCCACTACAGGCCGTGCGCTACGAAGCCCGGAAAAACGCAGTAAACATTTGTGGACATCGCAGTGTACTGCAAGCGATGCGGCGCTGCAAACCTGGGCCCGGCGCTGATGTCGCGCCGCGTCGTCGCCCGTTCCGCCTGTGGGACCAACTTCCGTTTGGGCCGCTCGCGGTTGTGGCAATAGACCCCCACCCCCCCGGCATTTTCCGTATGTATTCATTCTGCGGGACTTTAAGTCCAGTGATTTTGTATGTAGCCATTCTAAACGACTTGCAGCGCGATTTTTTGTAAGTATTCATTCTAAAAAAGTTAGTAGCCGGTGGCCCGCGACCGGTGACGGGCGAGCGGCTCGTGCGTTGCGAACAAAAATCAGCGGCCAATCGTTCTCCGCGAGCCCTGTATCTAGGTTAGCGCAGAAATTTATTCGAAGGAACTGGTTAATCGCGCCTGAGAGGCAATCCAGACGCAGCGTCCGCCCAACGGTGGGCACAGGCAAGCTGTGACCCTGCAGATTCGCCAGCGCGGAGCGTCAACCGCGGGCGGGCGTGAAGCCCGCCCTTACAGGTGAGACGAAAATGGAGCTTGGTGCGGCGGGCCAGCGATGCTAGAAATCGAGAGCACGGATCGCGTGGGAGCACGGCACGGCGTGTTCAAGGGCGAACTGATCGAGATTTGTCTGGCGCACGAAGCGGGCGGCGCTATGCGCTCGGTGGCCGAAGTGCGCGTGGTGCCGGGCAAAGGCCTGGAAGGGGACCGCTACTTCGACGGAAAGGGTACATGGACCGAGCATCCGGGCGACGGCCGTGAAGTGACGCTGATCGAAATGGAAGCCATTGCGGCGATTCTCCGCGAATCGGGGATCGAGCTCAAGCCCGGCGACGCGCGGCGGAATCTGATTACGCGCGGCGTCCCGCTGAACCATCTTGTCGGCAAGGAATTCCGCGTTGGCGACGTGGTGCTGCGGGGCGTGCGGCTCTGCGAGCCGTGCAGCTACATGGAATCGAAGACGCGTCCGGGCGTGGAGGCGGCTCTAAAGCATCGCGGGGGCCTGCGCGCCGAAGCGGTTACCGGCGGCGTGATCCGCGTCGGCGACGCGATTCGCGAAACAGCGGGGAAATAGCACAGACAGGGCTGCCGGGGCTAGCTGCCTGCCAATGGATTCGCCTTGAAGGGAGAGACTCGTCGCATGGGAGCCGTTAATGCGCAGACTGACCGGAATACCGTGGTTCTTGCGGTGCTACGCATTGCGGTGGGCGTGCTCTTTCTCATTTTCGGCCAGTACAAGGTGTTCGGCACACAATTCACTCTCGGCGGTGGCTTCCAGTCCTGGATCAACCGATTCCTCGCGCACGGGGCCTACCCATTTATGGCTCCTATTCTCCAGGGCTTTGTCCTGCCGCATGGGACGGCGATTGCCTTTCTGGTGGCCTACGGCGAGTTGGCTATCGGCTTGGGGTTCGTGTTGGGCATCCTGGTGCGCATGGCGAGCATCTGGGGAATGATCTACATGCTGGCCCTGCTCTTCTCCTCGAACTATCCGGGTCCGCACGCGCCTTTCTGGCAGTACTTTGGCGCCGCGCTGGATCATCTGGTGCTAGCGCTGTGCTTCGCTACGTTTGCCCTAGGAGAAGCCGACAAAGTCCTCTCTCTGCGCTCCTATCTTCCGCGACGCGCTCCCGCAGGTAGAACTCCGTGAATCATCGAGCCTGAGGCTTGTGCAAGCTGAGGAACGCTCTTCTCGGAAAGTGACCCACTACCCTGCCGGCAGCGTCTTTGCCAAAGCGCGGAACATCAGCTAGAATGCACGGCTAATCTTGTACTGGCAACGCTCCTGAGGGAATGGTGGTTCGGCATAGCTCACCACAAGTGGTTCGACCCTTCGACGCCTCTCAGGGCAAGCCAGGCTCACCACAAGCCAACCCGCAGCACCCCGCCAACCTCGCTTACGACGCCGACGACGAATACCGCCCCGAGCCCGCCCCGCCACCGGAGCTGCCCGCCTGGATGGATGGGGGCTTCCGCATCGGAATTCACACCTCGATTGCAGGAGACATCGTCGGGTCGCTCGACATTGCGAGAAAGCTGGGCTGCAACGCGCTGCAAATTTTTTCCACGAGCCCGCGGATGTGGCCGCGCATGGGCGGCGGGCGAATCCCTGAAGCGGATGCGGCGCGCTTCCGCGCGCGGCGCGTCGAGCTGGGCCTGGGCCCGCTCGTCATCCACGACAATTACCTGATCAACCTGGCTTCGCCGGACCCGGTGACGCGCGTGCGGTCGATCCAGGCGTTTCACGACGAGCTGGTGCGCGCCGTGTCGCTGGGCGCCGACTTTTTGGTCGCGCATCCCGGGTCGAGTCGCGGCGGCGACTCGGTGCAGGCCATCCGCGACATCGCGCAGGGATTGCGGCAGGCGGCGCGAGGGATCAAGCTCGGCGGTTTGCGCGTCCTCATGGAGAACACCGCGGGCATGGGCTCGGCCCTGGGCTCGCGGTTCGAAGAGCTGCGCGCCATCCTGGAGGCAGCTTCGGATCTGGAGATGGGCGTGTGCCTGGACACCGCGCACACGTTTGAAGCGGGCTACGACATCACGAGCGAGGCGGGCCTTGCGCGTACGCTCATGGCGCTCGACCGCACGGTGGGCCTGGACCGCGTCTTCGTCGTCCACGTGAACGACTCGAAGACGCCGTTGGGCTCGCGCGTGGACCGCCACGAACACATCGGCAAGGGCAAAATCGGGTTGGCCGCGTTTCGCCGCATCCTGAACCATCCAGGTCTCGGGCAAAGCGGAGCGCGAGGGTTGCCGGGGCGCGCGTTCATCTTGGAGACGCCGATTGACCGCCCGGGTGACGACCGCCGCAACGTGCGCACGCTGTGGTCACTGGTGGGCGTGACGCCCAAGCAGGCGCCGCGCGCGCAAGACGGATTCTCGATGAGGAAGAGCAAGTCAAAGAGGCCAAGAGTCAAGAAGTCGAAGAGTCGAAAAGTCCAAAGGTCGAAGGGAAAAGGGGCGAAGGCGCGGGCGAAGCGAAGAGGGAAGAGGCGTGGCTGAGTACGATCCACAAACGATTGAAGCGAAGTGGCAGAAGGTCTGGGAGGAGCGGCGCGCGTTTGAGGCCGATCCGGACCCGGCGCAGCGGAAGTATTACGTGCTGGAGATGCTGCCCTATCCCTCGGGCACGCTGCACATGGGCCACATGCGCAACTACACCATCGGCGACGCCGTGGCGCGCTACAAGCGCATGCGCGGCTTCAACGTCCTGCACCCCATGGGCTGGGACGCCTTCGGCCTGCCCGCCGAAAACGCGGCCATCGAGCGCGGCATCCACCCGCGCGAGTGGACGCTGGCGAACATCGCGGAATTCAAGCGCGTCTGCTACCGCTTCGGGTTCAGCTACGACTGGCGCTCGGAAATTTCCACGTGCGAGCCGGAGTATTACCGCTGGAACCAGTGGTTTTTCCTGCGCATGCTCGAGCGCGACCTGGCCTACCGCAAGCGCAGCCGCTTGAACTGGTGTCCCAAGTGTTGCACCGTGCTGGCGAACGAGCAGGTGGTGGACGGCTGCTGCTGGCGTCACCCGGACACGCCCGTCGAGGCCAAGGAGATCGAACAGTGGTTCCTGCGCATCACGCGGTACTCGGATGAGCTGCTCGACGACATGGCACAGCTTGAAGCGGGCTGGCCGGAGCGCGTGCTCGTCATGCAGCAGAACTGGATCGGCAAATCGCGCGGCGCGCGCGTGCGCTTTGGCGTGGCGGGCAATGCGGCGCAGGGCATCGAAGTCTTCACCACGCGCATTGACACGGTTTACGGCGCGACGGCCATAATTCTCGCGCCGGAGCATCCGCTCGTGGACGGGCTGGTCGCGGGCGTGCCGGAGCACGCGGAGATCGCCGCGCAAATTGCGCGCATGCGGCAGAAGGTGCTCCGCCCGGCGGACCTGGGCACGGCGGAAAAGGAAGGCATCTTCCTCCGCCGGCACGCCGTGAACCCGTTCAGCGGCGAGAAGCTGCCCATCTGGGTGGGCAACTTTGTGCTGATGGAGTATGGCGCGGGCGCGGTGATGTGCGTGCCGGCGCACGACCAGCGCGACTTCGAGTTCTGCCGCAAGTACGGGCTGCCCATCCGTGTGGTGGTGCAGAACCCGGCAGGCACGCTGGACGCGAAGACGATGCAGGAAGCCTACGACCAGCACCAGGAAGGGAAGCTGGTGGACTCGGGCGCGTACACCGGCCTTTCCGTCGCCAGAGCCATCGAGCGCATGGCCGCCGACGCCAAAGCGCGTGGCTTCGGCGAAGCGCAGACGACGTATCGCCTGAAAGACTGGGGCATTTCGCGGCAGCGCTACTGGGGCACGCCGATCCCGGTGATGTATTGCGACCGCTGTGGGTTGGTGCCGGTGCCGGACGAGCAGTTGCCCGTGGTGCTGCCGCCCGGCGTGAAGCTGACCGGGCAGGGGCAGTCGCCGCTCGCGAGCGTGCCCGAGTTCGTGAACGTAAAATGCGCGAAGTGTGGCGGGCCAGCGCGGCGCGAGACGGATACGATGGACACGTTCGTGGATTCGTCGTGGTATTTCTACCGTTACACCGACCCGCACAATGCGAAGGCGCCGTTCGACCGCGAGATCGTCCGCTATTGGTTCCCAATCGACCAGTACATCGGCGGGATCGTTCACGCCATCCTGCACCTGCTCTATTCACGATTTTTCTGCAAGGTGATGCGCGACCTGGGGCTGGTGAACCACGCAGAGCCGGTGACGCGCCTGTTCTGCCAGGGCACGGTGCTCATGGGCGGCACGGCGATGTCGAAATCCAGCGGAAACGTGGTCGGCGCCATCGACATGGCCGAAAAAGTGGGCTGCGACACGGCGCGGCTCTACACGCTCTTCGCCGCGCCGCCGGAAAAAGACATGGAATGGAGCGAGCAGAGCGTCGAAGGCTGCTCGCGGTTCCTGCAGCGCATGTTCCGCATCGTGACGCGGCATGCCGAGCGGCTGCGCGGCGTGGCGGTGGGCAATCCCGCCTCCGCGAACGCGGCGACGGCGAGCGCCAAAGAAAAGATTCTGCTGCGCAAGGCGCACCAAACGCTGCGGCGCGTCACGCAGGACTTCGAGGCGCGCTGGCACTTCAACACTTCGGTGGCGCTGATCATGGAGCTGGTCAACGAGCTTCAGGCGCAGGAGCCGCTCGAACAGAATGCGCGCCCGGCGGTGGTGAAGGAAGTGATCGAGCTGATGGCGCTGATGCTTGCGCCGATGGCGCCGCACATTGCCGAAGAACTGTGGGAGATGCTCGGGCACAGCGGCGGCCTGGGCCGCGCGCGCTGGCCGGACTACCAGCCGCAGCTTGCCGCGGAAGAGCAGGTGGAAGTGGTGATCCAGGTGAACGGGCGCGTGCGCGGCAAGATTTTGGTCGAAGCAGGCTTGCCGGAAGACGAACTCGCGAAGCGCGCGCAGGCGGACGCGCGCATTGCGCAGGTCGTTGCGGGCCGCCGGATCGTCAAGTGCATCGTGGTCCCTGACAAGCTGGTGAATTTGGTGGTGGAGTCCTTATGAGCGAGCGCGGCGGCATCGTGGTGCTCGACTTCGGCGGGCAGTACACGCAATTGATTGCCCGGCGGATTCGCGAGCAGCAGGTGTTCTCCGCCATTTTGCCGTGCACGGCTCCGCTCGAGGAAATCCGCAAGTACGAACCCGCCGGCGTGGTGCTCTCGGGCGGGCCGAGCTCCGTCTACGATTCCCGCGCGCCGGTGTGCGACCCGCAGGTATTGGACCTGGGCGTGCCGGTGCTGGGCATCTGCTACGGGCTGCAGTGGATCGCGCACACGCTCGGCGGCAACGTGCGGCGCGCGGAGCGGCGCGAGTACGGCCGCGCGGTGCTCGAGATCCGCAATGGCTCCGAGTTGTTTCAGGGGTTCCCCGCGCAGCTCCGCATCTGGAATAACCACGGCGACCACGTCGTGGCCCTGCCGGAAGGCTTCCGCGTCACCGGCGAAACGAGTAATGCCGTCTCGGCCGTCGAAGACCCTGCGCGGCGCGTTTACGCGGTGCAGTTCCATCCCGAGGTCAAGCACACCGATCGCGGCACGGAGATCCTGCGCAACTTTGTCTTCGGCATCTGCGGCGCAAAGCCGAACTGGAGCGGCGCGGCATTTATCGCCGAAAGCGTCGCGGCGATTCGCAACAAAGTCGGCGAAGGCCGCGCGATCTGCGCGCTGAGCGGCGGCGTGGATTCCGCCGTGGCGGCGGTGCTGGTGCACCGGGCGATCGGCGACCGTCTGACGAACATTTTCGTGGACACCGGTCTCCTGCGCAAAGACGAATTCGGGCTGACGCTCGAGTTGCTGCGGGGCCGCATGGGTCTGAATGTTGCGGGCGTGGACGCGGCGGAGCGGTTTCTCTCGCGTCTAAGAGGAGTGGTT
Organism: Terriglobia bacterium; assembly: GCA_041497955.1. Lineage (GTDB taxonomy): Bacteria > Acidobacteriota > Terriglobia > Acidiferrales > UBA7541 > JBGQHO01. The sequence continues at coordinate 506 of JBGQHO010000054.1, read as the reverse complement.
GACCCTGAAGAAAAACGCAAACGGATCGGCGCGGAGTTTATCGGCGTGTTTGCCGGGGAAGCGAAGCGGCTTGCGGAAGCCGCGACCGGGAAGGGCGCGGTGCGGTTCCTTGTGCAAGGGACGCTGTACCCGGACGTGATCGAATCGGTTTCCGTCCGAGGGCCCTCGGCCATGATCAAGACGCACCACAACGTCGGCGGGTTGCCCGTGGACATGCCGTTCGAGCTGATCGAGCCGCTGCGTGACCTTTTCAAGGACGAAGTCCGGCGCATCGGGCGCGAATTGGGCTTGCCGGAGGAATTGCTCACCAAGCACCCATTCCCCGGGCCGGGGCTGGCCGTGCGCTTGCTGGGCGAGATCACGCCGGAGCGATTGGCAATGTTGCGCGAGGCCGACGCCATTGTGGTCGAAGAGGTCCGCCGCGCCGGGCTGTACGAAAAGGTCTGGCAGGCGTTCGCCGTGCTGCTGCCGGTACGCAGCGTGGGCGTGATGGGCGACGAGCGCAG
>JBGQHO010000053.1:0-21857 GCA_041497955.1 Terriglobia bacterium | reverse complement strand
TCTTCTATATCTACATGGACGCCTTGCAGCGCTGGACCGGACGCGTCTTCCGCAAGAAGCACCGCGCGGGCCTCCAGGAAGCCCCAAGCCACCCGGTGCCCGCGGGCGCTGCCGGCGCAAGCTCGCACTTCTCCAGCTACCACGTCCCATCAAAGCCGAAAGACTAGGCGGCCGGGCGACCAGCCTGTGCGTGTAGGGTTGGGAATGGCGGCCTAGCGGTTGGAGGCGCCGGGAGGACGCGAAGGTTCGGCGGGGTCGCCCAATTCCTTGCGGCGGCTCTTGACCTCGCGCACCGAATAGATGGGTTTGTTCTGCGTCTCGTAGTAGGTACGCGCCAGCATTTCGCCCAGCAGGCCAATGGAGAGAAACTGGATGCCGCTGATGATCAGCGCGGCGCCGAGCAGCAGCAGCGGGCCGTGCTCCGCCAGGATGTCCACCGGCATGATGAGCTTCTGAATCAGCAGCGGGATGCAGATCGCCAGGCCCGCCACGCTGCCCAGCAGCCCGAACAGGCCGAAGAACTGCAGCGGCTTGGTCGAGTAGTCCAGCAGGAACTTCACGCTGATCAGGTCCAGCAGGACGCGCGTCGTGCGCCCCAGGCCGTAATTGGATTTCCCGCTCTTCCGGACGATGTTCCTGATGGGGACTTCGGCGATCCGCGCTCCGCTCCAGCTTGCCAGCGCGGGAATGAAGCGGTGCAGCTCGCCGTAGAGGTGGATGTCCGAGAGGATCTCGCGGCGATAGGCTTTGAACGTGGTGCCGAAATCGTGCAGGTCGATTCCGGAAAGCTTGGCCATCATCCAATTGGCGGTGCGGCTCGGGAGCCGGCGCGTCAGCCAGGCATCCTGGCGGTGCACGCGCCAGCCGCTCACCAGGTCGTAACCTTCCTTGATCTTCTCGATGAATGCCGGAATCTCGGACGGCTCGTGCTGGAGATCGCCGTCCATGGAGATGACGATCTCGCCGCGGGCGAAGTCGAAGCCGGCCTTGAGCGCCGCCGTCTGTCCGAAATTGCGCCGCAGGCGGATGACGTTGACGCGCGGGTCGTGGCCGTAGATATCCAGCAGGATCTTGTAGGTGTTGTCGCGACTGCCGTCGTCCACGAACACCATCTCGTAGGGTTCGCCGATCGCCTCCAGTACTTCGGAGATCTTCCTGTAGAGAGGCGCAATGCTTTCCTGCTCGTTGTAGAAGGGAATGACGACCGAGTAGGCGATGGGCTCTTCGTATTTCATCGGGCTGGCAGCACGGCCCGGTAGTTTACCAGCTTGATGCCCAACTCCGCGATGAGTTTGCGGATCGCGGGGCTGGTGAGCGCTTCGAGCTCGCGCTGCCGCGTGGCCACCAGGCGCGTGCCTGTCGCGGCGAGCGCGGCGTCCGCGTAGCCCGGATGGCACATCAGCTCGCTCGAGCCCTCGGGGAGATTCCAAAGAATCTCTGCCAGCGCCGCCGCGTCGAGAAAGCCCGTCTGGACCACGCCGAAAAAATACATCGGGCAGGCAACTCCCGCGGCGCGCACCCGGCCGCGGTAGCCCATGGCCGCGGCGGCCAGGACGCGCGCGCGGAGGCGCTGCCCCAGGATTTTCTGCGCGGCGCCGGGATTGCGCCGCAGGAGGGAGAGGACGCCGGGCGTGTGCTCGGCGGCCCAGCGCATGGCGGAAATGCCGTAGCGCTGCGCCACCCGCAACACAACGGGCAGGATGCCCGGCAGCATGTGCACGTGCTTGTGGCCGTCCAGGTGGGTGACGCCAATGCCCGCGCGCTGCACCTTCTCGATCTGCGCAGACAATTCGCGCTCTATTTCATCCGCGCGCAGCCTGCCGGTGAGAACTCTCTTCACCAGCGCCGCCGGGCTGCGGAGGAACCGGCCGTGCTCGTTCAGCAGGCTGGAGACCTCGGAGGGACTCGCCACCGGGCGCCCCTCGGTCAGGTTCAGGTGCACGCCCACGCCGAGGCCGGGCGCCTGCCTTGCCAGCGCCACAGCCGAATCGAACGCGGCGCCGTTGGCCAGAATGGTCGTGCTGGTCAGGATGCCGCGTGTGTGGGCTTCCAGGATGCCCCGGTTCACGCTTTCGGTCAGGCCAAAATCATCCGCATTGACGACGAGCAGGCGCATCGGGTTCTGGCTCAAAGGCGCCCATTGTCAGGTGCCGCTGCCTGCCGCGTCAATCGCGCGCCGCAATGACCCTTTGTGCACGCGGTACCATTGACGCCCGTTGCCCGCGCCCCTAGCATGGGATTGTAGGGGGGCTGCGTTCCCGCGCCATTCCCGAATGAAGGGATCGGCCGGGAACAACTTCGCACGGAGGAGCCCATGGGATTTCGAGAGGATCTCGCCCGGGAAGCGCGGCTTCGCGAAAAGCGCCGCGGCGTGCGCCTGAATTCGCGCGTGCGGGTCGCCTTGGAGTGGAAGGACGACAATTCGCAGACCGTCCGCGAAGAAGCCTACACGCGGACCGTCGGTGCGTTCGGGTGTCTCTTGGTTCTGGGACGCGAGATGCCGCTTGAGCAGACCATCCAGGTGATCAACCTCGCCAACGAGCAGGCGAATCCGGCCGTAGTCGTCTGGAAAGGGGCGGAGGGCGCCGAAGGCTGGGAGTTCGGCATCGAGCTGCTCAACCCGCCGGCGGATTTCTGGGGATTGGGACTGTGACCGAGCCGAAGAGTTCCCGCCGCGGGACCCCCACGCTGCCGGGCGAGGAGCGCCGCCGCAGCCAGCGCGTGATGATCCGCATGCCGGTGACGCTGCACCTGACCGCCGCCGGCAAGGAGCACCGCGTTCAAGCTATGACGGTCGCCGTGAACGATCACGGCGCCATGCTGCTGTGTGTGCGAAACTTCGAAGCCGAGCAGAAATTCGAAATCCAGAACGACCGCACGCGCGAGCGCACCAAATGCCGCGTCACGCGGCCTCCGCGGGAAACTCCCGAGGGCTACCTGATCCCCGTCGAGTTTGAGACCTCGCTGGCAAGCTTTTGGCACATTTCCTTTCCCCCCGCCGGTTGGAAGCCCGTTGAGGACTAGAGCCCCCGGTTGCCCAGGCCACGCCACATTCCCGCTGGTAAAAGGCCGGCCCACGGTTTACTCTTTTTGTCGCCAAAGGATTCGTGCGGGGGCGAATCCGTCCGGATAACCTGAAGAGCAGGGAAGAGCGTCCAAGAGAAAGTGCCACCGGGGGAAGAGTAAGCTTGTTGAAACTGGGGATGGGTTCGCCTCGCAGAAGTGGAGTTGGGTTCGGGCGCCTTCCCGCGGCTGTCCACTCGCCACTCGCCGGGCATCTCCTTCCGTTATCCCCGTGTTCCGCAAGATGGCTGCTTCTGCTGGGCGTGGTGTGCTGCCTAGCCGTGCCGCCCGTCGCGGCACAGAAGAAGGTTCCGCAAAAACCCCCGCCCGCAAAGCAACAGGAACAAGCACCCGAGGAAGAAAAAGAAGGCACCGCGCAAAGGCGCGCGGAATGGTTCTACAAGCAGCGCGCGTTTCCATTGCCGAATATTCCCGCGGGGATCCGGCTCCAGGGGCTGCGCGAGCTCGACGACATGCTCGTGCGCGAAGGGAAGCTGAAGCGCAATCCGGATGGCAGCGTTGCGGCCACCGCGGCCGCTGTTGCCGCGGGGCCGACATGGCAAGCCATTGGGCCGCAACCCACGAACAGCGGCGGCAGCAACGGCTCCGTTTCCGGCCGCGTGACCGCGCTGGCGGTGGACCCCACGAACGCGAACATCGTGTATCTCGGCGGCGCTTTCGGCGGAGTCTGGAAAACCATGGACGGCGGCACTAACTGGATGCCGCTGACGGATGGCCAGCCTTCCATCGCCACCGGCTCCATCGCGATTGATCCGAGCAGTTGTTCGCCCGGACCGTGCACCACCATCTACGTCGGCACCGGCGAAGAGGATTTTGCGATCGACAGTTACTATGGCGCGGGCGTCCTGAAGTCCATCGACGGCGGCAACACCTGGACGCAACTCGGCCAGGGGCCGCCGCCCGGCACTCCATTTGTGGGCCCATTCAGCGGCGGCTTCTCTTTTTCTCCGGGCGGCGGCGCGCGCATCGGCGCATTGGCTGTGCACCCCAGCAACGCTCAGATTCTTCTCGCTGGCGTACAAATTTTTGTGACGACCGGCGGGGGCGCTACATCAGGCATTTATCGTTCGACAGATGGTGGAAACAATTGGACCCAAGTACTTCCCGGCGCAGCTGGAAATCAAGTTCTGTTTGACGCAACAAACGGCAACATCGCCTATGCCGCGCTCGGCACCATTCGAGGTGACGTGGATAATGGCGTGTACAAATCCACGGACGCCGGCGCCAATTGGATGCGGCTCACCGGCCTGAACGCGGTTGCCTCGCAGGCCAGGCAAGGGCGGATCGCGCTGGCGCTGGCGACCTCGAACACGAGCATTCTCTACTCCAGCATTGCAGACGCCGGAGCGTCTAGCCCCTCGGATCCCCTGCTGGGAATCTTCCGCAGCATGGACGGCGGCACGACGTGGAGTTCGTTGGCCGGCGCGCCCGACTTTTGCAACCCGCAGTGCTGGTATGACATGGCCCTGGCCGTCAATCCTACGGACCCGAACATCGTGTACGCCGGCGGGGCCGCGAATTCCAATTTCTTCATGCGCTCCACCAATGGCGGCACTTCCTGGAGCCCCCTCCAAACAGGGTCCAACGGCGTGCGCCTTCACGTGGACCAGCACGCGATAGCGCTTGCCAAGGACGGCAACAAGCTCTATGTGGGCAACGATGGCGGAGCCTACAGCACCGATACCCCGGCGGCGGCCAGCGTCGCCTGGACGAATCTGAACGCCACTCTGAACACCATGCAGTTTTATCCAGGCCTTTCCATCCACCCCTCCAGTAATCAGGTCAGCTTCGGCGGGACGCAGGACAACGGCACGCAGATGTACAGCGGCACTTTGACCTGGCAGGAAGTAACCTGCGGCGACGGCGGCTGGACCGCGATCGATCTGCTGACGCCGAGCACAGTCTATGCGGCCTGCCAGTATACCCCCCCGAATACCAATCTGACCGTGGTCCGCAAGTCGGTGCAGGACGGGTCGGCACTGACATTCGCTGCGGCGGAGAGCGGCATCAACAAGTCCGACCGCGGCGCTTTCATTCCTCCCCTCGTGATCGACGCCAACACTCCGCAGCGGCTCTACTTCGGCACGTTCCGCGTCTGGCAGACCTTGAATGGCGCTTCGAACTGGACCGCTGTTTCGAGCGACCTGACAAACGGCGGCAATCTTTCTACCCTTGCAGTGGCGCCCAGCAATTCTCAAGTTGTTTACGCGGGCACGGACGACGGGCGTCTCTGGGTGTGCACCACGGCGGGGACAGCCGCTTCCGGCTGCTGGCAAAGCATCAACACGGGCCTGCCCGCGCGCTCGGTTGCGCAGGTCACCGTGGACCGCGGCGATCCGAACACGGCTTACGCGGGCTTCTCGGGCTTCTCCGGCTTCGGCGGAGACACGCAGGGACACATCTTCAAGACGAGCAACGCAGGCGTGGCGTGGACCGATATTAGCGGCAACTTGCCCAACACGCCTGTGAACGACATCGTGGTAGACCCCGACATCGCCAACACACTTTACATTGCCACCGACATTGGCGTGTTCATGACCAGCAACGCGAATGCCGGCGCAGGTACAACGTGGACCGCAGTGAATCCCGCCTCGCCCGGCGTTGCCGGACTTCCGCGCGTGGCCGTGCTCTCGCTGAAGCTGCACGAGCCATCGCGCACGCTCCGCGCCGCGACCCACGGCCGCGGCATGTGGGATTTGCAGTTGGCCGCCGCTGCGCCTTCGTTCACGTTGAGCGCAAATCCGATTAGCTCCTCCGTGACCGTCGGCCAGCCGGCGAGCTATACCATCACGGTCACCGCTCAGGGCGGTTTCAGCGGCACGGTGGGCTTCAGCGTAGCGGGTCTGCCGGCGGGCGCGGGATCCAGCTTTTCGCCCACCACGGTCTCCGGCTCCGGTGCGACGACCATGACGATCACGACCAGCGCCGCAACGCCGCCGAACACGTACACTCTCATCGTCACGGGCACGAGCGGCGGCTTGCAGGCTCAGACGCAGGTCTCGCTGACCGCGAACGCCCCACCCGCCGACTTCAGCGTGTCGGCAACGCCGCCTTCCCAAACAATCACGGCGGGCGCGCCCGCAAGTTATACGATCACCGTCGCGGCCGTAAACGGCACGTTCTCGAATGCGGTGACTCTGAGTTTTTCAGGCTGCCCGACAAAATCCACGTGCAGCTTCAGCCCGACGTCTGTGACTCCAGGGTCGGGTTCGGTCACTTCCACGTTTACCGTTGCGACCACTGCTACGGGCGCCGTGCCCTTTGAGCCGCAGGGCCGCAGGGTGCCGCCGTTGCTGCTGCCCGTCGCCACTTTGATTCTGCTGTGCCTTTTCGTGGCCGTGGCACGGCGGCGCAGGCTGAAGCTCGCGACCTCGGTGGGAGTTTTCCTGGTGGTGTCGTTGCTCTCGCTGAAGCTCGCGGGATGCGGTGGAAGCAGCGGCGGAGGCGGGGGAGGCGGCGGGGGCACGCCTCGCACCACTTACACGATCACCGTCACGGGCACTTCGGGCGCGACGGTGCGCTCCGTCAACGTGACGCTGACCGTTCAATGAAGACTACGCGAAAGGCAGGCGGGCCAGGTCCACATTTCCGCCGGACAGAATAATCCCCACCTTTTTTCCATCCGCGTTGAGCCTGCGCTCAATTGCCGGAGAGACCGCGACCGCCGCCGACGGCTCAACAATCAGCTTCATGCGTTCCCAGACGTGCCGCATGGACGCGACAATTTCTTCCTCGGTCACCAACGCAATCTGATCCACGCGCTCGCGCAGGATGGCAAACGTGCGCTCGCAGAGCTGCGCCCGCAGCCCGTCGGCCATCGTGTCCTGCTTTTCCGCGGACACCACGCGCCCCGCCGCGAGCGAGCGGTAGGCATCGTCGGCGTTCTTCGGCTCGCAGCCGGCGACGCGGATCGCAGGACGCAGGCTCTTCGCGGCAATCGCTGTGCCGCTCAGCAATCCGCCGCCGCTCACCGGCGCGAGAATGAAATCAAGATCGGGGACTTCCTCCAGAAACTCGAGTGCTGCCGTGGCCTGGCCGGCGATGATGCGGTCGGCGTCGAAGGGATGGACCAGCGCCGCGCCGGTCCGCGCCATGATTTCTTTCGCGGCGGCCTCGCGGGCCGCAAGCGTCGGCTCGCAGTAAGTGATCTGCCCGCCGTAGGCTTCGACCGCCTTGCGCTTGGCCATCGGCGCGTTCGAGGGCATCACGATCCACGCCCGTATGCCGCGCCAGCGCGCCGCCAGAGCCACGGCGGCCGCGTGGTTGCCCGAGGAGTGCGTCACCACGCCGCGGCGCGCTTCATCATCCGGCAAAGAAAAAATGGCGTTTGTGGCTCCGCGAATCTTGAACGAGCCCGTCTTCTGCAGGTTTTCGCACTTGAAGAAAAGCCGCGCGCCGGCCATCGCGTCGAGCGCCTGTGAGGTCAATACCGGCGTGCGGTGGATCCGCGGCGCGATGCGCGCGTGCGCGGCGCGGATTGTCTCCAGGTTGGGACCAGCGCTCATGGATTGTTCCGTCCTTCTGGAGCGGCGCGGCATTATGGCATAGTCTCGACGGCCTTCGTGCGGGGCAGCCCGCTCGTTGCGCGACTGTCCGAGGGATTCTTGAAGTCTTTGCTGAATGCCGATCAGGTGCGGCTGTGCCTCGCGGCTTTTTTGCGCTCGCTGGCCTACGGCGCCGTTGGCGTCCTGCTGGGGATCTATCTGAGCACCATCGGCTGGAGCGTGCGCGGCACGGGCGCCCTCTTGACGGCGGGCCTCGCGGGCATCGCCGTTGCGACGCTTGCGACGAGCCTCGTTGCGGACCGCGCGGGGAGGCGCCGCACGCTCATCGTCCTTGCGCTGCTGAGCGGCGCGGGCGCGGCCGGCCTGGCGCTCACGCGGAATCCGGCGCTGCTCTTTGTTTTCGCGTTCGCCGGGCTGCTCAACGGACTCGGCCGCGACCGCGGCCCGGCCTATGCGCTTGAGCAGGCCATGCTGCCGGCCACGACTACGCCGGAGCGCCGCACCTACGTACTGGCGTGGTACAGCATGGCTCACGACGCGGGGCTGGCGCTCGGCAGCCTGCTTGCTGCAGCGCCGGCTCTTCTTCGCGCGCACGCAGGCTGGCAGCCGCTCGCGGCGTATCAGGCCACGTGGGGCCTGGTTGCCTGCCTGCTGGTGTTGCCGATTTCTTTTTATGCCACGGCCACAGCAGAACTCGAGGCGCCGCCTGCCTCGGCACGGAGCGTTTGGCCGTCCGTCGCGCCGGCTTCGAAGCGCCGCATCACCGGTCTGGCCGCGCTGATGGGCATGGATAGCCTGGGCGGCGGATTTCTGACCAGCGCGCTGGTGTCCTACTGGTTTTTCCGGAGGTTTGGCCTGACGGAGGAGACGCTGGCGGTGCTCTTCTTTGCGGCGCGCGCCGCAAATGCGGCTTCGCACCTTGCGGCCGCATGGCTGGCCCGCCGCATCGGCTTGCTGAACACGATGGTCTTCACGCACATCCCCTCGAGCCTCTTTTTGATTGCCGTGCCGTTTGCGCCGAGCATGGGTTGGGCGGCGGCGCTTTTCCTGGCGCGCGAGGCGCTGGTGGAAATGGACGTGCCCACGCGCCAATCCTATGTGCTGGCGGTGGTGCAGCCGGGCGAACGCGCGTTTGCGAGCGGCGTGACCACGCTCACGCGCAACGTGGCCTATGCCGTTGCGCCCGTCGGCGCGGGAGCCGCCATGACGGAGCTAGCCTTGGCGAGCCCGCTCTTCTTGGGTGCGGGAGTGAAGATTGCCTACGACCTGCTTCTGTTCTTCTCGTTTCGGCGGATCAAGCCGCCGGAAGAGCAAGCACGCGCCTGAGGCTGTTTGCGCTTTGGGGTCAGCGCACGGTGAACGTGGTCTTGGCGCTGGTGGTGTTTTCGAAGCGGTCGAAGACGCGCACGGCCACGGTGTGCTCGCCGGCGGCGAGTCCCTTGAGCACGAGCTCGTAGCTTTCCTGCGGCGCGTCCGCCAGCCGGCCCACGGGGAAGAGGATCGTCCACTCGCCGCCGTCCAGGCTGTATTCCGCGCGCGCGATGTCGCTCGAGGAATCGCGGGCCTCGAAGCGCACGCGCACCTCCGGGCTCGCCGCCTGCGCGCTCAGCTTCTCGATCACCGGCGGCGTGTTGTACACCTCGAAGCGGTCGCTCTGGCGCTCGGCCGCCAGCGCGTCGTCGGGCGGATTCGAGGGCGCGTCGGAGGCGACGATTTTCAGGTAGTACGCGCCGTCGGGCATGGACGCGGTGTCCCACGAATAGAACTTGTGCTCAACCTTGTCCTTGAGCAGCTTCCAGGTCTTCTCGCCCTCGCCGCGGTAGTAGATCGCATACACGAGCTCGTCGTCGTTTTCATCGCGCGCGCTCCAGAGCACGGCCTGGTGGCCCTTTTGCGCGAGGCCTTGCGGCGGCGGCTCGCTGCGCGGCGCGCGCTCCGGCTGCGAAGGAAATGCAATCGCCAAGCCGGGAATCGCGGGCGGCAGCCTGAGTTGCACGGGTTGCGGCGTCGGCCCGCTGGAAGGCGCGGCGAAGCTCTGCAGGCGAATGCCCGCGTTCTGCACCACAATGGCGTCCACCGTGGGCGCGACGTTCTTCGGCAAATACGAGAGGCTCACCCAGGAAATACTCGGGGAAGCGCCGGCTTCGCGCGCGCCCGCGCTACGGAACACGGCCTTCCATTGCACGAACCGCGCCGGCGGGGCTTCCACCTTTTCGCCGGTGCCTTTTGTATACGGCCCGGCCCACGGGCTCCAGTTCTTTTCCGGATTTGACGTGTTGCCGGAGCGTACGTAGAAAGCGATCCCCGACTGTCCGCCGCTCGCTCCGCCGTTTTCGCCCCACCACTCCATCCGGCCCCATTGCGAGAAAATCCGGGCGTCGAACGTTTGCGACTCGAAGGAGCCCTCGGGTTCGCTGTCGGGGCCGAGCGTGAAGACCTTCCCGGGGTTTGCGGTGCACAGATAGACTTTGCCGCCGGGCCCCTGCGCCAGGCTGGTGACCTGCGCCGCGGCCGTCTTCGTCAGACTCGAGAACACGTTGTTGCCTTCCAGTTGGATCACCTGGCCGCGGTTGCCCGTGCCCAGAAGAAGCTTTCCTTGCGCGGAGAACGCGAGCGCATAGACGAGCTCGTCGCGGGCGCTCCAAAGCTCTTCCGGCGCGCCATCGGGCGCGATGCGGTACACGGCGCCGCTGATATTCGGGGGGAAGGGCACAAACTGCGCCGGCTGCTGGACAGCCGGCGCTGTCACGCCCGGCTGAGTGACCTGTATGCCCACGGGTAGCGTGGGCTGCGGCTGCACGGCCGGAACCTGCGGCAGGATCAGCGGGATCACGCGCTGCTTTTCCCCGATGGCCGCGGCGTAGATGTTCCCGGCACGGTCAACAAGCAGGGCCGTGATTTCTTTCTTCGAGGCCTCGTAGAGCACAAACGCGCGCGGCGCCACGTCCTTGCCCGACGCCTTGGAGATCCGCAGGATCAGCCCGTTGGGCTCGGTGCCGGCGAGCAGGTTGCCGTTGGCATCGAAGGCCAGCGCGCGGATGTGCGTTTCCTCGCTCGTGTAGAAGACCTGCCCTTTGCCGTCGGGGCTCACCGCGAAGATTTGGCCTTTGTCTCCCGTCGCGACGTACAGCGTGCCGTCGCGGTCGAACGCCAGGTTCCAGATGTATTTCGTCTTGGGCTCAAAGAAGACTTTCTTCTCGCCGCCCGGCGTCACTTTGTAGATCTTGCCGTCGGGTGAGGTGCCGATGTACAGGTTGTCCTGCGCATCAATCGCCAGAGCCTGCGCTGCCATCTCGGCCGATTCGAAAACCGTTGTCGCCGCGCCCTTCGCGTCGAAACGCAGGACCTTCGCATTCGAGCCGCCCGCCGCGTAGAGATTGCCTTTGGAATCCGCGCGCAGCGCCCACAAATAGGCGGCATTGGCGTCCGCAAACGGCGCAAAGCGCGGCGCGAGCACGAGCGTGCCGTCGCTGCGCAAGGCCACGCCCTTCGCCGTGCCCTTCTCGAATTCCTCATAGTTCGATTGCCGCCAGTGGCGCGTGTGCTCCGCGCGCGCAGGCGCCGCGCCAAAAGCAGCCGCGGCCAGCGCCGCAAGCAGGACGAAGGAAAGCGTTCTGAGACTGGGCAAGCCGTTGCGCATGGCGCTCCTCGACACAGGATGGGTTCCGCGGACTGGCTTCACGGCGGCGTTCACTTCACCTGCAGAATCAGGGAATAGGACCCGGCGATCACCTGCTGCATCGGCACCGACCATTCTCCGGCGGTGGACTCGCGCAGCAGGAACGAGTTGCCGGACGTGCGCCGCTGGTCCAGCACGTTGATTTCGGAAAGCGGGGCGTTGGGCAGCTCCTTGTCTTCCACCAGCAATGTCGGGTTCGGTTGCAGCAGCGTCACGTAGATCTGGTTGTTGCGCCGCTCGCGGTTGATCAGCGTGATCACCTGCTCCAGCCCGGCCAGCCGGCCCTGCGGCCCGAAGCTGAATAGGCGCGTCATCCGGTTCAGCACTTCCGAATCGCTCACCAGGATGCGCAGCGCCGACCCGCGCGCCGCCTGCGGCGGAACGGTGATGGGCACATCCTGGATGAACGGCGCGCCGCGATACGGCCGCAGCAGCACCTTCACGGTTACGCTCTCGCCCGGTTGCGCCTCGCTCTTTTCGCACCAGGCGTTTTCGATGGAGGCCCAGCGCCGCTCCGGCAGGCTCTCCACGCGCAGCGTGATGCGCTCGATCTTCGCTGTCTCGTAGGGGTTCGCAAAGACGCGCCCAAACGCCGCCTGCACGTTCGCGGCGACGAACGCGCCGTCCGGAATGAACGCGTCGGTGGGCGCAAACATGTTTTCCAGATGTACCGCCGTGTGCCCGGCGATTTCCATCGTGCCCGTCAGGCGCAGCGTGGTGCCTTCGCTGTACGCCGTATTCGCCACCAGCCCGTTGAACGTGGCCAGGCCGATAAGGACGGGCGCGAGCTTCGGGTGCGCGCTCATCTCAAAGTGGAATTTCTTTTCGCGTGTCGGCGTGACGATGCTCAGCTCCACCGGGATCATCCGCGGCCCCGGCCCCAGGCGTCCGAGCAAGCCCGTCAGGCGGTCCTGCGTGAGCGTGCCGATCACGCCGCCCATGTTGACGATCTTCGTCGAGGCCAGGTCGGAGGAAAGCGTGGTCACCACGCGCGCGCGCGCCAGCGCAAAATCCACAGCGCCGAATCCGAACAGCGGGTGCCCGCAGGCCAGCAACTGGTTGCCGATGCGCATCGTCACCGTGCAGGCGCCGTAGATCGAAAGGTCGCCCCGCAAGAGCACCACGCCCACCATGTCGCCTGCCTGGACGCGCGCGTCGTCGGCCTGGGGCGTTCCGGTGCCGCCCTGCGTCGCCGCCATGCCGTAGCCGGTGAGCTGTTCGCCATAGCGGCGCACCGTGGCCGCGTTGAAGCCGGAAAAGACGAGCGGCGTTTCAATCGGTGTGAGGAATGCTCCCGAGCCGCCCCCGATCCGCTGGGCCAGCTCCGCAGGAACGGGGAACTGCGATTCCGGCGCCGCCGGTGCCGCAGCCGCCGGTACGCCGCCTGCCGCAGCTTCCGCCGCCAAAGCCGCCGCCGGAGTCTGCGCCGCCTGCGCTTCGCCTACGGTTTCGATTTCGAGCAGGCTCTCGATGGGCGTGACACCGGCAATAGGCTCCTTCGTGAAGATGCCGAGTTTCAACGAAAGCGCGCCGGCCAGTTTGCCCTCGATGAACACCGGACTGCCGCTCATGCCGGCGACGACGCCCGTATGCTCGACCTTCGGCCCCTTGAGCTGCACGAGGATGATGGATTGCTTCGGGCCGAGAGCATTGTCCAGGATTCCGATGACCTCGAGGTCGAATCTCTCGATTTGGTCGCCCGCGAAAATGGTGTAGGCGTAGCCCGTCATGCCGGGCTTCACCTGGCTGAGCGGCAGGATCTCCGGCTGGTCGGCGGCCCGGACGGCGCCCGCCAGAGCCGCGAGCAGAACAACAATGGCAGAAAAGACCGCGAGCGGCCGGAAGCCGCCCGCAACAAAGGATTTTCCCTGGGCTGAGCGCATGAATCTCTCATGATACCCGCGCACTAGCAGGGAATCAAATGCCCGGCGGCGTGGCAGGGTTGCCTCAGTGGTGATGCCAGATCTTCTCGGGCGAGTCTTCGAACGGATAGACATGCACCATCCAGCCGAAGATCACGGGCAGGAAGCGCCCGCCCGCTTCGGTGCAGGCTTCCGCGTTGGCGATGGAGCCCTGGAGGCCGAACTTCGTCCAGTCGGCCTGCGCGCCCTGGCCACGCGGCGGCATGCAGAGGTTCACGTGCAGGTGCCACTGCGCGACGCTCAGCGGCACGCGCGCGTTTAACTGGTCTTCGCCGGCCGTGCGCGGCATCGTGAACATCGCGCCGGCCAGCGCGTAGCCGTCGGCGGTTTTGCGGTAGAGCAGGGAAGTGGGCCGCGTGGGGTCGAACGTAAAGGCAGCAAGAAAACCATCTCGGTAGTTCATGAAGTGATATTCCGGCTGCGGGATCTGCGGCAGGAAAGGCTGGTAGCCGTCGGCGATGGCCACGCGGTAATCCTTGTATCGCACAAGCGCCGCGCGCAGCTTCTGGACCAGCTCATCGGCGCGCGCTGCATCTTCTGGCGCTGGCGGGCGTGGGGCGGTCAACCGCATGTGCGCGCTCGCATGGTGATGTCCCGGCATCATGGACTCCATGGCGCCGCGCTCGGCTTGCTGCGAATCCTCGCTGCGCCGCTCGGGAGGCTGCTGCGCGTAGAGCGCGCCTCCCGCAAGGCATGCGGCCGCCACAGCGGCCGTAAGGACCGGCGTTTTTCTTGTGCGCATGTCAACTGCTCCTCTATTTCATTCTACGTTTGTGCCGCGCGAAAATTTCAGCGCGCCGCCGCGCGGTTGAACAACCGGGCAACCGAGCGCCTCATGCTAGAATCCCGCCGTGGCGAAGAAAACGATTTCGCCGGCGCGGACCATCACGGGCACTCTCGAGCCGCCCGGCGACAAGTCCATCTCGCATCGCTACGCGATCCTGGCAGCGCTGGCGGAAGGCCGCAGCGAAATCGAGCATTTTTCCGCAGCGGACGATTGCCGCCGCACGCTCGAATGCCTGAAGCAGCTGGGCGTCTCCATCGAAGCAAATGGCGAGCGTGTGCGCATCACGGGCGCCGGGCTCGATGGCCTGAAGCGCTCGCGGCGCGACCTTGATGCGGGCAATTCCGGCACGACGCTGCGGCTGCTGGCAGGCGTTCTCGCCGGCCAGCCCTTTGAATCCACGCTGACCGGCGACGATTCGCTGCGCCGGCGGCCGATGCGGCGCGTGATTGAGCCGCTCACGAGCATGGGCGCGCAGATCAGCGCCCGCGAAGGCGAATTCGCTCCCCTCAGCGTCCGCGGCGGCTCGCTGCACTCGATTGAATACTCGCTGCCGGTTCCGAGCGCGCAGGTGAAGTCCGCAGTCCTGCTCGCGGGCCTTTATGCAGACGGCGTGACGTCGGTCCGCGAGCCGGTCCGCACGCGCGACCACACCGAAATCGCGCTGGCTGAATTCGGCGCGCGCGTCGAGCGCGAAGGCGCCGCGATCCGCATCCACGGTCGCGGCGCCGGGCGGCCGCGCCTCGAAGCTCGCCGGCTCGTCGTGCCGGGCGACTTTTCTTCCGCCGTGTTTTTTCTCGCTGCGGCGCTGCTCCTGCCCGACTCGAACCTCCTGCTGCACAACGTCGGGTTGAACCCCACGCGCACGGCCGTGCTCGACGTGCTGGCCACGATGGGCGCCGCGATCAACCTGGTTTCCGTGCATGGCGAGAGCGGCGAGCTGGTAGGCGATATCGCCGCGCGGCATTCGGCGCTCGAAGGCGGAACGCTTTCGGGCGTGATGGTCGCGCAATTGATTGACGAGCTGCCCATGCTGGCAGCGCTCGCGCCTTACACCGAGCGCGGCATCGAAATCCGCGACGCGCAGGAGCTGCGCGTGAAGGAAAGCGACCGCATCGCAGCGCTGGCGGAGAACCTGCGGCGCATAGGAGCCACGGTTGAGGAATTGCCCGATGGCCTGAAGGTCGCGGGCCTCTCTGCGGGGCGCCCGCGCGGCGCGGAGATTGATCCGCGCGGCGACCATCGCATCGCCATGGCGTTCGCGGTGGCGGCGCTCGCGGCCGAAGGGCCCAGCGTCATCCGCGATGCCGAGTGCGTCGCGGTTTCCTTCCCTGGTTTTTTCGAGCAACTCGAGCGGCTCGCGGAGCGCTGATCGCGCTTCCTGCCGCCCCACAGAGTGGCGCTAGATGGCGGTCTACTGGCCTTTGCGCAGGCGGATCGTGCCGTAGCTGGTCTGGAGGTTGATCGTCGGGCCTTTGGTGCCGATTTTGGCGCTCAGCGTGGAATTGTTGCCGACCCCTTTTTCCTGCCTGTGCAGCTCTTCAAAGTCGGAGTCAATCTCGCCGGAGCGCGACGTGGCCTGGATTTCAAAGCTGGCCCGGGCCGGCACGGTGATCTCAATATTGCCCGAGCGGTTCACGACGTCGATCGAATCCTTCGGCGCCTGCGGAAAGCGCAGCTCGATGTTGCCGTCGTGATCGTCCACGCGCACGCGTCCGCTGATGTTTTCGAGCACCAGGTCGTTCTTGCTGGTGACCATGGTGAGGTTCCCCTGCACGTCGGAGATTTCCCACCGGCCGGGATCGGTCTGCATGCGGCCCGTCGGCCCGCTGATCGTCAGATCCGTGCGCCGCGAAACAAAATGCGTGCCCTTGGTCACTTTCTCCACGCGGATCGGACCGAAGAATTCTCCCTGGATGGCGGCCTCGCCCTTCACGTCGGCGATTTCAACCTGCCCGCCGCGCCCGGAGAGCTTGACGTTGCCCTTCGCGCCGACGATGTGGACGTCGCCGTTCGTGACCTGCGCGCTGACGTCGCCGCCGGAGTCGCGCACCTCGACGTCGCCGCGCCGGGTCTCCACAGTGACGTTGCCTTGGATGCCGGAGACCTGGATGGCGCCCCGCGACGTCTCCATCGTGATCGTCGCTTGCTTCGGAACGTGCACTTCGAGGTCCACGGAGATCCGGCCGCCCTGGTTCTCGGTGGTGACCTCGTAGCCGCCCCCCGCATCGCGCACCACGACATTCACCTGCTTCGCGCGCTTCTGCGCGTCGCCCTCATCGCCGGCGTGGACCGTCTTCTTGACGAGCACGCGGATTTCCGCCGTGTCCTCCGCATGAATGCTGATGTCGCCGCGGTCGGTGCGGATGGAAATGCGCGCATCGGCAGCAACGGTTTTTGCGGGGATGTCCTCATTGAAGGAGTAGGAAGTGCTGCCAAACCACTCCCATCCCGAGTCGTCGATGTCAATGTGGCCGGGAAGCACCTTGCCGGCGTAGACCGAGCCGACCACCGCTACAATCAGAAAGACCAGGAAGATTTCGCCGCCGGTGACGGTCCTGGGCGGGGATTGGCCGGTGCGGCGCGCCATCAGAGTGTCGTACAGCTTGGCCACGCCCCAGAGGATGAACAGGAGCGGCCACCAATCATGCAGGAGATACAGGAAGCGCATGTCTCCCCGGAGGTTCTGCATCAGCAGCACCACTCCCACCAGGATGAGCAGGAGCCCGCTGAAGACCGAGCGCCGACGTGGTTTGCCGTTTGTCATGGAGTCCTCGTGGGAAGCGCGCTCATGAGCCCACGTGCCCTTCGGTGGAGGCCATCGACTCGAACAGCTTCACTGCGCCGATCACGATCAGCAGCACGGGCCAGAGTTCGCGAAACTGGTAGCCCCAGCCGAGCCGCCCGACCAGAAAAAGCACGCCGAGGGTGATGAGCACCGCCGGGCCCATCAGGCCGCGGCTCCTGCAGCGCCGGCACGGGCATTGCGTGTCGTTGGCCATAGCGCCTCCTAGGATGTGCGTCCCATGCGCTTCCACAGCAGCCAGCCGCCCAGCGCAATGAACAGCACCGGCCAAGCCTCGCGGATCCAGTGGCCGATCGGGAAATGCCGCCCCAGCAGGAAGAGCACGCCCAGCGCGATCAGGAGGATCGGCCCGACGGGCTTATCCGTGCGGAAATTCTGCATGGGCATGGGCGCCGGCTTGCCCTGCACCTTGCACTTCGCCGTGCGGTACGCGTCGATCACCATGTAGATGATGAACGCGGAAAGCAGAATTCCGCCAACCGACTCGATGGGTTCGCCGAAGTCGCTATTGAGAATGCCGATGAACCCGGCGAATACGGCGACGTGGACCAGGGCCTTCGTGTACTCGCCGTTGTAGACAGCGCCGAGTCCGGGGACAAAGCCGAGGACAGCCGCCAGGCCCGGGCTCGAGCCTCCGCCGCTGGGCGTCGGCCGGCTGACGATGTCCGCCAGGCAGGTCTCGCAGTACAAGATGCCGCGCACGTCGCGCGCGCAATCCGCGCAGAGCGCCTTGCCGCAGTTGCGGCAGTATCCGGTGGCATCCACTTCGGGGTGGACGGCGCACTTCATCGCATGCTCCTTACTGGCACGGCGTCCAGCATGCAGGCCAGGAGAGTGAAATTGTGATTGTTCGCGCGGTTCAACCCGCGCGGGCGAGTGGGTTGTCCTTCCGATTGCCCCGGTCGCTGGCTCGGAGCCGGCTGCTGTTCGGGAGCGGCCTGCGGCTCCGCCTCGGGACGCATCCGCGACTGAATCTCATAGACCACGCGCAGGTCGCTGAAGAACTTCGAGCTGCGCGCGTACACCAGGTGGGCGCGCCGGTCCGCCGCGCGATAAATATTCGCCGGCGTCAGATCGGCCTTCGTGACCTTGCTGATCTGGAATCCCAACGCCTGCGACAGCACGATCGTTGTCACAAATACGGTCACGGCGCCGTAGGCAAACCGCGGCTGCGCGATCGGCCGCAGCCAGCCCAGCCATGCGCGCCAGCCCTTCTTCTCCGCGCGCTTCCCGAGCGTCTGCTCCAGAATGTTGCTCACCAGCCGCGGGGGGACCTCCAGCGGCTCGAAGTGGTGCATTTCGCCGACGAGTTTCCCGACGCGGCCCACCAGCTCCGTACACCGCGCGCAGCCGGCCGCGTGCGCCTCAAACTCGTGGCGCTCCGCGGCGCCGAGCAGGTGGTCCAGGTACTCGCTCAGGCGGCTTTCGATTTGTTCACAGGTCCAAGTCATGGCTCACTCCGGACGCACTCCCATCTGCTCCAACAGCCGCGCCAGCTCAATCCGTCCGCGGTTGATGCGCGACTTCACGGTTCCTTCCGGCACGCCCAGCACGTCCTGGATTTCGCGGTACTCCAGGCCCTGCAGGTCGCGCAGGATCACGGCCTCGCGCAGATCGGGAGAAATCTTGCCGAGCGCCTGCTGCACCTGCTCGCTCAATTCACCCGCCAGGGCGGCCTGGTCGGGCCGGCGCCCCGCAGATTGTTTTTCTTCCAGCTTGGGCAGAGCGTCTTCGAGCGAGTCGGTCAGGCGGTCGCGCTTGGTCCGGCGGTAATGATCAATCAACAGGTTGCGCGTTACGCTGGTCATCCACGTGGCAAAGCCGCCGTGGGCCGAGCGATAGCTGCCAAGGGTCCGGTAGACGCGGAGAAACACGTCCTGCGTCAGGTCCTCGGACTCGTGCCGGTTGCTCGTAAAACGGTAGCACAGGTTGTAAATGCGCCGTGTGTGCCGTCGCACAAGCTCCTCCCAGGCCGAGCCATCGCCCCGGAGGCAATGCTGCACAAGTTGAGCGTCTTGCTCCAACTCTGCATGGCCTCGCTACCCGCGGCCCTTCCCGGCCTCACCCAATGGAACGCAAATTGCCGCCGAAAAGTTCCGCCGTCCTATGCCCGGCGCCGGTACCCCGTGCCTGGGGGGAAACGCGCACCAGGCCCGCCCGCCGTGGCGGGCTGGCGCATCTTAGCGGCCCCGCGCCCGCGGCACAAGCTCTTGTGCGGCTTGCGAGCGCCTGCGCGGTTCCTTGACACCCTTGCACGCTGCGGTTAGTCTGCCGGACGAATGCCTCCCGCCCCAGCCGCCGCCGTAAACAGAAGCCTTCGCAAGCTGCTCGTTGTCGTCCTCGTACTGCTTGTCGTGGGAGTCCTCGTCTACCGCTCGCGCGGCGCCATCACGCTTGAAGGCTTCAGTTGGGTGCGGCTGGGCCAGGCGATTCGCGAGGCGCGCCTCTCGCTGATCCTGCTCTCGGTGGCCGCCATCTACGTAGGCTACGCGCTGCGCGCGCTGCGCTGGGTGCGGCTCTCGCGCTATCTCGGCGGCGCAGGCTTTTCCAGCGTATTTCGCTCCACGGTGATCGGCTTCACCATGATCTTCCTGCTCGGCCGCGCGGGCGAGCCCATTCGTCCCATCCTCATTGCGCGCAAGGACCGCCTGCCGATTTCCAGCATGTTCGGCATTTACGCCATGGAGCGCGTCTTCGATACCGCCGCCACCGCGGTGCTCGCCGGCCTGAGCCTGTTTCTGTTTCCAGACATGCTTTCCTCCGGCGGCGCGAACGCCGCATGGGTAGCCCACGCGCGAACCACGGGCGTGGTCCTTCTCGCGGGATTGCTCGCCGCCATCGCGTTTCTGGTTTACCTCCGCTTTCACGGTGCCGAAGCCGTGAACCGCCGCATGGCCGCATGGCACACGCGGGCCGGATGGCGTGCCCGCTTCGCCATGATCTTCGGCGGCTTCTTCGAAGGCTTGCAGGCCATCCGCACCGTTTCGGATCTGCTGGCCGCCGTTGCGTACTCGGCGGTGCACTGGGCCGTGATCGCCTGCATTTATTTGTGGATCGCGCACGCGTTTGGCGGCCAGCTCGGGGCGCTCAGTTTCCCCGGCGCCATGCTGGTGCTGGCCTTCACCATGGTCGGCTCCACGCTGCAATTGCCCGCGGTGGGCGGCGGCTCGCAGGCCGCCAGCTTTCTTGCCTTCAACGTGATTCTTGGAGTAGAAAAGGAGCCCGCTGCGGCGGCGGCGATCGTGTTGTGGCTGGTGACGTTTGCGGCCTGCAGTGTGGCGGGTGTGCCCCTGCTGATCCAGGAAGGCTGGTCCATGGGCGAGCTCCGGCGCCTGGCCCGCGCCGAAGCCGAGGCCGAAGCCGCAGGCACGCACGTGGATGCCGGCGGCGCCCCGGCGAAATCAGGAGATTCCTCGCGGTGAAGTGCCCGTTCTGCTTGCATACGGACGACAAGGTGATCGACTCCCGCGAGGGGCGCACCGGCGATTTGATCCGCCGGCGCCGCGAATGCCTGAAATGCGGCCGCCGCTTCACCACCTACGAGCGCATCGACGAAATCCCCTACATGGTCATCAAGAAGGACGGCCGCCGGGAGAGGTGGGACCGCCAGAAGCTCTTGCAGGGGCTGCTGAGGTCCTGCGAGAAACGGCCCGTGCCCATGCCCAAGCTCGAAGCGCTAGTCGAGGAAGTCGAGCGTTTCGTCCACGAATCATCCGAGCGCGAGCGCTACACGAAGGAAATCGGCGAGCTGCTGATGTCGCGCCTGAAAAAACTCGATAAGGTCGCCTACGTCCGTTTCGCTTCCGTGTACATGGATTTCAAAGACGTGCGCGAGTTCATGGACGAACTGAAGGGCCTGCTGAAGGACCGCGCAAAAAAATAATAGGGGTGTCGGTTTACCCTTCGGGTTCGTTGTAGGGGCGCAGGCCTGACGGCCACCGTTATTTGCGATCACGAGCCAGCCGCGCGATGCTCAGCATGGCACTCCGCAACTCCCGCACCAGGTTTGCGTCAAGACGCCACAGGTCGAGACGCTGTGCCGTCCTCAGATCAACGAGCACGCGGCGGACAAAACGACCTTTCGACATCTCGATTACGTAAGGACTTCCATCCTTTACGGGTGGAAAAACACGAAAATCCAGGTCCGTAAAATCGTAGTACTGCACCTTCATCTTCTTCACCAGGTTTTCGAGTCGAGTAAGAATCGCCTCCCTCCTAGTGTGCGCTGGTCTGTCGGCATTCCCAGGTTGTTGTGGCATCTTGGGCTACAAGGGCGCTCTCTTAATGCTAGGGCTACCTTTTCACGAGAGTCAAGTCTGACCTTTTACGCCTGTACTACAGTCGTGGCAAAACCACTTGAAGCTTTGGCGAGAAGGGTGGGAGGTTCATGTTCACCCTATTGTCCACTTTCATGTTCACTCCCCTCGGCCCTGAGTTTTCTTGACGTTACCGGCGTTCGGCACGTGCGAATACGCCTCATTTCTCTTTGAGCCTCACCGCTGCGTTAGAATGGAGTACGGCCCTGCGAGGGTCGTCAGACTACGCCGCACTCTGGCGAGTTGTTCCGGGCCTGCCCGCCAGACCTTTGCCGGGCTGCAGCGGAGGGGCATACAAGACATGGTCGCCGCGCTAAGTCCTCTGAAACCCATACTTACGGATTTTGACGCTGCAACCCCTTTGTTTTCGCTACATACAAAATCATTGGACTTAATCCCTCGTAGAATCAAATACATACGAAAAAGGGGTGGGGGTCCCCCATCACGGCAGCCAGACGCCCGCCGCAAAGGACTTGACCGTGCGAAAGCCCAGGTGCTCGTAGAGCTCGACAGCGTGGGCGTTCGCCGAGGTGACCGTCAGCGAGAGCGCGTGGTAGCCCAGCGAGCGCAGCGCGCGGACCGAAGCCTCCATCAGCAGCCGCCCCAGGCCCTGCCCCTGATAGCCCGGCAGGACGCAGATTTGCGTGGTGTGGCCCACGCCGCGCGAAACCGCCGACGTCAGCACCACGCCGATCAGCCCGCCGCCCGCCGAGTGCAGGAGAAACGAAGCGTCCGCCTGGAACTGCCCGCAGCCCGGCAGC
>JBGQHO010000052.1:0-22341 GCA_041497955.1 Terriglobia bacterium | reverse complement strand
TTTGGCTTCCATTCCCCCCGTGGTTCTCCCCAAGCAAACAGAACACACGCGGATACACCTTTTCGGCCTGTTGTCCGCATCGTAGTAAACTGGAGAAGTGCAAAGGGCGCAGCGCAACCTCGCCGCCAGCCCACGGCGATCTGGAAACTTTGGGCGCGTGCGCGGGTTGAAAGAGAGAGGGAGGACGCCATGCGCAGGTCTGCGAAACTGCTGATACCGCTGCTCGCGGTCTTACTGCTCGCTGCCGGCTGCTCGAGAGGCCGCAACGACCAGACCATCACCACCGATATTCAGGCGAAGATGTTCGCCGAACCGCAGCTCAAAGCCGCCAATCTGCAAATCACTTCGCAAAAAGGCGAAGTGACGCTGAGCGGCGAAGTGCCCAGCGACGCCGCGCGGTACGCGGCCTTCAAGCTAGCTTCTGATACGCCGGGGGTGACCCGCGTCAACGACCGCATGAGCGTCAAGATGGCGGAAGCCACGCCTCCGCCGCCCGAGGCGAAGCCCGAACCGCCCCCGGCTCCGCGCAGGCTGACGAAGCGCGCAGCGGCCCCGGCGTCCACGCAAACAGATTCGATGCCCCCGCCGCCACCTCCGGCAGCGGCCGTTCCGGCTGCTGCAGCTCCGGCGCCTCCGGCGCCTCCGCAGCCCAAGGTTGTGGAAATCCAGGCAGGGTCCACGATCAGCGTTCGCATGATTGATTCCGTCGATTCCGCCATCAACCACTCCGGAGAAATATTCCGCGCGTCGCTGGACGCCCCGCTCGTCGTGGACAACGAAGTGGTCGTCCCCGCGGGCAACGACGTCTTCGTCAAGCTGGTGGACGCGAAGTCCGCCGGCCGCATCGCCGGGCGCAGCGAGCTGCGGATGGAGCTCGTGCGCATGCAGTTCCAGGGCAAGTCTTACGTGCTCCAGAGCAGCACCTACGAGCAGGCGGGCGCTTCGCGCGGCAAGCGCACGGCCGTAATGGCCGGCGGCGGCGCGGGCCTGGGCGCGCTGATCGGCGCGGTCGCCGGCGGCGGCAAGGGCGCTGCCATCGGCGCCGCGGTCGGCGCGGCGGCCGGGACCGGCGTGCAGGTCGCCACAAAGGGCCAGCAGATCAAGATCCCGTCGGAGACCAAGCTCGATTTCCGGCTGGAGCAGCCCGTCGAAATCAGCTACTTCCCGGGCAAGAACAAGTCGAAGCGCGCGACAAAAGAACCGGACTAAGTAGAGCAGGCTTGCTCTTCGAAGTTGACGGGCACGGCCCGAGGAATTCGGGCCGTGCCCGTCTCGTTTCTCCGCGCTTGACATCCCTTCCGCGCGCAGGTAAAAGCGCCCGTCTGCATTCCTCGGCGAATCAGGAGGACGAATGAGTCTCTCGCGGCGAACCCTGTTGAAGAGCGGGGCGCTCGTCTCTGCGGCTTCCCTGCTGCCGGAGCTTGCCCGCCGTGGCGGGGCGGCGCAGGCGCCGCGCTCGCCCGCTCAGGCGGGCGAACTTCCCGAAGCCTTAGCCGCCTTGAAACCCGTCCGCGACCGCATCCAGCCCATCACCGTCGAGGAATTCCAGGGCCGCATTGCGCAGGCGCAGCGCCGGATGACCGAAGCGAAGCCGCCGTTCGCGGCGCTTTACGTGACGCCCAGCACGTCGCTCTATTACTTCACCGGAATCCGCTGGGGATTGAGCGAGCGACTGGCCGCGGTGGTGATCCCGCGCGCGGGCGAGCCGCTGGCCATTTGCCCCGCGTTCGAGGAGGGCAGGTTCCGCGAGCTGCTGCGCTGGCCCATCGAAGTGCGCGTCTGGCAGGAGGACGAGAGCCCCTCGGCGCTGATGGCGAAGTGGCTCACGGAGCGCGGCATTCGCGCCGGGCGCATCGGCATCGAGGAGACCACGCGCTTCACGTTTTACGACGCGCTGCGCCACGCGGCGCCGGCGCTCGAGTGCTCGAGCGGCGACGCCATCACCACCGGCTGCCGCGCGCACAAGAGCGACCACGAGCTGCAATTGATGCGGCTGGCCTGCGAAGCCACGTTCGACGTTTACCGCGCGCTCTCTACCTCCCTGCGCGAAGGAATGACGCAGCGCGACATCGGCGGGCTGATCTCGATGGGCTTCCAGCGCATGGGGCTTGCGGGCGGCGCGCTGGTCCTGCTGGGCAAATGGGCTGCGCTGCCCCACGGCACCACGCAGCCGCAGAAGCTCGTCGAAGGCGAAGTCGTGCTGGTGGATGGCGGCACGTCGGTCGAAGGCTACGCGTCGGACGTGACGCGCTGCTTCGTCCTCGGCAAGCCCTCCGACAAGCTACGGCGCGCGTTCGAAACCGTGCGCAAGGCGCAGGAAGCGACGCTCGCTGCCGCCGTCCGCGGAAAAACCTGCGGCTCGGTGGACGACGCCGCCCGTGCCGTCATTACCGGCGCGGGCTACGGCACCGGCTACCAGCTCTTCACGCACCGCGTGGGCCACGGCATCGGCCTCGACGGCCATGAATATCCCTACCTGGTCCGTGGCAACCGCACGATCCTCGAGCCCGGCATGACGTTCTCGAACGAGCCGGGGATCTACGTCCGCGAAGAGTATGGCCTGCGTCTCGAAGACGACATGGTGATCGCGCCCGAAGGCCCGGCGCGCCTGCTTACGCTCGGTCTGAGCGAGTCGTTCGAAAAGCCCGTCGCCTAAGGCCCTTTCGCGCCCGCCAATTTCGAGTGCCGCAGGCAGAATTCCACCACTCGCGCTTCCGCCCAGTAGCGCTCCTCGCCGTCCGTATTGGAGATGAATGCGCAGTGGCCGCCATGCAGCGGCGCCACCACCGTGATGTTCGGGTTCTGCACGATGGCAGGATCGCGGAACGACCCGAGGGGGATGAACGGGTCGTCCTGCGCAACGAGGATCAGTGTGGGAACCCCTATCTTGCCGGCGACGCGCAGCGCGCTCGCCCGCGCATAGTAATCGTTCGCGTCACGATAGCCGCAGTGAGGCGCCGTGACGACGTCATCCCATTCGCGCAGCGTGCGAATGCGCCCGATCCCGTCCAGGCGGTAGCGTTCCGGGAAAAGTTGCGCCTTGCGGCGCAAGCGCTTGCGCAGGTCGCGCAGAAAGTTCCACTCGTAAATCGAGTTTCCGGGCAGCGCAAGCGCATCGGCTCCCGCGGCCAGGTCCAGGCCCGGACACACCGTTGCAACCGCGCGAAGCTGCGCCGGTGAGGCCGCGCCCAGATCACCCGCCATTTTGAGCACCAGGTTGCCGCCCATCGAGTACCCGGAAAAGAAAACCTCTGGCAGGGCATCGCGCTCGACCAATTCCATGAGCACGGCGCGGTAGTCACCGGAAAGGCCGGAATTGTACAGGCTGGGCGTCAGGCGTTCGGTGCCGCCGCAGTTGCGCTGGTTCATCCGCAGCACGCTAAAGCCCGCGCGGAAAGCCTTCCCGGCGATCCCCAGCATGTAGGGCGACTCGCTCGAACCTTCGAGTCCGTGCACCAGGACGAGCGTGGGGCGGCGCTGCGGCTCGGCTTGCCAGTGGCAGCGCGCGAGCACCTGCGTGCCGGGCTCCACTTCAAACAAACGATCCGCGGGAGACGGAAGCAAAGGATAGCGCCGCGGCCAGAGCGCGGCTGCGAAGGTCATCAGATGGCGATTGCGCAGAAGCGGGTGCGGCTCGAAGGAAACCACGCGACTCCATCCACGTCAGACGCGGGGCGCGCGACGCGCCGCGCCGCTTGACCTGCTTGCGAGCGGCACATAGAATAGCATTTCGCCTATGAATGGTCTTGGCTCCAGGTGATGCACCTCGCGCCCAGCGGCCCTCCGCTGGGCTGCGAAGTTTTTGGGGACAAATTCTGCTCTTCCTGAGGACTCGATGATTGACGGACCCATTCCCGAAGGCCTGACGTTTGACGACGTGCTGCTGGTGCCGGGGAAGTCCTCGGTTCTGCCCACCGACGTGGACACGCGCACGTGCCTGACGCGCAGGATCGCGCTGAATGTTCCCCTGGCCTCGGCGGCCATGGACACGGTCACCGAGTCGCGCCTGGCGATTGCCATTGCGCGCCAGGGCGGCATCGGGTTCATCCACCGGAACATGCCGGTGGACCGGCAGGCCGAGGAAGTGGACCGCGTGAAGCGCTCGGAAAGCGGCATGATCGTGGACCCGGTCACGATTTCGCCCGAGGTCTCCGTTCGCGAAGCGCTCGAGATCATGACGAAGTATCGCGTGTCCGGGCTTCCGGTGACGCGCGGGCCGAAGCTCGTGGGCATCCTCACGAACCGCGACCTCCGCTTCGAGAAGAATCTCAGCCAGCCCGTCACCGCGGTGATGACGAAGGACAACCTGGTCACCGTTCCGGTGGGCACGACGCTCGAGGAAGCCGAGCGCCTGCTGCAGAAGCACCGCATCGAGAAGCTGCTCGTCGTGGACAAGAATTTCCACCTGAAGGGCCTCATCACCGTCAAAGACATCCAGAAGAAGCTCGATTACCCGAACGCGGCAAAGGACGCGCACGGGCGGCTGCGCGTGGGCGCGGCCATCGGCGCGACCGGCGATTTTCTGGAGCGCGCGCAGGAGCTGGCTCGCGTCAAAGCCGACGTGCTGGCCATCGACACCGCGCACGGCCATTCCACGCGCGTGATGGAAGCGATCCGCGAGGTGAAGAAGCGCCTTCCGGAGATGCAGGTGGTTGCGGGCAACGTGGGCACGTACGAGGGCGCGCGCGACCTTATCGCGCTGGGCATTGATGGCTTGAAGGTGGGCATCGGGCCGGGCTCGATCTGCACCACGCGCGTGGTCACCGGCGTGGGCGTGCCGCAGATTACGGCCATCCTCGAAGCCGCGCGCGCCGCCAAGGGTACCGGCGTTCCGCTGATCGCCGACGGCGGCGTGAATTACTCCGGCGACGTCAGCAAGGCGATCGCGGCCGGCGCATCGGTGGTGATGATCGGCGGCCTGTTCGCCGGCACCGAGGAAGCGCCGGGCGAGACGATTCTTTTTCAGGGGCGCACGTTCAAGTCGTACCGCGGCATGGGCTCGCTCGGCGCCATGGAAGCCGGCTCGGCCGACCGCTACGCGCAGGAGACCGCCGAACGCGGCAAGTCGGTGCCGGAAGGCGTCGAAGGCCGCGTGCCCTACAAGGGCTCGCTCGGCGCGCTGGTCGAGCAGCTCGTGGGCGGCGTGCGCAGCGGCATGGGCTATTGCGGCGTCGCCAATCTGAAGGAATTCCAGGAACGGGCGCAGTTTGTCCGCATCACCTCGGCGGGCCTGCGCGAAAGCCACGTGCACGACGTCATCATCACGCGCGAGGCGCCGAACTACCGTGTGGAATAGCGCCGCGGCGCGCCATCCGCACTGAGATGCGCCGGCTGCGCCACTGGGCTCCGGCGATCGTTTGGGCCGCGGTCATCTGGCTGTTTTCCACGCAGGCGTTCACGGCCGAAGCCACGGCGGGCTTCCTGCTTCCTCTCCTCCGCAAGCTCTTCCCACAAACATCGCTTGAGACGCTCCTATTCCTGCACTTCCTCATCCGCAAGAGCGGGCACTTTGTGGAGTACTTCATCTTCGGCCTGCTCGTGTTGCGCGCGATCCGCGGGCAGCGCCACGGGTGGGCGCTCCGGTGGGGACTCGCTGCGCTCGTGATTGCCGCCGCGTATGCGGCGCTCGACGAATTCCACCAGTCCTTTGTGCCGGGCCGAACGGCGTCTCCCTGGGATTCGCTGCTGGACACAACCGGCGCACTGGCGGCGCAGTCTCTGGCCTGGCTCTATGCGCTCAGGGGCTCTCAGCGGGAAGCCCGCGCGATGGCGGACCCGCCGCGATAGCTCGCGCAGCCTGAAAGCATGCCCGAAAACAAAAAGTCCGTCCCGGCGTTCGGAACGGACTTGAAGTGACTCCCAACTGCCGAAATTAGCTGGCGGCCTTCTCTTCCTTTTCCGCGGGCTCTTCCTTCTTGCGGCCCTTTTCCTTCTTCTCTTTCTTTTTCAGCTCGGAGCCGATCAGCTCGAGGATGGCCAGCCGAGCGCCGTCGCCGATGCGCCAGCCGGCATGGATAATCCGCGCATAGCCGCCCGCGCGGTCGGCGAAGCGCGGAGCCACGTCGCTGAAAAGCTTCTTCGTCGCCGCCGGCGTCATCAGATACGCCGCGGCCTGGCGCCGCGCCTGGAGCGTGTCGCGCTTGCCGAGCGTGATCATCTGCTCGACCAGCGGGCGCGCCGCCTTGGCGCGGGTGAGCGTCGTCGTGATGCGCTCGCGCTCGATGAGGTTGGTCACCAGGCTGCGCAGCACGGCGCGGCGGTGCGTGGGTTGCTTGCCGAGTTTGGAGTGGGCTTTGAGGTGGCGCATTTCGGCTTCCCCGGGCTCAGAGGCCCATCGTCTCCTCGGGCGAAGGCGGAGCCGTCTGGCTGGGCAGCGGCGGCCAGATGATGCGGCCGTGCTCGTCGAACTTCATGCCCAGGGCGAGGCCCATTTTGTGGAGGATGTCCTTGATCTCGTTGAGCGACTTGCGGCCGAAGTTCTTCGTCTTCAGCATTTCGTTTTCGCTCTTCTGTACGAGCTCGCGGATGGACTGGATGTTCGCGTTCTTCAGGCAGTTGTACGAGCGCACCGAAAGCTCGAGCTCTTCGACCGAGCGGTCCAGGTGCTCGAGGCGCGGATCGTTGTACGCCTCGACCGCCTCTTCGGGCAGGTCGGGCTGCTCTTCGAAATTGATGAAGACGCTCATGTGATCCTTCACCAGCTTCGCAGCCAGGCCGATGGCGTCCTGCGGCGTGATCGCGCCGTTCGTCCAGACTTCGAGCGCCAGCTTTTCGTAATCGGTCATCTGGCCGAGCCGTGCGGCTTCGACCGCGTAGTTCACCTTGCGCACCGGCGAGTGCACCGAATCCACCGGGATGTACCCGATCGGCAGGTCCTCGTCGAAGTTGCGGTCGGCGGAGACGTAGCCGCGGCCGTTCTTCACGCGCATCTCGAGCTGCATCTTGCCGCCCTCGCTCACCGTGGCGATATAGACGCTCTTGTCGAGCACGGCGAAGTCGGCGTCTTCCTCGATCATCGCCGAGGTCACCACGCCCGGGTTCTCCACGTTCAGATAGATCGTCTTCGACTGGTCCGTGTTCAGCTTCAGCGGCACCTGCTTCAGGTTGAGGATGATGTCCGTGGCGTCTTCGACCACGCCCGGGATCGAGGAGAACTCGTGCAGAACGCCCTCGATCTTGACGGCGGTGATGGCCGCGCCTTCGATCGAGCTGAGCAGCGCCCGCCGAAGGCCGTTGCCCACCGTCGTGCCCCAGCCGCGCTCAAACGGCTGCGCCGAGAATTTGCCGTACTTGTCCGTCAGCGATTCGAATTCCGCCGCCAGCCGCTTCGGTTTCTGAAAGCCCTTCCACATCGCGCATCCTTCCTCCCCAGCGGGGCCGGGGCACTTCCATGAGGTTCGTAAAAATCCGCGGGCGCCGCGCTACTTCGAGTACAGCTCGACGATGAGCTGCTCGTTGATGGGCGGCGTCTGCACGTCTTCGCGCTTCGGCAAAGCAACGACGCGCGCTTTGAAGTTCTCGCGGTCGATTTCGAGCCACGGCACCTTGTTCTGGCTCTGCGCGACGTTCCGCGCCTCCAGCACCATGGTGTTCTGGTGCATCTTGTCTTTCAGCGTGATCTCCTCGCCGACGCTTACCAGGTACGACGGGATGTTCACTTTCTTCCCGCTGACGCGGACGTGGCCGTGCAGCACGATCTGCCGCGCCTGTGACCGCGAGCTGGCCAGGCCCATGCGCCAGACCGCGTTGTCCAGCCGTCGCTCGAGCATCACGATCAGGTTCGCGCCCGTCGGCCCCTTGATGCGCAGGGCCTTTTCGAAGTAGTGGCGGAACTGCCGCTCGAGCAGCCCGTAGGTACGCTTCACCTTCTGCTTCTCGCGCAACTGCAAGCCGTAGCCGACGGTTTTCGGCCGCCGCTTCTGGCCGTGCTGGCCGGGAACAAAATTGCGCTTTTCAATGGCGCACTTCTCTGTAAAACACCGCAGGCCTTTCAGGAAGAGCTTCTGCCCTTCCCTCCGGCACAAGCGGCAAACCGCTTCACGATGCCTTGCCAAGTGCTCTTCTCCTTTGCTTCCGGCGTCCCCGCGCGGCTAGACGCGCCGTCGCTTGGGCGGCCGACACCCGTTGTGCGGAATCGGCGTGACGTCCTTGAGCGTGTTGATGTGCAGGCCGGAGGTAGCCAGCGCGCGCACCGCCGATTCGCGCCCGGAACCCGGACCCCGGACGCGCACCTCCACCGATTTCATGCCGTACTGGTCGCGCGCCACGCCTGCGGCCGCCACCGAAGCCTGCTGCGCGGCGTAGGGCGTGCCCTTGCGCGAGCCCTTGAAGCCAATCGAGCCGGCCGACGACCAGCACACCACGCGGCCGGTCGGATCGGTGATCGTGACGATCGTATTGTTGAACGTCGCCTGGACGCACACGATCCCGTGCGGCACCACGCGCCGCTCGCGCTTTTTCTTGAATTCCTTCTTTCGTTTCGACGGCTTTGCCGGTGTTGCCGCCGCTGTGCTATCCGCTTGCTCTTTGGCCACGACTCGATCCTCTCCCCGATCCGCTTACTTGCGGATCATGACCTTTCTCTTCGCCGCGACGGCGCCCTTGCGCGGACCCTTCCGCGTGCGAGCGTTCGTATGCGTTCGCTGGCCGCGCACCGGCAGGTTGCGGCGGTGGCGCAGGCCGCGGTAGCACTGGATTTCAATCAGCCGCCGGATGTTCATCTGAATTTCTTTGCGCAGGTCGCCTTCGACGCGGCCTTCGGACTCAATCGCCTGGCGGAGGCGGTTCACTTCCTCCTCGGTGAGGTCCTTGACCATCTTCGTCTTCTCCACCTGCGCCTTGCCGCAAAGCGCCTGCGCGCGCTGCAGGCCGATGCCGTAGATCGACGTCAGGCCCACCCAGATGCGCTTCTGCGGCGGCAGGTCAACTCCCGCGATGCGTGCCATTCCGGCTCCTTCCCTACCCCTGGCGCTGCTTGTGCTTCGGGTTGGTGCAGATCACTCGCACCACCCCGCGCCGATGGATGACCTTGCATTTGTCGCAAATCTTTTTTACCGACGCCCGAACTTTCATTTCGCTGCTCTCCCGGCCTACTTGTAGCGGTACACGATGCGGCCGCGCGTCAGATCGTACGGTGAAAGCTCCACGGCCACTTTGTCACCCGGCAGGATGCGGATGAAATTCTTGCGCATCTTGCCCGAAATGTGCGCGAGCACCCGGTGCTTGTTCTCGAGCTCCACGCGGAACATCGCATTGGGGAGCGGCTCAATCACCGTGGCCATCACCTCAATGGCGTCCTCTTTGGGATTCGACGCGTCCGTCTTCTTGACTTTTTCGGGTCGCTTCCGCATAAGCTCCCAAACGCTACCAGGACGGGCCGCTCACCTCGCGCGGCCGCGTCAGCACCCAGGGCCCGTTCGAGGTGACTGCGACGGTGTGCTCGAAGTGCGCAGACATGCTGCCGTCCATCGTCACCGCCGTCCACTTGTCCGGAAGCACGCGCACCGCCGGGCCGCCCGCGTTCACCATCGGCTCGATGGCCAGCACCATGCCCTTTTCGAGCTTGGGGCCGTGGCCCGGCTCGCCGTAGTTCGGCAACTGCGGCTCCTCGTGCATCTTCGTGCCGATGCCGTGGCCCACAAAATCGCGCACGACCGAAAAGTGGTTCCGCTCGACCCAATCCTGCACCGCGGCGGAAACGTCGCTCAGGCGGTTGCCCGGCCGGACCTTGTCGATCGCGCGGTCCAGCGCTTCGCGCGTCACGCGCAGCAGCGCTTCCACCTCGGGGCTGATCTGCCCGACGGGCACCGTGACGGCCGCATCGCCGTAGTAGCCGTCCAGCTCGACGCCGTAGTCAATCGAGAGGATGTCGCCCTCTTTCAGCCGCCGGTTCGGCGACGGGATGCCGTGCACCACCTCGTTGTTGATCGAAGTGCACAGCACGCAGGGATACCCCAAGTATCCCTTGAACGCCGGCCGGCCGCCCATCTCGGCGCTCCGGCGCTCCGCAAATCTCTCCAGTTCCATCGTCGTCACGCCCGGCCGCACCATCTCGCGCAGCGTCGTGAGCACATCAAACACGATCAGACCGGCGCGGTGCATCTTCTCGAGTTCGGCTTCAGAGCGACACATAATCATGACCGCACCGGCGCTGCCACGGCCCGGCTCAAAATCCGCAAAACCGACTGGGTGACGGCCGCAACCTCCGCCGAGCCGTCCACGTCTTCGAGCACGCCCTGGCCGCGGTAGTACTCCACCAGCGGCTTCGTCTGGCGCTCATACGCCGCGAGCCGCCCCGCGATCACTTCCTCGCGGTCGTCCGGGCGCTGCGTCAATTCGCCGCCGTCGTGATCGCAACGGCCCGGCACCTTCGGCGGGCGGTCGTAGATGTTGTAAATCTCGCCGCCCACGCTGCACGTCCGCCGGCCCGTCAGGCGCCGCAGCAGCTTGCCGGTGTCCACGACAAAGTGCAGCACCAGCGGCCGTCCGAAACCTTTTCGCCGCAACAGGTCACTCAGCTTCTCCGCCTGCGGCAGCGTCCGCGGAAACCCGTCGAACACGAAGCCGTGGCTGCAATCCGGCCGCGAAATCCGCTCTTCGGCCATGCCGAGCGTGATTTCGTCGGGCACCAGCTCGCCGCGCTCCATGATCGGCTTGGCCTGCTGCCCGAGCGGCGTCCCGCGGCCCACATGGTCGCGGAACATGTCGCCGGTCGAAAGGTGCGGCACGCCGTAGCGCCGCGCCACTTCTTTCGCCTGCGTGCCCTTCCCCGCGCCCGGAGGCCCCAGAAAAACCACTGGGCGGTTCAGACCCGGTGCGGGCATGGAGCCGCTAGCCACGGCGCCCGCGCAGGCGTCCCTTGCGCACAAAGCCTTCGTAGTGGCGCATCACGAGCTGGGCTTCGAGCTGCTGCACCGTGTCCATGGCCACGCCCACCACAATCAGCAGCGACGTGCCGCCGAAGTAAAACGTCACGTTCATGCCTTCGAGCACCCACCGCGCCATATGTACGTCGAACCACGCGCCCACCACGCCCGGCAGGTGGTGCAGGTGGATGCCGGTGATCATCCATTCCGGCAGCAGGCAGACCGCAGCGAGGTACACGCCGCCGACCAGCGTCAGCCGCTGCAGGATCCGGTTGATGTGCTCGGAGGTGTTGCGCCCCGGCCGGATCCCCGGAATAAAGCCGCCGTACTTGCGCATGTTGTCGGCGAGCTCGGTGGGGTTGAACACGATGCCCACATAGAAAAACGCGAACACGATGATCAGGGTCACGTAGATCAGCGTGTAGAGCGGCTCGCCCCACGAGAGCGCTTTCGCGAACTCGTCGAAGAACCTCGACTTCTTCTGAAAGAACAGCGCAATCGTGCCCGGGAACGTGAGCAGCGAGCTCGCAAAAATCGGCGGGATTACGCCGCCCGAATTCACGCGCAGCGGCAGATAGGTCATCTGGCCGCCCATCATGCGCCGCCCCACGACGCGCTTGGCGTACTGCACCGGAATGCGCCGCTGTCCGCCCTCGACGAGAACGATGAACGCAATCACCGCCACCATGACGGCGACGAGCAGCACGACCACCAGTCCGGTGAACGGCCCCCATTGCGCGGTGCTCACTTTCTCCCAGAGGTCTTGCACGCCGCGCGGCAGGCCCACCACAATGCCCGCGAAGATGATCAGCGACATCCCGTTGCCGATGCCGCGGTCGCTGATCTGCTCGCCCAGCCACATGATGAACGCCGTGCCGGTGGTGAGCGTCAGCATGGTCATCAGCGTGAAGGCCACGCCCGGGTGGTAGACGAGCGACTGGTTCTCGAAGCGCTGCCCCTGGAGCGTCACGGCAATCGAAAACGACTGCAGTGCGCTGAGCACCACGGCCAGGTAGCGCGTGTACTGCGTAATCTTGCGCCGGCCCAGCTCGCCTTCCTTTTGCAGCCGCTCGAGGTACGGCCAGATCACGGTCATCAGCTGCAGGATGATGGACGCCGTGATGTACGGCATGATCCCGAGCGCAAAAATCGTCAGGCGACGGAAGTTGCCGCCGCTGAACAGGTCGATGATGCCCAGAACCGAGCCGCGTCCCTGCTCGAACAATTGCTGCAACAGATCCGTATTGATCCCCGGCGTGGGAATGTGCGAGCCAATCCGGTAGATCGCCAGCAGCGCGAGCGTGAACAGAACCCGCCTGCGCAGATCCGGGATCCGGAACATGTTGGCGACGGCTTGGAAAAACTGGTTCATGACAGGACTTCGGTCTTCCCTCCGGCGCCGGTGATTTTCTCCTGCGCCGACTTGCTGAAGGCGTGCGCGCGCACGGTGAGCCCAACTTTCAGGTTGCCGTCGCCCAGAATTTTCACGGAGCGGCGTCCGCCGGACACCAGCCCGCGCGAAACCAGCGTCTCCGGCGTCACGGTCTCGCCGGCGGCGAACGCGTTCAGCATCTCCACGTTCACAATGGCGAAGTCGCGGCCAAACGGGTTGCGGAAGCCGCGCTTCGGGATGCGGCGGTGCAACGGCATCTGGCCGCCCTCAAACCCCGGGCGGCGCGAATAGCCCTTGCGCGACTTCTGGCCCTTGTTGCCCTTGCCGCACGTCTTGCCGAGCTTCGAGCCCATGCCGCGCCCGACGCGCACCTTGCGGTGCCGCGAGCCGCGCGGCGGTTGCAGATTGGAAAGGTTCACAGCCATGTGTGCCTCAATTCGCCAGCGGCTCGACTTCCACCAGGTGGCGCACCTTGTGAATCATGCCGCGGATCGCGGGCGTATCCGGCCGCTCGATCACCTGCTGCATGCGGCGGAACCCCAGGCCGCGGATCGTCTGCCGCATCCCCCGCGGGCAGGCAATGAAGCTGCGCACCCACTTGATCCGGAGCGTTCCCGCTTTTTTCTTCGTCATCACGCGAGTCTCCCGCTACGCCTGGCGCGCCGCTTCTTCCACCGGCTTCGGCTGCGCTTCGACCGCGTGGCTCGTGAGTTTGAGCCGCAACAGCGCGTCGAAGGTGGCCTTCACGACGTTGTGCGGGTTCGACGTGCCGATGGACTTCGTCAGCACGTTGTGGATCCCCGCGACCTCCATCACCGCGCGCACCGGGCCGCCCGCAATGATGCCGGTGCCTTCCGGCGCGGGCTTCAGCAGCACGTGTCCCGCGCCGTAGTGCCCGGTCACCTGGTGCGGAATCGTCGTGCCCTTCAGGTTCAGCTTGAGCAGGTTCTTCTTGGCCTGTTCAATCGCCTTGCGGATGGCCATGGGCACTTCGCGCGCCTTGCCCATGCCGAATCCGGCGTGGCCATTCTGATCGCCCACCACGACGAGCGCCGAAAAGCTCAGGTTCTTGCCGCCCTTCACCACCTTCGTGACCCGGTTGATCGAAACCACCTGGTCTTTCAAATTGTTCGCGCTGACCTCGATGGGCCGCCGCACGGAAAGCGTGTCTCTGAGGATCTGCTTGGACATTTTAGAACTTCAACCCCGCTTCCCGGGCCGCTTCCGCCAACGCCTGAATGCGGCCGTGATACTTATACCCTCCGCGATCGAACGCTACCTGCGCAATGCCTGCGGCGCGCGCGCGCTCGGCAATCGCCTTGCCGATGATCTTGGCCGCCGCCACGTTGCTGCCGCCCTTCATCTGCTTGCGCGTTTCCTTGTCGAGCGAGCTCGCTGCAGCCAGCGTGCGTCCGGTGCGGTCGTCAATCACCTGCGCGTAAATGTGGTTCAGCGAGCGGTACACGCACAGCCGCGGCCGCTCCGGCGTTCCGGCGAGGCGCGTGCGCACGCGCAGGTGAACCCGCTGGCGGTGCGCGTTGCGCGAAAGCTTGTGCACTCTGACGGTGGCCACGATCCAGCTCCTTACGCGGCGGTCTTCGCGGCGCCGGCCTTGCCGGCCTTCTTCTTCAGCCGCTCGCCGCTCAAGCGGATGCCCTTCTGCTTGTACGGATCCGGCGGGCGCAGCGCGCGGATATTCGCCGCCACCTGGCCGACCTGTCCTTTATCGGCGCCGGTCACGGCGATGCGCGTCTGCTTTTCCACCGAGATCTGGATCCCTTCGGGGATCGAAAACTCAACCGGATGCGAATAGCCCAGGCTGAAGACCACCTTCTTGCCCTTCACTTCGGCGCGATAGCCGACGCCGACGATCTCGAGGTCCTTCTTGAACCCTTCGGTGACGCCGCGGACGGCGTTGGCGACGAGCGCCCGCGCCAGCCCGTGCAGCGCGCGCTGGTCTTCGTCTTGGCGCGTGGCCATGAGCGTCGCGTCCTTCTGCTCGATGCGGATGCCCCCCGGCAGAGGGACGCGCATTTTGCCCTTTGGACCTTGCACCTCGATGGCGTCCGCGCCGATCTGCACCTTCACGCCTGCAGGCACCGCGATCGGTTTGCGTCCAATTCTCGACATGGCTTGCTCGCTCCCTACCAGACTTCGCAGAGCACTTCCCCGCCCACGCGCTCCTTGCGCGCCGCGCGGCCGGTCATGACGCCCCGCGGCGTGGTCAGGATGCTGACTCCCAACCCGCCGACGACCGAGCGAATCCCGGCGACGCCGACATAGCGGCGGCTGCCGGGCTTCGAGATGCGGCGCAGCCCGGTGATCACGCTGCGCCGGTCCGGGGTGTATTTCAGGAACACGCGCAGGACCTTCTTGGCCTTCGTTTCCTCGACCAGCTTGTAGGTCGAGATGAAGCCTTCTTCCTTCAGGACGCGCACGACCTCGGTCTTCAGCTTCGACGCGGGCATGTCCACGCGCGCATGTTTCGCGAGCGCGGCGTTGCGGATGCGCGTCAGCAAATCGGCGATGGGGTCGGTGGTCATGGTTACCAGCTCGCCTTCGTCACGCCCGGGATCTCGCCGCGCAGCGCCATCCCGCGGAAGCAGATGCGGCACATCTCGAACTTGCGCAGAAAGCCGCGCGGGCGCCCGCAGACGCGGCAGCGGTTGCGCTTACGGATCTTGTACTTCGGCTTCCGGCGCATCTTCGCAAATTGACAGGTTCGTGCCATGCCTTCTCCTCTCGCCTAACTGCGCAGGGGCACGCCGAGCAGCTTCAGCAGCTCGCGGCCCTCTTCGTCGTTGCGCGCGGTCGTGGTGAGCGTGATGTTCATGCCCCTGATCTTGTCCACGCGGGTGTAATCAATCTCCGGGAATACCAGCTGGTCGCGCAGGCCCAGGGTGTAATTGCCGCGGCCGTCGAACGAGTTCGGCGGCAGGCCCTTGAAGTCGCGCACGCGCGGCAGAACCACGTTGCACAGCCGGTCCAGGAACTCGTACATGCGCTCGCCGCGCAGCGTCACGCAGCAGCCGATGGGCATGCCCTTGCGGATCTTAAAATTCGCGATGGACTTCTTCGCCCGCGTGATGATCGCCTTCTGCCCGGTGATCTGCCCGAGCTCCTGCGCGGCCACGTCCAGCAGCTTGATGTTCTGGCTGGCCTCGCCCAGACCGATGTTCACCACGACCTTGGCGACTTTCGGCACGGCCATCGTGTTCGTGTACCCGAAGCGCTTCTTGAGCGCAGGAATCACGTCGTTGCGATACCGTTCATGCATTCGGCTGATCATTCCTTTCCATCTCCCGTTACTTCTCGAGCGTCACGCCGCAGCGGCGGCAGACGCGCACCTTGGTGCCGTCGGGCAGAACGTTGCGGCCCGCGCGCGTGTGCTTGTTGCACCCCGGGCAGACCAGCATCACGTTCGAGATCGCCATCGCCCCTTCCCGCTCGACGATGCCGCCCTTGATGTTCTTCGCTGGGTTCGGCCGCGTGTGGCGCTTGATGATGTTGGCGTGCTCCACGGTGACCGTGCGCTTCACCGCGTCCACCGAAAGCACGCGGCCCGTCTTGCCGCGGCTGCGCCCGGTGATCACCTGCACCTGGTCGCCCTTGCGGATGCCCACGGTGTGTCGAATCGTTTCGGCTCTCATCGCTACCACACTTCCGGCGCCAGCGAGACGATCTTGGCGAACTTCTTCTCGCGCAGCTCGCGGGCCACCGGCCCGAACACGCGCGTGCCCACCGGCTCGCCGGTCTCGTTGATCAGCACCGCCGCGTTGTCATCGAAGCGGATATAGGTGCCGTCCCTCCGGCGGTGCTCCTTGCGGCAGCGCACCACCACCGCGCGCACCACCGTGCCCTTTTTGACTTGGCTGTCCGGCGCGGCTTCCTTCACCGACGCCGTAATGATGTCGCCCAGGCCGGCCTTGGACCCCACATCGCCGCCGAGCGGCAGGATGCACGTCAGCCGGCGCGCGCCGGAATTGTCGGCCACCGTCAGCCAGGTTCGCATCTGAATCATTGCAGTGTTCCGTCCTCGGATTCCCCGGCGCTAGTCCGCGCGCCTGCGGCGCATCACCACTTCCGCCAGCCGCCAGCGCTTTAGCTTCGAGAGCGGCCGCGTCTCCACAATCCGCACCGTATCGCCCTGCCGCGCTTCGCCCTGCTCGTCGTGGGCGTAGAATTTCTTCGTGACGCGCACCACGCGCTGGTAGAGCCGGTGCTGCACCAGGCGTGTCACACGCACGACGATGGTCTTCTGCATCTTGGCGCTGGTGACCACGCCGACCAGTTCATGGCGCCGCCCGGGACGCGCGCTGGGTTGCGCCTGTTGCGCTTCAGTTGCCATGAGCCTTCCTTAGTTCGTGCTGGCGCAGCAGCGTCTTCACCCGCGCCAGGTCCTTACGGACCTCGCGCAGGCGCTTGAGCGCCTCCGCTTGCCCGGTCCTGAGCTGGAAGCGCAGCTGGAAGACCTGCTCGCTCAGCTCGCGCTCCCGGACTTCCAATTCCTTCGGATTCACATCGCGAAGTTTTTCGATGCGCCGCGGCATTTAGAAACTCTCCGCGCGCGTGACGAATCGCGTCAGAATCGGCAGCTTGTGCGCCGCCAGGTCCATCGCTTCCTTCGCCGTGGCCAGATCCACGCCCGACATCTCAAACATCACCCGGCCGGGCTTCACCACCGCCACCCAGCTTTCCGGCGCGCCCTTGCCCTTGCCCATGCGCGTCTCCGCGGGCTTCTTCGTGAACGGCTTGTCCGGGAAGATGCGGATCCAGAGCTTCCCGCCGCGCTTGATGAACCGCGTAATGGCCACGCGGGAGGCTTCGATCTGCCGGTCGGTGATCCACGCCGGCTCGAGCGCCTTCAGCCCGTACTCGCCGAAGGCCAGGTCGCTGCCGCGCCAGGCCTTGCCGCAGCGCCGCCCGCGCTGCTGCTTGCGGTACTTCACTTTTTTCGGCATCAACATGTTTGTGCGCCCGTTGTCCCGATCCCGTTAGTTCGCCGCCGGCTGCTGGCCGCGGTCGGGAATTTTCTCGCCCTGGAACACCCAGCACTTCACGCCGATCACGCCGTAGGTCGTGTAGGCCTCCGCAAAGCCGAAATCAATGTCCGCGCGCAGCGTCTGCAACGGCAGCCGCCCTTGCAGGTACCATTCCTTGCGCGCGATTTCCGCGCCGTTCAGCCGGCCCGCCACGCGCACCTTGATGCCCTTGCAGCCGAAGCGCAGCGCCGAATCCACCGCCTTGCGCATCGCGCGGCGAAAGGCCACGCGCTTTTCGAGCTGCAGCGCAATCGATTCCGCCACGAGCTGCGCATCGAGCTCCGGCCGGTGCACTTCCTGGATGTCGATGTGCACTTCGCGCTTCGTGCGTTTCTGCACTTCGGTCTTCAGTTTGTCGATTTCTGCGCCCTTGCGCCCGATGATGATCCCCGGCCGCGCCGTATAGATCCGGATGACCAGCTTGTTCGCCGCGCGCTCGATCTCAATCGCGCTCACGCCTGCCGAGCGCAGCCGGTCCTTCAGCTGCTTCCGCAGAACGACGTCTTCGTGCAGCAGGTCGGCGTATCCGCGGTGCGCAAACCAGCGCGAACGCCAAGTCTTGTTGTAGCCAAGCCGGAACCCGTACGGGTGCGTCTTCTGCCCCAAAGTGTCCTCCTACTTCTTCGGCTTCTTCGCCGGCTGCTTCTTGCCTGCCAGCGCCTTCCGCGCCTTGCGCACGGCGCCGCGCACGCCCTTGTGCGATGCGGCTTCGGCCGCCGCGGCCGCTGCGCGTTCCTGTGCGGCAGCGTGATGCTCGGTCACTGCAACCAAGATATGACTGGTCCGCTTCTGGTAGCGGAACGCGCGGCCCATCGGCGCCGGCCGCAGCCGCTTCCAGCGCGGCCCCTCGTTCACAAAGCAGCGCGAGACGTACAGATGGTCCACGTCGAGCGATTCCCCGGCGTCTTCTGCTTTGCGCTCGGCGTTGGCGATCGCGCTGCGCAGGATCTTCTCAATGTTCTGCGCGATGCGTTTCTTCGTGTAATGCAGAATCTGGAGCGCATCCTCGGCGCGCTGCCCGCGGATCAGGTCCACCACGAGCCGCGCCTTTTGCGGCGAAACCCGCACATACCGCGCCAGTGCCTGCGCTTCAATCGCCGCCGGTAGAGAAGTTTGCGTCGCCATCGCTTATGCCTTTGGCGCTGCCGGCGTGGGCGCGGCGCCGCCTGCCGGTGCGGGTGCGGCACCCGGCGCGCCCGGCGCCCCGGGAGCCCCAGCGACGCCGGCAGTCTTTTCAAACGCGGCCTTGATCGAGTGCCCCTTGAACGTGCGTGTCGGCGAAAACTCGCCGAGGTGGTGACCCACCATCTCCTCGGTCACGTACACCGGGATAAACTTCTTGCCGTTGTGCACAGCGATCGTGTGGCCCACCATCTCCGGCAGGATCGTCGAGCGACGCGACCACGTCTTGATCACTTTCTTTTCGTTGCGCGCGTTGAGCGCTTCCACCTTTTCGCGCAGGTGGTCGTCGATAAACGGCCCCTTCTTCAACGAACGTGCCATCGTTGTCCTCTACTCCTCGACCCGGCGCAGCTTGATCCACTGCGCGCGGCGCGCCTTGCGGAAGCCGCGCACCGGCCCCGGCACGCGGTGCGATAGCGGGCAGAACGGGCAGACAAAGCGCGTGCCCTGCGCGTTCGGCAGTTTTTCGACGATCACCGCCCAGCCGGCCTTGCAGAACCGGAACAAAACCTGTTCCGGCGGCGCCGGCGCCGGCCGCGGTACAACCTTGATCACCTTCTTCGTAAGACGCGCGGCGGGCTTGCCGGCGCTTCGTGTGCGCCGTGCCGACATGCGTGCCGATCTCGATGCTCTCATGGCTTCGCTCTCATTCCCCCGCCGCGCCGGGTACATGGATTCGTTCCTCAGTAGCCCTAGGACTTGCGCCGCTCGACGATCACGCGATCCGAGCGGTGGTTTTTCCGCGTCTTTGCGCCCAGCGTGGGGAAGCCCCACGGGGTCTGCGGGTGGTTCCCCTTCACGCGGCCTTCGCCGCCGCCATGCGGGTGGTCCACCGGGTTCATGGCTACACCGCGCACCGTCGGCCGGCGCCCGCGCCAGCGCGTGCTGCCGGCCTTGCCGTACGTGACCTTTCCATGGTCCACGTTGCCGACCTGCCCGATCGTGGCCATACAGTCGAGCGCGAACTTCCGCACTTCGCCCGACGGCAGCTTCACGAGCGCAATGTCGCCCTCTTTGCTGAGCAACTGCGCTACGCCGCCCGCCGAGCGCACCACCTGGCCACCCTTTCCGGGGTACAGCTCCAGGTTGTGGAGCTGCGTGCCGGGCGGGATCAGGCGCATGGGCAGCGCATTGCCCGGCAGGATGTCCGCGCCTTCGCCGGTTTGCACCGTCATGCCCACCTCGAGCCCCACCGGGTGCAGGATGTAGCGCTTCTCCCCGTCGGCGTAATGCAACAGCGCCAGGAGCGCCGAGCGGTTCGGGTCGTATTCGACGGCCGCGACCTTCGCCGGGATGCCGACCTTGTCGCGCCGGAAGTCCACCGCGCGGTACTTGCGTTTGTGGCCTCCGCCGCGGTGCCACATCGTGATTTCGCCGTGCGCGTTGCGCCCACCGGTGCGCTTCTTCGGCTCGGTGAGCGACTTTTCCGGACGATCCTTCGTCACCTCGGTCTTGTCGAGGATGGTGACGAAGCGTCGCGACGCTGTATACGGGTTGAAACTTTTCAGTGCCATCGTGTCCCCTCCTGCCTGGCACGCTCCGCAGGCCCCCGCCAGCGCTTCCGCCGCTTGCGCGGCTTCGGCGTCAGCCGAAACCCCGGGCTACAAATTCTCCGCGTACTCGATCATCTTCTCGCCGGCCGCGAGTTTCACGTAGGCCTTCTTCCAGTCGCGCCGGTAGCCTTCCGCGCGTCCCCGGCGGCGGAATTTCCCGGGAAAATTTGCCGTGCGCACGGCCGCCACTTTCACTTTGAAAATCTTCTGCACCGCTTCCTTGATCTCGGTCTTCGTGGCCGCCACCGCCACCTCGAATACCACGGTGTGCTGCGTCTCTTTCATCCCGAGTCCCTTCTCGGTGATGATCGGCCGGCGAATAATCTGGTACACGGTAGCCATGGGCTATTTCTTGCCCTTCGTTTTCGGCGTCCGCCGAGGCGAACGCGGCGCGCGCGGCTTGCGCTCTTCGGCTGCCGGCGCAGCTTCGGCCTTCGCCGCAGCCTTCGTCGGCTTCGCGGGTCTGGCCCCAGCAGGCTTTTCCGCCTCAGCGGTTCCGCCCTTCGGGCCAAGCGAGGTGCCCAGCCGCACCGCCGCGTCCTTCGAAATCACCAGGCGGTCGTGCCGCAGCAGGTCGTAGGGCTGCAACTTCGTCGGCTGCACGAGCTTCACGCCTTCGAGGTTGCGGCTGGCGAGCTCCAGGTTGCGATTGCTGCCCTGGTCCACCAGCAGCATCGTGCGCGTGTCGCCATCGAGCTTGGCGAGCGCCTGGCGGAACGCTTTCGTCTTGTGCGATTCGAGCGCCCAGGCGTCCACGACGATCAGCTTCTCGTCCGCCAGCTTGGCCGAAAGCGCCGAGCGCAGCGCGCCGAGCAGCATCTTGCGCGGCAAGCGGTACGCGTAGCTGCGCGGCTGCGGCCCGTGAACGGTGCCGCCCTTGCGCCAGATCGACGAGCGGATCGAGCCCACACGCGCGCGGCCGGTGCCCTTCTGCCGCCAGAGTTTGCGGCCCGAGCCGGACACTTCGCCGCGGCCCTTGGTCTTGTGCGTGCCCGCGCGCTGCGCCGCCAGGTACCAGCGCACCGTTTCATGCAGCAGGTGCGGGTTCACCTTCGCGGCAAACACCGCGTCGGCCAGCTCCACCTGCCCGACCGTCTTCCCATCCAAATTCTTGACGTCCACAACCGGCATGGCTTTCGTCCTTCTTCGCTTACTTGGCCGCCTTCATCTTACGGATGTAGATGTAGCTGCCCCTGGGTCCCGGCACGGCGCCGCGCACGAGCATCAGGTTCTCTTCGGCGTCAATCTTCACGACGCGCAGGTTTTTCACCGTGACGCGCCGGTTGCCCATGTGTCCGGGGAAATGCTGTCCCTTCCAGACGCGCGAGGGAAACGAGCTGCCGCCGATGCCGCCCGGCGCGCGGTGGAACATCGAGCCGTGCGTCGCGGGGCCGCCGCGGTAGTGCCAGCGCTTCACGCCGCCCTGGAAGCCCTTGCCCTTGCTCACGCCGGTGACGTCCACGTATTCGCCCGGCTGGAAGCCGTCCACCAGGACGCGGTCGCCCACCTTCGTTTCGTCCTTGGAATCCTCGACGCGCACCTCGCGCAGCAGGCGCAACGGAGCCACGTCAGCCTTCTTGAAGTGCCCGGTCATGGGCTTCGTCACGCGTTGCGGCTTGATGAACTCCACCAGGCCCAGTTGCACGGCGTCGTAGCCGTCTTTCTGCTTCGTGCGCCGCTGCACCACGACGCAGGGCCCCGCCTGAATCACCGTGCAGGGCACCATCGTGCCGTCGGCGGCGAAGAATTGCGTCATGCCGAGCTTGATTCCGAGTATCCCGTTCACAGCCATTCGCGTCGCTCTTTCTCCAGCGCTACTTCGCTACGTGCTCGCGCCCGAAAGCCTTGATCTCGACGTCCACGCCCGGCGGCAGGTCGAGCTTCATCAGCGCGTCCACCGTATCCGGCGTGGGGTCGAGGATGTCGATCAGCCGTTTGTGCGTGCGCATCTCGAACTGCTCGCGCGATTTCTTGTCCACGTGCGGCGAGCGCAGCACCGTCCAGCGGTTGATGGTCGTGGGCAGCGGGATCGGCCCGGCCACTTCCGCGCCGGTGCGTTTCGCGGTCTCCACGATCTCCCGCGTGGATTGGTCTAGGATGCGGTGGTCGTACGCCTTCAGGCGGATGCGAATTTTTTCTCCGGCTGCCATGGTTATTCGACGATCTCCGTGACGGCGCCGGCGCCGACGGTGTGGCCGCCTTCGCGGATGGCGAAGCGCAGCCCCTTCTCCAGCGCCACCGGCGTGATCAAGCTCACTTCGCACGACACGTTGTCCCCCGGCATCACCATCTCCACCCCCGTCGGC
>JBGQHO010000051.1:0-23326 GCA_041497955.1 Terriglobia bacterium | reverse complement strand
CTCTTGGGACTGGCCGAATACATGGGGATGCGCACGGCGGCCGAGCGGTTGCGCCGCGAGTAGGCCAGGTTCACCGGCGCTTCGTAGCCCGGGACGAGGCGCTTGTAGGAATTCGTCGTGGGCGCAATCAGCGCGGCGAGCGCGGGAGCGTGCTTCAGCAGCCCGCCGATGTACCAGAGCGCCGTCTGGGAAAGCC
The DNA here is from genome assembly GCA_041497955.1 of Terriglobia bacterium. Taxonomy (GTDB): domain Bacteria; phylum Acidobacteriota; class Terriglobia; order Acidiferrales; family UBA7541; genus JBGQHO01. The sequence goes on along the minus strand of JBGQHO010000051.1, from coordinate 23,130 downwards.
CGGCGTAGGCGTCGCCGGCAAAGAGCGGCTTGCCCTTCGACCACAACGACTGGTGGGTGTGCATCCCGGAGCCGTTGTCGCCAAAAAGCGGCTTGGGCATGAACGTCACGGTCTTGCCGTACTGGTGCGCAGTGTTCCGCACGATGTATTTGAACAGCATCATGTTGTCGGCGGAACGCAGCAGCGTCTCGAACTTGACGTCAATCTCCGCCTGGCCCGCGGTGGCCACCTCGTGGTGGTGGCACTCGACGTCCAGGCCGCAGGCTAGCATCTGCAGCGCCATGTCTGTGCGCAGATCAAGGTAGTGGTCGGTGGGCGGGACGGGGAAGTAGCCTTCCTTGTAGCGCGGGCGGTAGCCGAGGTTGTGCTCCTCGCGCCCGGAGTTCCAGCGGCCTTCCTCCGCGTCAATGAAGTAAAACCCGTGCTGCGTCGCCTGGTCGAAGCGGATGTTGTCGAAGATGAAGAACTCCGCTTCGGCGCCGAAGAATGCCTGGTCCGCAATCCCGGTATAGCCGAGATACGCCTCGGCCTTGCGCGCGATGTGCCGCGGGTCGCGCGGGTAGGGCTGCTTGGTGATGGGGTCAATGACGTTGCCGATCATCACCAGCGTCGGCGTGTCGCGGAACGGATCCATGAATGCGGTATTGGGGTCGGGCACCAGCAGCATGTCCGATTCGTGAATCGAAGCCCAGCCGCGGATCGAGCTGCCGTCCATGCCGAAGCCGTCTTCAAAAGAATCTTCTTTGAGCTGGTGGATCGGGAAACTGACGTGGTGCTGGAGGCCGGGGAGGTCGGTGAAGCGAAGGTCGAGGATTTTGGCGTTGTGCTTAGCGGCGTAATCCAAAACACCTTTTGGGTCCATCCACTCTCCTTTCTGGAATTCGGCGGGAGCCGGGCCTTGCGGTGTAACCCGGGACACTAGCGCAACTTCTTCGCGGCGTCAAGAACCACTCTGGCCTGCCGCGGCAGGCCATTTTGTCTTTGCGAATGCCGCGTTGCGAGACGCCTACCGTTTCCCGCCGGGAAACCGTATCATCGAGTGTCGCGGCCGGGCGAAGGGAGCGCGTATTCCCGCGGTGCGCGCCGCGCATTCAACGCAACTATGACGAAGTCGCCGCCTTCCACTGCGCGTGTGCCCGCGATGGCGCGCGCGCTGCGCCACCGAAATTTCCAGCTCTTCTTCAGCGGACAGCTCATCTCGTTGACCGGCACGTGGATGCAGATGGTGGCGCAATCCTGGCTGGTCTATCGCCTGACGGGGTCTTCGCTGCTGCTCGGCACGGTGGGCTTCGCCGGGCAAATTCCGATTTTCCTCCTGGCGCCCATCGGCGGGGCCGCGGCCGACCGGCATAACCGCCATCGCATCATCATCATCGCGCAAACGACTTCGATGGTGCTGGCGCTGATCCTGGCGGTGCTGACGCTCGCGGGCGTGGTGCGCATCTGGGAGATCGTCACGCTCGCCGCGCTGCTGGGCGTGGTGAACGCCTTCGACATTCCCGCGCGGCAGGCATTCCTGGTGGACATGGTGGGCCGCGAAGACATGATGAACGCGATCGCGCTGAACTCTTCGATGTTCAACGGCGCGCGCGTGCTGGGCCCGGCCGTGGCCGGCTTGCTGGTGGCGCTGGTGGGCGAAGGCTGGTGCTTCTTGCTGAACGGCCTCAGCTACATCGCCGTGATTGTCGGGCTCTTGCTGATGCGCATTGACCCGCCGCGCATCCTGACCGACCGCGGTTCGGCCGCGGACGACATCATCGAAGGCTTCCGCTACGTGCGCGCGACGATGCCCATCCGCGCGTTGCTCCTGCTGATCGGCCTGGTGAGTCTGGTGGCCATGCCGTACACCATCCTGATGCCGATCTTTGCCGACCAAATCCTGCATGGCGGCGCCCGCGGGCTGGGTCTGCTGATGGGCGCGACGGGCATCGGCGCGCTTGTGGGCGCGCTGACGCTCGCGATGCGCGAGGGCCTCCGCGGCCTGGGGCGCTGGGTGGCCGTGTCTTCGGCGGGCTTCGGGCTGAGCCTGATCCTTTTTTCCGCTTCGCGGATGTTCTGGCTGTCGTTCGTGCTGCTGGTGCCGGCGGGGTTTGCGATGATGCTGCAAATGGCTTCGACCAACACGCTGATTCAGTCCATGGTGCCCGACCGGCTACGCGGCCGCGTGATGGCCGTGTACTCGATGATGTTCATGGGCATGGCGCCGGTCGGAGCGCTGTTTGCTGGGAGCGCAGCAGCGGGATTGGGCGCGCCGATCACCGTGGCGATCGGCGGGGCGCTGGCGCTCGTGGGCGCGGGAATTTTTTCGCTGCACCTGCCCGCGGTGCGCGCCGAAGCGCGCCAGTTGATCATCGCGCAGGGCATGGCCGGCGGCGAGCCTCCCGAGGAGCTGTCTGCCGGGCCTGCGCCGTGAAAGCGCGGCGTGCGCACAGGCGATTCGCCATACTCTTTGCTGAGGTGGGGCATGCAACGATGGATTGCGATGGCGTGGCGCATTCTGAAGCCGGTTTGCGCCGCGGCATTGCTGGGAGCGCTGTTGACGGGATGCGGCGGGGGCGCCGCGCCCGTTGTCGCGCCTCCACCGCCACCTCCTCCCGGACCCCCGCCGCCGGTGGGCACGCCGTTCTGGACCGAGTGGGGCCAGAACCCGCAGCACGCCGGCTCGGTGAACGTTGCGGGGCAGGCTCCGAATCGCATGCTCGCCAGCATCGTGTACGACCCCTTCGTCTCGGCGGAGCAAGCCGAAGAGGGCGGGGATCTCTTGACTCACTACCAGGCGCCGCTCCTTGCCGGCGATGACGTGTTCATGGAATTCGAGGGCGGCACGTGGATCCCCTGCAATCCGCCGGGCTCGGGGAATCCGCCGTCGGGGCAGCAGTCCTGCGGCCCAGACGGGCGGAACTCCAAGACCTGGAACGAGAGGCGGCTGCAGTTGCAGAACGGCCAGTTCACCACCATCTGGAATTTTCAGAGCGATTGGAAGCCCGAGCCGGATGCGGGCGCTTTGTTCGGGTGGGAGCCGGTGTTCCATGCGGTGATGGCGAACGGGAACATCTACGTGCCAGGGGTCGGCGGCACCGTGTACAAGCTCAACGCCGTGGACGGCACGGTGGTCACGCAAATCAATCCGTTCGGCGCGGTGATTGATCCGAATACGTTTGTCGCGGGCCCCTTGAGCGCGGACGCGCAGGGGAACGTGTATTACAACGCGCTGAAGCTCAGCGACCCGAGTGTGCAGAATCCGTGGACCCAGTCGGATGCCCTCGGCGCGTGGCTGGTGAAGATTGCGCCGGACAACACGACGAGCATGGTCACCTTCGCGACGCTGATCACCAATCCGCCGACCGTATGCACGAAGAGCTATTCGGGCACGGGGACCCCGCTGCCGTGGCCGCCGCCGTCCGCGGCGCCCGCGGGCGCGTGCGGTTCGCAACGGCCGGGGTTGAACATCGCGCCAGCGATTGCGCCCGACGGCACGATCTACACGCTCAGCCGAGCGCACTTCAACGGGCGCTATGGCTACCTCGTCGCGGTGAATCCCAACCTAACGCTCAAATGGGCGGCGTCGCTGCGCGACCGGTTGAGCGACGGATGCGGTGGGCTTGTTCCCTTTGCGCCCAGCGCGGGCTCGAAAGTGCCCAACACGTGCCGGTTTGGCGCCACGCCGGGCGTGGACCCGCAGACCGGCGAGATGCCGGCAGGGCAGGTGAATGACGTGGCGTCTTCCTCGCCCACCGTCCTGCCGGACGGCGGGATCGTGTATGGCGCCTTGACCACGTACAACGGAGCCCGCGGGCATTTGTTCAAGTTCAGCGCGGCCGGCGATTTCCTTGCCGCGTACGATTTCGGCTGGGACACCACGCCGGCGGTCTACGCGCGCGGCGGCACCTACTCCATCCTCATCAAAGACAACCACTATCCCGCGCCGCTCTACTGCAGCCCGGCCGATGATTCCGGGTTCTGCATCGCTACGGCCGACGGGCCCTACTTCATCACGCAGCTCAGCCCCAGCCTCACGCCCGAGTGGAAGTTCCAGAGCACGAATACGCAGAGTTGCCGCCGCAATGCGGACGGCAGCCTGAGCTGCGTCTCGGATCACCCTAACGGGTTTGAGTGGTGCATCAACGCGCCGGTGGTGGACGTAAACGGCGTCGTCTATGCCAACAGCGAGGACGGGAACCTCTACACCATCAACCAGGGCAGCGGCACTATCATCACGCCGAAGCAGCGGCTCTTCCTCAACCTGGCGCTGGGCGCCGCGTACACGCCTCTCAGCATCAGCGCGGACGGAAAAATCTACACCGAAAACGACGGCAGCTTGTTTGTCGTAGGAAACTGATGCAGAGCTTGGTGGCGCAGGCACTCTTGCCTGCGCGGCGAGTGCACACCCAGGAGTCGCTGCGCTACGGACATGAACTCGGAACTAATACGTTTTGGCCGGTGGCAGATAGGAACGGCAATCAGCCAGCGGTGACGGGCCCGCATATGCTCGGGCCGCCGAAGGACGCGGCACCTGAGAGCGCACACCCAAGAGTGGGTGTGCTACTGAGGCTTGCGCTCAATCGTAGTATTCGTTGCCGAGGTGAGTGATGAGGTTTTCGCCCATCATCCAGCGCAGCGCGGGCGCGCTCGCGATCAGAGATTCTGTGCCAGCTTCTGACACATCGCCACGATTGTGAGCGTCGGGTTCACCGCGACCGCGCCGGGGAGGATGGAGGCGTCCATCACATAAAGCCCCGGGTGCACCTGGTCGGTCTTGTTGCCGGTCGTATTGAACACGCGGCCCTGCGTATCCACCACGCCTTCGGTCGCGCTCTGGCCCATGGGGCACCCGCCCAGCGGGTGGACGACAACGACCTTGCGATCGGCAAACCCTTTCCACGTGGGGAAGGGAATGAATTTGCCGCCCATCTTGTCAGCCATGGCCTTCAGCAACTCTTCGCTCTTCTGAAAGACAGGGTCATTGGCCAGCTTCCCGCCCGGGAAGCTCAGGTCGAGATCTCCCTGGCCGTCGAGTTTGAAGGTGCCGCGAACTTTGTCCGTTCCCATGGTGTTGAAGAAGAAGACGTCGGCCGCAATCTCGTGCTCGGTTTGAAAGAGACTAGGGTTTGAGGGATCAGGCGGCGGGAGGAAGGGTGTAAGGTCGGGCATATTGCCGGAAATCCACATGCCGGCCATTTTTACGGCGTTGATGAACGGGTCCGTGTCGCCCTGGGAGAGCACTTCGAGCGCTGCTCGGGTCAGCGAGGCGAACATCGCAGGCACGGCGCTGTCTTCCACGTTGACCAGTGTTTCGCCGTTCCGGAACATGACGTGCGCCGTGTTGATGGGTCCCCGCGTGGGGAAAATGGGGTACACCGGGTTCTTGAAGTCGCGCGGCACAGTGACAAACCCGCCAAAGTCGCCGTTGGCGGAGAAGCCTGAGCCCAGCTTCTTGCTGAGCTTGAGCGTGCCCTGCTCACCGCATTTCAGCAGGACGTGCGTCGAGCCCAGACATCCGGCGGCGAGAATCACTTTGGGCGTCGGCACCTTATGCCGGTTGCCGTTGCGCAGGTCTATGAATTCGACTTGATAGCCACCACCATCCAGTGGGCGAATGACGTCCACGTCGGCCAACGGCCGGACTTCGACCTGCCCCTTGAACGGACTGTCCGGTTTGAAGAACTGATCGATGAACGTCTTGTTCAGGGTGTGCCGGGCTCCGGGCAGGCAGCCAAGGAAGCAGCGCCCCTGGCGCTCGCAGAACGCGCCGGCTTTCGCAGCGTTCAGAGGATGATTTTTGTCGTTGGGAGGCTGGCCGTCGTATTCCAGGATGGCCAAATCGAGCGGCGCCCAGTCGTGAATCGTCTGCCACTGCGCATCGCCCTTGAGCTTCTGCGCGGCAACGCGCAGCGCGCGGCTCTTGCGCAGAAACAGATAATCGAGATAGGCATGCTGGGCGTCCTGCGGGTCCAGGTTGATCAACTGGTTGAGCAGGTCGGGAGGAACGGGGACCCGGGTGACGACCTGGCTCAAGCTGCCCCGCTTGCGCAACATCCAGTCGCGCGCATTCTGGTAGTCGGCCGGCGCCAGCGGCAGCGGCCAGTTCTGCATGACGGGGTATTGGTTCGAGCCAGCGGGCCGGTACGGCTCGATCGTCACGTTGGAGTAGATCAGGGAGCCGCCGCCCACCCCGCTGGCGGTGATGACGTCTACTTCGTCGAACATGTTGTAGCGGTACAGCGGCTGCGGGGGTTTCTTGTCGGAGAAGAACTCGCCGAACTTGCGACCGGCTTCGAGCAGCGGGTTATTGGTGCGCACGACGGAAAGAAAGTACGCGAGGCCCTGCCCGTGATCGGGCCGCGGCCAGTACTGCACCGGCTGGTCTGCGTCGAGGCCGCCCGCGCTGTTGTCTGCGAGATACTGCGGCATCGGGCGCTCGGGCGAGAACCACCAGACCCCGCGCTCCACCATCAAGATCTTCTGCACGCCCTTCTCCGCGAGTCTCAGCGCGGCTACGGTGGCGCCGAATCCAGTGCCAATGATCACGGCGTCGTAAGCAAAATCAGGCATGGGGAGCTCCTTTTCTCCAGATTTTTCCCCTTCGTACGGCGCCCGGGCTGAAGATCAGACGAGCTGGTAGCCCGGGTCGAGTCCCTGAAAGAAGATCAGGATTTCGTGGATATCGTACGGATGGGTGTCCTTTCCCGTGATGGTGTGCTTCAGCACGTCCCCGGCGTGCTGGATGCCTTGGTGGTCGTCGATGTCGATGTCCGCCAGAAACTCGCCGGCGGGATTCTTGGCGAACGTGAGCTGCAGGTTCCCGGCGGCGTCGAAGGTCTTGAAGCTGTTGTCTTCCGCAGCGGGCTGCCAGCCCGGCGGGAACTCGTGGAGCGCTCCGGACACGGAATGGAACGTCTTGTGGTTGGCGCCAACGGCGTCGAACAGGCCCGTGCTCACTCTGGCAAGAACGCGCGCCGGCTTGAATTCGTCAATCTTGGAGACAGAGCGGAAGACGGGTTGGTCGTCCGCGACTTTCTCTCGGGTCATCTTGGCGTAGAGGTTGAACATGCCCGCCTTCTCCTGATTGCCCAGCTTGTTCCACTCCGCCTCGGTACCTCTCCCTGAGGTCTGCAGGACGCGCCACAGCTCCTTCCAGCGAACCCCGGTTTGCAGGTCCGCGAAGGTAGAGAAAACAGGCTGAACCTTACTCGGGTCGAAGAAGAAGGGCTCGTCGATCTTGGAGGAGCCGTCCGCCTGAACCGAAAGAAAGATCTTCTTGAAGCGATGCTTTGCGGGGTCGATGAACACCTCGTAGAGCCCAAAAGGAAAAGCGGGGATGCCATCCAGCAGCACAGCGTTCCAGACTTTGGCCGTGGCCGGCACAAGGCGGTTCAAGCTGCCGGCACGCTGGTTGTAGAACTTGAACCCTACCGATTCGTTGATCGGCCTCCCGTCAACGCCCCGGAGAGTTACGGAAACCGAGCTGATGTTTGTGTCCGGCAAGAGCCACCTCGCTTAGGTCAGATGAAGTGATAACTGTACGTTTATATATGCGGCTAATAATGTGGGAACTTTGAAATGTCAAGGCTTATCTGCTGGCACGCGGAGACGCGACAGCCCATCGTCGCGCGCTCCAAACGCCAGTCTGCGAAGGCAGAAGCGCGACATCTTGTACAACAACGCGGCGCGCTTCCTGCGGCTTGGAGAAAAGGGCCAGCCACAAATCAGGCCGCGCTAGGCTGGCACCCGGGGAAACCGCTAGAGGCACGTCCTTGCGGTTCTAGTCGTAGTATTCGTTGCCGAGGTGGGTGATGAGGTCTTCGCCCATCATCCAGCGCAGGGTGTTCTTCAGCTTCATCAACTGGATGAACAGGTCGTGCTCGGGATAGAGCTGCGGGGCGCACATGGGCGACTTAAAATAGAAGCTGAGCCATTCCTGGATGCCGCGCAGGCCGGCGCGTTGCGCGAGGTCAAGGAAGAGGACGAGGTCCAGCACGAGCGGCGCGGCCAGGATGGAATCGCGGCAGAGGAAGTCCACTTTGATCTGCATCGGGTAGCCCAGCCAGCCGAAGATATCAATGTTGTCCCAGCCTTCTTTATTGTCGCCGCGCGGCGGGTAGTAGTTGATGCGCACCTTGTGGTGGATTTTGCCGTAGAGCTGCGGGTAGAGCTTCGGCTGCAGGATGTACTCGAGCACGCCGAGCTTCGATTCCTCTTTCGTCTTGAACGACTCCGGGTCGTCGAGCACTTCGCCGTCGCGATTGCCCAGGATGTTCGTGGAAAACCAGCCGTTCATGCCCAGCATGCGCGCCTTGAAGCCGGGCGCGAGAATAGTTTTCATCAGCGTTTGGCCGGTCTTGAAATCCTTGCCGCAGATGGGGATGTTGCGCTCGCGCGCCATCTCCAGGAGCGCAGGGACGTCCACGGTGAGGTTTGGCGCGCCGTTCGCAAACGGCACGCCGCTCGTGATCGCCGCCCAGGCGTAGAGCATCGAGGGCGCAATCGCCGGGTGGTTTTCCTTCATCGCCTTTTCGAAGCGTGCCGGGCTGCTGTGCACTTCGTGGGGCGTCAGAAAGATTTCGGTGGAGCCGCACCACACCATCACCAGCCGCGAGGCGCCGGACTTCCTCTTGAACTTCGCGATGTCGTCCTTGATCTGCTCGGCCAGCTCGAACTTGTTTTTGGCCTTCTTCACGTTGCTGCCGTCGAGGTTCTTCACATAGCTGCGGTCAAACGCGGCCTTCATCGGCTCGACGCTCTGAAGCAGCTTCTTGGCCTTTTCGAGGTGCGGCGGATCCAGCACGCCGGCTTTGCGCGCGGCTTCGTAGGCGCTATCGGGGAAAATGTCCCAGCCGCCGAAGACGATGTCATCCAGCCTGGCGAGCGAAACGAAATCCTTGATCAGCGGCGAGCGGCCTTCGGTGCGCTTGCCCAGGCGGACGGTGCCGAGCTGCGTCAGCGAGCCGATGGGCAGCGCGTGGCCCTTGCGCACCAGCTCGGTGCCGGCCATGAACGTGGTGCTCACGGCACCCAAGCCGGGCGTCAGGACGCCCAGCTTGCCTTTCGGCGGAGCAATGCTTGCCGGCTTGCGCATCGGGTTCCCCCTCAGTGCGGTTGACGATGATGGCTTCGAGGCGGATGGACGCGGGCACGCGCTCGAAGAAAACTCAGTATGATGCGCGAAGCCGCAAAGTTTTGCAATCGGGGAGCGTTCTGTGGGCCAGGTTCTAGTTTCGCTCGACGCTGATCGCGCCGTCGCCCGTGCGCAACGTCAGCGTCGCGCCGCCGCCATTCAATTTCCCGCGGACCGTGTTGCCGGTGAGCGAACCGGAAACCGTCACAGGAAAGGCGACCTGGATGTGACCGTCGCCGGTGTGCGCGTCGAGGTCGGCCTGGAAGCCGTCCGGCACGCGCAGCGTCAGGTTGCCGTCGCCGGTGCGCAGCGTCCAATTGCCGGCCATCTTGGAGCCGGATTGCGTGCGCGCCACGATGTTGCCGTCGCCGGTGTGCAGGTCGAGCAGGTCGAAGCGGCCTTCGATGCGCATGTTTCCGTCGCCCGTCGAAGCCACGAGCCGCCCGTCCAGCCCGCCCGCCTCGATATTTCCGTCGCCGGTCGTGAGGCGCAGCTCGCCCTTCACGCCGTTGAGCACGATATTGCCATCACCCGTCTTGACGTCGAGAGTCGCTTCGCGCGGGATCTTCAGCTCGATTTTCAGCGAGTGCCGGCCCACGCTCCAGTTCAAGCGCGGCACGCGCACGTCGAGCGAGACGCGGTCGCCCGTCTGGCTCTCGATCACGCGCACTTCGCTGTCGGCGATTTTCCAGCCGAGCGTCTCGACGTGCGCCTGGATCTCTTTGCCGTCCCAGGCTTCGATGCGGACGTTGCCGTCGTTGGTCTCCACGCGCACATCGGGCCGTCCTGAAACCGTGTACTTCTTGTTCCATTCATCCGCCCGCGCCGTAACCGCCGCGAGCATCAGGGCCGGGAGAATCAGAATCAGATTTCGCCTGCGCATGCTACACCCCCGCAAGAGTGGCTTCCTTCTGGCCGAATATACGCCACATCGGAGAGGAAAGTTCCGCGTGCCACCATCGTGGCGGCTTAGCGACCGGCGCGGGCGCTGCGCGCGCCCTTGGGTTTGGGCCGCAGCGCGCTGAGGAGTTTCTCGGCGGGCAAGGTGTTCAGCACGTCTTTCTTCTCCAGCCAGCCACGCCGCGCCATTTTCACGCCGTACTGCATAAAGGCGAGATTCGTCGTGGAATGCGAGTCCGTGGAGATGACGATCTTCACGCCGCGGTCTTTGGCCATCTTCAAGTTCGTGTCCTTCAAGTCGAGCCGGTCGGGGTAGGAGTTGCACTCCATGGCCACGCCGTTCCTGCGCGCGGCGTCGAGGATCTTCTCCATGTCGTACTCGAACGCCTCGCGGCGCAGCAGGAGCCGCCCGGTGGGGTGCGCGATGATCTGCGTGTAGGGATTGTCGATGGCGGCGAGCATGCGTTCGGTCATCGCCGCGCGGTCGAGGTTCATGTACGAGTGCACGGAGCAAACCACGACGTCGAGCTGCGCCAGCACCTCGTCGTCGAGGTCCAGGCGGCCGTCTTTCAGGATGTCCACTTCGCTGCCGGAAAGAATCTGGATGCCCAAGCCCTTCTGATTCGCCGCGCGGATTTTCTTGATCTGCTCGAGCGTGCGCTTCTCGTCGAGCCCGTTGGCCACGGTGACGGCCTTCGAGTGGTCGGTGAGCGCGATGTAGTCGTAGCCGAGCTTGCGCGCCGCCGCGGCCATCTCTTCGATGGAGTTCTTGCCGTCGCTTGCGGTGGTGTGCATCTGCAAATCGCCGCGCATGTCGGAGAGCTCGATGAGCTTGGGGAGCTTGCCTTCCTCGGCGGCTTCGATCTCGCCGGTATTCTCGCGCAATTCGGGCGGGATGTAGTCGAGCTTCAGCTTGGCGTAGATCTCTTCTTCCGTCTTGCCGGCCACGCGGCGCTCGCTCTTGAGCGTTGCGAGGGCGTACTCGTTGAGCGTGTAGCCCATTTTGTTGGCGCGGCCGCGCAGCGTGACGTTGTGCTCCTTCGAGCCGGTGAAATAGAGCAGCGCCGCGCCGTAGCTTTCTTTGTCGAGCAGACGCACGTCCACCTGCATCCCGTTGTCGAGCCCGAAGCTGACTTTGTTCTCGCCGCGCGCGAGGATCTGGTCGAGGGCGGGGAATTTCACGATATGGTCGGCGATGGCTTCGACGTCCTTGGCCGTGTGGCGGTCGGGCAGCGTCACGAGCAGGTCGAGGTCGCCCACCGTTTCCTTGCCGCGTCTAAGCGAGCCTGCCGGCGTGACCGATTCCACTTTGCGGCCCACCTCCGAGATGTACGCGATGAGCTTCTGCGCGGTCTGGTCGGCGACGTGGATATGGAAGCGGCCTGCGGACTTCTTGAAGACTTCGACGGCCTTCAGGATATTTTGTTCGCTCTTTTCGCCGAAGCCGGCCAGGTCGCGCAGCTTGCCGTCGCGGGCGAGCTTTTCCACTTTCTCCACGGTGCCGGCCTTGAACGTGCGCCAGAGCAGCGCGACTTTCTTTGGCCCGAGCGACTGCAGCGTGAGCAGGTCGAGAATCGTCGCTGGGTATTTCTTCAGCAGCTTCTTCCGCAGCGCGTAGTCGCCCGTCTTCAAGATTTCCTGGATGTGCTCGGCCATGCGGTCGCCGATGCCCGGAAGGGCGGTGAGCTTTTCGGTGTCCTTGGCGAGCTCCGCGATCGGCTCGGAGAGGCTGCTGATGAGCTCGGCGGCCCGTTCATAGCTGCGATAGCGGCCGATCTGCGCACCGTCAATTTCGAGCAGCTCCGCCGTTTCACGCAGGATGCGCGCGACTTCGCGATTCTCCATGGCGTTGCATTATAGGCCGAGAAACCTTGGCGGAACCACAGATGAACACAGATACACACAGATAAAACCGGAAGACAAATCTGGGAATGGGCTCCTCTGGACCTCGAAGGAAGAACTTTGTCTGAGAATCGCCTTATCGGTGTTGTAGTACTCCTCTCTAATTTAGACAGTCAGGGCCTCAGTTCTTAGTACAGTTCCATTCGCGGCGCTCCGGTCAGCGGCTGAGAAGCCCCTGCCGATCGAGCAGGAAGTAAGCTGCAACGGCAGAGAGAATGTGGCAAGCTGGGGTCGCGGGTTCATCTGGACCTCCAGCGTTAGTCAAAAGGCTTTCGTTCATCGGGATGGGACCTCGATTGCGTGTGCCGCAAGCAAGCAAATATTTTACTTTGTTGGCTCCCAAACATACTTCCCAGTCTTGTCGATGTAACCCAATTTGTCGCCGACTTTTACGTGAGCCAGCTGTTCGGAGAATCTATCGGCATCGTCGTACTGTGGGGGGATGACCATCTGGCCGGTCTTGTCGATGTAGCCCCATTTCTTGCCGACTTTTACGGGAACCAGCCCTTCGGAGAAGCCCTTGGCATCGTCGTACTGTAGCGGGATGAGCATATGGCCGGTCTTGCCGATGAAGCCGTATTTGTTGCCGATTCCTACGCCAGCCAGCCCTTCGGAGAATGAACCCGCACGGGAGTACTGCGGCTGGATGACCATCTTACCGGTCTTGTCTATGAAGCCGTATTTTCCGGTGAACAATTTTGCACCGAACCTTACGGGAGCCAACCCTTCGGAGAATTTGCCAGTATCGTCGTACTGTGGCGGGATGACCATCTTGCCGGTTTTGTCGATGAAGCCGTAGTCTTTATTGCTATGTAATCCGCCAGTGTTTACGCCAGCCAGCCCTTCGGAGAATGCAGGAGGAGGAAAGCGCGAAATGTAATTCTCCGGCGCCCGGTAGAACTGTGGCGGAATGACCAACTGGCCGGTCTTGTCGATGAAGCCCCATTTATCGCCGACTCCCACGGGGGCCAACCCTTCAGAGAATCTACCGGCAGCGTCGTACTGTTGTGGCGGGATGACCATCTGGCCGGTCTTGTCGATGTAGCCGCATTTTGTGCCGACCCGTACGGGCGCCAACCCTTCGGAGAATCTATCGGCACTGTCGTACTGTAGCGGGATGACTATCTGACCGGTCTTGTCGATGAAGCCCCATTTGTGGCCATTGATAACCACAGCCAGCCCTTCGGAAAATCTATCGGCCCCGTCGTACTGTGGCGGGATGACTATCTTGCCGGTCCTGTCGATGTAGCCCCATTTTCCGTCCTTTACGACAGGAAACAGCGAGCCGGTCTCGTTTGCTGGAGACTCTCGGCCTGCGGCTTGGCCGGGTTGCGCGGCCTGCGGGCGCCCCGCCGAATTCGCTGCCGCAAACGACTCGGCGAGCGGCCCGTCAGGGGTTCGTTCATCAGTGGCCCAAAGGGGCCAACAAAGAAAACAGGCCGTAAGCAGCAACAGCAGAGAGAATGTGGCAAACCGGGGTCGCGAATTCATCCGGACCTTCCGTCCCAGCGAAGTGTCTTCCCTCAGGTTCTCCAAGGGCTTGATGGCGGGAGTATAGGCGCAACGCTTCTCCGTCGGCAAACGTTCGACGGGTTCGCGCCAACTCGGGCACCGGCAGTACGAATTGCACTTCACATCGTTTTCTTGGCTTTCAATAATCGCGCGCCAGGGCCGCGAATCATACATACCCTGGCTGTTCAAATCAGGTGTGCAGCTCGACGATGTCGCGGTCGGCAAGGACGTGGTCGCGGTGGACCATCTGGCCCTCGAATGCGGCGTGGTCGCGGCCTGCCGGGCTGGCGTGCCACAGGCGCGCGTACTTCAGGTGCTCGAGAATGTCTTTGTGCACGCGCCCGGCGAGATCGGCGACGGTGGCCCCGGCATGGAGCACATAGGGGCGCGTAAGGTCCGGTTTCTTGCCCGGCTCTTTTGTATACACGCGCAGGATGCCGAGCGTCGCAAACGCGGCGCGTTTGAACTCCTCAAGCCCTTCGCCCGTCTCGGCGGACACGGCGAGGGCGGGGAGCTGCACGGCGCTGAGCTCGACGAGCGCCTCGAAGTTCTCCCGCGCGCCCGGCAGGTCCACTTTATTGGCCACGAGCAGCGCCGGCTTGGCCACGAAGCCGTAGGGAAGCTGTGCTTGCGGCCCGAGGCGGATCTTGGCTTTTTCCAGAAGCGCGAGCGTATCCGAAACTTCGTCGAGTAATTCGAGCGCGCCGAGATCCACGACGAGTGCGACGGCGTCGGCGCTGCGAATCGTCTGGGGCACCCAGGCTTCGCCGAATTGCGCGTCGAGCGGCGGAAGGTCCACGAGCTGGATCTGGATGTCTTCGAACGGCATCATCCCGCTCAGCGGCATGCGCGTGGTGAAGGGGTAGCCGGCCACTTCCGGCGTAGCGTGCGTCAGCCGGCGCACGAGCGCCGACTTGCCCGTATTGGCCGCCCCGGCCAGCGCTACTTGCCCCGCGCCTTCCTTTGCCACGTGATGGACAGGCGCGGCGTGCGCGGCACCCTTGCGCGGATGCTCGGCTTCCTCCTTCTGCCGCGCAATGCGCCGCCGCAGGTCGGCCTGCATTTTTTCCGTGCCCTTGTGTTTGGGAAGCAAAGCGAGCATGTGCTCGAGCGCAGAGAGTTTTTCGGCCGGAGTCTCAGCCTGCTTGAAGGCCTGCTCGGCGTCGCGGTATTGCGGAGTGAGATTGGCGGGCATGGCCGGCTGGCGTCGAACGCCTGCCCGTCATCTTAGTACGCGAAGGCGCCGGAAGGGAGAGTTGGGAGGAAAGAGAAGACGCCAGGCCCTTCGCGCGCCGCACGTGCGCTGGCGAGCCGCGCGGCGTCGTTGGCCGGTTCAGGTACGCGAGCCGCTAGGGAACCTTGACGACGTTTGAAGCTTGCGGGCCCTTCGGTCCCTGCACAATCTCGAACTCGACGGTATCGCCCTCCTGTAGAGTGCGGTAGCCGTCGCCGGTAATGGCGGAATAGTGGACGAAGACGTCGGCGCCATCGTCCCGCCCGATGAATCCGTAGCCCTTGGAATTGTTGAACCACTTGATGCGGCCGGTCACGCCTGAATACCTCCCCTCGCTGCTTCGAGCGGAGTGTACCAAAGCGGGACAGACTGTCAAGGCGTCGTGCCCTGGATGTATCGGTAGACGATATGTGAAGCGGCGGGAACGGCGCTAGCCCGCGGGGGCTTGTGGAATGATCCGCCAGAACCACACAATGAGCACCGCGTAATAGACCACGACGATCAAGAAGCTGATGCCAAACGTCTTGGCACCCTTGCCCAGGCCCGCGAATTCGCGCTTCCAGCGATAGGCGCAGAGCGCGATCAAGCCGACGGACAGGATGGCGGTGATGCCTGCCATCAGGCTGACTTGATTGTTGGGCCGTTGGGCGTGCAGCAGGCGCCCGAACTGCCGCGCGGCGCCGGGCAGCAAGCCCGTACCGTAGCTGAGTACCAGCCAAACGGACGGAGCCAGGATGCCGATTGCGTAGGCGTAGCGGTCTTCGAAGTAAAACAGCATCAGGATAATAAAGAGATAGATCAGCGACTGATAGAGATGCAGCATGAAGAACTCGGGCTCGAGATGGCTGAGCCACAGGAAGGAAAGCATCAGCGCCCCGGCGAGAGTGGCGATGCCCCGATGAACCATGATGAGCTCCTTGCCCCGGCATTTGCAAAGCCGCAGGGAACCGGGCGCGGCAAGTTGGTGCCCGGCTACGGGGACTTAACTCCAGCGCGGCGGGGAAGTCAAGGGAAGGCCGCGCTCAGCGGCGGCGCCGCGCGAACCGCGCGTAGTAGAGGATGCCGGCGATCGTCTTGCCGTCGCGAAGCGCGTGGCGGCGGATGCGAGCTTCTAGCTCGCGGAGGCTGAACGCGCGGAGCGTCAGGCGCTCGTCTTCTTCCGGCTGCGCCGCGCCGGCGGTGAGGTCTTCGGCCAGATAGAGCATCATGACCTCGCTCGTGTATCCCGGCGCGGGGATGAATTCGAGGAGCTTGCGATAGCGGTGCGCCGTGTAGCCGGTTTCTTCGAGCAATTCGCGCCGCGCCGCAGCGAGCGGCGATTCGCCGAGTTCGATGCGGCCCGCAACGAGCTCCCAGAGGCTCTCGCGCACCGGATGGCGGTATTGCCGCACGAGGAGGATGCGGCCATCGCGCAGCACTGGCAGGAGCACGATGGAGCCGAAGTGTGCCACAACGTCGCGCACGGCGCGCACGCCGCCGGGCTCGATGACGTCGTCCTTGTGAACGCGGAAGACCGGGCCGGAATAAACCAGACGGCTCTTCAAGACTTTGGCGCTTGTTCGTGCCACGTCGCCCTCCGATTCGTTCGCGTGCTCGGCTACTTCAGATCCGCCGCGGCCCAGATGCGCTCGAGTTCGTAGTAGTGGTCGGGGTATGTCGGCGTGAAGCGCAGGAACGTCGGGATCGGATAGCGGATGCCACCCTTGTGCGTGCCCGCGAGGCCTTCGACGAGCTCGTCCATTTTCGAGCCGGGGAGGGAAAAGGCCATCTCCCAATCCTCGGTGTGGCCGAAAACGCGGTCGCCATAGCACGGCAGAATCACCTGGTAATCGTTTGTCAGCATTGTCCGGATGATTTCATCGGAGCAATCGATGCGCCCGGTGAACGAGCTCGTGATTGCGCCGCCGCGCTTCCACAGCGCGCCGGTCAGCAGGCGCATCACCTGCGCCGAATTGCCATAGATGACGAGCGCGTCGGGCACAAACTCCGCACGCGCAGCGGGCGCGACAAGCAGGTGCTTGTACTTGCCCTCGGGCAGGCGGTGCGTGGCGGCCTCCGTGTGCGCGCCGGCTTCCGCGGTCTCCGTGTACATCCCGCAAGCCAGGTTGCCGGCCGTGAAATGCTCGGTGAGCGGGGCCAGGCCAAACGCAGTCTTCGTCAGCACGCAGTTCACGTCTTCGGCGCCCACGGCGAGCATCCAGCCGTAGCGCCGCGCCATGGCGATGGCCTGGCAGATGGCGATCTGAATCTTCAGGTCGCGCCACGGGCGCTTGGCTTTTTCGGGGACGGGGTCGTCCGGCCCGAGCATCTTGGCGGCAACGGGGAATGTCGCTGGGCGGATGTGCGTTTCGATTTCGCGGGTAAATGTCTTGGCATCCATGGGGAGTCTCCTCCGACTCGCGCGCGAGTCGCAGGAATGATAATGCACAGGGCCGCTTTCGCGCTCGAAAGAACGCGCGCCGCCCGGGGCGGTTGAAAGCCCCCCGCGGGTTGCATATACTGGCGCGAGTTTCTTTGCCCGGGGATTATGGCCATCAATACGCTCATCGTGGATGACGAAAAGCCCGCGCGCGACGAACTCGCCTATCTGCTGAAGAGTTTTCCCGAGATCAGCCTGGTGGGGCAGGGAAAGAACGGCGTCGAAGCGCTCGCGCTGATCAAGGAGCACAACCCGGACCTCGTTTTCCTGGACGTGCAGATGCCGGGCCTGAACGGCTTCGCCGTCATCAAGAAGCTCGTGGACCGCAAAGCGCGCATGCCGCAGATCGTCTTCGCCACGGCCTACGACAACTACGCTGTGCAGGCGTTCGAAGTGAACGCCGTGGACTACGTGCTGAAGCCCTTCGACAAAGGGCGCATCGCCAAAGCCATCCAACGCGCAAAGAAGATGATGGAGGCCAAGGTCTCGCCCGCCGGCCGCCTGGAGACACTGGTCACCCAACTCGAGGGCACGCGCGCGGCATCGCGCACGAAGCTGCTGGTGAAGTCGCAACAGCGGCTGATGCTCGTGGACGCCGACGATGTGATCCTCGCCTCGATCGAGGACGGGCTCATCACCGTCGTGGCGAGAGAGATTGAAGGCTCATCGAACTACCGCACGCTCGAGGAGCTGCAGGCCTCGCTTGATTCGGACACGTTCTGGCGCGCGCACCGCTCGTATCTGGTGAACATCAACCACATCAAGGAAGTCGTGCCGTGGTTCAAATCGAGCTACATGCTGAAGATGAACGATAAGAAGCAGTCGGAAGTGCCCGTCAGCCGCGCGCAGACCAAGCGCCTGCGCGAACTCCTGAAAATGTAATGGACTTTTCCCTCAGCGACGACCAGCGCCTGATCCGCGACACCGTGCGCCAGTTCATGGAAGCCGAAATCCGCCCGGTGATCCGCGAGTATGACCGCCAGGAGAAATTTCCCCTGGAGCAGATCCGCAAGTTCGGCGAGATGGGTTTCTGCGGAATGCTCGTGCCCGAAGAGTGGGGCGGCACCGGCACTGACACGCTCAGCTATGTCCTCATGCTCGAAGAAGTGGCGCGCGTGGATGCCGCCTTCACCGTCGCGCTCAGCGTGCACGTCTCCATCGTCTGCGTGCAATTGTGGAAGTACGGCAGCGACGCGCAGAAGAGAAAATATCTGCCGCGCCTCGCACGGGGCGAAATCCTGGGCGCGTTCTGCCTCACCGAGCCGCAGGCTGGCTCCGATTCCGCTGCGATTCAGACGCGCGCCACGCGCCATGGCGATGTGTACCGCCTGAACGGCACGAAGAGCTGGGTCAGCAACGGGGGCGTCTCCGGCCTCTATCTGGTTTTCGCCAAGACCGACCCGGCCGCTGGTGCCCGAGGAGTAACCGCTTTTCTGGTGGAGCCCGAGTTTCCCGGCTTCCGCGTGAGCCGCTACGAGGATAAAATGGGTCTGCGGACCTCACACTCGGCCGAAATCGTTTTCACCGACTGTGAAGTTCCGGTCGAGAGCCGGCTGGGCGATGAAGGGCAGGGTCTGAAGATCGCGCTCGAAGGACTCGATGGGGGGCGCGTGGGCATCGCCGCGCAGGCGGTGGGCATCGCGCAAGGTGCGTTTGAAGCAGCGGTGCGCTATTCAAAGCAGCGGCGCGCGTTTGGGAAAACCATCAGCGAGTTTCAGGCGATTCAGTGGATGCTGGCCGACATGCAGACGGAAATTGAAGCGGCACGCGGCCTGACCTATTACGCCGCATGGCTGCGCGACCAGGGCTCCGCGCGCCTGGGACCGTACGCCTCACGCGCCAAGCTTTACGCCGGCGAAATGGTGAACCGCGTGGTGTACAAAGCCGTGCAGGTGCACGGCAGCGCCGGCTATTCGCGCGAAACCGACGTCGAGCGCATGTACCGCGACGCGCGCGTCATCACGATTTACGAAGGCACCAGCGAAATCCAGCGCATGATCATCGCTCGCGACCTCCTCGGACAAACGGCACGGGAGCAAGACGCGACGACGCGAGTGTCGGTGCCGACGCGCTAAGAATAAGAAGCCTTACCGCAGAGGGCGCAGAGACACAGAGGACGCAGAGAGAAGAGGGAACAGCGGATTGGCGAAACGCAAACGAGTCCTGAGCGGCATGCGGCCCACTGGGCGTCTCCACATCGGTCATTATTTTGGCGCGCTGAAAAACTGGATTGACCTGCAAAACAAGCCTCAGGAATTCGAGTGCTTCTTTTTCGTCGCCGATTGGCACGCGCTGACCTCCGACTACGCCGACACATCGCAGATCGCGCAGAACTCGCTTGAAATCGGCACAGACTGGCTGGCCGCGGGCCTGGACCCCGCGAAATGCGTCCTTTTCCAACAATCGCAGGTGAAAGAGCACGCCGAGCTGAACCTGCTGCTCTCGATGGTTACGCCGCTCGGCTGGCTCGAACGCGTGCCGACCTACAAAGAGCAATTGGAGAACATCAAGGACAAAGACCTCCATACGTACGGCTTCCTGGGCTATCCGGTTCTGCAAGCGGCCGACATCGTGATGTACGGCCAGCCGGACGCGGATTTGGTCGTTCCCGTCGGCGAGGACCAAGTGTCGCACGTCGAGCTGTCGCGCGAAGTCGTAAGGCGATTTAACACCTTCTACGGCGTGGGAATCTCAGAAGAATTGCTTCGCGATTCCAATTGGCTCTCGAGAGACCTGATACGGCACTTTAGGCTGAGAGTACCGGAGCTGCCTGCCGTGGCCTGGGGTGAAGACCCGAAGACCAGCTCAGAGATGAAGCTTGCACTTGAACGCGCAATTAGGAATCAAGTCTTCGAAGAAGGCTACGAAAATCTTCTCGGTAGGATTGCACCCGAGCTAAGGAAATTCTTCAAGATAAAGGCGGTGTTGAGCGAGCCGGAGGCGATGCTGACCCAGACGCCACGGATTTCGGGGACCGACGGGCGGAAGATGTCGAAGAGCTACAACAATTTCATCTCGCTGAGCGAGAGCGATGAATCCATCCGCGATAAGACGCGCGTGATGATGACGGACCCCGCGCGACAGAAGCGCACCGATAAGGGCGATCCTGCAAAGTGTCCGGCGTTCAGTTGGCACAGGCTCTTCTCGACGCCGGAGACAATTGCCTGGTCGGACCAGGGCTGCCGCACGGCGGGCATCGGCTGCATCGAATGCAAGGCGGCGATGGCGGAGCACTTGATCAAATGGATTGAGCCAATTCGCGCGCGCCGGCAGCGTTACGAAGCCAAGCCTGGCGAGGTGATAGAGATCCTCGACGAAGGCTCGAAGAAGGCGCGAAGGGTGGCCGAGGAAACGATGGAGCGCGTGCGCAGAGCCGTATTCCACTGGGACGAAAAGCGCGCGGAGCTTTCGCAGCCCGCCAGCGCGAAGGATGTTTCGACCGGAAGGTAGAATGGCGACGCCGACACCGACACCTTACAACGTGCGCCTGGACATGTACGAAGGGCCGCTCGATTTGCTGCTGGACCTGATCCGCAAGCAGGAAATCGACATCCACAACATCCCCATCGCCAAAATCACCGGGCAGTATCTCGAGTACCTGCACACGCTCGAGCAGCTCGACATTGATGTTTCGTCCGACTTCATCTACATGGCAGCGACGCTGATCTACATCAAGTCGAAGATGCTGCTGCCGCCCGACCCGCTCGGCGGGCCGGAAGAGCAGCTCGACCCGCGCATGGAGCTGGTGCACCGCCTGCTCGAGCACGAGAAGTTCAAGAACGCCGCGCATATGCTCTACCAGCGGCAGCAGATCGAAGACCACGTGTGGTCGAAGCCCGACCGCACGCTCTACGAGGGCGAGGAGGCCGCAGGCGAGCTCGTCGTCTCGCTCGTGGATTTGGTGAAAGTATTCCAGCAGGTGCTCGAGCGGCGCCGCGAATTCGCCAAGATCGAGCTGCGCCACGAGCAGTTCACCGTGGCGCAGATGATGGAGCAGTTGCGCAAGGCGCTGGTGGCCAGCGAGGACGGCGTGCGCCTGGTGGCCTTCTTCGAGGCCTGCCCCTCGCGCCACGCGATGATCGTGGCCTTCCTGGCCGTGCTGGAGCTGGTGCGGTTGCAGGCCGTGCTCATGGTGCAGGACGAGATGTTCGGAGAGATCCTGCTGCGCAAGCACAAGATGTTCGACACGGTCTTTTCCGGCGATGCGAAAAAGCCCGGCGCGAGCGCCACTCTGAAGGGAATTGACGAGCAGTACCTGTGACCATGAATCCGACGGACCTGAAGAGCGCGCTCGAAGCGATCATTTATGCGGCCGACGAGCCGGCGACCGTCGAGCAGCTGGCAGCCGCGGTCGGCGGGGAGAAGACCGAGGTGCGCGCGGCGCTCGACGAACTGGTGGCCTCCTATGCGTCGGACGAGCGCGGCATCGAGATTCGCCGCGTGGCGCATGGCTACAAGATGTACACGAAGCCGCAGCACCATGACGGCGTGCGGCGGTTCATCAAGTCGCTGCGGCCGCCGCTGCGCCTGACCATGCCCGCGCTGGAGACGCTTGCGGTGATTGCGTACAAGCAGCCGGCCACGCTGCCCGAGATCAACGAAATCCGCGGCGTGAACTGCGCCGGCGTGGTGCAGACGCTGCTCGAGAAACGCTTGATCACGACGGCCGGCCGCAAGCAGGTGATGGGCCGGCCGATCCTCTACCGCACGTCGAAAGAATTCCTGATGCGCTTCGGCCTCTCGGACGTGGACGAGCTGCCCAGCCTGAAAGAGTTCGAGCAGCTGGCGCGCGCGGCGCTCGGCGCAGACGACGGCATCGCCGCGGGCGAGGGCGCGAGCGACGCGCCGGCGGCCGACGCAGCTTCCGATGCCGCGCGGGCCGCGCGAGAAGGCGCTTCGTAACCGTGCGGCGCAGAATGACGTCCCCTTTCCCCGGATAAGATGGAATCGTTTCCGATGCAGGAACGGCTGCAAAAAATCATCGCGCGCGCGGGAGTAGCTTCGCGGCGTCACGCGGAGCAGCTCATCCTGAGCGGGCAGGTGCGCGTGAACGGGCGCGTGGTGACGGAGCTGGGCACCAAGGCCGATCCCGCGCACGACCGCATCGAAGCGGCGGGGAAGCTGCTCCAGTTCCCAGAGACGAAGACTTACTTGATGCTGCACAAGCCGCCGCAAGTGGTCTCCACGATGGCAGACCCCGAGGGGCGGTCCACCCTTGCGCATCTTCTGCGCGGACTCCCCGAACGCGTGTTTCCCGTCGGGCGTCTCGAGTACGCCGCGGGCGGGCTGGTGCTGCTGACGAACGACGGCGAATTGGCGAACCGCCTGCTGAAATCCGCTTCGCGGCTCCCGCAGACCTACTGGATAAAAGTGAAGGGCCGCTTGACGGAGGAAGACTTCGAGAGATTGCGGCGCACCGCGCACGCGCGCATCCGGCCGCTGAAGTCGCCGCACGCCCCGGGACAGCAGGCCGCGAACCCCTGGTATGAAGCGACGCTCGGCGATGCGCGCCGCGACTTGCTCCGCAAGACTCTCGCCGTGATGGGCCATCCGGTGGAAAAGATGCGCCGCGTGAAGCTTGCCGGGATCGAGCTGGGCGATTTGGCCGAAGGAAGATATCGCCGGTTGGACAAGAAAGAAATCGAAGCGCTGGAGAAAGCGGTGTCGCGCGCCGGCGCCGCTCCCGGAGGAGCAGCCCGACTGCGCCGCGTGGGCTAACGCCGCCGGCAGGAGAAAAGCAGACCGCAACACAACATAAGGACCCGAGCCGAATGCCCAAATCCATTCACGAACTGGTGCCGCCGTTCATCCGCGAGATTGAGACGTACGTTCCCGGGAAACCCATTGAAGAAGTCGAACGCGAGCTCGGCCTGCGCGCGGTGAAACTGGCCTCGAACGAGAATCCTCTGGGACCTTCGCCGCTGGGCGTAGCGGCAGCGAAAAAGGCGCTGACGCAGGCGAACCGCTATCCCGACGGCGGTGGCCACTACCTGCGCGAGAAGCTCGCGTCGCGGCTGGGCGTGCGGATGGAAAGCATCATCCTCGGGG
>JBGQHO010000050.1:0-24945 GCA_041497955.1 Terriglobia bacterium | reverse complement strand
CGGGAACATGCAAAACTCGGGGATTATAGGGAATCCACGCGAGCGGCGCAAGCGCGTTTCCTTCGCAATGCATGTCGCGTCCCGCGCCGTCCTTCCTCCTCTGCCGAAGGCTAGATGATAAGATGAGGCCTTCTCCGGAAGTGTCGCCCGGGAGCGGCTCGATGCCCAATCCTGCAACCATCACTGGACAGGTGGCCCTGGTAACCGGCGCCAGCCGCGGCATCGGTCTGGCCATTGCCGGGCGCCTGGGCCAGATGGGTGCCCGCGTGGCGCTCTGCGCCCGCGATGAGGGGCGCCTGGAGTCCGCGGCTGTGGGGTTGCGCCGCGCCGGGATCGACGCCTCTGCTTTTGCGGCGGACGTTACGCGCGCCGACTCGATCGCGTCGCTTGTCGAGCGCACCCGTGCCGGCCTGGGCCCCATCGACATACTGGTCAACAACGCCGGCATCGGCACCTTCGGCCCCGCCCACGAACTGAGTGAAGCGGACTGGGACGCTGTATTAGACACCAATCTGAAGTCTGTGTTCCTTATTACGCGGGCCGTGGCCCCGCAGATGATCAGCCGCCGGACCGGGCACATCATCAATATCGCCTCGCTAGCCGGCAAGAACGCGTTTCCCGGCGGCGGGATTTACTGCGCCTCGAAGTGGGGCCTGCTGGGGCTCACCTATTGCTTGGCCGAAGACTTGCGCGGCTACGGCATCCGCGTGGCCGCGGTTTGTCCCGGCTCGGTCGACACCGAGTTCTCGCCGCACCCGGGCAAGGATGCCGCGAAGATGCTCCAGCCGGAGGACGTGGCGCACGCGGTGGCCACGCTGGTGACGCAGGCGCCGCAGAGCTTCATCAGCGAGGTCTTGCTGCGGCCGACGCAGAAGCCCTGAGACCATCCTCTTGCCAATAGTCGTTGAGACGAATATAGTCGCGCGGTGCGTACATCCACGCAGAGCAGGCCTCCATCGAAGAGGCCCTTGCCCCTCGAGGACGAGGTCTTCATCCGCCTGCTGCGCACGGCCGATGCCCTGCTCCGCGAAGTCGAGGAGATCTTGAAGCCGGCGGGGCTCTCCCACGCGCAGTACAACGTTCTGCGCATCCTCCGCGGCGCCGGGCCTGAGGGCCTGGCCTGCAGCGAGATCGGCTGCCGGATGATCACACGCGACCCCGACATCACACGGCTCGTGGACCGGCTGGAGGCCCGCGGGCTGGTCAGCCGCGAGCGCGAGCGCGCCGACCGGCGCGTAGTCAGAACGCGAATCGCGGCGGAGGGTCTGCGCATCTTAAGAGAGCTGGATGAGCCCATCAGCGCGCTGCACCGCCGGCAGTTGCGCCATGTGCCGGCCAGCCGGCTGCGGCTGCTGGCGCGTCTGCTGAAGCAATCCTGCGAACGCGGCGACCGCTCTCAGCAGCCCCACCGACAATTGAAGGCAAGCGCCGCGCAATGAAGCAGACACTCGAATTCCTGGTCCGGCATGGCTATGCGGTTTTGTTCGTCTGGGTGTTTGTCGAGCAAGTCGGCTTGCCGCTGCCTTCCGTGCCGCTACTGCTCGCCGCCGGAGCCCTCGCGGGGACAGGACGGCTGAACCTGGCGCTCGTGGTTCTGGTGCCCGCGGTGGCGGCCATTTTCTCGGACGCCATCTGGTACGAGCTGGGCCGGCGGCGCGGCGTGAAGGTGCTGCGCCTGTTGTGCCGGATCTCGCTCGAGCCGGACTCCTGCGTGCGTCGCACCGAAGACGTCTTCGCGCGGCAGGGTGCGCGCTCGCTGGTGCTGGCCAAGTTCATCCCCGGACTGAGCACGGCCGCGCCGCCGCTGGCAGGAATCTTCCGCATGCGGGTGTCGCGCTTCCTATTCTTCGATGCGCTGGGGGCGCTGCTCTGGGTCGGCGCATTCGTGGGCCTCGGAGCGCTTTTCAGCGAAAAACTGGAGATGGTTGCCGACCACGCGCTGACGCTCGGCGTCTGGCTGCTCGTGCTGCTCGTGGCGGGGCTCGCCGGCTACATCGGCTGGAAATTCGTCCACCGACAGCGTTTCCTGCGCGAGTTGCGCATCGCGCGCATCACGCCCGAAGAACTCAAGCGCAAGCTCGATGCCGGCGAAGAGCTGGTAGTAGTGGACCTGCGGGGCTCGCTCGATTTCGAAGCCGAGCCCCAAATGATTCCCGGAGCGATGCGTCTGGACGCCGCGAGCCTCGACGGCTCACACGAGATGATCCCGCGCGACCGCGGCGTCGTGCTCTACTGTACTTGACCCAACGAAGCGACCAGCGCCCGTGTGGCGCTGCTGCTCCGGAGGCGCGGGATCAAGGACATCCGGCCGCTCGCGGGCGGTCTGGACGGCTGGCGCCGCATGGGCTACCCGCTCGAGGAAAATCAGACGCCGGCAGAAACGAAATAGCCGAGTCAACAAAACACCCCAAGGCCAGATCCCCGGCGCACCTTACAGGCGCGGGAGGACGATTCCCTTCTGGGCTTGATACTTCCCCTTCTTGTCCTTGTAGGAGACTTCGCAATCTTCGTCGGAAAGAAAGAAGATCACCTGGCAGAGGCCCTCGTTGGCGTAGATTTTGGCAGGCAGCGGCGTGGTGTTGCTGATTTCGAGCGTCACGAAGCCTTCCCATTCGGGCTCGAACGGCGTCACGTTGACGATGACCCCGCAGCGCGCGTAGGTGGACTTGCCCACGCAGATCGTCAGCACGTTGCGCGGGATGCGAAAGTATTCGACCGAGCGGCCCAGCGCGAACGAATTCGGCGGGATGATGCACACGGGTCCGAGGAACTCGACGAACGAGCGCTCGTCGAAATGCTTGGGGTCCACGATCGTGGAGTTGACGTTGGTGAAGATGCGGAACTCATCGGCCACACGGATGTCGTAGCCGTAGGAGGAGACGCCGTAACTGATCACGCCGTCGCGCACCTGGCGGTCTGCAAACGGCTCGATCATTTTGTGCTCGAGCGCCATCTGGCGGATCCAGCGGTCGGGCTTGACGGTCATCGAGGCCTCCGGGTTGGCGCGCGCGACGGGGGCGGCGCAAAAAAGCGACGCATCTTAGTACACCGCGCGCGGCTTGACAACCCGCGGCAGCCTGTCTAGCATACGCTCACGTTACACAGAGCGGAGGCTTGCGTGATCAAACTCGACATCGTCAACGCGGTCGTAGGCAGTACCGGAGTGACCCGCACCAAGGCCGAGCAGGCCGTGGAGACCGTCTTCGAGGCCCTGAAGAACGCGCTCGGGCGCGGCCAGCGGATCGAGCTCCGCCGCTTCGGCGTCTTCAACGTCAAGCCCCGCAAAACCGGCATCGGCCGCAATCCCCGCACCGGTGAGGAAGTCAGCATCCCCCCGGGCAAGGCCGTCCGCTTCAAGCCCGGCAAGGAGCTGCAATCCATCTAGCTTCCGGCCACAGTGATTTCTTGGGGGACTTTCTCGTTTTAGCGCAAGCTGCGCCTCCGTCTCGGCGGGGCGCATGTGAATTCGCATGACCAGCGGCAATGGCGACGGCAAGTTCCCCGTTGAAGTTTTTAGCGCGCGGACGCTGCCGCCCGATGTTCGGCCCTACTACCCGCCTCTGCCCGAGCCGCGGCGCACGCGTTCGCTGATCATTGCCGCCGCGCTGTTCGGTTTGACCGTCCTTTCCACGCTGGTCGCCGGCACGCAGTTTGCGCTGGACTACGCGCGCAACCGGCCGTCCTCGCTCGATACTTTTTTTGGCGCTTACTCGGCCATCTGGCGCGAACCGCGTCTTCTGCTGGCCGGGCTTCCCTTCTCGTTCACGCTGATCGGCATCCTGCTGGCGCACGAGCTGGGCCACTACTTCGCGTGCCGCTATTACGGGATCCCGGCCAGTTATCCCTACTTCATCCCAGCGCCGACGCTGATCGGCACACTCGGCGCATTCATCCGCATCCGCGCGCCGATCATCAACCGCAAAGCGCTGTTCGACGTGGGACTCGCGGGCCCGGTGGTCGGATTCCTCTTTGCCGTGCCCGCGCTGGCGATTGCCATCACGTACTCGAAGATAATTCCCGGCGCAGAGAACTCCGCGCCGCTCGTTTTCGGAAACCCGCTGCTCTCGCGCATGCTCCTCGCGCTGCTGCGGCCGGGCGTTTCGTCCGCGGACCTGCTGCTGCACCCGGTTGGACGCGCCGCGTGGGTGGGCCTATTCGCCACGGCGCTCAATCTCTTGCCGGCCGGCCAGCTCGACGGCGGGCACATCCTGTACGCGCTGGCGAGCGAACAGCACCGCCGCGTTTCGCTGGCCGTGGCAACCATCCTGGTGTTGATTGGCGGACCCGCGATGCTCTACGCCATGGGCGTTGCGATGCCCAAGGTCTTTGGCCAGGTGTGGCCCGGCTGGGTATTCTGGGGCGTCCTTCTCCTGCTGCTCCGATTCCGACACCCGCCGCTGCTCAACCGCTGGGAGCCGATTGACCGCAAGCGCATCGTGTGGGCGGCCGTTGCGCTGCTGATCTTCTTGCT
Source organism: Terriglobia bacterium (assembly GCA_041497955.1). Lineage (GTDB taxonomy): Bacteria > Acidobacteriota > Terriglobia > Acidiferrales > UBA7541 > JBGQHO01. Next base: position 20,474 of record JBGQHO010000050.1, on the reverse strand, counting down.
CTGCTTCATGCCCGCGCCGTTCACGTTCAACGACTAAGCTAGAACAAACTGAGCGGGTCCACGTCCACGAGCACAGCGGTTTCGGGAATCTCCTTCCGGCTACAAAAATCCAGGCATTCCGCCAGAATCCGTGAGAGCTGCGTGCGCCGCGGCGCCTTCAGCAGAAATTGAAATCGGTACTCGCGCTTCAACCGTGCGATAGGCGCCGCCGCGGGCCCCAGCACCTTCACGCCGCGCGATTCCTGCGGCGCAAGGAACGCCGCGAGCTGGCGCGACCACCGGATCGCGTTCTCCACTTTGCGGTCGCGCACGACGATGTTTGCGAGCGCCGTGAACGGCGGGTAATGCATCAGGCGGCGGAAGTGCAGCTCGCGCTCGAAAAACGTGGGGTAATCCTGCTGGGCCGCAAGCTGTATGGCGTAGTGCTCGGGATAGTACGTCTCCACCAGGACGGCGCCCGGCAGCTCCCCGCGCCCGGCGCGTCCCGCCACCTGCGTGAGCAACTGGAATGTGCGTTCGGCCGCGCGGAAATCCGGCAGGCTGAGCGCCGTGTCCGCGGAAACCACGCCGACCAGCGTGACGCGCTGGAAATCGTGCCCTTTGGCGACCATTTGGGTGCCGACGAGAATGTCCAGCCGTCCGGCAGCAAACGCACTGAGCACCTGCTGGTATTCGCGCTTGGTGCGCGCCGTATCGCGGTCCAGCCGCCCGACGCGCGCCTGGGAGAAGAGCTCGCGCAGGCGTTCTTCGATCTGCTCCGCGCCTTCGCCGAAGAAATGGATGTGCTGCGAGTCGCACTTCGGGCAGCGCCGCGGCACCGGAATGGAGTAGCCGCAATAGTGGCACACGAGCCGCGCGCGCTTCTTGTGATACGTGAGCGAAATGCTGCAGTTTTCGCATTGCACGGCCGCGCCGCAGCTCCGGCACAGCACCGACCACGCGTAGCCGCGCCGGTTGATCAGCACGAGCGCCTGCGTGCCTTGCGCGAGTCCCTCGGAAATCGCCGTGCGCAACTTCTCAGAAATTGCTGCGGCGCGATGCGTCCGCCGGAAGTCTTCGCGCAGATCCACGATCTCCACCGGCGCCAGTGGCCTGTTCTCCACGCGCGATTCGAGCTGCAGCAGGTGGTATTTTCCGATTCGCGCGTGGTGGAAGCTTTCAAGCGAAGGCGTCGCGGAGCTCAGCACCGCGACGGCGCTTTCGAGCTTCGCGCGAACGATGGCCGTGTCGCGGCCGTTATAGCGCGGCGTTTCCTCCTGCTTGTAGCTGGCTTCCTGCTCTTCGTCCACGATTACCAGGCCCAGGTTTTCGAGCGGCGCGAAGACCGCGGAACGCGCCCCCACCACCACGCGCGCTTCTCCGCGCCGCACGCGCCACCACTCGCGCGAGCGCTCCGCCTCCGGCAGCGCGCTGTGCAGCACGGCAACACCTTCGCCCGCCGATCCGAACCACGCGCGGCACAGCCGCCCGAGCCAGAGCGTCAGCGCGACTTCCGGCACCAGGATCAACGCCGTCCGCCCGCGGTCCAGCGCCTGGCGCACGGCGCGGAGATACACCTCGGTCTTGCCGCTGCCCGTGACGCCGTAGAGCAGCCCCACCGTGAACTCGCCTGCGGCAAGCCAGCCCTCGATTTCTCCAAGCGCGCGTGACTGATCGGCGTTGAGCACATTGGCGGGCGGAGTGAAATCGGCTTCGAACCAATCGTCCTCGGCCGCTTGCGGCTCCTGCCACATCAGCAGCTTGCCCTGCCGGGTGAGCCGGTCAATCGCCGAGCGCTTCGCACCGGCTTCGCGCAACAAGGCCGGCAAAGGCAGCGGGCCGCGCTCGGAGGTCAGCACCTTACGGATGCGCTCTTCGTCGGCGCGAGGGGTTTCTCCTTGCGCCTCCGGGTTCCAAGCCACAATGGTGCGCATGCGCGGCTTGCGATGGCGCGTGAGGTCACGCGCTTCGAGCTGCCCACGCCGCAGCAGCCGCGCCGCAGCAGCTTCCCCGCCCGGCAGCTTGCTGAGGCGCGACATCCGCAGCGGCTTGTCCTCGACTTCGATCAGGTGGAGCAGCGCGTGGTCGGTGATTTCCGCTTCGCTGCGGTTGCCGCGCGCGGAAAGCTCGGCGAAGTAATCGCGGCCCGCGGCCGTGAGCCAGAGGGCGCGCTCGGACTCCATTTCCACCGGCGGCGGCAGCATCCCGCGGAAGACTTCGCCGATGGGCGCGACGTAGTAGTCCGCGACCCAGCGGCCGAGATCAATCAGCTTCGGCGGAAGCGCGGGAATGGGGTCGAGTACTTCGCTGATGAGCTTGACTTTGGTCCCTTCCGGCGCGCGGTTCGCGAGCTCGAGAACGACTCCGACGAGCGCGCGGTTGCGGAACGGCACCATCACGCGCGTGCCCGGCGCGACAAGCTCCGTCAGAGATTCGGGCGCTTCGTAGGTGAACGTCGTGCGCAGAGGAACGGGCAGGGCGACTTCGCAGAAGCGGGGAGCCATCGGCAAGCACTAGTCTAGCAGCACTGCCAGCGAAGTCTGCGCGGAACTGGCGCTAGCGACGGCGGGGTTTGAGCCCGAGGACAGCCATGACCTTCTTCAGATCGATCCAGACGTCGCCCTTTGCGTTCGGATTGCGCAGCAGGTAGGCGGGGTGATATGTGGCGATGAGCCGCGAGCCGCGGTAGTCGAACCACTGCCCGCGAAAGTGCGAGATGGATTTGTGCGTGCCGAGCAGCATCTGCGCGGCGACGTTGCCCAGGCAGACGATCACCTTCGGCTGAATGACGGCGAGTTGCCGCAGCAGAAACGGCGAGCACGTGGCGATCTCGTCTTTTTCAGGAACGCGGTTCTCGGGCGGGCGGCACTTCACCACGTTGCAGATGTAGACGTCGTCGCGCCGCAGGCCCATGGCTTCGATCATCTGCGTGAGCAGCTGCCCGGCGCGGCCCACGAACGGGATGCCCTGCGCGTCTTCGTCGCGGCCGGGGCCTTCGCCGACGAATACGAGTTCGGCTTTCGAATTGCCGACGCCGAAAACAATTTTCGTGCGCTGCTTGTGCAATCGGCAGCGCGTGCACTCGCCGATGTAGGCCTGAATGCCTTCGAGCGTATCGCCCTCGACGCGCTCGGCGGCGTCAAACAACGACGGCGCCTGGATCACGGGCAGAACAGGAATGGCCGCCGGTGGAGATGCCTCAGCGCGGGGCGCGGCGGGCGCAGCCCGCTCCTTCCTGGCCGCAACCAACACGCCGGCGGGACGGTCGCGGTAGAACGTGCGCACGCCGAGATCGCCGTAATAGCGCAGCCAGGCTTCCAGCTTTTCTGTGGTTTCCTTGTTGACGGGACTGTTCATCCGCGGGCCCGGGGAACTCCCTGCGCCGCGGGTGAAGGAGCGCCCTGGCGGAGGCGAAGGACTTCGTCGAGGATCCGGTTGGCGACGTCAAGCTTGCCGAGGCGCGGCAGCGTGCTCTCGCGGCCGTCGCGGGTGAACAGGGTGACGACGTTCGTTTCCACGTCAAATCCCGCGCCTTCCTGTGTCACGTCGTTCGCCACGATCATGTCCACGCCCTTCGCGGCAAGCTTTGCGCGCGCGTGCGCAGCCACGTCGTCGGTTTCGGCAGCGAAGCCGACCACGATGCGGCTGCCCTTCATCCGCGCCACATCGGCCAGAATATCCGGCGTGGGTTCGAACTCGACGGTCAGGCGCCCGGCATCGCGCTTGATTTTCTTCGACCGCGGCATCACGGGGCGGTAATCGGCCACTGCAGCGGCCTTGATGACGATGGTGGCCCCGGCCAGATGCTCCAGCACGGCACGGTGCATTTCTTCTGCGGTGCGAACGGCAACGTGCTGCACGCCCGCGGGCGGAGTGAGCGCGGTAGGCCCGCTGACCAGGATGGCGCGCGCGCCGCGGCGCTGCGCGGCATCGGCCAGCGCATAGCCCATCCTGCCGGAAGAGCGGTTCGTCAGGTAGCGCACCGGATCAATGTCTTCGCAGGTTGGACCGGCAGTCACGAGAACGGTCTCACCGCTGAAATCGTGGCGGATGCCCAGAACCTCGCAGACGGCCCGCGCAATGGTCTCCACACCGGCCAGGCGCCCCGCGCCGGTCATCCCGCAGGCGAGGTAGCCTTCGTCAGGATCCACGACGTGCACGCCGCGCGCGCGCAGGATCCCGACATTCTCCTGGGTCGCGGGGTGCTCCCACATGTTAACGTTCATCGCGGGAGCGACAACGACGGGAGCGGTCGTAGCGAGATAGAGCGTGGTGAGGAAGTCGTCGGCAACGCCGCGCGCGAATTTGGCCAGGATGTTGGCCGTGGCGGGCGCGACGACAAGAACGTCCGCGGCTTGCGCGACGCCGATGTGCTCGATGGCGCTCTCGACGTTGGCCGGCGCGCCGGCTTCAGCGTCGAACATCTCGGTGATGACTTTCTGGCCCGTAAGCGCGGCGAAGGTGAGCGGCGTGACGAACTCACGCGCGCTGCGCGTCATCACCACCTGGACGTCGAGCCTGTCCTGCTGGAGACGCCGCACCAGCTCCGCCGCCTTGTACGCGGCCACTCCGCCCGATACGCCGAGTACGACTCGCATTGATGAACGCGCTAGGACTTCCGGCGCTTCCCTTCTTTTTCTCCGCCCTGTTCCGGGGGTGTGGGCGTCTCGTATTCGAGCATGCCCTTGTTGAGCTCTTCCATGGCCACTCGCGTCGGTTTGTGCGAACGCGGCTCGAGCAGCGGGGGCGCCCCCGCCATCAACTGGCGCGCGCGCTGCGATGCCACCACAACGTAAGCGAACATGCTGTCCGGTGTGTCATTTTGTACCGCCATTCGGTTAGATGCCTCCAAAGGAGTGCAGAATCTTTTCCACGCGCGGCCGGGTGTGGTCGCTGCGGCAGCGCGCCGCCAGCGCCACGGCCTGCACTTCGCGGCCGGCGCGCTCGACGTCGTCATTCACGACGATGAAATCGTATTGTGCGAAGTGCTGCATTTCCTGCCGCGCGCGCTCCAGTCGCCGGGCGATTTCTTCCCCGGCGTCCTGCCCGCGGGCGCGCAAGCGGCGCTCCAACTCCTCCCGCGAAGGCGGCATGATGAAGATGGAGACGGCACCCGGCAATTTCTTCCTCTTCACCTGCTCCGCGCCCTGGACGTCAATCTCCAGCACCAGGTCGAGGCCCTTGCGCTGCGCCTGCTCGAGCCATTTCCGCGGCGTGCCATACCAGTGCTTGCCGAAGACACGGGCGTATTCGAGGAACTCGCCCTGCGCCACCATACGCTCGAATTCGGCCTCGGAAACAAAATCATACCATTTCCCCGGGCTCTCCGTGGCGCGCGCCTTTCGCGTGGTGCACGAGATGGAAAACATCGTGCCCGGCAACTCGAGAAGCTTTTCCACCAGGGTGGATTTCCCGGAGCCCGAGGGCCCCGAAACGATCAGTACCAGCGGCGGCTGCGGTTCCGTCATCGTCACTCGACGTTCTGCACCTGTTCGCGAAGCTTTTCGATCTCGGACTTGACCTCGAGTCCCAGGTCGGTGATGGCCAACCCTTCCGCTTCGATCCCCGGCGTCTTCGAGAGCATGGTGTTTGCTTCGCGCTGCATTTCCTGCAGCAGGAAATCCAGCTTCTTGCCCAGCTCGCCGCCCGCCGCGAGCAGTTTGTGAAACTGATCCACGTGGCTGCGCAGCCGCGCCAGTTCTTCGCTGATGTCGCCGCGCTCGGCCAGCAGCGCCGCTTCCTGCGTCAAGCGCACCGGATCGAGCGGCACCTCACCGATCAATTCTCGCAGGCGCGCTTCCAGTCGCCGCGCGTATGCGGGGCGCACGCGCTCCGCCAGCGTCTCGATCTGTGCTGCATTGCCGGAAATGTGCGTCAGCCGCCGGTTCATTTCCTCTGCTAGATGCCGGCCCTCCGCCCGGCGCATCTCTTCCAGGCGGCCCAGCGCTTCTTCCAGGCACGCCTGGACCTGCGTGCCCAGCTGCTCCTCCTCTTCGCTGGCGAGCGCGCCCGTGGGCGCTCCCGCGGCGGCAATCACGCCCGGTAGGCGCAACAACGCCACCAGGTCGGGCTCGGCCTTCCCGCCGGAGCGCTGCCGCAGATCCTCCGCGGCCTGGAGGTACGCCTCGGCGAGTTGGCGGTTCAACTGTACGGCGGCGGGCCCCGTGGGCTCGAAATGCAGCGTCACGTCCACATGCCCGCGCCGCAAGCGGTCGCGCAGCGCCTGGCGGATGCGCGGCTCGAAGACTTCGAATCCTTCCGGCAGGCGAAAGTGCAGATCGAGGAAGCGGTGGTTCACGCTGCGCAGGTTGATGCGAAGCAACCAGCCGTTCTGCTCGGCGCGCGCCTGCGCGTAGCCGGTCATGGACTTGGGTGTTGTGGTCACGGCTCAACCGCTCCGGCAAATTGCAGCTCATAGAGACGCGCGTAGGCGCCGCCGCGCACCAGCAGCTCCTGATGCGTGCCGGTCTCGCGGATCACGCCGTCCTCGAGCACGACAATCTTGTCCGCGCGGCGGATCGTCGAGAGCCGGTGCGCAATCACGAACACCGTGCGGCCGACCATCAGGTTAGCCAAGGCGTGCTGCACAAGCAGCTCCGATTCCGAATCGAGCTCCGAGGTCGCCTCATCGAGGATCAGGATCGGCGAATCCTTCAGCAAGGCGCGCGCAATGGCCAGCCGCTGGCGCTGCCCGCCGCTGAGCCGCTGGCCGCGGTCGCCGAGCAGCGTCTGGTAGCCCTGGGGCAGCTCCAGGATGAAGTCGTGCGCCAGCGCCGCGCGCGCGGCTTCATAGACGCGCCCCTCCGGCAGCTCCGGACGTCCGTAGCAGATGTTGTTCCAGACCGTGTCGTTGAAGAGGATGGTTTCCTGCGTGACGATGGCCACCTGTTCGCGCAGCGAACGCAACGTCACTTCGCGCACGTCGTAGCTGTCAATCCGCACCGCGCCCGCGGTGACGTCGTGGAACCGCGGCAGCAGGTTCACGAGCGTCGTCTTCCCCGCGCCGCTCAGCCCGACAATTGCGACGACCTCACCCGCGCGCGCGTTCAGATTGATGCCGCGAAGGATGGCGGGCTCGGACTCGTACGCGAAGCCGACGTTCTGAAATTCGATGCCGCGCGAAAACGGCGGCAGGACCTGGGTGCCCGGAGCTTCGGAGACTTCCTCTTCCAGTGCGAGGAGAGCGAACACCTGCTCGCTGGCGCCCGCGGCCTGCTGGAACTGCTGGTAGATCATGCCCATGCGCTTGATCGGCTCGTAGACCTTGAAGAGGGCGTAAATGAAGGCCACGAACATGCCGATGGTCATAAGACCGCCACGGATTTCATTCCGCGCATACAACAGAACCATGACGATCACGACGGCGCCCAGCAACTCCATCAGCGGCGAGGTGAGCACGTAGGCGCGCACCCAGCGCATGTTTTCGCGCAATAACCGCCGCGACGTAGCGCGGAATTTGCCGGCTTCGAAGCTCTCCATGCCGAAGGCTTTCACGACGCGGTTCCCGCTGACCGTCTCCTGCAGGATCTGACTCAGCTCGCCCAGGCGCGACTGGCTCTTTTCCACCGACCGCCGAATGCGCCGGCCCAGCTTTCCGACGGGCCAAACGACGAGAGGCACCAGAACGGCTGACCCCAGCGCCATCCGCCAGTTGATCAGCAGCAACACCACGATCAGGAACAGCATGGTGAAGGCCTGGCGGAAGAAATCCGCGAGCCATTCGGAGAGCGCGCTGCGCACGCGCTCGACGTCGTTGATGACAGCCGAAAGGAGCCGCCCGACGGGGTGGTGCTGGAAGAAGCCAATCGGCTGGCGAATCAGCTTCTCGTAGATCTGATTGCGCAGGTCGGTGACGGCAGCAAGGCCCACGAATTGCACCAGCAGACTACCGAAGAACTCTGCCAGCGCCTTGGCCGCAAACAATACGACAAGCGCGATAGCAAAGATCGTCCAGACCCAGCGGATCCGCGGCGGAAAGAAAGAGTTCAGCAAGAGAGGGTGATCGAGAAATGGAAGCTTCTTTACCAGGACGAGATTTGGATCAGAGGTGGCCGGATTGAGGACGCGGTCCAAGGCCGGCGTGATCATCAATGCGGTGAGCCCTTCCGTCAGGCCCACGACCGCGAGCAACAACACCGCCAGCGCCAGGCGACCGCGATAGGGCCGCACGTAGCGAAGAAGACGGCCGAATTCAGGCGGCAGTTTCAGCAACCAGACTCCCCTGTCCTCTTCCCGGGACGCAAAGCAAATGCGCTACGCTACGAACGCCGCGCGCAAATGTCAAGGCGGCTACTTGTTGACGTCGCGATGCACCACTTTCGCTGGGTAGCCGCGCCGCGCGAGCGCCCGGCGCATGGCTTCCGCCAGCGTAACCGACCGGTGGCGGCCGCCGGTGCAACCGATGGCAATCGTCAGATAGCTCTTCCCCTCGCGAATGTAGTGCGGGAGCAAAAAAGTCAGCAGCGCTTCGATCCGCCGCAAGAATACACCGGTCTGCGGAAACGAACGGATGTAGCGCGCCACGCGCGGGTCTTTGCCCGAATACCGCCGCAGGCGCGGCACGAAATGCGGATTGGGCAGAAACCGCACGTCGAACACCAAGTCCGCGTCGGAGGGGATCCCGTAGCGGTAGCCGAAGCTGACGAGCGAAATCAGCAGCGGCTTGTGGTCGGATTTCTTGAAGCGCCCGGTGATGAACTGGCGCAGCTCGTGGACATTGAATTTCGTGGTGTCAATCACGACGTCGGCGAGCTTGCGGATGGGAGCCATCAGCTCGCGCTCGTGGCGCAGCACTTCGCGGATGGGGCGGCCGTGGCCCAGCGGATGCGGCCGGCGCGTCTCGCTGAAGCGCATCAGCAGCGCTTCGTCGGTGGCCTCGATGAAGACCAGCGTGGCGTTCTCACCGCGCTTCAGTTCGCGCAGCATCGCTGGCAGGCGCTTGATCTGCTCGCCCTCACGCGCGTCCACCAGCAGCGCCGCGCGCTGGATCTCTCCGCTGCTGTCCATGTGCAGCACGCCGAACGTGGGGATCAGGTCCACCGGCAGGTTGTCCACGCAGTAGAAGCCCAGGTCCTCGAAGGTTTTCAGGATGGTGCTTTTGCCGGAGCCACTCAGGCCGGTCAGGATCACCAGTTGTCGGGCGTCGCGGGTTGTTTGCGGGCTCACGACGCTCGGCGCCTACGTCTTCACCCTGCGCTGGTGGGTGCTGGGGATGCGCAGGTCTTCGCGGTACTTGGCCACCGTGCGGCGCGTGACGTGAATGCCCGCTTCGTCGAGCTTCTTGGCGATCTGGTCATCGGTCAGCGGGTGCGTGGAGTCCTCGTCCTCGATCATTTTCTTCACCACCCGCTTCAGCGTCAGCAGCGACATCGCGCTGCCGCCCGGGCCGTTCACCGATTCCGAGAAGAATGAGCGCAGCTCCACCACGCCACGGGGCATGTGCGCGTACTTGCTGGCCACCGCGCGGCTCACCGTCGAGGGGTGCACGCCGACTTCTTCCGCCACTTCCTTGATCATCATCGGCTTCAGGTGGTCGGCGCCATGGTCGAGGTACTCGCCCTGCCGACGGATGATCGCCTGGCAGACGCGCAGGATGGTGTGCTTGCGCTGCTCGATGTTCTTGAGCAACTGGAGCGCCGCGCTGAAGCGCTCCTTCACGTAATTGCGCACGTCACGGTCGGCAGCGTCACGCGCCAGCAGCCGGCGGTACACCGGGCTCAGGCGGAGCTGCGGCATGTCGTCTTCGTTCATGAAGACCTGCCACTCGTCGTCCACCCTGCGGAAGTAAACATCCGGCTCCACCAGCCGCGCCTGCGTCTTGTTGTAGCGGAGTCCCGGGCGCGGATCGAGCCGCTTGATGACGTCCAGGGCGCGCTTCGCGGCCTCGACCGGGCGGTTCAGCGCGCGCGCGATTTCCTTGAGCTGGTTCGACTGCAACTGCTTCAGATAATCGGAGACGATCTGCTGCGCCAGGGTGTTCTGCGGGTCGAGCATGCGGAGCTGGATCAGCAGGCACTCGCGCAGGTCGCGCGCGCCCACCCCGAGCGGATCGAATTCCTGCACGACGGCGATGGCTTCTTCCACGTCTTCGACGGAATAGCGGCCGTTCTCGGTGAGCTCTTCGACCGTCAGCGGCCGGTCATCCACCACCAGGTAACCATCTTCATTCAGGTTGCCGATGATTTTCTCGGCGATCTCGCTGACCGTGTCGCTGCAGATCGTCACGCTCAATTGCCACGTCAAATGGTCGGCGAGGCCTTGCGGCGAAGAAAGGAACTTATCGAACGAGGGCCGCTCGATTTGTTCGATTTCCCGGCGGTCGGATGCGCCCGAGCCGCTATCGAGATACTGGTTAAAGAAGGAGGAGATGTCGAACTCATCGAAGGGATTGGCCTGCTCGGTCTCGGGGACTTTTTCGGTTTCCGCTTTGACGAAGGCTTCGTCGGAATAGTTTTCGCTAACCACGCCGTCTTCGTTGAGCTCCTCGAGGACGGGGTTGGCGACCATCTCCTGGTTGATCATCTCGCGGAGCTCGAGCCGGTTCAGCGCCAGGACGCTGACCATCTGCACCAGGCCGGGCGTCAGAATCTGCTTCTGCGCGAGCCTCAGCTGGAGTTTGGGTTGTAACCAGTTCATTGTCGTAATTCGCCAGGAACCTCTGCTCGCGCGGCTCAGTGCAGCCGGAATTGCTCGCCCAGGTAGACGCGCCGCACCTCGGAATCTTCGCTCAGCTGCGCGGGCGGGCCGGCCCGGAAAATCTTACCGTTATTGATAATGTAGGCCCGGTCGGTCACCCGCAGCGTCTCGCGGACGTTGTGATCCGTCAATAGAACCCCTATGCCCGATGCGCTCAAATCCGCAATGATCCTTTGAATGTCCACCACGGTCAGCGGATCGATGCCCGAAAACGGCTCGTCGAGCAGCACAAACGCCGGCTCCAGCACCAGCGACCTTGCGATCTCCAGGCGCCGGCGCTCGCCGCCGGAGAGCGTGTAGGCCCGGTTGTGCCGCACGGTTTCGAGTCCCATCTGCGCCAACAATTCTTCCAGGCGGTCGCGCTGCTGCTCCGGGGTCAGGGGCAGGGTCTCCAGCACCGCCAGCAGATTCTCTTCAACCGTTAGTTGGCGGAAAACCGAAGGCTCTTGAGGAAGGTAGCTGATGCCGCTGCGGGCCCGGAGATACATCGGGAGGTCGGTGATGTCGTCGCCATCCAGGAGCACGCGCCCGGAATCGGGCCGGGCGAGGCCGACCAGGATGTAGAACGTCGTGGTCTTGCCTGCACCATTGGGCCCCAGTAGACCAACTACTTCTCCCTGACCGATTTCCAGATCGAGATCATCGACGACCTTGCGGCCCCGATACGACTTGCTGAGCTCGACGGCCTGGAGTTTCAGCATCGTGCGTCATTTCTCGACCCGGTGCTTTGTCAGCGTGCGCGATCCTTCCTCCGAATCCACGACAATCGTATCATTCGCAAAAAAGAAGGTCAATTGACGCCCCGTCGTCGTGCCGCGCGACGCGTCGTAGAGCGTGGGACGCCCGCCCGAAAGCACGCATTTGCCCTCCGCGCCAAAGTATTCGGCGCGATCGGCAACGCCGCGACGCTCGCCCTGCCGCACGGAGGCGCCGCCTGTGGCCACCGCGCGTGTCACCTGCTGCGGGCCGTTTGCGCCCGCGCCCCCTGCAGGACCCTGCGCCGAGAGGAACAACTCCAGGGTTTGCGAACTGATCGCCATATGGCGCGATTCCGCCACTACGTTCCGCTCGAGCAGCGCGCGCGACTCCTTGCTCCAATACGTCAGCGTGCCCGCGCGCACGCGCCACAGGTCCGGCCCTCCTGCGGCGGCCGGGCCGCCGCCGCTTGCAGTCGGTTTCGCGGCTGGAGCGCTTGCGCCCGTTGAAGAGGCTTGCAGGAATACGGCCCGGACGTTGCCGCGCGCGGCCAGGCGCTGCGCATCGCGCAGCAACTCGATCGAATCCGCCTCCACCACCGAATCGCCTTGCCACAGGCGCGCGTTGCCGGAATACACCGCGCGGCCGCTGGAAGCGTTTCCGGCCAGATGATCGGAGGTGATGTGCGCGGGCTGCGGCGCCAGGTTCGTGCTGGCGCTGCGCCCGCCGGAAAGGTCGCTGGCGCTGACGTTGCCTTCAGCGGTGAACTCGGCCGTGCGAGAATTGTAAGTAGCCGCGCGTGCCGTGGTGCGCATGTTCCCGTCGGCGAGTTGGGCGGAGCCAGTGAGCGTAATCGTTTCCGTGGCGTGTTCCACGCGCGCGCGCTCGGCTTGGCCGCTGCGCTCGCCCTCCCGGAAGCGGACGTGGCCGGTCTGCTCGACGTCGCTCCACTCGCCATCTGTATCGAAGCGCGCAGCGAATTCGTCGGACTCGGTCACCTCTGCGGGCCGCCCCGGCGGGTGCCGTTCCAGGTTCGTGCCGTTCCGGCCGCGCAGCACGCGGAGCTTGCTGCGCGCGTCGAATTCGGCCGCGATCTGCTGCCCGCGCAGCCGCGTAATTTCCATTGCCGACTTGCCGCTCACGCTGCGCGGGGTTTGCCATTCCACCACAGCGGGCGCCAGCGTTTCGCCCCGGTCCAGCCGCCGTTCATTCGACTTCGCGCCCTGCGTGAAAAAGAGCCGCAGCGCCGCGGTCTCGAGTTTCTGCAGCTCTCCGCGGTGTTGCGATTGCGCCGTCACGCCGCCGCTGAGCGTCATCACGTTCGGCTGGTTCACGCGCGGCAGCATCTCGATCTCCACGCGGTCCGCCGCAATCTGGTCGTTCTTGGACTCCGCCGTAAGATTCCCGTGCACGCCGCCGGAAGCCTGGACGCGTTCCACCCAGCCATCGTGATGGAAGAATGCGACGAACTCCGCTGCGGCCAGCGTCGCGGTGCCGCGCGGCGCCGGCGAGTGCAGCACAGGCTCACGGCTCGCCACCAAGCGGCGCGCGCGCAGGTCCGCGTCCAGCTGAAGCGTCACCTCGCCCGCGGTCAGCTCGCGCTGCCCTTGCCGCGCGCGGGCCGCGCCCACCAGGCGCAGCGTGTGACTCTCGCGGCGGTACTCCAGTGTGGCGCCGGTGATCGTAAACGGCTCGATTTCGCGCGCGACTTCTCCGGGGCGTCCGATTCGAAGCAGCTTCAGCTCGACTTCGCGCTCGAGCCGCAGCACGCCTTCCCGCGATTGGAAAGCGAGTCCCACGCCGCGCCCTTCGCCGTAGGGGAAGCGCAGGGTGACGGGGCGGTCCGTGCGCGCGATGCCGCTCTCGCGATCGAACGTGACGTTGCTCGTGCCCAGATGGATCACGCGCTCGCCCGGATGCTGTTGCGCTTCCGCAGCGCTCTCCAGGTCCATCTGCACTTCCCCGGCGCAAATGATGCGCCCAACGTCGGAGAGATACTCGCAGGACTGCGTGTGGATATTGTCATAGCGTTGGCCCGCGCGGCCGTACACGGTGATCCAGACGTCTTCAAGGAGATTCCTGCTGCCGACCTTGAATTCTGTCGCGCGGGAGGCCCGGACCGTGAAAATCGTGCGGTCCTTTTCCACCTTCGAAAAAGAGAAGACCGAGGAGCGCTGCTGCACGGCCGCCGGCACAGAAGGCGGCGCCTGCTTGCGCTCGTTGTGCGCTTGCCACGCGCGCCGCGCATAGATTCCGAGCGCGGTCACGGCCAGGAGCGCCGCCGCGGTGGCGGCCCAGCGAGCGTAGCGCGCAGCTTGGGTGTTGCGCATGCGATTGACGCCTCGAATGGTTAGAGAGCGAGTATAGGGAATTGGTTTGAGACGAACAAGGAGGCTTGATGAGGCGAGTTGTCGAACCGGGGGCCGCCCTAGATGGGCTTTGTGCCGGTTTCGACGAAGACTTCGTGGGCGAGGCCGAGGTCGCGCGCGGAGGGCGTAACGATTGTCTTCGGGCCAATGAAGATTTTCTCTTGGCGGGTGATGGCCGAGCGCACCTCGGTCTCACTGACGAACGGGGAAACTTTCACTTCCGGCGCTGCCGGCGCTGGAGCCGGCGCCTTCTCTGCCTCTTTGGCGCTTGCGCTGGGCGCGGCTGACGTTCCTGCCCCGGCCGCGACGGCTTTATCGCGGAAAACACGCTCGACAATCTCGGCGGCGGGTGAAGGAGCAGCCTCCGGGGCCGAAGCCCCCTTCTTCTCCTGAGACGCCTTTTCGCCGCTGACGGCCGCGGCGCCGCGGGCGATGCCCTTTTCCGCCATCACGTGCTCGACGACGCGCGCGATGAGTCCGCGGTCGGGCCCCGAAGGATTGCCGCCACCCGACGCACCCGACGCGGCGGCTGCCGTCACTGCTGCCACCGGCGCGGCGCCGGCCAGGCGCTGGTCGGCGGGAATTGTGCGGTGCTCGATGCCGCGCGACGACCACGCGATACGCTTGATGTTCATCAGGTGCTGCGGGCCGATGTTGTCCGAGGTGATGTTGCCGCCCGGCGCGCCGCAGCCCAGCGTCATTGCCGGAAATAGATTCGTCGAATAGCCGATCGAGCCGTGCACCGCCGACGTGTTCACGCACACGCGGAACGCCGGTACGGCCTGGCCGAACTCGCGCACGGCCGCTTCGTTCTGCGAATGGATGGCAATCGTGTGACCGAGACCACCGTGTTGCAGCAGCCGCGTGCACAGGTCAATCGCCGCAGCCAGGTTGGGCACGGAATAGAAAGCCAGGATTGTGGAAAGCTTTTCGCCGGAGAGCGGCTCCTCGCGGCCCACTTTTTCGAGGCGCGCGATGAGAACGCGCGTGGAGGAGGGCACCTTGATGCCCGCCATTTCGGCAATCAAGGTCGCGGGGCGGCCGACGATCTGCGGATTCGGCGTGTGCGAACCCGGGCGAAACACCAGCTCGCCGACCTTGCGGGCTTCCTCGGGTGAAAGGAAATGCGCGCCTTGACGGCGGCATTCCTCGAGCGCCAGCTCGCGGATGGGCTCCTCAGCCACGATAGCCTGCTCGGAGGAGCAGATCGTGCCGTAGTCAAACGTCTTCCCCGCAAGGATATCGGCCACAGCTTTGCGCACGTCAGCGGTGCGCTCGATGTAGGCGGGCACGTTGCCCGGGCCCACGCCGTACGCCGGCTTGCCGGAGCTGTACGCCGCGCGCACAAGGCCCGTGCCGCCGGTTGCCAGGATCACGCCGACGTCGCGATGCCGCATCAGCTCCTGCGTTCCCTGGAGCGTGGTGTGGGACATGCAATTGATCAGCCCCTCGGGCGCGCCGACGCGCAGCGCTGCGTGGCTCAACACGTTGGCCGCTTCGCAAATGCAGCGGATCGCCGAAGGATGCGGGCTCAGGACGATAGCGTTGCGGGCTTTGATGGAAATCAGCGTCTTGTAGATCGCCGTCGAAGTCGGATTCGTTGAAGGAATTACCGCGGCGACGACGCCCACCGGGGTGGCGACTTCGAGGACGCCCTTTTCTTTGTCCTCGCGCAGGATCCCCACGGTGCGCATGCCGCGGATGGCGCGGTGCACGTCCACCGAACCCAGGCGATTCTTGATGATCTTGTCGGGGACGTTGCCGTAGCCGGTCTCTTCCACCGCCAGGCGCGCGAGCGGCTCCGCGGCAGCCGTGGCTGCTTCGGCGCAGGCGTCCACAACGGCGTCCACCTGTTCCTGGGAAAATGCGGCAAATTTTTTCTGGGCTTCGACGGCGCGGGCAACAGATTCCCGCGCTTCCTGAATGGAGATGAGGTCGCGGTCGCGCAGACTCAAGCGTTGAACCTTTTTCACCCGAACGCCCGCCGCACCGGCAGGCCGAACCCTGCCGCCTACTTCTTCGCGCCGGGGAGAATCTTTTCGACGTGCTCGTGCGGCCGCGGGATCACGTGCACGGCCACCAGCTCGCCCACGCGCCGCGCCGCCGCGGCGCCGGCATCGATGGCGGCTTTCACAGCGCCCACATCGCCGCGCACCGTCACGGTGACGTAGCCCGAGCCGATGTATTCCTTGCCGGTGAGGACGACGTTGGCCGCCTTGACCATGGCGTCGGAGGCTTCAATCGCGCCGACCAAGCCTTTGGTCTCAATCATTCCCAATGCTTCATTGGCCATGCGTTCCTCGCTGGCGTGCCGCTCAGCAGCGACAGGCGCGATGAGACTAGCACGGCCTGCGAAGGCGAAGCAAGGAGGCGGGCAGAAACTGTGGAAATTGCGGGCGAGGCGCTCCGGCAGCGACCGGCTCAAACGTCCGGCAGAACGCCCATGTTGGTCGCCGCCACGCCGTCGCGCGTCGAGTTCTTCACCACGTACATGGCTTCATCGGCCATGTGCAGCAGGTCGACCTTGGTCTGCGAATCGGTGGGATAAGTGGCCACGCCGATGCTGGCCGTGATCTTCACGCTGATCCCTTCGGACTCGAGCCAGGTGCCTTCGCGGGTCATCCTGTGCAAGCGGCGCGCCACCCGGCAGGCGTTCTCTTTCGAGGTCTGCGGCAGCAGGACCACGAACTCATCGCCGCCGTAGCGGAAGGCAAAATCAATCAGGCGGCAGTGGGATTTGATCATTTGCCCAATTTCGCCCAGCAGCTTCGAGCCCATCAGGTGGCCGTGGGTATCGTTGATCTTCTTGAAAAAGTCGAGGTCGATGAAGACGATCGAGAACTCGTAACCGTAGCGGTGGGAGCGATAGACCTCGGTTTCGAGCATGAAGTTCAAATGGCGCGCGTTGTAGAGGCTGGTGCAGTCGTCGGTGATGGTCAGCTCGTGGATGCGCTGCACATGGCGCGCGTTTTCAAGCGCAATCGCCGCAAAGTCCGCCAGGGCCTCGAGCAGCGCCAGGTCGCGCTCGTGGAAACCGTCCGCGCCGACGCAGTTCACCAGCTCGATGACGCCCAGGCAGTGGTCCCGGAAGCGGACGGGCACGGCCACGATCGAGCGCGTCTCCATCTTCGTCTTCTCGTCCACTTTGGCGAAGAAGCGCGTGTCCTGGCTCACGTCGGGCACGATGACGGCTTGGCCCTGCTGCGCCACCCAGCCGGCGATGCCCTGCCCCATCTTGATGCGCACTTCTTTCAGCGCCTGCGCGCCCTTGCCGATGGCCAGTTCGAAATAGAGCTCCTGCTTCGCCTCGTCCACCAGCAGCAGCGACCACGTGTCCGGATGCAAGAACTCGTCAATTTTTTCCATGATGGTGCGCAGGACCTGGTCGAGCTGGAGGGAGGAGGTGAGGGCCTTGCCGAGCTCGTGAAAAACGGCGACTTCGCCCGCCTCGCGCTGGTCCACTCTCACCGCGGGGTTGCGACGCCGCTCGACGCCGGTGAAGCTCTTGGACTCTTCCACTATGCGCCTGGACCCTGGCTCAATTTGAGAGGTGCGGGCCGCCGCCCGCCTACGGGCCAATCGAATTATAAGCAACGTTCTTTCGCGGGCGCAACGCCCCACATGAGGCGATGTTTCCTGTTTGGAGGGGGTAGCCGCCCGATTGACACTCCCCATCCGCGCGCCTATAGTGCCGTGAGCCGCAGAAAAATGACCAAGAGCGCGTTCGGCGAGCACCTGAAGCGAGAGCGGGAAATGCGCGGCGTTTCCCTGGAAGAAATCTCCGCCGCCACGCGCATCAGCGTCCGCTTCCTCGAAGCCCTCGAAAACGAGCAGTGGGAGCGCCTGCCGGGCGGCGTCTTCAACCGCGGGTTTGTCCGCGCCGTCTCGCGCTTCCTGGGCCTCGAGGAAGAGAGCATTGTGGCCGAATACGCCCTGGCCACCGACGACCAGCCAAACATCGCCGTCTGGGCCGACTCGGGTCCCGCGAAATCCGATACCGCACAACGCATCCTGCTGCTGCTCGTCATACTCGTGGTGATCGCCGGACTGGCCGCCGCGGGCTGGTATGGCTGGCGGCGCTACGTCGCGCGGAAGCACGCCCAGAGCATGGCGCAGACGGCCATGGCACAGGCTTCTCCGGCGCAAACGGCGCCCCGGGCGCAGGCCGCAACCGGCGGGAACTCTCCCGCACCTGCCCCGGGCTCTCCGGGAGCGGCAGAACCCGAGAAGCTCGAGCTGGCGGTCTCTGCAGGAAGGGCCACGACAGTGACCATCGTGGCCGACGGCAAGACCGTGTTCGACGGGCGCATAGCCGCGGGGAAGACGCAGCGTTTCGCGGCAAAAGAGCAGTTCGAAGTCTCCGCGTCCAATTCGACCGCGGTCCTGCTGGAGCTGAACGGGCAGACGCTCCCGCCGCTCGGGCCTGCGGACCAGCCCGGCCGGGCCACCATCACCCGAAAAGACTTGAAGCGATCTTCCGGAGGACCCGATTAATCCGGAGTTGCGGGAAGAAATCTGCTCGGGCCGCGCCAGCCACGAGCGGAAGCTCGCCGTCTGCGCCGGCAGCGTCTCGCTCGACCCCGGCGAGCGCGTCGAGCTGCTTGCCGTGCTGGCCTTCGATGCGGACGAGGCGCTGGCCGAGCGTGCGGCCGGGGCCGCGCTCACGCAGCCCGTCGAAGCGTTCCAGGCCGCCCTGGTGCGGCCGGACGCAGCGCCGCAGCTCTACCGCTACTGCGCCGCGCACATGCTTGAAAAGCCGGGCATCGCCGACGCGCTGGCGCTCAATCCCAACTGCCCCGCGGAGCCTCTGCTCGCCTCCGCGCGGCACTTCTCCACCACCGGCGTGCAGGCGCTGATGGAAAACCTCGACCGGCTCAGCACGGCTCCCGCGCTCGTGGCCATGCTCAGCACATCGTCGTCTCTGACCGCCGACCAGCTCCACCAGCTTCAGGAATTGCAGCAAGGCACCAGCGACCCTGCCGCCATCGAAGAAGCCGTGGCTGCCGCCGAGCCTGACGGGTTCAAGCGCATTACGCTGCTGCAGAAGCTGTCGCGCATGCGCGTGATTGAGCGGGTGCAACTCGCGCTCAAGGGCGGACGCGAAGAGCGGATGGCGCTCATCCGCGATCCCTGCAAGGTGGTGCAGCGCGCGGTGCTGCAATCGGCGCGGCTGACCGAGCGCGAAGTGGAGAGCTTTTCGGCCATGGCCAACCTGAGCGAAGAGGTGCTGCGCATGATCGCCATGAACCGCAACTTCCGCAAGAATTACACCATCACGCTGCACCTGGTGAACAATCCGAAAACGTCGCTCGACGTCTCCCTCCGCCTGCTGCCCAACATCACGGGCAAAGATCTGAAGATGCTCACCATGAACAAAAATATCCCGGACACTCTGCGCACGATGGCCACGCGGCTGCACCGGCAGCGCGGCGAGACGCGCCCGTCGGGCTGAGGTGGGGAGGAGCTACTTCGCGGGAGGCGCAGCGAGCGAGCGCTTGACGCGTTCGCCGAACTCGCGCGCCTTGGCAATCACTTCCGCTTCGTTGAGCGTCAGCACACGGCGGTTCTCCATCACGGCTCGCCCGCCGATCACGACGGTCTCCACATCGCTGGCCTTCAGCGCGTAGACGGTCTGCGAATAGACGCTGTACATCGGCACGGCGTGCGGCGCATCGAGCCGCAGCACGATCAGGTCCGCCTTCTTGCCCGCTTCGAGCGAGCCGATCTCGGACTCCATGTGCAGCGCGCGGGCGCCTTCGATGGTCGCCATCTCGAGCGCTTCCTTCGCGCCGAGCGCGCGCGGGTCCATGCGCGAGATCTTCTGCAGCTTCGCGGCCAGGTCGAGCTCTTCCATCATGTTGAGGTCGTTGTTGCTGCCGGCCGGGCCGTCGGTGCCCAGGCCCACGCGCACGCCGCCCGCGCGCATCTCCACGATGGGCGCAACGCCGCTGGCAAGCATCATGTTGCTCGACGGATTGTGCACGCAGCCCACCTGGTACTTCGCGAGGATGGCAATGTCCGCCGAGCTCAGCCAGACGCAGTGCGCCGCCAGCACGTCCGGGCCGAGCACGCCGATCTTTTCCAGATACGCCACCGGCGACGCCCCGTGCTTCGCGCGGCTTTCGTCCAGCTCGCGCTTCGTTTCCGCGACGTGGATCAGGATCGGTGCGCCGTAGCGCCGCGCCAACGCCGCGCTCTGCTTCAACGTGTCTTCCGAGCAGGTGTAGATCGAGTGTGCCGCCACCGCGGCGTGGATGAGCGGGTCGCCTTTCCAGTGCGCAAGGAACTTCTCCGCGTAGGCAAGCCCCTCGGGCACGGTCTTGTAGCCCGGCACGGGGAAATCGAGGATGCTCTGGCCCAAAACGCCGCGCATGCCGGCCACCTTTGTTTCGCGCGCGACCGCATCCTCGAAGTAGTACATGTCCGCGAAGGTCGTGGTGCCGCCGCGGATCATCTCCAGCGCGGCCAGCCGCGTGCCCCAGGTGACGAACTCTTCGTTGACGTTGCGCGCTTCGGCGGGAAAGATGTACTTCTCGAGCCACTCCTGAAGCGCCAGATCATCGGCGATACCGCGCAACAGCGTCATGGGCACGTGCGTGTGGCCGTTGATCAAGCCGGGGAGGACCAGCTTACCGCTGGCGTTGATGCGCCGCGCCGGAGCGTAGCGCGCTGCAAGCTCCGCGCGCGTGCCCACGGCCACGATCGTGTCGCCGCGCACGGCAATCGCTCCGTCTT
>JBGQHO010000049.1:0-25546 GCA_041497955.1 Terriglobia bacterium | reverse complement strand
CGTGAGCTTCGGAGGCGTAGTGCAGGATCGTGGAGGAATCGACGCCGCCGCTCATCCACACGCCGAGCGGCACGTCGGAGATGAGGTGCTGGCGGACGGACTGCTTGAGCAGCGCATCCAGCTGCTCGCACGCGGCCGGGAGCGTCCAATCGCGCCGGGGGCGGAATTCGAGCTGCCAGTACGGCTCGATGCGCACGCGGCCGTCGCGCCACTCGAGCCAGTGACCCGGCGGCAGCTTCTCGATACCTTCGACCAGCGTGTGCGGGCACGGCACGTAGTTCAGCGAGAGGTAGTAGCTCAGTCCGGCGAAATCGAGCCGCCGCGGGATCTCCGGATGGATCAGGATGGCCTTCAACTCCGAGCCGAAGTACAGCTCGTCTCCCTGGCGGGAGAAATACAGTGGCTTGATGCCCATGCGGTCACGCGCGAGCAGGAGCCGTTTGCGTGATTCAGTCCAGATGCCCAGCGCAAACATGCCGCAAAGGCGGCTGAGGAAGCCCGTGTCCCATTCGAGGAACGCCCGCAGAACGACCTCGGTATCGCTCTGCGACGTGAAGCGGCGCCCGAGCGATTCGAGTTCCCGGCGCAGCTCGGCATGATTGTAGATTTCGCCGTTGAAGACCAGGACGGTGTCGCCGTCGTCGCTGCGCATCGGCTGGTTGCCGTAGCGCAGGTCAATGATCTTCAGGCGCACGGCGCCAAGCGAGACGTGCTCGGACTGATGAGTTCCCTGCTGATCAGGGCCGCGATGGATGAGCGACGCGGTGGCGCGCTGGATGGGCTCAGCGCCCGGCTTGCGATGCCTATGTGTAAATCCAGCGATTCCACACACGTGTCTGCCGTCCTGTCACTACGACCTGGACAAACGCCCGCGGGGAGATTTGAGTCTAACACGAGTGTCCGGGCGGTTGGAGGACTTCCCCAGGGGTCTCAAGACCTGTCCGGAGTTGTGCGCGGTGAGGCCGGCGCTACTGCGTCTTGCCGGATTCGAGCGTCTCGCGCACGGTGCGCGAAAGAGTGGTGCGCGTAAAAGGCTTCGTGAGCAGCACGCCCCTGTGGTCGGTCTCGCCGACGTGCGGGGAGGTGTACTCCGTATAGCCCGACATGTAGACCACTTTGAGACCCGGCCGCAGCGTGGTGAGGCGCGCCGCCAGCTCGCGCCCGCCCATCCCGGGCATGACCATATCCGTAACCAGCAGGTGGATGGGGCCGTCGTGGCGCGCGGCGAGGTCCAGCGCCTCCGCACCATCTTTCGCTTCAAGCACGGTGTAGCCGGAAAGGTCCAGGAATTCGCGGGCGACCTCGCGGACATCGCGTTCGTCCTCGGCCAGCAGAATCGTCTCGGTTCCCGCGGGTGCTTGGGCCGCGGATTTTGCGGGCCGGGCGGGGTCGGCGGCTTCGTCAACGCGGGGCAGGTAGATCTTGAACGTCGTGCCGTGGCCGATTTCGCTGTACACCCAGATGTACCCGCCGCTCTGCTTCACGACACCGTAAACCGTGGCCAAGCCAAGGCCCGTCCCTTTGCCCTTCTCTTTCGTCGTGAAGAACGGTTCGAAGATGTGCGCTTGCGTCTCCGCATCCATGCCCATGCCGGTGTCGCTCACGGCGAGCAAGGTGTAGTGCCCAGCGATGAGCGGCGGATGCCGCCGCGCATAGGCCTCGTCCAATTCGGCGTTCGACGTCTCGATGACCAGTTTCCCGCCTTTCGGCATGGCGTCGCGCGCGTTGACGGCCAGATTCAAGATCACTTGCTCCATCTGCGTGGGGTCGGCCTTCACGTGTGCAAGCTGCGGGTCCGTACGCATCGAGAGTTCAATGTCTTCTCCGATCACACGCGGCAGCATCTTGCCCATTTCCGCAACCACGCCGTTGAGGTCGATCACCTTCGGCTGCAGCACCTGCATGCGGCTGAAGGCCAGCAACTGTCGCGTCAGGGCCGCCGCCCGGTCCGCGGCTCGCTGGATCTGCTCCACTTTGCGGCCGAACGGGTCTTCTTTGGCGACGCGCTCGAGCAGCAGCTCGGTGTGCCCTTTGATCACCATGAGCAAGTTATTGAAGTCGTGCGCCACGCCGCCTGCCAGGCGCCCCACGGCTTCCATTTTTTGCGCCTGGCGCAACTGCAACTCGAGGGCGCGGCGTTCGGTGACGTTTTCAGCGATGCGCTCGTGGCAGATAATCTCACCCTCGGGACCGTGCACGGGGCGCCCGCTCAGGCGCACCGCGATCGGCGCGCCATCTTTGCGCTTCCAAGCGGCTTCGACCCCTTCGAGCCGATCCGGATAATGCCCGGCGAGCCGGCCGCGTTCCTCCGGGTCCCGGTAGATGTCCCGGTCCATGTCTATGGCGAGCAATTCCTCCTTGGAACCGTAACCCAGCATCTCCACGAGGGCGGGATTGACGTCAAGCAGCTTGCCGTCCGGCTGGACACGGTAAATGCCGTAGGGCGCCCCTTCCACCAGGGAACGGTAGTTGGCTTCGGAGCGGCGCATGGCATCTCCGGCGCGCTGCTGTTCGGTGATATCCGTTGCAAAAATGATGACGCCGATGATGTTTCCAGCGTGGTCGCGATACGGAATCTTGTCCGCACGCCCCCAGCGCTTCTCACCGGCGGCCGTGACGTACTGCTGGACCACCCCCAGCATGGGGACTCCAGTGCGAATCACTTCCAAATCGTCCTGGTAATACTGTGCTGCGTATTCCGGAGAAAACTCGTGTACGGATTTGCCTTCCACCTGCTCGATGGTGAGGCCGACGGATTCGGCGGCCGCCTTATTCGCGCGGAGGATGCGGTTCTCCGTGTCTTTGTACCAGATCATCGCGGGCGCCGAATGGAAGATGATTCCCTGCTCTTCCTGCTGCTTGCGCAGAGCCTCATCGGCGCGGCGGCGCTCAATGGCCAGCGCGATCTGCCCGCCCACCGAGGCGAGGAACTCCAAGTCGCGCTCGGTGTAAACATTCTCGTCCTCGTAGTGCTGCACGACGAGCACGCCAATCGTCTCCGAAGGCGTGCGCAGCGGCACGCCGAGCCACGTCGGCGAAGGCGTGCCCACGAGTTCGACTTCCCCGCGCACCGCAAGCTGGTCGAAAAGTTTTTGCGGAATCAGCATGGGATGACCGGTGCGGAACACGTACGCCGTGCAACTTCGCCCCACCTTCTGCGGCGGCGGCGCCTCGTCGAACTGATCCGCGAAGAACGGGAAGTGGAACATCCCCGTGCCGTGGTCGTAGAGCGCAACGAAACAGTTCTCCGCGTAGAGCACCTTCTTCAGCGCCTGGTGAATCAGGTGGAGCAGCTCGTCCAGATTGGCGGTGAAGTTCAAGGCATGAATGATCTCGAAGATCACCTGCCGTTCGGCTTCCGCGCGCTTGCGCTGGCTGATATCGCGCACAATCCCGGTAAACGCGTGCTGGCCCTCCACGACCGACTCGCCGAAGGAGACCTCCAGAGGAATTTCCGACCCGCTCTTGTGGAGACCGGTCAGCTCGGCGGAATGCCAATTAATGTGCTTCTCGCCGGTTGCCAGATAGCGGCGCACACCCGCTTTGTGAACCTCACGCAGGTACTCCGGCATGAGCATCGTGAGGTCCTGCCCGAGCATGTCCTCCCGGCGGTAGCCGAAGATTCTCTCGGCGGCGGAGTTGATGAAGACGATCTTACTGTCCGGCGTGATGGTCACGATGGCATCGGTGGCGGTCTCGGCCACGACGCGGTAGCGCGCTTCGCTTTGCCGGAGCGCCTCCTCGGCGCGCTTGCGCTCGGTGATGTCGTGGTAGTTGGCGACGACAGCGCGAATATCGGGATCGGCGAGCAGGTTCGTCCCCGAGCCTTCGATCCACCGCCAGGTACCGTCCTTCGCAAGCATGCGGTATTCCGCCGTGATCGTGGCGCCCGGCTCCTGGACCAGCGCGGCCAGCAGATCTTGCGTGCGTTTTCGGTCCTCCGGATGAATATAGTCGAACGCGTTGCGACTGACGTATTCCTCAAGCGAGTAGCCCAGGATGCGCGTGGTGGAGGGGCTGGCGTACAGGAAATTTCCCTGCGGATCGATCAGGGCCTTCATGTCCGAGCTGTGCTCGATCAGCGCACGGAAGCGCCGCTCGGTGACCGAAGGCGCGGAGCCGGCGGGCTCCTGCGCCGGGACGTCCATCGTGGTTGTCGTCGAGTGATTCTTTCGCATGGACCTTCGGTGCGCAGCGGAACGGCCCGGACCATCTCCATTCTAACGGGCGGCAGCGGAGCCCGGGCGGCCCGGCAAGACTGCTGTGGCGAAAACGTTATCGCGGTTTCGAGAAAGGTTCGCCTCTCGCGGAGCACTTCCCTGCCTCTTTCCGATGCCACACGCGCGTGCTAACCTCCGGCCGTCCTGCGCGGAAGCGCTCAGCCGCGCCCTCAGGGAGGCGAATCATGCATGCGAAGCTGTGGTCCGACATGTTCGTGCTGGCTCTGCCGGTGCTCGAGAAAATACTTCGGCCGGTGATTGTCTATTTCTTCCTCGTAGTCGGCCTCCGGCTGGCCGGCAAGCGCGAGCTGGCGCAATTGAACCCGTTCGATCTCGTCGTGCTGCTTACGCTTTCGAACACCGTGCAAAATGCCATCATCGGCGAGGACAACTCCGTCACCGGCGGCATCATCGGGGCGGCAACGCTGCTCGCGCTGAACTACCTCGTCGTGCGCTTTCTCTATAGCCACGAGAAGCTCGAGCGGATCGTCGAAGGCGAAGCCGACGTGCTGATCGAGAATGGGCAGCTTCTCAAGGATCGCCTGGGAGAGGAACTCATCACGTTGACCGAGCTCGAGGCGGCCGCGCGGCGCCAGGGATTCTCGTCACTTGCCGATGTGGAGCGCGCAGTGCTCGAGCCGGGAGGGATTGTCTCGTTTAGCGGAAAGAAGCCGGCGCCGGAGGAGACGCGGCACCGCGAAGTGCTCGCGCGCCTGGACCAGTTGATGGGCCACCTGCGCAGCTTGCGCCCCGCCCAGTAGGCCGGCCGTGCTGGGGACGCTCAATCGGCGGGTGCGGCGGCAGAAACGGCATGCAGGCTCTCGCGGCAAGCGGCAACCGTGCGATGGATATCCTGCTCGCTGTGCGCCGCGGAAACGAAGAGCGCCTCGAACTGCGAGGGCGGAAGAAAGACGCCGCGTTCCAGCATTTCGTTGAAGAACGCGGCGAAGCGCCGCGTATCGGATTTTTTGGCGTCGTCGTAGTTGCGCACAGGACCTTCAGCGAAAAACAACGTCAGCAGCGAACCTGCCGAGTTCACCTGCCCGGTGACGCCGCTCGCTTCGAGCGCCTCACGGAAGCCGGTCGCAAGCAACTTTGTCTTGCGGTCGAGTTCTTCGTAGATGCCGCCCTCGGACAGGGCGCGCAGAGTTTCGATTCCCGCGCGCATCGCCAGCGGATTGCCCGAGAGCGTGCCCGCCTGGTAGACGGGCCCGAGCGGCGCAATCCATTGCATGATTTCGCGGCGCCCGCCGTAGGCGGCGACGGGCAGTCCGCCACCGATAATCTTTCCGAGAGTTGTGAGGTCCGGCTGAATCTTGAAAAGCGTCTGCGCGCCGCCGTACGCCACGCGGAAGCCGGAGATCACTTCGTCGAAGATCAGCAACGCGCCGTGCTTCTGCGTGATCGCGCGCAGCCCTTCCAGGAAACCAGGCGCGGACGGGACGACGCCCATGTTCGCCGCAACCGGCTCGACAATGACCGCCCCGATCTGCCCGCGATGCCGGTCAAAGGATTGCTCCACCGCCGAGAGGTCGTTGTACGGCACGTTGAGCGTCAACGCAGCGCTCGCCTGCGGCACGCCCGGGCTCGACGCAATGCCCAGCGTCGCCAGCCCCGAACCCGCTTGCGAAAGAAAGCTGTCCGCATGGCCGTGGTAGCAGCCCTCGAACTTGAGAATCAGGTCGCGCTTGGTGAAGGCGCGCGCCACACGGACGGCGCTCATCGTCGCTTCGGTGCCCGAGCTGACGAAGCGAAGCATTTCGATGGCCGGCAAGGCTCGGATAACCAACGCGGCAAGCTCGATTTCGAGCTCGTTCGTCATGCCGTAGCTCGTGCCGCGGCGCGCCTGGTCTTCGAGCGCGGCGGTAACGGCGGGATGCGCGTGCCCCAGGATCATCGCGCCCCAGGAGCACACGTAGTCGAGATACTCGTTGCCGTCGGCGTCCACGAGATGCGCGCCCTGGCCGCGGGCAATGACCAGCGGCGTGCCGCCCACGGCGCGAAACGCGCGCACGGGACTGTTCACGCCTCCGACGAGAATTTCCTGGGCGCGGCGAAACATTTCTTCCGAGCGAGGTCGCGGGGATCGTTTCACGGGAGCTTTGCGCGGAGCCTTAACAGGCTTTCAGCCAGCGGGCCACATCCTTGGCGTGATAGGTGAGCACGATGCTGGCGCCAGCGCGGTGGATCGCCGTCAGGACCTCCAGCACGCAGCGCTGCTCGTCGAGCCAGCCGTTGCGCGCCGCGGCTTTCACCATGGAGTATTCGCCGCTGACGTTGTACGCCGCGACGGGCACGTCGAAACGGTCGCGCACCATGCGGATGACATCGAGATACGGCAGCGCGGGCTTCACCATCACCATGTCCGCGCCCTCCTCGAGGTCGAGCGCCACTTCGCGCAGCGCCTCGCGCGCGTTTGCTGGGTCCATTTGGTAACTGCGGCGGTCGCCAAACTGCGGGGCGGATTGCGCGGCTTCGCGGAAGGGTCCGTAGAAGCCCGAACAATACTTCGCCGCGTAGGAGAGGATGGCCACGTCGGCGAAGCCGTGCGCGTCGAGCGTGCGGCGGATGGCGCCCACGCGGCCGTCCATCATGTCCGAGGGCGCAACGATATCCGCGCCGGCGCGCGCGTGCGAAAGCGCTTCTTCGGCGAGGATGGCGACCGTCGGATCGTTCTGCACGACGCCGTCTTCCACCACGCCGCAGTGGCCGTGGCTGGTGTACTCGCACAGGCACACGTCGGTGACGACGAGCAGTTTCAACTGCGTCTTGCGGATGGCTTCAATTGCCCGCTGCACCACGCCCTGCGCGGATAGGGCTTCGGAGCCGCGCTCGTCCTTCTTCTCAGGCAGGCCGAACAGAATCACGGCGGGGATGCCGAGGGATTCCACTTCGCGGCATTCCTCCAGAAGCTTGTCGACGGATTGCTGATAGACGCCCGGCATCGAGCTGACCTCGATGCGCACGTTCTTCCCCGGACACACGAACATGGGATAGACAAGTCCCTCGACGCCGAGGCGCGTCTCGCGCACAAAGCTCCGCATGCCTTCCGAGCGCCGCAGCCGGCGCGGGCGATGAACGGGAAACGTCATGGCAGCTTCACTCCTGACGGCAGCCGCTCGTCATAGTACCGCGCAATGGCCGCGACGAGCGAGGCCGTCGTGGCCTCGGGCGCTTCGATTTCAACCGGCAGACCTGCTTCGCGGATCGCGCGAGCCGTGACCGGGCCGATGGCGGCCAGCGCCCCGCGTTCTGCGAACCTCTGCATCACCTCCAAGCCGATCATTTCTGTGATGTGATGAAAGGCCGAGGGGCTGAAAAACGTCAGGACGTCCGCGTCCCCTCGCCGCACGCGGTCCGCGGCATCGGAGTCCTGCGGCTCCGGGGCCAGCGTCCTGTAGGCAACGACGTCGAGGACCTCCGCGCCTTTCGCGCGGAGCAGTGCGGGCAAGTCCTCGGCGGCACGGTCGCTCCGCGGCAACAAGACTTTCTTTCCTGCCAGCCGCCCGCCAAGCTCCGCCGCCAGCGCCTCGCCGCGAAATTCCCGCGCGACCCAATCCACTTGAAAGCTCTCCTGCTCGGCCGCGCTCGCCGTCGCGGGCCCGACAGCGGCAATCTGAAGCTTCGGATCTTGCGTTGCTGGAAGACCCAGGGCGCGGCAGCGCTTTGCGAAAAAGCGGACGGCATTCTGGCTGGTGAAGATGAGCCAGTCCATCGAATCGAGCGAGCGGATCGCCCGGTCGAGAGGCGCGGGATCTGCGGGATCGCCGAACTCCACTGCAGGCAGCAGAAGCACTTCGGCGCCGAGCTCGGCAAGCGCGGCGACCAGCTCGCGCGCTTGCTCGGCCCCGCGCGTAACCACGACGCGCTTCCCCGCCAGGGGCAATGGCTCAGTCTTTGCCAACGTCCCTTCCTACCAGCCGCAAGATTTTGTCGGCGCCCGCGGCAAGAAGCTTGTGCGCGAGGTCGTGGCCGAGGTTCTCTGCCTTATCGGCAGAACCGACTGCATGCATGCGAATGCACTCCGCGCCGTCGGGCGAAAGCACCGCGGCGTCAAGGTGCATTTGCCCTTCTTCCATGCGGCCCCAGGCGCCGAGCGGCACCTGGCAGCCGCCTTCAAGCTTTGCCAGGAGCGCGCGCTCCGCGCTGACGGCCGCGCGCGTCTCAGCGTGATCGAGCCTGGCGAGCAGGTCCAGCACCGCGTGGTCCCCGGCGCGGGCTTCAATCCCCAGCGCTCCCTGCCCGACCGCGGGCAGACTGATCTCGGTAGGAATCACTTCGGAAATCTTCGCGCTCCAGCCGAGGCGATCGAGGCCCGCCTTGGCGAGCACAATGGCGTCGTAGTCGCCGCGCTCGACTTTTTTGAGGCGCGTATCCACATTGCCGCGCAGCTCGAGGAGTTTGAGGTCCGGCCGGAAATGGCGCAACTGCGATTGCCGGCGCAGGCTGCTGGTGCCCACGCGCGCGCCCTGCGGCAAGCCGGCCAGCGACGCGCCCTTTTCGTGTCCGACCAGCGCATCGCGCACGTCCTCGCGCTTGCAGATCGCGGGAAATGCAAGGCCCGAAGGAATCTCCGTGGGCACATCCTTCATGCTGTGCACGGCCAGGTCCACGCGCGCATCCAGAAGCGCATCTTCGAGCTCTTTGATGAACACGCCCTTCAGGCCGATTTGATTGACGTTGGCTTGCTGGAAGCGGTCGCCGGAGGTCTTAATCAAGATGATTTCTGCTTCGACGCCGGCGAGCTGCGCCAGGCGCTCGCGCACGAAATTCGCCTGCCACTGCGCGAGCACGCTGCCGCGCGAGCCGATGCGCAGCCGCTTCACGGCTTCTCCCGGTGCAAACGGAAGAGCTCGCGCAACGCCGCCAGCCGTTCGAGCCTGCGCTGCAGCTCGCGTGTGTCCCGCGGATGCTCCCCGCTGTCCTGCAGAATACGGCGGAGGAGCTCATCGGCTTGCCGCGCGAGGGCCGCCCGCTCTTCCTCGCCCAGTTGTGCCATGGCGTCCATGCGCTCGCTGAGGAACGCGGCCCTGGCCTCTTCCAGGCGGGCGCGCAGCTCGTCGCGCAGGGCCGCCGCGTGCGCGCTGTCGCGCCAGGATGTGAACTTCCCGAGGTGCTCTTCGATGATTCCCTCGACGCGCGGGATCTCGCGCTCGCGGGCCTTGCGGTTCTGCTCGACGACTTCGCTGAGGTGGTCGATGTTGTAGAGATAGACGTTGCGGAGGCTCGCGGCGGCGGGCTCGACGTTGCGCGGAACGCCCAGGTCCATCAGGAAAAGTGCGCGGTTTTCCCGCGCGGCCATGGCGCGCTCGATCATCTCGCGCGTCAGGATCTTTTCGCCGGAGACGGAAGCGACGACGATGTCGGGCTGCGCGAGCGCTTGCGGCAGGGCCTCCCAGTCCACAACTTCGCCATCGAAGCGCCGCGCTAGCTCCTCGGCGCGCGCGCGCGAGCGATTGGCCACCAGCAGGCGCGCGATGCCGCGGCCACGCATGTGTTCCACCACCTGCTCACCGACGGCGCCTGCGCCCAGGATCAGCGCGGTGTGCCTCCGAAAATCGCCGAAGATGTGCTCCGCGAGCTTGACGCCCGCGAACGCCACCGACATGGGCCGGGCGCCAATCTCAGTCTTCGCGCGCACGCGCTTGCCGACCTCGAGCGCGCCCTGAAACATGCGGTTCAGCACCGGGCCGGTCAGGCCGTGATCGAACGCCACGCGGTAAGCTTCGCGCACCTGGCCCAGGATTTCCGCCTCGCCGAGCAATTGCGAGTCGAGCCCCGCGGCAACGCGGTAGAGGTGCCGCACCGCGTCGAGGTTGTGTTGCCGGTAGAGGCAGCCATCGAGCGTCGCGGGAGCCAGCTGGTGGAAGCAGGCCAGGAAATCTTCCATTTCGCGGGCACAATCGGGCGCGGCCGCAGGAGGCACGCCGTAGAGCTCGCTGCGATTGCACGTGGAGAGCACCACCGTCTCCAGCAGAATCCCGCGCCCGCGCAGCTCGCCTGCGGCCTGCCGCGCCTGTTCGGCAGAGAAAGCCACGCGCTCGCGCATCTCCACGGGCGCGGTGCGATGATTCAGTCCTACGAGAACGATTTCCATCGCGGCGGCTCAGTGCCTCCCTGCAGGTCGAATAGGCAAGACTCCTGGCATCAGAAATACCGGTGATAGCGCGAAAGATAGAGATTCACGACGGTGTAGCTGAACACGACGAGCAGGAAATTCAGCGCGCAGAGCCACGATGCGCGCGCGCCGCGCCACGCCGTCTTCCGGCCCAGCCACAGGTAGCCCGAATACAGCGCAAACACGGCCAGCGTGGTGATCTCCTTGGCGTCCCCGTTCCAATAACGCCCCTGGATGCGATGCGCCCAGATGAAGCCGAACACAATTCCTACGGCGAGCGAAGCCATTCCGATGACCACGCTGCTGCGGCTCATGCGCTCGAGCACCTCGAGCGCGGGGTATCTCCAAAAGACCGGCCCCAGCTTCCGGCCGCGCAGCAGGCGGTCCTGCAGGAGGTAGATCAGACTCAGCACGAAGGAAAGCGCGAAGCCGGCGTAAGCCAAAATGTTCAGCGTGACGTGCAGGGCAAACTCGGTTCCGCGCGCGGGTGCCGCCGGCGGCGGCACCGACGGCACAAAGTGCGCCACCGCAAACAACACAATTACGAACGGCAGAACGAACGGGCCGACGGCGCGCTGGCGGTGATACGTCTCGAGCACCAGGTAGATGAACGCCAGGAGCCAGGCGAAGAGCGACATCGAGCCGTACAAATCCTGATAGGGCACCGCATGCACCAAGCGCGAGCGCGCAAGCAGCGCGGCATAGTGCAGCACCACACCGGCCAGCAGACACGCCGTGGCCGCGCGTCCAAGCAGGCGCTTATTGACGTAGAGATAGCGGATGTAAAAGGCCAGGCTGGCCGCGTAGAGCACGAGGGTCGCTAGGCCGAGATATGTTCTCATGGGAACCTGCCGTTAGCCGGGCCGCGGCCGGCGACAAACACGTTCACTGGCCCATCATTATAGCCAATTCGGAGATGCGGGCGCACCACGGTGCTTGGATGTGCGGCTGCGGGTGCAACGCAGATTTGTTATCATGGCCAGGCCGAACGCGCGATGACGCAAAGCCCTACAACACAGAACCAGAAAGAGCTTTTTCTGCGCGCCTGCCGCGGCGAACCGGTTGCACGCGTGCCCGTGTGGATAATGCGCCAGGCCGGGCGCTTCCTGCCGGAATACCGCGCCGTGCGCGAGAAGCATGCGTTTCTCGAAGTTTGCAAGACGCCCGAGCTGGCCGTCGAGGTTTCTCTGCAACCCTTCCGCGCGCTGGGCGTGGATGCCGTCATCGTGTTCTCTGACATCCTGATCCCCGCCGAAGCCATGGGCCTGCCGCTCGAGCTGGGCGATGCGGGGCCTGTGCTGCCCCAGCCGGTGCGCGACGCGGCGGGGGTGCGCGCGCTCCGCGAATTCGATCCCGAGCAGGCAACGCGCTTCGTCAACGAAGCAATTGCGCAGCTCTGCCGCGAGCTCGGGCCCAACGTGCCCGTGATCGGCTTTGCCGCGGCGCCGTGGACGCTCGCCTGCTACATGGTCGAGGGCCGCGGCAAGGACGGCTTCCCGGCGGCGAAGAAGCTGATGTACGAAGATCCCCGTCTTTTCCGGACGCTGCTCGAAAAGATCGCACGCGCCACGGCACGTTACCTGAGGGCGCAGATCGCGGCGGGAGCTACGGCAGTACAGCTTTTCGACACCTGGGTGGGCGAGCTTGGCCGGCGCGACTACGACGAATTCGAGCTGCCCGCAACGCAACTGCTGATTTCAGAGCTCGGCGCTGGAGCCACGCCCGTGATCCTGTACACGAAGGCTTCGAACCATCTGCTTCCCAGCATCGCCCGCGCCGGGGCGCAGGTGCTCAGCGTAGATTGGCGCGTAGACTTGGCCGAAGCGCGCAAGCAACTGGGCCGCGTCTCGCTGCAGGGCAACGTGGATCCGTGCGTCCTGCTCGGGCCCGAAGAGGGCATCCGGCAGGCGGTGGGCGAAGCAATCGAAAAAACCGGCGGCGCGGGCCACATCCTGAACCTTGGCCATGGGATCCTGCCGGCGACGCCCGTCGAAGCGGCGCGGACATTTGTGCGCGCGGGACAGGAGCACTCGCTGCCCGCGCGCGCGCCCGCCGGCCGGCCCGGCTAGGCGAACCCCTTGCGCACCGTCGTCATCGGAGGCGGCATCTCGGGCCTAGCGTGCGCGTACCGGCTGCGCCAGCTCGGCGTGCCGATTCTTCTGCTCGAGCAGGCGTCGCGCGTCGGCGGCGTCATCTGCTCGGTGGGGCAGGAAGGTTTTATCTTCGAGCTGGGCCCGCAGAGTTTTCTCTCGAACGATCTTCTCCTCGAATTGATCGAATCGCTCGGCCTTTCCGCAGAGCTTCAGCACGCGGACTCGCGCGCGCCGCGCTACATCCTGCAAGCTGGGCGACTCCACGCGCTTCCGCTGGCTCCGCCGGCCCTGCTGACCACTTCCCTGCTCGGCTTGGGCTCGAAGCTGCGGTTGCTGTCCGAACCGTTCCGCCGCACGCGGCCACCCCAGGACGATGAATCGGTGGCTGCCTTCGTGCGCCGCAAGTTCAGCGCCGACCTGCTGGAGAATTTCGTTGCGCCCTTTATCTCCGGCGTGTACGCAGGAGACCCGGAGAAACTCAGCCTGCGGAGCGCGTTCCCGAGCGCGTATCAATGGGAAAAGGAATACGGCAGCGTGCTGCGGGGCGCGCTGAAATCGCGGCCGCCGAAGGGCAAGCCGCGGCCCGCGCTGTGCTCGTTCCCCTGCGGCGTGGGGACGCTGGTGAACACGCTGGGAGAGAAGCTCGGCGACGCGCTCGAGCGAGAGACCGCGGTTGTCTCGATCAAACGCGGCCGCGCCAACGGCAAGTCCACATTCACGCTGGAAACGACTTCGAGCCGCGGCGCCGCCGAAATCCACGCCGATGTCATCGTCATGGCCGCGCCAACGCGCGCTGCGGGGCGGCTCCTAGCCAGCGTTTCGGAATCGTTTGCCAATCAGCTCAACCGAATCGAATACGCGCCGGTGGCTGTCGTTGCCACGGGCTACCGCCGCGACCAGGTGGGGCATCCGCTTGCAGGCTTCGGCTTCCTGGTGCCGCGTAAAGAGGGCCTGCATACGCTGGGCACGGTCTGGAATTCGTCGCTCTTCCCCGGACGTGCGCCCGAAGGAATGGTCTGCCTGACGAGCTTTGCCGGAGGCGCAACCGATCCCGAGATGGTCAAGCTTCCCGCGGACGATATTTTGGAGATCGTCTCGCGCGAGGTGGCGTCGGTGTTGAACATTACTGGCGCACCCGTGGCGAGTCTGGTGCAGCAGTACGACGCTGCCCTGCCCCAGTACAATCTGGGCCACGGCAAAGTGATCGCCGGGCTGCGCGAGCTTTGCGCGGGCGTGCCCGGCCTGTTCCTGGCGGGCAATTACCTGGGTGGGCCTTCGATCGGCTCGTGCGTCGAACAAGCATTCGCCGCAGCCGAGGCTGTCAATCGGCATCTGGGGGCGCCGGCGGCTTCGGGCGCGACGCCGCAGTCCTACTCAAAGGCGACGCCGAGTTGATCGCGGTTTCGTCATCCGTCCGGCGCGGGGAGCCGTAATGCATACTGAGAAGAGGGATCGCTAGCGACCGTGTTTCTGGCGGCTCTTCAAGATAGCGGGGAGACCGAGCAGCCGTCCGACGCGGCGCTGATGCAGCGGCTTATCCGCCGGGAGGCGGGCGCGCTGGAGGTACTCTATGACCGGTATTCTCGCGCCGTGTATTCGCTGGCGCTGCGCATCGCGCAGCAATCCGCCGCGGCTGAGGAAATTGTGCAGGACGTTTTCCTCCTCCTCTGGCGCAACGCCCACCGCTTTGAGCCTTCGCGCGGCCCGCTCGAACCCTGGCTCTTCACCATGGCGCGCAACCGCGCTCTCGACCACATCCGGCTGAAGCGCGAAAAGCAGCGCCGCCGCGAAGAGACCCTGGACCTGCAACCGGTGGCGTTTGCCGCGCCGAACCCCGAAGCCACTTTGGACCGCGAGCGACGCGCCGAGCGCGTGCGCGCCTTGATGCGTTCGCTGCCCCAGCAGCAGCGGCATGCCATCGAGCTGGCATTCTTCGAAGGCCTAACCCACAGCGAGATTGCCGGGGCCATGAAGGAACCGCTGGGCACGGTGAAGAGCTGGATCCGCAACGGCCTGCTGCGGCTGCGGGAATCGCTGGAAGGGGCGTCGTGAGCGACTGCGAACATCTGCGGGAGCATTACGGGGCGTACGCGCTCGGCGCGCTCGAGGGCCAGGAGCGCGCGGAGATGGAAGCGCACCTCGCGCGCGGCTGCCCGGCGTGCACGGCGGAAGTCCAGCGCGCGCGATGGGTGGTTTCGCAGCTTGCGTATCTCTCGCCCGAAGCGGAGCCCTCGGCATCGCTGCGCCGCCGCGTGGTCGAAGCTGCGCAGCAAGTCGCGCCCATGCCCGAGCGCCGCCGCTGGATTCCCACGTGGGAATGGGTCGCCGCCGCGGCACTCGTCTTCCTGACTGTCTATTCGGTGTACACGGAGCGGCGCTCGGCGCGGGAGCTTGCCGCGCTGCGCGACGAGATTCGCGCGGCGCAAGGCCAGAACGCGCAGCTCCAGCAGCAGCGCGACATCTACCAGCGGGCCATGGCGATTCTCTCCGCGCCCGGCACAAAGGAGACAACGCTGAAGCCGAGCGGCACCGCTTCCCTGCCCGCGATTCGCGCGTATTGGAACCCGGAGCTTGGCGTGGTGATGTCCGGGCAGCAGATTCCCGCGCCGGCCGCCGGGCGCACCTTCCAGCTCTGGGTGGTTCCCAAGAAGGGGAATCCGGTGAGCGCGGGCATCTTCCGCCCGGATGAGGCGGGGCGCGTGCTGATCATCACCAAAGCGGAGGCCAGTGCCGGCGACGTGGCGGCGCTCGCGATCAGCGACGAGCCCGCTCAGGGCAGCGCGCAACCCACAACGACTCCGATGTGGGTGGGCCCCGTCGGCTAATCTTCGCCGCGGCGCGCGCGCTTGTAACGAAGCGCCAGGCGGATGCGGCGTCGCGGGAGCGCTTCACGGAAGCGCCGCCGGTCTTCGGCGGTTTCGAGAATGAGCGGCCGGGCAGGTTTCGGCTGCCCTGCTTCGTCAATGGCCACGAAAGTCACATAAGCCGTCGTGGTGTGCCTGCGCTCGCCGGTGAGCACGTTTTCTGAGAAGACTTTCACGCCCACTTCCATCGAGGTCTTGAAGACGCGGTTGACGCGGGCTTTTAGGATGATCAGCTCGCCGACGCGGATGGGGTTGCGGAAGTCCAAGTAGTCCACCGAGGCGGTGACGACGTGGCTGCTGCTGTGGCGGTGCGCCGCAATGGCCGCGGCGATGTCCACCAAATGCATCACGCGTCCGCCGAGGATATTGCCGAGCACGTTGGCGTCCTGCGGCAGGACGACCTCGACCATGTCCACCAGCGACGCGCTTACCGGCTTGGCGCCCGCCGCTTTGAGCCGCGCAATCCGCTGCTTTTCGCGTTTCGTAGCCACGATGCTTCTCCGTCGCTTCATGGGCGCATATAATACGCTGATTCGCGCCATGTCCCAACCGGCCAAGCCGCGCCGCCAGGTGCTCGAAGAATTTCTCGCCGCGCATCCCAACGATGCTTTTGCGCGCTACGGCCTGGCGATGGAGTGTTCGAACACGGGCGACCACGAGGCCGCGCTCGAGCATTTCCGCCAGCTCCTCGAGGCGCACCCCAATTACGTGGTGGGCTACTTCCAGTACGGCCAGCTTCTGACGCGCCTGGCGCGCAACGACGACGCGCGGCGCATCCTCACCGCGGGAATCGACACTGCGCAGCGCACCGGCGACGAGCACGCGCGCTCGGAGATGGAAGCCGTCCTGGCCGCGCTCGGTTAATTCACTGCAGCTTGGCGTATTCGGCTTTGGCTTGCTTGAGGATCGGGATGTCGGGGTCGGCGTCTTTCCAGAGGGTGAGGAAATCCTGGTAGGCAGTCTTTGCCTTGGTCTTATCGCTCGACAAAGCGAACGCTCTGCCGAGTTGCAAGTGCGCCAGCGCGCCGATGGGATCGCTGAAGACGATGCCGCGGTTATTGAGAATCTTCTGGAATTCCCTGGCGGCTTCGGCGCCTCGGTGTGTGGCCAGATAGCCGAGGCCACGCACATAGACCGGATAGAGGGCCCCGAAGAGCCCAAACTGGGTGCTGCTAGGCGTGCCCAGTTCATAGGGAGCGGCGATTTGTAGCAGTTCGATCGCGCTCGAAGGTCGGCCATGGTTCAATGCCTGAAGTGCGCGAAGTGCGGGCAGGTAACTGAATTTGACGAACGTATCCTCCGGGAAACGCTTTTCCAGGTCATCCGTCAATGCTTGAGACCGGGAAGAATCCCGCGAATCCCCCGAGAGGGCCAGGGCAAAAGCGACGCCGTACTCTACATCCCGCCCCCTGGAAAGCGCAAGCGCCGCCATTGATCTCTGCCTTGCCTCGGGCGCATTCTTGAAAAAGGCTTCCAACACGGCTGCTCCGGCTTCGTACTGAGCGGCCCTATCCCGCTGGGCCGCCTGCTTAGCCAACTTCGCCGCGCGTTCCGACATCCTCCTTGCCTGGTGCAAGTGACCCGAATATGCGAGAACAAAAGCCTGCTGGTCGGAGATCCAGTCTTCCACACCGGATTCAACCTTGGCCCGAGCCAGTTCCCTCTCCATTCCCGCCTGATCAGCTTTCAAGAAGGCAAGCTCGTATTCCAGGATCAGAATGTCAGGGACCTCCGGTTTGCGCTCGAATGCCCGCCGCAAGGTGTTCTCGGCTTCGTCCAGGCGGTCAAGGAAAATATAGTCGTAGGCAAGATTGAGATACCCGGGGAAGGAGTCCGGATCGAGCGCGATCGCCTTCTTAGCTTCTTCCATTGACTTTTCATATTTTCCAGTGCCTTGAGTAATAAACGCCGACAACATTAGGTGGGGATTCATATCGCGCGGATACGTTTGCGCCCACAACTCACAGGTCTGTTGCGCCCTTTCCAGGTTTCCCGTGACCGTCCAATCATAGGAAGCAGTGATGAAGAACTTCTCTGCTTCACTGGCGCGATCCCGCAATTCATAGGCTTTGCGGGTGCTCTCCGCCGAGAGAACAGACTCTCCAATGTCGCCGTACAGCCGCCCCAGGAAAGCATGTGCCATCGCAAATTTCGGGTCGATCTCAATGGCGCGCTTGAGACCCGGTACACCGGCGGCAGAACCAGTTGAGAACACAACCTTCCAGGCCGCGCTATAGGCTTTCAAGGCTTCGAGCGACGGTGTCGTAGCCTCTTCGAGCGGAGTGTCGTGCTTTTCGACCGTGGAGAGCGATTCGCCGACTCGGGTTCTGAATTTACTGGCAATTTGACTCAGGGCATTCAGGACGTCTTCTTTTCTTGCCGCTTGCGCCTGCTCCTCATCGAGGACATCTCCGGTCCGGCAGTTCTTTGCGCGTAACCCCAATACGTATTGGCTTCCGAGGCTTGCAATCGAGCCATCCAGGACGGCGGCGCTTGCGGTTCGCTCGCAGATTTCCTTCGCGAGCTCCGGAGTAAGCCGCGCATCCGACGGCTGGCCCATCAGACCTAGCGCCCGCTGGATACGCTGCTCGGAGACGAGGCTGAGGAAAGGCGACTGTTCAAGCTGTATCGCCAACCCTTGGCGAAGCGTCCCGTCAAACACGGGGTCGCCCGTCGTGTTTATGAAATCCGCGAGGACAATGGTGTCCTTGTCCGTGAGTTTTGGTGTGCGATGAAAATAGAAGTAACCTGCGACGAAGAGCGCCAGTACAGCCGCGGCGGCAGGAACAATCACCTTCCAGCGTTTTGCGATGTCAGTTGTGGCTCCGGGCTTTGCACTTGTGGTGACCCGCGCCGAATCCGTGTCCCGCTTCAAGCGCTGCAAGTCCGACCGCAGATCGGCCGCGTGGTGATAACGGAGCTGCGGATCTTTTTCTGTCGCCTTGGCGATAACGCGCTCGAGTTCCACGGGCACGTCGGAATTGAGGCGCACCGGGGCCGTCGGCGCCCGGTTCAGGATGCCGTCGAGAATGTCGGCGGGCGTCTCTCCGGAGAATGCCTGCCGGCCGGTCGCCATTTCGTAGAGGACCAGTCCGAAGGAGAAAAGGTCTGTGCGCGCGTCGAGGTCCTTACCGCGCGCCTGTTCCGGCGACATGTAGGCGAGTGTGCCGAGAGTGGAACCGGGCCGGGTGAGCAACTCCGCCGCCGTGATCGTGGCCTCGGCGGCCGTGCCCACCGAAGCCTGTTTCGCCAGGCCAAAATCGAGCAGCTTGGCCTGGCCGCGCGGAGTGACGAATATGTTCGCGGGCTTGATGTCGCGATGAATGATCCCCTGCGAGTGCGCCGCGTCCAACGCATCGGCGATCTGCCCGCCCAGGTCGAGGAGTCCATCCAGCGGAAGCGGCTTGCCGCTGATGTGATGCTTCAGCGTCTGCCCTTCCAGATACTGCATGGCGATGAACGGTTTGCCGTCGTGTTCGCCGACCTCGTAAACCGTGCAGATGTTTGGGTGGTCGAGCGCTGAAGCCGCGCGCGCCTCGCGCTCGAAGCGCTCCAGGGAAGTGCGGTCGTGCGCCATCTCTTCCGGCAAGAATTTCAGCGCGACGAAACGGCCGAGCCGCGTGTCCTCCGCTTTGTAAACCACACCCATCCCGCCGCCACCGAGCTTTTCGAGAATGCGGTAGTGGGATACGCTCTGACCAATCATCGAAGGGAATGATCCGCTGGCTGGGCATCTTAGGCCGCGTCGAAGGGTAAGTCAACGCGCCGCGGCCGGAGCTGCGCCCGACGAGGAGTCGCGGCGCCGCGACTCGGCCAGGTCTGCTATGATGGAACTTCGCCCGGGCCATGGAAACTGAACGCATCCCGCTGTTCCCGCTTGAAGTGGTCCTCTTCCCCAGCACGCCTCTGCCGCTGCACATCTTCGAGCTGCGCTACAAGCTCATGATCCAGCGCTGCCTGGACCAGAAGAAAGAGTTCGGCGTGATCCTCGCGCGGCAGGAACGCATTGCGCCCGTCGGCTGCACGGCGGAGATCCTCAAAGTGATGAAGACGTATCCCGACGGCAAGATGGACATTCTCACCGTCGGGCAGGATGCCTATCGCGTGCTCCAGGTCTTCGAGGAAGAACCGTACCTCGAAGGCTCGGTCGAAATTCTTGCCGACGACGCGCGCGAGGCCGCCGCGGAAACGCGCACGCGGCTGGTGGAGCTCTACACGGAGTGCTACACGAAGGTTTATGGCCGCGCGCCGGAGGCGCCGGAGAAGGGCGCCGACGCTTCGCTGGCGTATCACATCGCCGGCGATCTGCCGCTGGACCTGGAGATCAAGCAGGCGCTGCTTGAAACGCGCACGGAGGCGGAGCGCCAGACACGCCTGACGCTCGAGCTCGGGGAGTGGCTGCCGAAGCTCGCGCATCTCGATCGCATGCGCGCGAAAGCCGGCGGCAATGGCCACGGCCTTCCGCATGCCTGACGCGCGAGACAATTGCGGGCAAGGCAAAACCCTGCGGCCTTCCCGCTTCATCTATAATGAAAGGAAGCGCGGCGGAATCGGCGCGAGGATTTGGGGCAACTAACACCATGAAACCTGAGAACCTGGGTCAACTCCGCAGCAGCCCGTGGGCCGAACCGCGTCTGGCCAGCCGCACGGTGAAAGACGAAATGCGGGAAAACCTTCTGCGGGAGCTGCAATCCAGCGACGCGCTTTTTCCCGGCATCCACGGCTACGAAGAAACCGTAATCCCGCAGATCGTCAACGCCATCCTCGCGCGGCACAATTTCATCCTGCTCGGCCTGCGCGGCCAGGCCAAGAGCCGCATCCTGCGCAACCTGGTGCGCTTCCTCGACGCGGAAATCCCCATCGTCGCGGGGTGCGAGATCAACGACAGCCCGTTCCGCCCCATTTGCCGCAGTTGCAGAGACCGGATCGCGGAAAAGGGCGACGCGACGCCCATTGCCTGGCTTTCGCGCGACCTGCGCTTCGTTGAAAAGCTGGCAACGCCGGACGTGACCATCGCCGACATCCTCGGCGACGTGGACCCCATCCGCGCCGCGCGCGGCGGCCGCGATCTTTCCGACGAGCTGACCATCCACTACGGCCTGCTGCCGCGCGC
Organism: Terriglobia bacterium; assembly: GCA_041497955.1. Lineage (GTDB taxonomy): Bacteria > Acidobacteriota > Terriglobia > Acidiferrales > UBA7541 > JBGQHO01. Next base: position 5,138 of record JBGQHO010000049.1, on the reverse strand, counting down.
GAACCGCGGCATCTTCGCCATCAACGAGCTGCCGGACCTCGCCGGAAAAATCCAGGTGGGCCTGTTCAACATCATGCAGGAAGGCGACGTGCAGATTAAAGGCTACCCGATCCGGCTGCCGCTCGATGTGCTGCTCGTTTTCACCGCGAACCCTGAGGATTACACCGCGCGCGGGAAGATCATCACACCGCTCAAAGACCGCCTCGGCGCGGAAATTCGCACGCACTATCCCGCGACGATCGAAGAAGGCCTCTCCATCACGTCGCAGGAGGCCTGGACCAGCCGCGACGGCAACCGGCGCATTGCGATTCCCGCCTACATCCGCGAAGTGGTGGAGCAGGTGGCGTTCCTCGCGCGCGAAGACAAGCGCATCGACAAGCGCTCGGGCGTCAGCCAGCGGCTGCCGATTGCGTGCCTCGAAAGCGTGGTGAGCAACGTGGAGCAGCGCGCCGTGCACAACCGCGAATCCGTGGCCGCCGCGCGCATCGCCGACGTGTATGCCGCCATCCCTGCGCTGACCGGCAAACTGGAGCTCGAATACGAAGGCGAGCTGCGCGGCGCGGACACCATCGCGCGCGAGCTGATCCGCGGGGCGGTGGGCAAGATTTTCAGCAAGTACCTCGGCGAGGCGAACCTGCAACAAGTGGTGCAGTGGTTTGAAATGGGCGGCGAGCTGAAGCTGCAGGAAAACGCGTCTTCGGCGGACCTGGTGGGCCAGCTCAAGCGCATCCAGGGCCTGTTCGAGAACCTCAGCCATCTCGGCGTGGACGGCAAGGCCGACGCTGCACTGAGGGGCTCGGCGGCGGAATTCATCCTCGAAGGACTCTGGGCGCACAAGCGCATCAGCCGCAACGAAGAGCGCGGCTTCCACGCCGAGCGCGTGAAGACGCCCGAGCCGCAGCCGCCGTACGGGCGGACGCGCCGGCAGTTCAACTAGGAGCCGCGATGAAGTTCATTCGCTGGTCGCGCTACACCGGCGAGCCGTGGGATTCGGTGGATCTCCAGGAGCTGGTGAACCGCCTCTCCGATTTCTTCCTGCAGAGCGGCTTCGAATCGCAATACTACGGCATTTCGGAGATGGACCCCGAGCGCACGATGGAGCAGCTCCGCGAAGCCGTCCTGCGCGCGCTGCAGGAAGGCGATCTTCTGCCGGACGAGCTGATGCAGCAGCTCCTGGAAAACCCGGACCTCAGCCAGAACGAAAAGCTGCGCGAGATGGTGGACCAGCTCATCGAGCGGCTCACCCAAGAAGGCTACATCTCGCCGCAGCTTCCCCAGATCACGCCGCCGCCTGCGCAGACGCCGCGCGGCCAGGTGGGCGCGCAGCAGGGCCCCGAAGCGCAGGCGCGGTTTGAGATCACGGACAAGACGATCGATTTTCTCGGCTTCAAAACGCTGAAGGACTTGCTCGCGTCCGTCGGCCGCAGCAACTTTGGCCGGCACGACACGCGGGACCTCGCCACGGGCGTCGAGTCCGGCGGCGCCTCTAAGCCCTACGAGTTCGGCGATTCGCTGAACCTGGATATCAGCGCCACGCTCTTCAACGCCGTGCAGCGCGAGGGCGCGCGCGTGCCCATCGAGCTCGATTACCCCGACCTGATGGTGCACCAGTGCGAGTACCAGAGCTCGTGCGCCACCGTGCTGATGCTCGATTGCAGCCACAGCATGATCCTCTACGGCGAAGACCGCTTCACGCCCGCGAAAAAAGTGGCGCTGGCGCTCTCGCACCTGATCCGCACGCAATATCCGGGCGATTCGCTGCACCTGGTGCTCTTCCACGACAGCGCCGAGGAAGTGCCTTTGGGAGAGCTGGCGCGCGTGCAGGTGGGCCCCTTTTACACGAACACGCGCGAGGGCTTGCGGCTGGCGCGGCGCATCCTGGCGCGGCAGAAGAAAGACATGCGCCAGATCGTGATGATCACCGACGGCAAGCCTTCGGCGCTGACGCTCGAAGACGGCCGCATCTACAAAAACGCTTTCGGCCTGGACCCGCTGGTCGTCACGCAGACGCTCGAAGAAGTGGCCAAGTGCCGCAAGGCGGGCATCCTGATCAACACCTTCATGCTGGCGAGCGACTACACCCTGGTGCACTTCGTGCAGAAAGTCGCGGAGCTCTGCCGCGGCAAAGCCTACTTCACCACGCCCTACACGCTGGGCCAGTACCTGCTGATGGACTACATGCAGAAGAAGACCCGCCACATCCACTAACGGTCCTTGTCCTCTACTTCCTCTACCTCATCTGCTTCCTCTGCCTCTCTTGACCGCCAGCCGCAATGGCATAAGATGGCGCGACGCTGATCGCTTATGCCGCGCGAACGACTGGTCATCATCGGTGGCGTAGCAGCCGGAATGAGCGCGGCGAGCCGCGCCCGCAAACGCAACCCGCGTCTTGAAATCGTCGTCCTCGAAAAGGGCCAGCACGTCTCCTACGGCACGTGTGGCTTGCCCTACTTCCTCTCCGGGCGCGTCGCGAAAGCCGAAGACCTGATTGTCTACAGCGCAGACTTCTTCCGCGAAAAACGCGAGATTGACATCCGCCTCGAACACGAAGCCATCGAGATCGAGCCGGGGCGGAAGCGCGTTCGCGCGCTCGTAAAGCGCGCGCAGCCCGTGGATTTCGCCTACGACAAGCTGGTCATCACCACGGGCGGCGCGCCGTCGCTCGAAATCCCCGGCAGCGATCTGACGAACGTTTTCACGTGCAACGACCTGGCAGGCGCCATCCGCCTGCGCGCGTTTCTCGAAGAGCAGCAGCCCAAGCGCGCCGTCATCATCGGCTCGGGGTATATCGGGCTCGAAGTCGTCGACGCCTTCCGCGCGCGCGGCCTCGAAGTAACGGTGCTCGAGCGCTCCGAGGACGTGCTCGAAGGCGTCGAGCCGGAGATTGGCGAGCGCATTGAAGGCGTCCTGGCTGAACACGGCGTGCGGCTGATCAAAGGCGCGGCGGCTAAGGCGATCGCCAGTGACGCGCAGCACCGCGCCGTCGCCGTCGAATACGGCGCGGGTGGCGCTGCTGCCGCCGATCTTGTGCTGCTCTCGACGGGCATTGCGCCGCGCGTGGAACTTGCGCGCGCCGCGGGCATCCAGATCGGCGCGACGGGCGCGGTCGCGGTGGACGAGCGCATGCAGACGAGCGCTGCGAGCATCTATGCCGCGGGCGACTGCACAGAGGTGCGGCACCTGGTGACCGGCAAGCCGGCGTATTTCCCGCTGGGCACGACCGCGAACAAACAGGGCCGCGTGGCGGGCGAAAATGCGGCCGGCGGCAACGCGCGGTTTGCAGGCATCGTGGGAACGCTTGTCACGCAGGTTTTCGAGCTGGCCGTAGCGCGCACGGGACTCAGCATGGCCCAGGCACGCGCGGCGGGCTTCCAGCCGGAGGCGGTGGCGATCCAGTCCATCTCGCGCGCGAAGTATTTTCAAGGCAAGCCGATCCTGCTGAAGCTGATCTGGGACCGCGCGAGCGGGCGCCTGCTCGGCTGCCAGATGGCGGGCGAAGAAGGCATCGCCAAGCGCATTGACGTGGCGGCGATGGCGCTCCACGCGCGGATGAGCATCCCCGACATGCTGCACCTGGACCTGAGCTACGCGCCGCCGTTCGCGCCGGTATGGGAAGCGATTCTCGTTGCGGCCAACGAAGCCCACAAGAAGCTCACCGGGGCGTGAAAACGCGGTTGGATGTGCGGGCGAAATTCGCTAGACTTCTTGCGTGCGGCTTCTGCGACTTCTGCGACGCCTCGCGCATCGAAACACTATGACCACGGTCCTTGCCGGGCACGCAGCGCCTGACTTTACGCTGCACGACGCCAGCGGAAAAACGGTTTCTCTTGCGGACGCGCTGAAGAAGGGCCCGGTCGTGGCCGCCTTCTTCAAGATTACCTGCCCTGTCTGCCAGTTCACGTTTCCCTTCCTCGAGCGCCTGCACAAAGCCTACGGCACCGACGGCGCAACGTTCCTGGGGATTTCGCAGGACGATGTCGCGGACACGAAGGATTTCCTCTTTGAATACCGCGTTACCTTCCCGGCTGCGATCGACGACGATGGCTACCCCGCTTCGAACGCCTACGGGCTCACCACCGTGCCCACGGTTTTCCTGATTGCTCCCGACGGCAAGGTGCTCGTCAGCAGCGTGGGCTTCGCGAAGAACGATCTGGAGCAGATTTCCGCCGAGATTGGCAAGCACCTGAAGCGCGAGCCCGCGCCGCTCTTCATGCCGGGCGAAGTGGTCCCCGAAAGCAAGCCGGGTTGAGGCTCGAAAAACTAGGTTCCGGCGGAACCAAATTCTAATTCTGTAAGGTCTTAGCTGACACGGGCTTGCGGCACCGGCGTTTGCCAATCGCTTGCCATCACATCGGCCCAGCAAAAAACGGCATCCAAGGACGCACCGGGTTCAAACACAGGAGCTATCTCTGGCCGAGTGTCGGGAATCCTAAATACTGGTGATAACCTTCAGGAACAAATCACGACTCATCAGGCCGGTTACGAATCGGCGTATCTGTGAGCAAAGCTGCGAGAGCTACAAACTCTTGCCTTCATCGCGCCGCCGGAGGCTCCTGGTCGGTCGGAATTCCGACCAGGTAGCGATAGAACGCAACGGCCCGGTTGACCGCGGAAGACTCATTCCCCGTGATCAGCTGGTTCGCGTTCTTTCCTGTGCGCACGATGCTGTAGTAGCGCCAGACGTTTTCCGATTCGCGATCCAGAAAGTAGATCGACTGAATCTCACCCGGGTGGAAGAGGGTCATGAAGAAATAGCGCATCGTACTGACGTTCTCAACATCGAAGACGAGCCGGTCCGCCGAAGCCTCTGCAATGTGCATTCGGTAGATAGCCTTGCCAGAAAGGTTATCGACCTGTTCAAAGTAGAATACCTCGCCTTCCTTCATCTCATCGGGCGTGAAGTCTTCGCGGCGTTGACTAGGCTGCAAACCGGTCAGAGCGTAGGCGTCCACAATTAGTGTTTGCCACTGCTTGTGAGTGGTCGACCAGTAGCGCATGCCCGCGAGTTCTGAAATTGCCCCGATGTGGCGAAGCAGGCCCTCAGCTTCCGAGGTATGACGAAATCGCGCGACTGTGGTTACCAACGTTGTAAAGCCCACCGCAGCCCAACCGGTGCACGCGGGCGGTCTCCAGTCGCG
>JBGQHO010000048.1:0-26297 GCA_041497955.1 Terriglobia bacterium | reverse complement strand
TGGCGCACGCTCGATTTCCTCGACCAGCGCGGAGCCGACCACAGCGGCGTCCGCCAACCCACCCAGAATCGAGACGTGGCCGGGCTGCGAGATCCCGAAGCCGACGGCGATCGGCAGCGCGGTCTTCGCGCGCGCGCGGCGAACAAGCGCGGGCAGGTCATCGGGTAGCGCTTCGCGAGCCCCCGTCACACCCATTCGCGATATCAGATACAGAAAGCCGCTCGAAGATTCGGCAATGCGTTCGAGACGCGCGTCGGTCGAAGTGGGCGCCGCCAGGAAAATCGTGTTGAGCCCGCGCGCGCGAACCGCGCCGCGATAGTCGCCGGCTTCCTCGGGCGTCAAGTCCGTGATCAGCACGCCGTCGGCGCCCGCACGCGCCGCCGTGTCCGCGAATTTCTCGACGCCCATCTGAAGAACCGGATTGAAATAGCTGAAGAGCACCAGCGGCACATCGGTCTTCTTGCGCAGCCGCGCGACAAGTTCGATCACACCGGCCAGCGTCGTGCCGCTGCGCAGCGCGCGCTCGCTGGCGCGTTGGATCGTCGGGCCATCGGCCAGCGGATCGCTGAACGGCACGCCGAGCTCGATGACATCGGCGCCTGCTTTGGCCAGCGCGAGCACAATGCTCTCGGTCGCATCCAGCGTGGGATCACCTGCCGTGATGTAGGCGACCAGACCCAACTCGCCCTTGCGCCGCAGCTCTTCAAAGCGCCGGCTGATGCGTGTTTCCGTGGATGTGGTGGTGGCTTTGCTCACGGCTCAAAGGTAGCGCGAGAGGATGTCCATGTCTTTGTCGCCGCGGCCGGAAAGATTCAGGATGACGACTTCGTCGCGCTTCATCTTCGGCGCGCGCGCAATCAGTTCCGCCACGGCGTGCGCGGCCTCAAGCGCCGGGATGATGCCCTCGATGCGCGAGAGCGTCCGCGCGGCGTCGAGTGCGGCTTCGTCGCTCACCGCGGTGTATTCCGCGCGGCCCTGGTCAGCCAGCCAGGCGTGCTCCGGGCCGATCGCGGGGTAATCAAGGCCCGCCGAAATCGAATGCGTCGTGGAAATCTGGCCGTCTTCCGTTTGCAGCACGTACGTGTACGTTCCCTGCAACACGCCGGGGCGCGCGCCGGAAAAGCCTGCAGCCGCAGCGAGCCGCGCCGCGTGCTCGCCGAGATGTGTGCCGCGCCCGCCGGCTTCTACGCCGACCATCTTCACGTTTGCATCGGGAATGAACACGTGAAACAGGCCGATCGAATTCGAGCCGCCGCCGACGCAGGCGTACAAATAATCGGGAAGGCGGCCTTCGGCTTTCAGGATCTGCTCGCGCGCTTCGCGGCCGATGCAGACGTGAAAATCGCGCACCATCTGCGGATAGGGGTGCGCGCCGAGCACGGAGCCGAGCAGGTAGTGCGTCGAGCGCACGTTGGTCACCCAGTCGCGCATGGCTTCGTTGATGGCGTCCTTCAGCGTGCGCGAGCCGGAGTTGACGCCGACGACTTCCGTGCCGAGCAGGCGCATGCGGAAGACGTTCAACCGCTGGCGCTCCATGTCTTCCGTGCCCATGTAGACGACGCACTCGAGCCCAAGGCGCGCGGCGACCGCGGCCGTGGCCGTACCGTGCTGGCCGGCGCCAGTTTCGGCGATGATGCGCCGCTTGCCCATGCGCACGGCCAGCAGGCCCTGGCCGAGGCAGTTGTTGATCTTGTGCGCGCCGGTGTGGAGCAGGTCTTCGCGCTTCAGGTAGATCCGAGGGCCGCCGAGATGCTCGGTGAGCCGCGCGGCGAATTGCAGCGGCGTGGGCCGCCCGGCGAAATCGCGCAGGAGCACATCGAGCTCACGCTGGAATTTGGCGTCCGCGCGCGCTTCGGCGTAGGCGCGCTCGAGTTCTTCGAGCGGCGCCATCAGCGTCTCCGGCACATAGCGCCCGCCGTACGGCCCGAAGCGGCCGCGTGCGTCCGGCCCGATTTGCACGGCTGTGCTCATCGCCTTCCGTTGGCGCGCTCCACTTCGCGCATCAGCTCGCGCAGCCGCGCAACATCTTTTTTCCCCGGCCGCGCCTCCACGCCGCTGCAAACATCCAGCCCGTAGGGCTCGACCTCGCGAATGGCACGCGCGACGTTCTCCGCGCGCAAGCCTCCCGCCAGGATGATGCGGCCGTAGTGCTTCGCGGCGCGCCCGGCGCGCCAATCAAACACGCGGCCCGAGCCGCCCGGCAGCGGGCCGCCAAATCCATCGAGCAAGAATGCGCTCGCCTTTGGGTAGCGGCCGAGCGACGCAACGCGAAAGCCTGGGCGCACGCGAAACGCCTTGATCACCGGTCGCATATCTGCCAGCCACGCGACCGCAGCCGGCAATTCATCACCGTGGAGCTGCACGGCACGCAAACCCACCGCGCGCGCAAGCGCCTCCACGGGCTCCACCGCCCAGTTGACGAACACACCCACGCTTTCGACAAACGGCGGCAGCCGCCTGATGATTTCCCAGGCCTGTGCCGGCGTAACCGCTCGCGGGCTGGGCGGATAAAAGTTGAAGCCGAGCGCATCGGCTCCCGCATCCACGGCGAGCCTCGCGTCCGCCCAGTTTGTAATGCCGCAGATTTTAACGCGAACCATGCCTGTTTGGTGAGCGAAAGCAGTCAGTAGGGGCACGGCATGCCGTGCCCGCACGGCCCACACCTAGCCGGCCAGCAGGGCCCGGAGCGCGGCGGCCGGATCCGGCGCAGTCATCAGATGCTCACCGATCAAGAACGCATCAAAGCCCGCCGCGCGCAGCTGCGCGATGTCTGCGGCCGAGCGCACGCCCGATTCGCTCACCGCGATGCAATCGTCCGGAATGTCAGCGACGAGCTCGAGCGATGTTTCGAGACGCACGTCCATCGTGCGCAGGTCGCGGTTATTGACGCCGATGATGCGCGCGCCCGCATCGAGTGCGCGGGCGAGTTCCTCGCGCGTGTGCACTTCCACAAGCGGCTCCATGCCGAGGTCGCGGCCGAGGCGCAGCAAGTCGCGCAGCGTCGCGTCGCTCAGCGCGGCCACGATCAGCAAGAAGGAATCCGCGCCGGTCGCGCGCGCTTCCCACACCTGCCAGGGCTCGAGCATGAAATCCTTCCGTAGCAGGGGCACGGCCACGGCCGCGCGCGCCAGGCGCAAATCCTTCAGCGAACCCTGAAAAAACTCCTCTTCGGTCAAGACCGACAGCGCGACGGCTCCGGCCTGTTCGAGCTGCGGCGCGAGCAGCTTCGGGTCGAAGTCTTTCCGCAAGACGCCGCGCGAGGGCGAAGCCTTTTTCAGCTCCGCGATGATGTTCACCGCATCGCGGGAAAGCGCGCCCGCAAAATCGCGCACGGGCTCGGCCTTGCTGACCGCCATGCGCAAGACGGGCTCGGGGATCAGCCGCTTGCGGTGGCTCACCGCGGTGCGGCGCGCCTCGATGATCCGGTCGAGCACAGACCCTGCTTTGGTCTCCAGCGCCATCGCGCTCAGGTCCCTTCAATTGAAGGATGGAAAAAGTAATGCTATGCCTGCGTAAGGGTGAAGTCAATTTCAGTGCACAACTGGGAGAGCCTACCTCAACGGGGAAGCAGGTTCTAGGCGACCCCTATTGGAAGCTGTAGGTTTCGACGCGGCGGATGGGCGGGTGATTGCCTTCGGACTGCGGACGCGCTTATCTCCAGATTTCAATCCTGAGAACGATCGGTGGGTGTCGTGGTGCCCCGCACTCTTGATTTTGATAGGGTCAGACTCCCGCCAGAACCTTCAGCGATGTGGACATACATTGGTAAACTGCTGGTAAACCGCCTCGTTTTTCGTTGCAGCGCGATTCCTGGACCAGCTAACATAGATTGTCCGCCGCAGCGGGCCCGCCCCGGCGGGCTCCGCCGCGGAGTTTTCCCGCGAGACTGCCGAGGGAGCATGAGCCAGCCGTTCGAAGATATCGGTGTTGCTAACTCTTCTGGAATGAATACTTGCAAGAAACATGAGCATTCTTCTGAAAACACGTTACTTGATCTACCTTTGGAATCAATACTTGCGCGAGGTTTTCCTGCATCTCGTTTAGAATGAATACTTACGAAAAACAGGGGGCGGGGGTACCCCCTCCCAACGGGATAATCGCCTCATGCGTAAAGACTTAGGCAGAGGAAAATGAAGTGGACTTCAAGGAAGTAGCCCGGATGGCGATGCGGGCGCTGGCGCGCAGCCTAGCGGGAGAGCAGCGGCAGCGCAAAACGGATGGGCACGCCGAAGTTCGAGCCGCCGAAGCCTCTCACGACCGCGTAGGTCACGCCGACGACTTTGCCTTCCCGATTGAAGAGCGGCCCGCCCGAACCTCCCGAGGTGGTCTGCGCGTCGTAGACGATCTTGTCTTTCAGCACGTCACCGATATGGCCCTGCGTGGTGAGCGGCCGGATCAGGTTGCGTCGCGCCAGCTCCGCCATCACCTGCTTGGGATTGCCGGCCGTGGCGGCGACGATCTGCTGAACAGTATCTTCCCCGGCGCGCGCCAGGATCGCGGCCAGGCCGGTGGCGTAGCCGATCGAAACCAGAGGCTGGCCGCTGACGGCGGCGTCCTTGCCGGCATCGAGCGCGAGCGGCGGCAGCTTCAGATCGCCCAGGTCGCCGCGCACGGCGGCGAGGTCGGCTTCCGAAGAAATCTTCTGGATCTCCACGCGGTAGCCGCGCGACGCGTTGGGGAAATACGCGGTAATTTCGGAAATCACCGCTTCGAGCCCCTGCTGCGACGCCTGGTTCAGCTCGTCGTTCTCCCACCAGGGCTCGACCACGTGATGATTCGTGAGGATGGTTCCCTCAGGCGTGGCAAGGAAGCCCGTGCCGAAGAAATCGGCGCGCACGTCCGGGCCGCGGCCCTCCAGCGTAAAGATGGGCTTTCCTTCGCTGTCCTGGAGCGGCTCGCCCTGCGGGTTAATGCCGGCATAGCGCAGGCGCTGGCCGCTCTGCTTGTCGCGGAACGCGACGACCACGTGCAGCAGGCAGATGCTCGAGACGTAAGAGCGGACAATGTCCTGGGCGACGCGGCCTTCTTCCTCGACGCGCTTGAGCCGCACGTTCGTCTCTACGAGCTGCTGGCGCAGCTTGGCCACATCGCCGCCGCCCCCGCCGGCCATCTTCGTGCGGAGCTCTTCGGACTGCTTCTCGAGTTGCTGCTTCTGCGCGTCCGTCGCAACGGCTTCCGACTGCTGCATCTCCGCGCGCATCTTGCGCGAGCGCGCCACCAGGTCTTCCTGCCGCATCACGCCGCGCTCGAGCTGCATGATCGCGGCGTAGGCGCGCCGCGTCTCCTTTTCGGCGCGGCGAGAGTAGAGGAAGAAAATCCCGGCCATCACCACCGCGATCAGCAGGACGGCGGTGACGCCGATCTTCAACATGCGGTCGAGAGAAAAGGCGTCGCGCGTCATTTTCTCGGTGACGGCGAGCGCCTGGAACGCGGTGTGCGCGATCTCCTGGCCCTCTTCGGCAAGTCGCGTCTTGTCGCGCAGCTCGTCGAGCACGCGCTTGGCGCGCAACTGCACGCGCACGCGCGCGAGCAGTTCGGCTGGCTCGTAGCCAGCCGGGAGCACGTCGTCTGCGCCGAGGTCGAGGTGGCGGGCGCGCTCGGCAGCGGCGCCCGCAGCCAGAACAACAACACGCGTGGCGGAAGTCGCGGCGGAACCCTTCAGCTCGGAAATCCAGGGGTCGAGATCAATGCCGGGAGAGCGCGCATCGAGCAGCGCAAGGTCCGCCGCCTGTGTGCGAACGCCGGGCAGCCCTTCGGCCGCTCCGGCGGCAGAAATCTCGTATCCAGCCGAAGCGAGCAATTCCGCAAGGCGCTGGCGCGCGGCCGCGTCGTCACTGACGATGAGGATCTTTTCGCTCGTGGAAGCCAAGGTTTCTTCCGGGCTCACCAAAGCTCCCGGCAACGAGGGTCTATGCTAGCGGAAAATGCGCCGCGCGCAAGTCCGGCGGCTGTGTGGAAGCGCGAGCTCGTGGCATACTCCACCGCATGCCGGCTTCAAAGCTGCCATGAAGAACGCGAAGAACCAGCTCGCGATCCTGAATGAGCGCATCGTCGGCTGCCGCAAGTGCCCGCGGCTGGTGCGCTATCGAGAGCAGGTGGCGCGCAAGAAGCGCCGCGCCTATCGCGATTGGACCTACTGGGGCCGGCCCGTGCCGGGCTTCGGTGACGCGCGGGCGGAACTGTTGATTCTTGGTCTGGCGCCCGCAGCGCACGGCGCGAACCGCACGGGCCGCGTGTTCACCGGCGATCGCTCCGGAGAATTCCTCTACCGCGAGCTCTACCGCGCGGGCCTTGCCAACCAGCCGACGTCCACGCATCGCGACGATGGCCTTGCGCTGCGCAATGCGTACATCAGCGCGACGGTTCGCTGCGCCCCGCCCGCGAACAAGCCTCTGCCATCGGAGGTCACGAATTGCCGCGCGTATCTCGAGACCGAACTCGACCTGCTGCGCCCGCGCGGAGTGCTGGCGCTCGGCCGCATTGCGTTTGATGCCTACCTGAAGATCCTCCAAGAGCGCGGCGTCATCCGCAGCCGCGCGGTATTCAGCTTCGCGCACGGCGCAAGCTACGCGATTCCCGGCGGCGCACGCCTGTTCGCTTCCTACCACCCGAGCCAGCAGAACACGCAAACCGGCCGGCTCACCTCCGCCATGTTCTCGCGCGTGCTGCGGGGGATTCGCCGCTTCCTGGCGCGATGAAGGGCTGTCTGAAGAAAGCTGGTAGCGGTACCGGGAATCGAACCCGGGTTTCCAGATTGAGAATCTGGCGTCCTAGCCCCTAGACGATACCGCCGAACATGAGCGCGCCCGGTGGGCCGAAATGCCGGCACAAAGAATGCGCACAAGGGATGACACTCTTATATCGTGCGCGAGCAGAATCCGTCAAGCTTCTGCGCGTCGTGGATCCAACGGTTGGTTCAATGCGACGTGGGCTGTGTCCCGCTGCCGAACGTTTCATAGTGCTCCACGACAATGCGGCGGTAGAGCAACAGCGAAAAGAACTTGTGACGGCACGGAGGGCAGCGGTACGCGGGAATCTGCAGCAGCCGCCACAGCAGGCGGAAATGGCCTGTGTCCACGTGTTCGCGGGAGATGCGCTGCAAGTCCAAGCTGCCGCACATCTTGCAGTGCGCATAACCCCCGTAATTGACCGGCACACTCCAGCCAAAGAAGCGCTTCCTACAGATACCGCAGCGCCATGGGCGCGGGCCCGTCAAAAGGAGCAGGTGTTCCCGGAAACCTTGGCGGTGTGAACGCCGGCAATGGTCGCTATGGCAGGAGGGACAAATCACTCCGCACCCCAAGAAAAAATGTTGGCCAGAATCATACGGTAGTGCTCCTTTAGAAAGCAACCCTTGCGAGCGTGCGCCGTTCGCCCCGCGCGCCCAACCGTGTAGAATACCGGCGGAGCGAACCGATGGCCGATTACACTGCCGGGCACGCCCGCGCCGGAGTTCGCGCCAGGCTGCCGAAGCTTGAAACCTGGCCGAACCAGTTTCCCGGCTACGAGATCACCACCGAGTTTCCCGAGTACACTTCGGTGTGCCCGAAGACGGGCCTGCCGGACTACGGCAAGATCACGATCAAATACCAGCCGCGGAAACTCTGCCTGGAATTGAAAGCGCTGAAGATGTACCTGCTGGCGTACCGCAATCTGGGCATCTTCTATGAGAACGCCGTGAACCGCATCCTGCGCGACATCGTCGAGGCCACACGGCCCGATTGGTGCGTGGTGCGCGGCGAGTTCACGCCGCGGGGCGGGTTGACGACCACCGTGGAAGCGCGCTGGCCGCGGCCGGGCCGAGCGCGCCGCCCGCGGTCGTAGACAACCCGCGGAGGCTCAGCGATAATCCAAGGCGGCGAGAAGTAACTCGCGCAGCCGTTCCCAAGGAGGAACTGATGAGCATGTCCCCCGCAGGCCCCGAGCCGCAAGAGTCCCATTCCTACGAGGCCGCGTCCACGCCGCGCTGGATCCTGGTGGTGTTTGTCCTGGTGTTCGCGCTCCTGGGCTTTGTCGTGTTCGCCGGCTACAGCGCGCGCACGAAGCTCGAGGCGGACCTGGCGAAAGCCAACGAGAAGTCTGCGCTGCTGACGGCGCAGATGGACCAAACGAATTCGCGCCTGGCGGACATCAAGGGTCAACTGGACGTCACTTCGCAGAAGCTCGGCCTGACGCAGGAAGAGCTCGCGCGCGCGCGGAGCATGGCGCAGAGCATCCGCAAAGAGCAGAAGACCAGCTCCGAGCAGCTCACGCAGCAAATCGGCCAGGTGAAGTCCGAAAGCGAAGCGAAGATCGGACAGGTATCTACCGAGTTGGGCGGGGCGAAGACGGACATCGAGAGCACGAAGAAAGATCTCGAATCCACGAAAGGCCGGCTCGAGCGCACAGTCGGCGACCTCGGCGTGCAGAGCGGGCTGATCGCGCGGAACCGCGAGGAAGTCGAAGAGCTGAAGCGCCGCGGCGAGCGCAACATCTTCGAGTTCACGATCACCAAGTCGAAAGTGCCGCAGCGCGTCGGGCCCATCCAGGCGAAGCTCGATAAGACGGACACGAAGAAGTACCGCTACACGATGACCGTCTATGCCGACGACAAGTCCATCGAGAAGAAGGACAAGACGGTGAATGAGCCCGTGCAGTTCTACGTCAAGGGCGCGCGGGCGCCGTACGAAATCGTCGTGTTCGAAGTGAGCAAGGACAAGGCGGTGGGCTACCTCTCGACGCCGAAGGAATTGGGCGCCCCGAAGCCCACGCAATAAGACGCCGCAGCAAAGAGTTCCAGGCCCTGTCGCGTCCCGCGCACACTAATCGAAGCGCAGCGACGATCCGGCAGGGCCTTTGTTTTTCTTCGAGTGAAGTCTATTCTGCGCGCAAGGCATAAAAATGCGTCTGCTGACTACCTGGGCGGCGCTGCTCTCCTGCACGTTGCTGGCGCCCGCATGCGGCGCGCAGGAGCCGCCAGCAAAGCAGGAACAGGCACCGCGCATCCGCGTCGGCGTGGAGTTGGTCAATGTGGACGCGACCGTCAGCGATGCGCGCGGCAACTTCGTCGCCGGCCTCAAGCGCGAGAATTTCCGCATCCTGGACGACGGCGTCGAGCAGAAGATCACGAATTTCGCGGCCGTGGAAGAACCCGCACAGGTGCTGGTGCTCGTCGAGACGGGGCCCGCGGTGTATCTGCTCCACAAGCAGCACCTGGCCGCCGCCGACGCGCTGCTCAAAGGACTCGCGGCGAACGATCGCGTCGCGCTCCGCACCTACAACGAGTCCGCGCACCTCGCGCTGAACCTCACCGACAACAAGGTGGCGCTGGCGCGGGCGCTTGACCACTTGCAGTATGGCCTGGGCATGGCCGAACTGAACTTCTACACGAGCCTCGCGACAGCGCTCGACTGGCTCGCGCCGGTTCCAGGCAAGAAGGCTGTGGTGCTTCTGACGACGGGACTCGACAGCTCGGCATCCGGCAATTGGGAAGGCCTGCTGGCAAAGCTCCGCGCGAGCGATGTCATGGTTCTGGCGGTCGCTCTCGGGGGCGAATTGCGCTCGGCTGGAAAACCATCAAAGCGACAAGCGAAGAAGCAAGCCAAGCAAGGGGACTCGGGCGCAGACACCAGCAGCTTGAGCTCCCAGCGCGCCGACCGCGCGCTCGAAACCATCGCCGAAGAAACCGGCGGCCGCGCGTACTTCCCGCGCGACGCGAACGAGTTCCCCGCCATCTACCGGCAGATCGCTTCCCTGCTCCGCAACACCTACAGCCTGGGCTTCGCGCCAGCCGCGCGCGACGGCCGCATGCACAAGATCAAAGTGCAGCTCGTAGATACACGCGGCCAGCCGCTCGCCGACAAGAACGGCAAGCCGCGCTACAACATTCGTGCGCGCAGCGGCTACTTCTCCCCCGCTCCTCAATAAAGAGAACTCACCGCAAACACGCAGAGAACACAGAGAAACACAAGGAAGACGCTAGCCTTCGTAGGACTTGAGGGTCTTGGCCATTTCGCGGAGGCGCTGGTCCACGAGCGCGAACACGGTGCCGGGCTCGAACTTCCCGTCAGAGTCGCCGGCTCTCACGCCGGTGAGGATCTCAATGCCTTCGTCCACAGAGGCGACGGGCAGGATGTGGAACTTCCCGGCGGCGACGGCTTCGACGACATCGTCGCGGAGCATCAGGTCTTCGATGTTCTCGATGGGGATGATGACGCCCTGCTGCCCCGTCAGCCCCTTCACGCGGCAAACATCGTAGAAGCCTTCGATTTTCTGATTCACGCCGCCGATGGGCTGGATATCGCCCTGCTGGTTCACCGAGCCGGTGACGGCGATGTCCTGGCGGATGGGCAGGCCGGAGAGCGCCGAGAGTAGTGCGTACACCTCCGTGGAGCTTGCGCTATCGCCGTCCACGCCGGAGTAGGACTGCTCGAAGCAGATGCTCGCGGCGAGCGAGAGCGGCTTATCCTGCGCAAACTTCGCGCGCAGGTAACCGGCGATGATCTGCATGCCCTTGTCGTGCAGGCGGCCGCTGAGGTTGGCCTCGCGCTCGACGTTGATCAGGCCCGCCCGGCCGAGCGCGGCCGACGCCGTGATGCGCACGGGCTTGCCGAAGGCGTAGCCGCCGATTTCGAGCACGCTCAGGCCGTTCACCTGGCCCGCGCGCGCGCCCGCGGTATCAATCAGGAGCGTACCTTCTTCGATCATCTCGCGGATCTTCGTCTCGATCAGGTTATGGCGCTCGATCTTGGCTTCGATGGCGTTGCGCACGTGCGCGGAGGTGACCGGTGATTCGCCTTTCTCACCTGCCGCATAGCAGGCCTCGCGCGCCAGGTCCGCCAGATCGGTGAAGCGCGCGGTGACCTTGCTGCGGCGGCCGGCCTTGCGCACGCCGTATTCGATCATCGCGGCCACGGCGGAGCGGTCGAACGGGCACAGGCCTTCGTCTTCGCAAAGCTTGCGCAGGCGCCCGCCGTACTGCAGGATGACCTCGTCGCTCATGGGCATTTCTTCGTCGAACTCGGCGCGCACCTTGAAGATTTTCTTGAAGTCTTCCTCGTACTCGTAGAGCAGCTCGTACATGTCGCGATCGCCGATCAGGATAATCTTCACGTTGATCTCGATCGGTTCGGGCTTCAGCGCCGAAGAGCCGAAGGGGAAAAACATCTCGACGGGCTGGATTTCGAGCCGGCCGTGGTTCAGCGTGCGCTTCAGCGTGCGCCACACGCCAGGCTCGGTGAGCGCATCGAACGCGTACATGATCAGGAAGCCGCCGTCGGCGCGGAGCAGCGAGCCCGCGCGCAGGTCCAGGAAGTCCGAGTTCCACGTGCCGCGCGTGTCGTAGCTGCGCTGGATCGTGCCGAACAGGTTCGTGTAGGTCGGCGTCGTCTCAAAAATCACCGGCGAGGCGTCCTGCTCGTTGTGCGCGAGCAACACGTTGATGCTGTACACGCGGAAGGGGTCGCGCTCCGGCGGCGCCATGCGCAGCGCGCTTTCGGGCGAAGACTGCTGCTCTTCCTCTCCTTCGCGCTCCTTGAAGGGGTCGAGGTCGTCGAGGACGTGGTGCCGCACTTCCTCGAGGTACTCGGTCAGGGCGGGGCCCGGATATTTCTCTTTCAATTCTTCAATCACGCCGTCTACCAGCACCGACGCCGCTTCCTGCTCCAGGTAGCTCAACTCACTGGCCAGCTCGCGCGAGAGCGTCAGCGTCTTCCGGTAAACGACGGTGAACTCCTGGCGGAACTGCTCGTACTTCCGCTCGAGGTCTTCGGCGACGACGGTCTCGAGCTTGCCTTCGTTCACGAGCTTGGGAATCTCCTCGATGGGCACCATCTGGCCTTCGAGTACGGGGAAAATCTCCGGCAGCGCGACGGCGCCGACCTGCATGTGGCCCAGCGCGAACTGGTCGCGCGCAATGCGCCGCGTGAAGTCGTCCATCAGCTCCTTTTCGCGCACGGTGAAGCGGTCCACGATGCGGCCCTTCTGCCGCTGGAACGGCTCGCCTTCGAACACCTGCGGAATGCGCCGGCGCAGGAACTCGATTCCCGACTGCATGTCTTTCTTGAAGGCCGTGGCCTGGCCGCGCGTCAGCGTCAGGAGGCGCGGGCGGTCCGGGCTCTTGAAATTGTGGACGTAGCAGCGGTCGGACGACGATTTGGGAGCGGGCTGAAACTCTTCGATCATGCGCACGATCGTACCGCCGCGGCTGGTGCCAGCGAGACCACAGACGAACACGTTGTATCCGGGCGCGGCCAGCTCCACGCCCATCTTCAGCGCGCGGATGGCGCGGTCCTGCCCGATTACTCCTTCGAGCGGCTCGGCCTCCGCGGTGCTCGCAAACGGAATGCGCGAAAGCTCGCAGTGCCAGCGCAGCTTCTCGGGGGGAAGTTCTTTCGGAGCAGGGGCGGATTTCGCGGCAGCCGGTTTCGTGGACATAAGTCCCTTCCGGGCGGCCTACTCTAGCACAGGCTCAGGGAAGCGCACAGATGCCAGCACATCGAATGTGTTTCTCTCGCACAACGGGCACGCGGCGGCCGGAGGCGGACACACCTCGGTATATAATGCTCGGTCGTTCAATCTTCAGCCAGCAGAGGCGCTCGAGCCAGGCCGATGCAAAACAATTCGCGTTCTCTCACCGCCTATCAGGTGCGCCTGCTCGCGATTCTCGCGCTGGTCAACTTCGTCAATTTTGCCGACCGGCTGGTCGTGCCGCCGCTGGTCGGCCAGTTGCGCGATCACTTCAACCTGACGAGCGTGCAGCTCTCCTGGCTGCAGGTCGTGCTGCAGATCGTCTTGGCCACGGGCTCGATTCCCTTCGGCCTGATGGCCGACCGCGTGAACCGCGCGCGGCTGATTGCTGCCGGGATCATCTTCTGGAGCCTGGCGACATTCCTCACGGGCATGGCGAGCACATTCGCCATGCTGCTGGTGGCCCGCGCGCTGGTGGGCACTGGTGAAGCGGTCTACGCTCCCGCCGCGCAATCCATGATTTCCGGCGCATTTCCCGAAGCGACGCGTGCGCGGGCGCAGGCGGTGTTTGCCGCGGGGATGCTGGCGGGCGCAACGGCGGGATTGGCACTCGGCGAAATGCTCGGCGAGAAATTCGGCTGGCGCCCGGCGTTCTTTCTGGTCGGCGGGCCGGGATTGCTGCTCGCGTTCTTCGTCTTCAAATTGAAGGAGCCGTCGCGGGGACCGAGCTCGGAAATCGTACCCATCGGGCAATTGCTCCGCGTTCCGGCATACGGCGCGCTGATTGCGAGCGGCGTGCTGATTACCTTCACAAGCGTGGCGCTCATCTTCTGGGGCAACGACTTCATCAAGGAATGGAAGGGCTTCACGCCGAAAGAGGCCGGCATCTCGCTGGGTATCACCGTGCTGCTGGCGTCTCTGCTCGGCGTGCTGACCGGCGGCTACGTGGCCGACTGGCTCCAGAAACGCTACCACTACGGGCGCATCCTGACGGTGGCGTGCGCCTTCCTCACGGCCGCGCCGTTCCTGCTGTGGGCGCTTTGGACTGAGGAGAAAAGCCAGGTGGGGGTGGCGCTCTTCATCGGCGCGTTTTTCATGGCCTGGTACCACGGGCCGGTCACGGCCGTGATCCATGACCTGATGCCGCGGCGCGCGCACGCGCGCTCGGTGGGCGTCTACATGTTCGTGACGCAGTTGCTCGGCGGCATGTTTGGGCCGCTCGTGGTGGGCAAGATTGACGACGTCTCGACGCTGCTGATCGGGCTGCAAGTCGCCGTCGGCGTGCTGGTGGCCGGCGCGTTGTGCATGTTCCTGGTGATCTACTTCATCCGCCGCGACGGCCTGCATCATCCGAGCCTCGCCGCCTTCCACACCGAAGCGCTTGACTGATCTTCCGCTCCGCTGGAGCGGTGCTATAATCGCGCCACCCAGCAAGGCGGAACGCCATGGCTGATCCTACCTGCAAGCATCCCCGCCGGCGGCTCATCGCGAAAGATCAGGACGCGGAGTACCTCGAGTGCGAGGATTGCGGCGCAATCCTTGAAGCGGACGAGCTGGAAGGCCCAGCCTCGGGCTTCGATGAATCCCTCTCCGATGCGTGAGGCTAAGCCTGGCGGGTGGCCAGCTGCTCGATCAGGCGGAGGACTTCGGCGACGGGGACGTCGTGGAGCGGGTGCTCGTCTTCCTGCTCGAGGCGCTCGCGAAGATACTCGGCGGCAAGAAAGCTGGACTCGCGGTCGGTGAGGTCGCGGCCTGCGCGCTCCCTGAACTCCACAAACGCCGGATGCGCCAGGCCGACTACGACGCCGCGGCCGTTAACGAAGAATTTGCAGTCCACGGTGTCGCTGTGGCGCGTGGCGATGCCGTTCCACATGTGCGAGAAGCGGCACTGGTAGGTCTGATCGGTCAGGCGCGAAGCGACGTCGAATGGGGCGACAAAATCGCTCATCGCGCCCAGGTTGGGGATTGCAGCCTGAGCCATTCTTCCGCGTTTCCTCTTGGAACTACTTGCGGCCGCCGACAGCCACGACTTCTGCGCCGACATACGACCGCACCGCCGCGCCCACGCCGGCGCCCGCCGGGGCCTGGAAGCCCTGGTCGAGCAGCGCCTTTTCGAGCGCGGCGAGGAACAGCAGCACGTTGCCCTTCCGCGCCACGTGGCCCATCAGGCCGACGCGCCACAGCTTGCCCTTGAGCGGCCCGAACCCGCCGGCGATTTCGATATTGAACTCGTCGAGCAATTGCTGCCGCAGCTTTGCGTCGTTCACGCCATCGGGCACGCACACGCCGGTGACGGTAGTGAGCCGGTCGACAGGGTTCGTGACGAAAAGATCGAGTCCCATGGCTTCGAGGCCGGTGGCCAGCGCCTGCTGGTTCTGCCGGTGGCGCTCCCAGCGCGCTTCGAGTCCTTCCTCGAGCACAATGCGCAGCGCCTCGCGCAGCGCGTAGATCAGGGAGATCGGCGGGGTGTGGTGGTAGGTACGCTCCTTGCCCCAGTAATTCATCGTCGTGGTCAAATCGAAGTACCAGCTCTGCACCTTCGTCTTGCGCGCGCGCAAAACGTCCTCGACGCGGCTGTTCACCGTGATCGGCGCCATGCCCGGCGGCGCGCTGATGGCCTTCTGCGAGCCGCTGAAGCAGATGTCGATGCGCTGGCGGTCGACATCGAGCGGCACGCCGGCGAGCGTGGCGACCGCGTCCACAACCAGCAGCGCGCCGAGCTCGTCGGCGACCTTGCGGAAAGGATCGAGGTTGTGCATCACGCTGGTGGACGTCTCGCCATGCGCCAGTCCGACCAGCTTGATCTTGCGGCCCTTGCCCGCGCGGCGAACGTCCTCGGGATCCACCGGCTTGCCATAGGGCGCCTCGACGCGGGTTACCTTTGCAGCGGTGCGCTCGGCGATGATGGCCATGCGCTCGGAGAAAGTGCCGTTAACGCAGATGATGGCCTCGTCGCCTTCTTCGAGCGGGTTGACCACCGACGCTTCAATGCCGCCCGAGCCGGAGGCGGAGATGGGGAACGTCGTGCGATTTTCCGTGCGGAACGCCTGCCGCAGCAGCACCTGGACGTCACCCATCATGCCGATGAACCATGGGTCCAGGTGACCGACGAGCGTCGCCGTCATCGCGCGATAGACGCGCGGGTCCACCGACGACGGGCCGGGAGTCATCATCAAACGCGCTGGCGGGAGAAGCTCACCGACGAATTCAGTCATAGCAGTACCTCGGTCTTCATGCGGGATGTGGGGCCGCCGTCCAGGACAGTTGCGGCCGGTCGTGCGCCGCAAGCCCCCAGGGCCCCTGGCGCGGATTTCTAGTTTCGCCCATTCGGGCTCCGCACGCAACGGCCAAAATGGCTCTGGCCCGAGCGGCGGGCTGCGCCCCGGAGCAGCCATGAATCTTGCCAAATCGCCGCTTAACAGGAATGCCGCGGGTTCAGTACAATCGGGGCTCTCACCGTCGCAGTCAGGAGCCATCATGACCGCTACCCCAAAGGGTGCACCCACAACTGCCGAACTCGAGAAGCTGCGCGAAAAGGCGCGCCTGCTGCGCATCCATTCCATGCGCATGACGACGGCGGCGGGCTCGGGCCACCCGACTTCGTGCCTTTCGGCAGCGGAGTTGATGGCGGCGACGTTTTTCCACGCCATGAAGATCGACCCCACCAGCCTCCACGCCGTCACGAGCGACCGCTTCGTGCTGTCCAAAGGCCACGCGGCGCCGATTCTGTACGCAGCGCTGGCCGAGGCCGGCGTCTTCCCCATTTCCCGGCTGATGACGCTGCGGCAGTTTTCGAGCGAGCTCGAGGGTCACCCGACACCGCACGTGCCCGGCGTGGACGCGGCCACCGGTTCGCTCGGGCAGGGGCTTTCCGTCGGCGCGGGGCTTGCTCTCGGCGCAAGGATGCAGGGCTCGAGCGCGCGCATCTATGTGCTGCATGGCGACGGCGAAATGGCCGAAGGCAGCGTCTGGGAAGCGGCGGCGTTTTCTGCGCACTACGTGCTGGACAATCTGACGGCGATTGTGGACGTGAACGCGCTCGGCCAGAGTGAGCGCACCATGTATCGCCACGATACGGATGTCTACCGCCAAAAATTCGAAGCGCAGGGCTGGGTGGCGCAGGTCGTAGACGGCCATGACCTCGCCGCCGTGCTTGCAGCACTCGATCGCGCCGCCGCGACCACCGGCTGCCCGCAAGCCATCATCGCGCGCACCGAAAAGGGCCACGGCATCAGCTTCCTTGCCGACAAAGACGGCTGGCACGGCAAAGCGCTGTCGAAAGAGGAGCTTCAGCGCGCGCTGGCCGAAATCGGCCCCGCGCCGGAGATTCCGGCGGACGATGGCCGCTCCTACGCGCGGAAGTTCCTGCCCGCGCCGCCTGAATTTCCTGCGCCCGCTGCGCCGGAGTACAAGCTCGGCCAGGCGGTGGCCACGCGCGAGGCCTACGGCGTCGCGCTGCGCAAGCTCGGCGAGGTTACGCCCAAGGTGGTGGCGCTCGACGGCGACGTGAAGAACTCTACGTTTGCCGAGACGTTCGAGAAGGCGTTCAGCGACCGGCTCTTCCAGGGCTACATCGCGGAGCAAAACATCGTGAGCGTGGGCGTGGGCTTGGCGGCGCAGGGCATGGTGCCGTTTATCGCGACGTTTGCCTGCTTCTTCTCGCGCGCCTACGACCAGGTCCGCATGGCCGCGATCAGCCGCAGCAACGTGAACCTGTGCGGCTCGCACTGCGGCGTTTCCATCGGCGAAGACGGGCCCTCGCAGATGGGGCTCGAAGACCTGGCGCTGTTCCGCGCGATTCCTACCGCGACGGTTTTCTATCCTTCCGATGCGGTGGCTGCGGAGCGGCTGACGGAGCAGGCTGCGCGCCGGGGCGGCATCTGCTACATCCGCACCAGCCGGCCCAAGACACCGGTGATTTATCCCAACGAGGAGAGCTTCCCTGTGCCCGGCTTCAAAGTGCCGCGCCAGAGCGCGAACGACCGCGTCACCGTCATCGGCGCCGGCGTGACGCTCCACGAAGCGCTGAAGGCGCACGAGCAGCTCAAATCGCGCGGCACCTCGATCCGCGTGATTGATCTGTATTGCGTGAAGCCGATTGATGCGGCGGCGCTGGGCGAGCACGTGCGCGCGACGGGCGGCCGCTTGATTACTGTGGAAGACCACTACGCTGAGGGCGGCCTGGGAGAGGCGGTGCTGGCGGCGCTCGCGACGCAGGGCATCGCCCTGACGGCCGCGCGCCGGTTGGCCGTCTCCGGCGTGCCGCACTCGGGCAAGCCCGACGAGCTGCTTGACGCCTTCGGCATCTCTGCGCGCCACATCGTCGCCGCGGTGGAAAAGCTCTCCTAATACGAGCCCCAAACCCCGCCGCGCTAAAGCGCGCCGCTTACATGAACCCTCGCACGGCCGCACCTGTGGCTGCCCTTAAGCCGGCGGGTCTTACATGATTTGTGGAGCTAACAGTCTTTAGGACTGCGCGGCGGTCGCTTCGAGGACGTGCTGCGGCGGCTGGCGAAGGTCCCACACAATCCGGAACCACGCGAGCACTCGCAGTACGTAGTAGGTGACGTCCACTTCCCACCAGAAGAATCCTTGGCGGGCCGACGCCATGTAGTGATGGTGGTTGTTGTGCCAGCCCTCTCCCATGGTCAGAAGGGCCAGCAGGAAATTATTGCGGCTGGTGTCGGCAGTGGCGTAGCGCCTGCGGCCAAACAGGTGAGCGAGCGAATTCACCGTGAACGAGGTGTGCCAGAGCAGCACTGTGCTCACACAGAATCCCCAGACAAGCATTCCCCACCCGCCCGCAGCAAACAGCGCCACGGCCAGCGCAACCGGCGGCACCAGGTGGTACCGGTTCAGCCAGCGCAGCTCGGGGAACTTGTGGAAGTCGCGAATCAGGTCGACCTGGGTGTCGTTGTAGCGATCGCTCAGGATCCAGCCCACGTGCGACCACCAGAACCCGCTCTGGAGCGGTGAATGCAAATCCTCACCGGTATCGGAAAAGCGGTGGTGGTGCCGATGGTTGGCCGCCCACCACAGGACTCCCTTTTGCGTGGAAGTCGTGGCCATGAACGCGAGCAGGAACTGAAAGACGCGGCCGGTCTTGAACGAGCGGTGCGAGAAGTAGCGGTGGTAGCCCGCGGTCACAAAGAACATGCGGCCCAGATGCAGCGCCAGGCAAACGAACACGTAGCTCCAACGAAAGTGCACGAAGAACACGCCCAGGCAGGCCAGGTGAACCAGAAAAAACGGGAAGGAACGCAACAGCGAGATTCGCCGGGTATCACGCAGAACTAATTCACTTGTGGCCATCCAGCCAGTCTCCTTCACTCGCAGATTGGCTGCGAACTTCCAACTCTCCGCGAGCGCTGAGGAGCCAGCCGGGAGGGCGCCCTGCCAAGAGGATCCTCAGTGTACGTGGCAGCGCGTCCGCGGTCAATCAAAAGTCGGCAAATGTTTTCACTTCATTGCCCAAGAGCCACCGGCCAGCCGCAGACCCAACCCTGCCACGCCACGCCCCGACGCGCCGTGCCTGTTCCCTCCTGGAACACTAGCGCCCTTGACGAAGGGCATCTGCGGGCAAAGTGTCCCGCCTTGCTGCGTTTCGGCCCCTCATTTCTGTTTGGCGGCTGATGTGCGGCGAACTCCTGGCCGCGACTCGTGTGACTGGTTGGGGGACAAAAGGTTCAGCCGCAGTGAAACCCAAGCCACATTCTGTCCGGCACCGCTTTCTGCTCCTGCACGCGGGCATTCTCACGCTCGCGATCTGGTTCCTGGGCAACGCGCTATACATCAATCTGCACATCCATCGGGAACTGAATGAGCCAATCCGCGAGTTGCAAGCGGTTCTATCGCGCTGCGCGGAGCTCCGCGCGGCGCAGACGCGCCTGATGCAGGCTGCCAAACAAGCACAGGCAAACCCCGGAGCGGCGTCGCAGCTTGAAATCCAGATGGCTTCGCAGGACGTGATGAGTGCCAGCGACCGTTATCTGGCCGCCGCGACCCGGCCGGAGGACCATCGGGCGCTCGAGACGATCCGGCGCCTCCAGCAAGGTCTGATCAAGCTGGTGTCGCTCTTTCCACAATCCCCTGCCCAGGAGAAGCGTCACGCCGATCAGATGAGGAACGCCGTGGCGATTGAATCGGAGATTCAAATCTTGCAGGACGACCTCGTACAGGAATACGCCGATGAATTGCAGCGGACGGCCGCGGATCTCCAGGGGCACATGCGCACCCTTGGTCTGCTGCTGGCGGGTCTGGGTCTGTTTGCGGGGCTGGGGTTCCTGCAACTGCAGCGGGTTCAGCGCGACGAACTCTGGCAGCCGCTCGAGGAGCTGCGGCGGATGGAGATGGAAATCCGGCGCGGCAACCTGGCGCCGGTCGCGCGCGTGCCAATCACGGTGGAATTCAGGGCGCTTGTCCGCGGCTTCCTGGAAATGGCGGCGGGGCTGCGCGAGATGCGCGACACGCTCGAAGAAAAGGTGCGGCAGCGCACTGCAGAGCTCGAGACCGCACACAACGAGCTGTTGCAGGCCGCCAAGCTGGCCGCGCTCGGGCAGCTTGTCTCCGGCGTGGCCCACGAGATCAACAACCCGCTGACGTCCATCCTCGGCTTTGCCGAGATGGTCCTGGCGCGCTCGGAGCTCGACCGTCGCCTACGCGCCCCTCTCGAAACCATCCGCGATGAATCCATTAGGCTGAAGAACGTCGTCGCCAACCTGAGCAGCTTTGCGCGCCGATCACCCCAGCGCATCGCGCGGGTCGATCTCCGCGACGTTCTCGACTGGATCGACGATCTGCGCTGCTACCAGCTCGCGGTCGCCAATATCGAGCTTCGCTGGGAGCGCCCGGCGACGCCCGTGTGGGTGGACGGGGATCGCGACCAACTCGTGCAACTCTTCTTCAATCTGGTGCTCAATGCTGAGCAGGCCATCCAATCCGCGGGCGGGCGCGGGGACATCTGGCTGGCCTGCGGCTCGGAAGGCGGCTGCGCCTGGGCGCTGGTGCGCGACAACGGGCCCGGAATACCGACGGAGATCAAGCCGCGCATCTTCGACCCCTTCTTCACCACCAAGCGCGCCGGCCAGGGCACGGGGCTCGGCCTGAGCATCTCGCACGGAATCGTCCAGCAGCACGGCGGCTCGATTGCGGTCGTAAGCGCGGAGGGCCTCGGTACGACGCTGCGAGTCTCACTCCCAGCCGCTGCCGGCACGGACGAAGCAGGCAAAGCCCCAGCGCGTCCCGGGGAGGCAGCGCTGGAGAGGAGCGGCCAGCAGGCATCCGGCGCGCGCGTGCTCGTGATTGACGACGAGGCTCGGATCACCGAGATGGTCGCAGCCATTCTCGCTGCACGTGGTTGCCGGCCGTTCGCGCTGAATGACTCCACTCTCGCCGAAGCTTCACTCGAAAAGCAAGACTTCGACCTTGTTCTCTGCGACCTGAAGATGCCCGGAAAGAGCGGCGTAGAGATCCTGCGCTGGCTGCGGGGGAAGCGTCCGGCACTGGCTCGGCGCTTCCTCTTGATGACCGGCAACCTGGCCGACGCGACTGAAAAGGAGATGAGGGACCTGGCGGACGTGCCGATCCTGCGCAAGCCGTTTACGCTGGCCCAGCTTACCCAGGCAGTTCAAGACCTGCTACGCGGCACGCCATGAACGCGCGCTGTGCCCGGCGATGTTTTCCGCCGGCCAGTGTGCTATCTTCTCGGCTCCGGGAATTCACCGATGCGCGAAAAACTTGTCCTGGTCGGCCTGATCCCCGAAGCGATGGTCATCTCCGCGGACGAGCAGGTGGTGTGGGTGTCGGACGCCGGGCAGCTCAAGGTGGAGTTCGATCCGAACCGCTGCCCGTTTTCTTCAAACGTCTTTCAGGCGCCCGCGGGAATGCGCCTGCTCAGCGGCCCGCCGCGCCCGGGGACGAAGCCAGCTTCCTACAAATACCGCCTCTGGCTGAACGACCAGCTCATCGGCATGGGCGAAGTCATCCTGCGCGAGAAGTAGTTCCAGTCTGCGCCGATCCGCGTCCCGCACCCGTTTCAAATCCTGCCGATTGCAGAGGGAGTGATCGACTGCCTGCACAGACCTTAGTCGCCCGCAGCGACGGCGCGAACCGTTTCCACTGCGTCGGCCAAGCCGCGCCGCACCGGCGCCAGCAGGAAGGAAGGCACCGGGCGCTCCGGCGGCAGCGAAAGGCTGGTTGCTTTGCGCGGGAATTCGCCGCGGCGGTCGCGCCGCAGGCCCGCCTCTCGGAGCAGTTCCTCCGCCAAGTTCGGGTCGTCGGTGCGGTCCACACACCAGAACCACAGCCGTTCCTCGTGCCGCTGCAGGAACTGGAGCGACTCCTCGAGCTTCTTCATCGCGCGGTCAAACGAGGACGCCAGGAAATAGACGGAGAGCACCCAGGAATGCCGCGCAAAACTGGCGCGGATCCGGAGGCAGTACTTGCCGTTCTGGTTCGTCTCGATGGAGCAGCGGTATTCGTTGCGCTGGAGACTCGCCTTGGCGGACATGGACCACCTCACGGTACGTTGTTCAGAACTGGGAAGGCGCCTTGGCTACCAGCCCCTCTGGCGACGGGGCAGCTACTGTGGACAGATCAATCCTAGCCGAAAGCCTCTGGGGAAGGCAATGGGAAAGCGGCCTATCTGTAACTAGCTAATTTTCAGTATCTTACAGACTGGCTACGCCGGGTTTGTAAGGCGCTTCAAGTTGTCGCGGTTGTACTTTAGCTTGCCATTGCGCGCCATCCGCTCCTTCAGGGCCTCCTGGAAGCTCAGGTAGGCGAGCTGGCGCTTCTCCTGGAGAACCTGCTGGGTGATCTCCTTCCGCTGCTTCTCGAGGTCCTCCGGCTTGGCTTCTTCGCGTGCGCTCACGCGGTAAACCAGCCAATTCGTGGCCACCTGCACGGGCCCGCCCGCCTGCCCGACCTTCATGTTGAAGGCGCCGGCCAATTGGCGGGCTGGGCCGACTTCGGGGATGTTACCGGTGCGCGGAACCGAATCGCTCGTCTTCACCTCGAAGCCAAGCGCCTTGGCCGCAGCGCTCAGGTTCTCCCCGGCCTGCGTGCGCTTGCCCAATTCCTCGGCGCGCGTGCGGGCGAGTTCGCCTGATTTTTCGCGGCGGTAGTCGGCGGTGACTCTGTCGCGCACCTCTTCGAGCGTCCCGGGATGCGACGGCAGGATCTGCTTCACGGAAAGAACGGCGGTGCCGCGTTCGGTGCGGACCGGCAGGCTCAGCTCACTCACGCGCAGGCGGAAGATGGCGTCGCGCAGCTCCGGGGCGTTGCCCAGGTCCGAGACCGGGTCGGTCGCCGAGACCGGGTGCGTTTCGCCGATGGTCATCCCGAATTGCTTGGCGATGTCGTCAAGCGAGCCCCGTGTGGATTTGCGCACCGCCCCCGCAACCTTGTCGGAGAGGTCGTTCGCGAGCTGGTCGGCCTTCTGCGCGGTCAAGACGGGCAGGATCTGCGCGCGCACTTCCTCCAGGCTTTGCGTCCGCGCGGTCTCTTTTTCCAGCACCTTGATGATGTGGAAGCCGTACTGGGTCTTCACGAGATCAGACACCGCGCCCTTGGGCAAGCTGAAGGCTACGCGCTCAAATTCCGGCACCGTTTGTCCCTGCACGATCCACCCGATATCGCCGCCCTTGTCTTTTGTCGTGTCTTCGGAGTATTGCTTGGCCAGGTCTTCGAGCTTTCCGCCCTTCTTGGCCTTCTTCAGAACGTCGTCGGCTTTCTTCCGGGTCTCTTCCACTTCGGCGTCGGTCTTGCCGATGGTCTTGAACAGGATGTGCTGGATGTGGACGCGATTCTGGATGCGGAAGCGGCCGATGTTTTCGTTGTAGAAGGCGCGCAATTCGTTTTCGTTCACCTGGACGCGGCTGCGGAGCTGGTTCAAGTCGAGCACCCCATAGCGCACCACGCGCCGCTCCGGCACCACATAGCGCGCTTTGTTCCTGCTGAAGTATGCCGCCAGGTCCACATCGCCGATCGTGACCTTGGCTTCCAACGCTTCCGGCTTGATCAACACGTACTCGAGCTTCACCTTCTCATTGCGACGGCGGAACTCCTGCGCGACATCCTCCGGCGTGGCGTCGATTCCCGCCAGCACCAGCCGGCGGAATTTCTCTTCGAGTAGGCTGCGCCGCACCAGTTCTTCAAATTCGGCGACACCCATGCCAGTGCGCTGCTGGACCTCGGCGGCATACCGCTCCTGGCCAACAAAAGCACCGCCGACAAGCCCCGCCGGGATGATGAGCCTGACCCGCTCAGCCAGCTCCTCTTCCGTCACGCGAATTCCCAGCCGCTTGGCCTCGTACTCGAGGATTTGCTGGAAGACAAGCCCATCGAGCACCTGCTGCGCGTAGAGAGGCCGCAGCATGGCCGGGATGGAGCCGCCGCGTTCGATGCGCTGCAACTGCTGCTGCACTTCAGCGACCGTGATTTGCGCGCCGCCGACTTCGGCCACTGCATCGGGCGCCAGCCCCGTGGAAGTTCCCTGCGGCACCAGATATACGAGCATGCTGATGGCCAGGGTACCGATGATCAAGCCAAACAGGATGCGTACGCCGGTTTCTCTCTTGCGCAGGGCTTTCCACATTCCCAGGGTCTCCTTGAACAAGGAACGAACCCGCAATTATAGAAGACCCTTGCGTCCGGGCTCAACGGGAATTGCGCCCTCCTCCGCTGCCGAGTGTTGGCGGATTGAACCACGGGTTGGGGCCTGTGTTGAAAGGCCTGTGTCGCTGTGCTAGATTGCAGAATTGCCGCAAAATCAGCGGTTTTGCGCATGACAGACCAGCGACATCCCGGGGGCCCCAAGCCGAAGATTTCGCGCGTCGATGTTTACTGGACCACGATCACCTACAAGACGGTGGCGATTTACATCGTCCTGATTCTCTCCATCGTGTTGGCCACGCTGTACCTGATTTTCCCCGAGTGGTATTCGGGGGGGCTCCGCCGCATCTCCAGCGCGCTGGCGGGCAATGCGGGCGGGGTCGCAACGCTCAATCAGAACCAAGCACGCCTCGTGAATCTGGACGGCAAGGTGCAGGTGAAAAAAGTGAACTCGGTGCAGTGGGTGAACGCCGACTACAGCACCACGCTGGACAAGGGCGACCTGATCCAGACAGGGTCCGACGGCGCCGCACGCATCACCTTTGTGGACGGCACAACGTACACGGTAAAGGCGGATACGCTGGTGACGGTCGAGGAAAATTCCGTCTCGCGCGACCGCGCCACGCGAGTCGGCGTGCACATCAGCTCGGGCGCTGTGGACCTGAGCACCGGCTCGTGGGAATCGGCGGATTCAAAAGCCGAAGTCTCGTTTGAGAATGCGGTGGCTTCGCTGCGGCAGAACAGCCGCGCCGCGGTCCGCAGCGATCCGAAGAGCAACGAACACGAAATCACCGTGGCGGCCGGCAGCGCTGAAGTACAGCGTGGCGACCAGAAGGTCGAAATCGCCAAGTGGGAGAAGGTGACGTTTCCTACCGGCGGGCCGTTGACGAAGAGCAACGTGCTGGCCCCGCCGGATCTGACGCAGCCCGTGAACCTGCAGCCGCTGATCGTGCCGGACCCACAGCACGCGTCCGTGCGGTTTGAATGGAAGCCGGTGCCGGGCGCCGCGGGCTATCAGTTGCGCGTGAGCAACACTTCGATGTTCGCGAAAGTGCTTGCCGAGCGGCACACGGGCGCCACCGGCGCCGAAGTCACCGGGCTCGACGCCGGCGACTACTTCTGGAACGTTACGGCCATCGACACGCACAAGCGTTCGAGCGAGCCCAGCGAGACGTACAAATTCACGCTGGCTGTTCAGGGCAAGGGGCAGGAGATGCTGCTCGAAGTGAACGGCACGCAAATCCACGGCAGCGTCGCCGAAATCATCGGGCGCACCGAGCCCGGCGCCGCGCTGATCGTCAACGGGCAGCCCGTGCCGAGTATCGGCAGCGACGGCCGCTTCCGGTTCTTCACGGAGCCGCTCGCGCGCGGCAGCCATACCATCGTGATTACCGGCCAGAATCGCCGGGGAGGCACAACCATCAAACGCGTCCCGATTGTGGTACCGTAGCGGGGCCCTCCCGCCGCGACCGGCAAACACCTGGAACTGAGGGGCACGATGAGAAAGAACGGATACAGTTTTCGGTCGATCTTCAGCCTGTTTTCCTCCGACCTGGCCATTGACCTGGGCACGGCGAACACGCTGGTGTATGCGAAGGGTAAGGGCATCGTCGTCAACGAGCCTTCGATCGTCGCCATCAACAAGAACAGCGCCGAAGTGGTCGCCGTAGGCCGCGAGGCGAAAGAGATGCTGGGGCGCACGCCGGGCAACGTGGTGGCCATCAAGCCGATGAAGGACGGCGTCATCGCCGACTTCAAGGTCACCGAGAAGATGCTCACCTACTTCATTCAGAAGGCGCACAACCGGCGCGTGTTGGTGCACCCGCGCATCGTGATCGGCGTGCCCAGCGAGATCACGCCGGTCGAAAAGCGCGCGGTGCAGGACTCCGCCTACCGCGCTCGCGCGAGCGAGGTGTACCTGGTGGAGCAGGCCATGGCCGCCGCGATCGGCGCGGGCCTGCCCATTGAAGAGCCCGCGGGCAACATGGTGGTGGATATCGGCGGCGGCACCACGGACATCGCGGTCATTTCCATGAGCGGCATCGTTTATTCGCGCTCGGTGCGCATCGCGGGCAACGAGATGGACGAAGCCGTGATGCACTACCTGAAGCGCAAGTACAACCTGCTGGTCGGCGAGCGCACGGCGGAGCTGATCAAGATCACCATCGGCTCGGCCTACCCGGGCAACGAGATCCAGACGATGGAGATCAAAGGTCGCGATCTGGTCGCCGGCGTAC
>JBGQHO010000047.1:0-27932 GCA_041497955.1 Terriglobia bacterium | reverse complement strand
TGCGGTTCTTCGATTGGGTTGTGAATGAGTGTGACAAGGAACTCATCGCAGATCTTCTTGCCGGGCATTATGCCAGCGGCTCCGTCATCACCAGCACCAAAGCGTTCGAGGACCTGCCCACGGTCGAAGAGCGCTGGCCCGAGATTTGCGCGTCGGCCTTCTTCTGGGGCCGACAGCGAGTTTTCATGACCATTGTCCCCATGCTGGCAAGTACGGGCTGTCCCTATCAGTGCAACTTTTGTGTGGACTGGAACAACCCCTACCGCCTGCTTCCCTTGGATCGCCTCGCCGCCGACCTGCGGTACTTGGCCCGCAAAGTTCCCGGCACCCTCATGGCCTTCCACGACCCCAATTTCGCCGTGAAGTTCAACCAAGTGCTGGAAGTGTTGGAAAGTATTCCGCCTGATTCGCGCCCGCCCTACATCATGGAGAGCTCGTTGAACATTCTGCGCGGAACGCGAGTGAACAGGTTGAGGGAAACCAACTGCCTCGCCGTGGCTCCGGGAATCGAATCCTGGACAGACTACTCTAACAAATCTGGCCTCAGCCGCACGACCGGGACGGCCAAGGTCCGTCAGATAGTGGAAAGCTTTCGGCTGCTCCATGAGTACGTGCCCTACCTGCAAGGTAACTTAATCTTTGGGTTGGACACGGACCAGGGCGATGAACCGATCGCACTGTCGCGCGAGTTCATGAGCCGCACTCCGTTTGTGTGGCCCACTGTCAACATCCCCGTTCCCTTTGGGGGCACACCGCTGCACGACGAATACATTGCCAACGACCGCATTCTCAAGACCATGCCTTTCGGTTTCTACTATGCACCTTACCTGGTGATCCTCCTGCGGCACTACGATCCCGTGACTTACTACCAGAAGCTGATCGATCTGCTTGCGCACTCCTCCAGTCCGTCCATGTTGAAACAACGCGTGCGCAGCGCCACGTCGTGGAAGGTGAAGGTGCTTCACTGGGCCCGGACGGCGAGCATCCGTGAAGACATCCGGCTCTATCGGCGGCTTTTAGAGATGCTGCGCTCGGATTCAGGCTTCCGGGCCTTCCACGAAGGGCGGTCGCAGGCTCTGCCGCAGTTTTACGACAGAGAATACGAGCGGATGCTCGGGCCCTACTCCAAGTTGTTGTCGCGCGCCGACCGGACGCCGGACCTGACACAATTGTCCCCTGCGTCTGCTTCCGGGGAGAAGCAAAGTCTGGCGTGGCCCGTGGAGGGCGGTGTGACCCTTGGCAGAGAGAGTCTTGCGGCAAAGGGATTGGCCTCCGCGGCCGGTTCACGGGCACGCCGGCTGCCAGCAGGCCCCCCGCGATTGGAAACGGATGAGACGTGAAGACCTTCGGGATCTCGACCCGCAGTTGACCCCATTCGCATAAGGGATCGAACAGCAGTTGCAGAGGGTACGGGCCGTGGAAGCCTCAAGAAGTGGCGCGCCTTTTGCATCCCGATGGTCTTGATCGGGACGCGCCTGAGAGGATTTGCCTGTCCGCCGTAGTCCGTCATGCACTTTGGCGGGCGCAGGCGGAAACCTCCGACGTTTGTTCCCCACTCGGCAAAAGTGAATTTGTAAAAGTGGCGCGCCTGAGAGGATTTGAACCTCCGACCTCTGGTTCCGGAGACCAGCGCTCTATCCAACTGAGCTACAGGCGCGTCGTGACAACATCTTAGCGCGAATGGACGCATGCGGCTAGAGGGCGCTGCGAGAAGCGCGCTAATCCCCCGCCCCGCCCGCGGCCTCGGGGGTTGCCTGGGAATGAAAAGGCCCGCGAGAGGATCTCTCCCGCGGGCCTTTTCTTGGTAACGCGTGCGCCGGCTAACGGCCGGGGATATTCGGCGGCGGATTCTTGCGCAGCTCTTCTTTCAATACTTCCACAGCCTTTTCAAGCTGTGCGTCGCGCCCCTTCAGGAAATCGTCCGGCGTATTGTCCACCCAGACGTCGGGTGGCACACCATAGTTTTCGAGGTTATGCCCATCGACATTCCACAGGCCGGAGCCGGGCGTGCGGATCGTGGAGCCATCCATCAGCCGGTACGCGCCCGTGCCGATGACCGAGCTGTTCGTGTACGTGCCGACCGTCTTGCCGAGCTTCAGCGTGCGGAAGCCGTCCGGGAAGACTTCGGCGTCGCTGAACGAGCGCTCGTTCTGCATAACCACCAGCGGCCCGAAGAACGCGCGCTGCGGCCGCGTGATGTACGTGGAATCGCGCCCGCGCGTGTACTGATACTGGTGCTGCTGCAAAATCTCCAGCAGCTCCTGATCAATGCCGCCGCCCGGGTTGAAGCGCTGGTCGATGACCAGGGCCTTCTTGAAGTGGTTGTCAGCCAGGTCGCGCTCGAACTTGCGCAGCGAGGCCGCGTTCATCTGCCGGATGTGCACGTAGCCGATCTCGCCGTTCGAGAGCTTCTCGACCATCTGACGGCGCTCTTCGACCCACTTTTCGTACTGCAGCGTGCCGTAGGCCGTGTTGCTGACCGGCTCGACCCTCGTCCTCCACGCGCCGTCCAGGGAGGGCTTGGAGTTCAGGGTGAACTCGAGCTTGCGGCCGGGCGCGAGGCTGTAGTTGCGCCAGTAGTTGTCGCCGGACTTGAGCGCCGCACCGTTGACTTCGAGGATGTAGTCGCCCACGTGGACCTTCACGTAGTCGCGGTCGGCAGGGCCGCCCTTGTAGATGTAGGAGACCCTGTAGTAGCCCGACGCGTCCGCAGCCAGCTCGAAGCCCGGGTGGCGCGTCTGGATGGGGTTGCGTTCGGGCTCGCCGCCGCCGGTGATGCCCGTGTGCGACGCGTTGAGCTCGCCGATCATCTGCAGGATGATGTTGTGCAGCTCCTCCCGATCGCCCACGTCGGCCAGCAGCGGCTCGTAGACCGTGCGCATGCGCGCCCAGTCCACGCCGTTCATGTTCGCGTCGTAGAAGCGGTTCTTCATGATGCGCCACGCTTCGCCGAACACTTCCTTGCGCTCTTCCTTGTTGTCCACTTCGACGCGCGCGGTGAAGTTTACGCGGCGCCGCACGCCGGTGCCGCTGGTGCCCTCCGTGCCGCCCCGCGTTGCCGCCGGCTCAGCCGTTCCCGTTGCGGCTGCGGCACCGCCCGCCGCAGCGGCCGCGAGCGCGCCCGTGGGCGGGACCGTGCTCACCGACCAGATGCGGTTCGTCTCCATGAAATAAAGCGTCCGGCCGTCGCGCGAGAATTGCAGCGAGCTGATGCCGCCGCCAAGCCCGCCGCCGCCGGGGGGAGGTGCCGCTTCGCCCTCCGCTGGCGGTTGCGATTGCGTCAGGCGGCGCAATTGCTCGCCGTTCTCCTGGATCAGGTAGAGGATAGACACCGGACGGCCTTCGTTGTCGCCGGCGGCCACGAAAGCGTAGCTGCGGCTATCGGGCGACGGAACCGCGGTCAGAATGTTGTCGGAAAGACGCGTGATCTGGCGGATGCGCCGGTCCAGGCCGTCGAAATCAATCTTCACTTCGGGACGCACGTCGCCGCCCGGACGCGGGCGTTCGAGCGCAGCGCGCTCGGCGGCGCGCGCGGCGTCCTCGTCGTCAATGTCGCGGCTCAGGGGGTCGCGGTCTTCCCTGGTGAGCGACACGCTGTAGAGCGCGGAAACGTTTTCGCGCAGCGTCGCGGAGCCGCCCTGCGCGTAGCCGCCGAGGAGGATGAGTTTCTTCCCGTCGGGCGTCCAGCGCGGCGCAAACGTGGCGAACAGGCGGTCGTCGGCTAGGCGGCGTTCCTCGCCGCCGGCCACCGGAGTGATGTACACGTGGTTGCGCAGGTCGTGGTCGGCCTTCGAATACGCAAACCACTTCCCGTCCGGAGAGATGGAGACACCCGTGATGTTGCTCGAGTCGTTCGTGGTCACCACGCGCGCTTGTCCCGTCTCCACGCTCACCATGTACAGCTTGTGGTCGGACGCCGTATAGGCCAGCGACTTCGAGTCCGGCAGCCATCCGATGCTGTGCTTTTCCGTGTCCGCGTCAGAGAGCTTCTTCTGATTCTTGCCTTCGGTGTCGGCCACCCAGACTTCGTCGCGGCCGGACTGGTCGCTGACAAAAGCGACCCACTTGCCGTCGGGGGACCAAGCGGGCAGCGTGTCGCGCCAGAAGCTGTACGTCACGCGCGAGACATCGCCGCGGTCGGTGGCGATGGTGAAGATCTCGCCGTGCGCAGAAATCACCGCGCGGCGCGTGGAGGGCGAAAGGGAATAGCTGTCGGCCTCTCCGTTGATCGTCAGCACCTCGAAGTTGTTGTCCTTGGAGTCGGAGGCGATGTCGAACTTGATCTCTGAAGTCTTGCCGGAACCCACATCGAGCTTCCAGAACCCCAGGTTCTCCTCGAACACGATCACTTTCCCATCCGAGGACATCGAGGGATAGAACAGCGAGCCGTCCTTGAAATGCGTCACCTGCACGGGCGCGCCGCCGTTTTCGGAGATCTTCCAGATGTTGTTCGTCGAACGCATCACCTCGCGCGAACCCGCCTTGGCGCGCACCTCGCGGTCGGAGACGAAATAAATCTCGCCGTTGCCGTACATCGGCCAGGCGTTGATGGGCTTCTCGTTGTCGGTCAGGTCGTTATCGAGCAGCTTACGGTAGGTTTTGCCCGCCACGTCCAGCACCCAAATGTCGGCCGAGGAGCTGCTGCGGTAGTGTTTGCGCCACCAGGTGAAGCCGCGGCGATTGAACGCGAGCTTCTTGCCGTCGGGCGAATAGCTGCCCCAGGCGCCCTGGTCGGTGGGAATGAGCTGTTCGAGCCCACCATCCACCGAGACGGTGAAGAGGCTTGGCGTCCCCGGGTAGAGCACGCCGCGCGCCGATGCGAACACCACGTTCTTCGAGTCGCGCGTCCAGCCGACCACGGTGTCGGGCGCGCTGTGGAAGGTGAGCTGCTTCGGCTCGCCGCCGTCCGCCGGAATGACGAAGACGTCGTAGTTGCCATAGCGATTCGAGGAGAAGGCGATCCACTTCCCGTCGGGCGAGAAGCGCGGATACACATCGCGCGCGGTGTGCACGGTCAGCCGCCGCGGGTTGGACCCGTCTTCGGTGGCCACCCAGATGTCGCCCAGGTAGCTGAAGGCAATCTTCCCGTTGTGGTAGTCGGGATGGCGGGGGATGTGAATCGGCTTGGCCCATGCCGCACCAGCCAGGCACAGGACCAGCGAGACGAGCATCAGGGTCCCCTTCCACGACGCGCGCAGACGCTTCACGGCTTCCTCCTGCATTGATCTCAAGAATGCGGGCATGCCTCGCAGGGCGCAAGGCGGACAACGACCGCCGTGTGAGACGCGCGGAAGGTGCAGGGCGTTACAACGCCCCGGTGGGACGAAAGGGTGCGAAAGGAGCGGGCCTAGCCGAGCGCAAGGCCTTTGATGTGCTTGGCGAGCTTCTCGATCTCTCCGGCCGTGCGAACCACGTTCAGGGAGAGAATCTCGGTGGAATCCGTCTTGTCTACTTCCTTCTTGAGCCCCTCGGCAAGCTCAAACAATTGTTGCACTTCCTTCTTGAGCTCTTTTTCATTCTCCTTGAGGATCGCGCGTGTATTGGGCTTCGGAGGAGGAAAATCCGGAAACCGCGGTCCCGACGGCGACCTGGGTGGCGGTGACTGCGGCGCCGCGGCAGCGCTTCCCCGCCATCCGAAGGAAGCAACACCCAACCCAACTGCAAACAAGCCGAAGAACGATCTCCTGTCTCTATTCATGACGCCACCCCCTCACCAATCCCCGCCGCGCGGCCGGGCCGAGGCTTGCGCGCGAGCCGGCTGACCCCGGCGGTGCTATAATCGCGTTCCCGTTTATTCTATGGCCATTCCCGATTTCAAGTGGACAGGATTCTCGCTCGCCATAGGGATGCGCCTGGTCAGCATCCTGTTGCTCGCGCTGCTGCTGAACCGCCTGCTGCGGGTTGCCACGAAATGGCTGATCAAGCCGGCGCCCTCGGCTACGCGCGTGGCGCAGCTCCGCGAAGAACAGACGCGCACGCTGGCCGGGATCCTCTACAGCGCGGGCACGGCGCTGATCGTGCTCATCGCCGTTCTGCTGGCGCTGCCCGAGTTCGGCTTCAGCATCACGCCCATCGCAGCGCTGGGCGGGCTGGTCAGCCTGGCGTTGGGCTTCGGCGCGCAGCACCTGGTGCGCGATCTGATCAACGGTTTCTTCATCGTGTTTGAAGACCAGTTCGTGGTGGGCGATACGGTGCGCATCGGGCAAACGACGGGACGCGTGGAACACCTGACGTTGCGGCGCACCGTGGTGCGCGACGCGCAGGGCGGCCTGGTGACCTTCTCCAACGGAGATATCTCCCAGGTCACAAACCTCAGCCGCGACTGGTCGCTCACGTTTGTGGACGCAACGATCGCCACCGAGGAGTCTGCCGACGCGGCGCTCGCGGCGCTGGAAAAGGTATGCGCCGAGCTGCGCGCCGACGCGGCATGGTCCCCGTCGCTGGTCGAGGGGCCGCGCGTCCTGGGTGTGGAGTCGCTGAGCCTTTCCGGCACGACGCTGCGCCTGCAGGTGCGCACGTCGCCAAACCGGCACGACGACGTAGCGCGCGAGCTCCGCCGGCGCGTCAAGGCGCGCTTCGATGAACTCCACATCCACTTGGGCGGCGTGCAACGCATGGAAATGGTGGGCACGGGGTCCCTTGAAACGCCCGCCGCCGGCGAGGAATCAGATTCGAAAGCTCTACAAAACAAATAAAAGGAGGAACGAAGACCATGGGACAGGTAACGCACCAGCAAGCCGATCTGATGTTGAAGCTCTATGATCTGCGGCGCGAGCCCAAGATGCGCCAGGCGCGCCAGTGGTTCGTCGAGAGCTGTTACGCCAACTCTCTTCAGGAATTGCGTGAGAAATTTCCTCCCACCAGCGACGAAAGCACGTATTTCCGCATGTTGACTTCGTACTGGGAGATGTGCGCGGGCCTGGTGAACCGCGGGTTGATTGACGACGAGCTGTTCTTCGAAAACAACGGCGAGGCGTGGCTTGTCTACGACCGCGTGAAGCACCTGCTGCCCGAATGGCGGACGGCCTTCAAGAATCCGCTGATGCTGAAACAACTGGAGGCGTTGAGCCAGCGCTTCGAAGCCTGGCGCGAGAGAACCGCCCCGGGTGCAAACGATGTAATTCGCCAGTTCCTCGAACAGATGCGGCAGGCGCACGCCAAGGCTGCCCGCTAACGCGCATGCAGCTCGAAGAGGCCCTGGTGGCTGTGTGGCGCCAGGCGCTGGTCGAGAACGCAAACCTGGTGGAGCTCGGGGGGCGGCGCTATCCGGTCCGCCGGACGCAGCGCCGCCGCCTTCGCCAGGTAGATTTCGAATGCGAGGGCGAACCGCTCCGGGGGATCGAGCAGAACCCGGAGACAAAGTCGCGCTGGGCGGAGATGGCGCGCGCCGGCAAGAAAGTGATGCAGTTCACTTCCGGCGGCCGGTTCATCGGCAACGTCGCCGAAGGCACGATCACCCTCTACCGCAAAGCCGCCGGCGCAGAGAAGAAACCGGTTGCGCGGCGCGAGCGTTCTGCAGGCTGACCTCTCGTTCACACAACTTGCAGCGGGAATCCTGCGGGCTATCGTTCGGCGATTTCCGGCGCCACCGCGTCTCGCGGTGTCCCCGTCTCCGGGGAACCTTCAACGGGAAGCGCGAGTTCGACGAGGTTGCGCCCATTGCGCTTCGCACGATAGAGCGCCACATCGGCCGCATGGATCAGCGCATCGGCTTCCCAACTCGCGCCATCAACCGTAGAGGCTACGCCGATGCTGGCGCTGGTGCGGATCAGCCCGCCTAATGTTTCTATAGGGCTTCCGGCAATAGCGACGCGGATTTGTTCCGCCCGGTCGCACGCATTCGCGGAATTGCAGCCGGGCAGCAGAATCAGAAACTCTTCGCCCCCATAGCGCCCTACGGCGTCGTAAGAGCGGACCGAAGCAAGCATTCGACGGCTCGCCTCGCGAAGCACCTCATCTCCCACGTTGTGCCCCTCCCGGTCGTTGATGGATTTGAAGTGGTCCAGGTCCAGGAGGAGCACGCCGAGCGGGTTCTTCTCCCGGCGCCCACGTTGCAACTCGCGTTGGAGCGTCTCCAGAATGGCACCGCGATTAAGCAATTCGGTCAGCGCATCGTGCGACGCCTTGAACTGCAGAACCTGCTGCGCAGCCACGAGCCTGTCTTCCAGCATCAGGATGCGCTCTCCGGCGCGCAGGCGCGCACGAAGCTCGTCGGGGTGGAACGGCTTGGTCAGGTAGTCGTCTGCGCCCGACTGGAGGCCGTCCACAACGTCTACGCGATCGCCCTTCGAAGAAAGCAGCAGGAGGTAGCGATAGGCCTGGGCGCTCCTCTTGCGAGCCTCGCGGCAAATTTCCAATCCATCCATGCCGGGCATGAGCCGGTCCAGCAGCGCCAGCCGCGGCGCGTCCTGGCCCTGCAGAATTTCCCAGGCCGCGTCACCATTCGCGGCCACGACCACCTCATAGCCCCATTGGGTCAGGAGAGTGCGAAGCATGTGTTGCAGAACTGGATCGTCTTCGGCGATGAGCACGTTCACTGCGCCACCCCTTGACCGAGCTCCGCCAGCCGCGGATCCAGGCGCTTCCATTCCTCCTCGAGCTGGGCGAGCGCTTCGCGAGCCGGAGCCAGATTTTGCTCACGGCCTAGATGTTCCAGGCGCTGGGCCGCATGGGCGGTGCGATGCGCCGCCAAGTTGCCTGCACTGCCCTTCAGGGTGTGGGCGGCCCGTTCGAGCGTCGGAGCATCGCCGCGATCAATGGCGTCGCGCATCGCCGCCAGCCACTTGGGAGATTCTTCCCGGAAGAGCCGCGCCAGGTCAGCCAGCAAGGCGGTGTCGCCATCAATGCGTTCGAGCAGCGCCGCGGCATCCAGGACCTGCCGGGCCAAGGGTTCTGCGGCGGGCTCCGCGGGACGAGTCGCCGGAAGACACCGTTCGATCTCTTCCATCAATGTCTGCGCTCGAATCGGCTTCGAGACGTACCCATCCATGCCCGCTGCCAGGCAACGCTCGCGGTCACCCTTCAGCGCGTGCGCCGTCATTGCAACGATGGGAATGTGCGCGTGAAACTCCTTTTCACGCGCGCGGATCGCAGCCGTGGCTTCCAGGCCGTCCATCTCGGGCATCTGTACATCCATCAACACCACTTCAAATCCGTAGAAATCGGATTCCTCCAGCTTCTGCAGCGCCTCGCGGCCGTTGGACGTAACCGTCACGTTGTGCCCGCGCTTGGTCAGAAGACGCAGCGCCAGTGTCTGGTTCATCAGGTTGTCTTCTGCCAGAAGGATCCGCAGCGAGCATCGGTCCGGCTCCACGTCTTCCGGAGCGGTTTGGACGGCGGCAGGAATCAATTGTGGCCGCTTGCCAAGCGCGGTCAGGACGGCGTCAAACAGGTCCGATTGCGAGATCGGCTTGGTCAGACAGGCGGAAATGCCCAGCGCACGGCAACGCTCTGAATCGCCGAGCTGGTGATCGGACGTGAGCATCATGATCGAAGCGCCGGCTAGCCTGGGGTCACGCCGGATTTGTTCCGCAACTTCGAACCCATCGAACCCGGGCATGTGCCCATCGAGGAGTACGAGCGGGAACGGCTTCCCCGACTGGCGCGCTTGTTCGAGCGCCGCAAGACCCGCTTGGCCGCCTTCAACCGCGCTGGGTGACATGCTCCAGTGCTTGAGGATCTCTTCCAGGATAGTGCGGTTGGTTTTGTTGTCGTCCACGATCAGGACCGGCAGATTCTGAAGCGATTCCGCATCGAGTGGCGCGACCGGGTCCATTTTCTGATCGGCCAATGCAAAGCTCGCAGTGAACTGGAACGCGCTGCCTCGGCCCATCTCGCTTTCCACCCACAAGCGTCCCCCCATGAGTTCGGCGAGCCGCGTGGAGATGCTCAGCCCGAGACCCGTGCCGCCGTACCGGCGCGTCATGGAACCATCCGCCTGCGCGAAGGGTTCAAAGATGCGACGCACCTGCTCTGGCGAGATGCCAATGCCCGTGTCCGACACAGTGAAGTGCAAGCGAATCCTTTCCGCCGTACGCTCGAGCATCTCGACGCGGACGACGATCTCGCCCCGCTCGGTGAACTTGATCGCGTTTCCCACCAGGTTCACGACAATCTGCCGCAACCGGCCGGGGTCACCCAGCAAGCCGTCGGGCACATCGGGCTGGACGCGGTAGCAGAGCTCGATCTCCTTGCGGTGGGCACGCATGGCGAGCGCGCGCAGCGTGTCGCCCAGCGTCTGGCGCAAATCGAACGGTACATGGTCGAGATCCAACTTGCCCGCCTCGATCTTGGAAAAGTCCAGGATGTCGTTGATCACCCGCAGGAGGTTATCCGCGGAGGACTTGGCCATCCCCAGGTACTCCCGTTGCTCCGCATTGAGTTCGGTATCGAGCACGAGGCCGGTCATACCCAGAATGGCGTTCATCGGCGTGCGAATCTCGTGGCTCATGTTGGCCAGGAACTCGCTCTTGGCGCGGTTGGCGGCTTCGGCAGCTTCCTTCGCCTTCTGCATTTCCTCTTCGGCCTGCTTCCTCGCGAGGAATTGACCAATCTGGCTGCCGAGCGAGGCGATCATCGAAAGCAGCTCTCCCGCGGGCTTGGCCATATTGCGGCTGAAGAACTCGATCACCCCGCTCACTTCATTCCCGAAAAAAATGGGGAAGGCAAAGGCGGCATGGAGATCATCCGCGCAAGCCTCCGAACGCCGTGGGAAATTTGTGTCTTTCAGAACATCTTCGATCCACGCCGGCTCGCCAGTGGCCCAGACCCGGCCCGGGATTCCGACACCTCGAGCAAACCGATGCTCACGCGTGGCGCGCACAAAGTGATATACGTTGGAATCCTGGCGAGACCACACGTCGATGTTGCACAGTTCCTGCCGCGCCGGGTCCACGCTCCAGACGGCGCCGATTTCCGAGCCCACCACTTCGCATACCGCTTGCAGGATTCGAGGGACCGCCTCGCTCAGTGTGGCCGACTCGGCCAGCGCGCGGGTCACGGCGTGCTGGGCCTTCAGTCGTTCTTCCGCCCGCCTCCGCTCGGTGATGTCCTGGTACAGCGCGAACTGGCCGACGAGCTTTCCATCCATGAGGAGCGGCACCCCATGGATTTCGACGTCAACCAATGTGCCGTCTCTCCGTTGCCGTTCGGCAACGGCATGGAGAGACGCGCCTCGCTGCACCTTTTCGGAGAAGGTTCGTGCTTCCGTTCTCAGGTTGGGTGGGGCGATCCTGCCGTCAAGATCGCCGCCGATCATCTCCGCGGCAGGGAAGCCGAACATGCGCTCGAAGGACGGGTTGCACATCTGCACGCGGCCGTCGGGAGCCAGGACGACAATCCCAAGCGGGTTGTTCTCGTTCAGCGTATTCAGGAAGGAGGTCTGCTTGGCGAGTTCATGCTCGGCGCGCTTGCGTTCGGCAACCTCCTGTTCCAGCTCATGCGTGCGTTCGATGACCCGCAGCTCGAGTCCATCGTGGGCGCGCCGCAAGGCTACATCCTGCTGCTGGATCTGATCCAGCATCTGGTTGAAGCCTTCGACGAGATGACCCAGCTCATCTTCGGTCTTCTTTATCGCGCGCAGCGAATAGTCTTTCAAGGTAGAAACCATCTTCGCCGTCCAGGCCAGCTCGCGGATCGGCTCCGAGATCGTGCGCTGCAACTTGGAAGCGAGGAAATAGACCAGGACCAAGGACCCGACGAGCACCAGCACAACCACCAGAACAAATCGGTACAGGCGCTCGTGGAGATCGGCAAGCTCCGCCTTCAAGAAAATGGTTCCGACTCTCTCTCCATCCAGCGCGATTTTGCGGAAGAGAACGATTTCGTCGAAGCTGAAGCGGCTGCCGTCGGGTCCAACGCGCGGAGGAACAAAATTCTTGGCCGCGGCGCCTCGCGTGTAGGTAGCAAGGACCTGTCCATCCCAGCGATAAACGCACGCGGCTACGACGTGCTTTTTGGCCGCCAGAGCGGAGAGAACATCGGCGGCAGCTTTCGGATCATTGAAAGCCAGCGCGGCCGTGCTGTTGGCGCCCAGGATATCTGCTACGGTATCCAGGTCGCGGAGCCTTTCCTGCTTGAAGTTATACAGGTCGTAGATCAAGAAGGTGGCGCAAGCCAACAGCAGTGCGACCCCGGTCGTCAGCAAGACAATCCAGG
Organism: Terriglobia bacterium; assembly: GCA_041497955.1. GTDB lineage: Bacteria > Acidobacteriota > Terriglobia > Acidiferrales > UBA7541 > JBGQHO01. The sequence continues at coordinate 15,776 of JBGQHO010000047.1, read as the reverse complement.
TCAGTTTGCGGCGGATAGATTGTTTGCGAAGCCAATTCATTTCAGTTTCTCTTGCCCGCCCGGTCGTCTACGACGCCGCGCGCCAGCACGAGAAGCTTGGCGCTGATCTTGGCGCGAGCGCGCGCGGCCGCATCCAGATTCACTTCGAAGCGCACCCGGCTGTTTTCAACCAACAGATTGATCGTGCCGCCGGAATAGATAAACCGGTCGATTTCGCTGACGGTCACGACCGCCGAACCGCGCAGGCTGAGGAGGATTTCCGGCAGATGCTTTTTCTCGGAAGCACTGATGAACAGCAGATGGCAGCCTCGCAGGTCCTGATCCCGGTGGAGCCGCCGCACGGCGACGTCGCGACCCCCGACCGTCTTCCCGGCAATGATGTCGTCCAACGCCGGGCCGAAGGGATCTTCGCCGAGGATGCCGATCACCAGGGGTGTTTGCGGCCCGTCAAAAGCATCTGCGGGCCACTCGATGAACCTGGCGAAGTTGTAGAGAAACGCCGCCTTGACCTCGTACTCGGTTGGCTGCGCGCCTTGTGCACGGGCGAGCGAACCGCCATCCAGGCCGGCGGCCTGCCAAGCAATCAACAGGCCGATGACGAATCTGAGTCGGCGCACCCGCGTGCAGCGGGCTCCGGGACAGGGTGGCCGGCGGCTCGTTGCGGGCTGCGAGTTGTCTCTCGGTTTCACGAGGTCACGATTGCCGTCTGGTTTTTCATCGCAAGCGCAGGGACAGCCTCCGCACTAGTGGAAGCGCCACATAAACTTTGCAAAGATGCTGCGCTTCACCTGCGTGGCCTGAAGCCCCTGCGAAACGCTGCCAAATTCATCGTGCCGGGCGTCGAGCAGGTTCTGCCCCACGAGCGACAACTCGGAGGATTCGTTGGGATGCCAGGCGATGCGCGCGTCGAGCCGCGTATAAGGCGGAACACCGAACGCCGGGAGCTTCCCGACAAAGTAGACAAAGGTGTCGAATTCCAGGTCGTGAGGAAGATTCAGATACGAGCGCAGGTTGAATTGTTGCGACGGGCTCGTGCCGGCCACAGCGGCAATGTCAGCGCCTTGCGCAGAAGGCACACCGCCGTGAATATCCATGCGCAGCCAAGTGTAGGCGCCGCTGATCTTCCATAGGCGCATCACTTGCCATGTGGAGGCCGCCTCGGTCCCGTCGGTCGTCCCCCACAGTGAATTCTGGAAAACCTGCGGGAAGACCAGGTGGGGCACGGGAATAGGGTCGAAGTATGGCGCTCCGGGCACAACCCCGCGTAATCCACTGTACAGGGTGTGGAATCCAGTGAGATCCACCGAGACGCGCTCGCCGAATTGAGCGCGATACCCAAGCTGATAGGAGAGCGCGTACTCATCACCGATTTCAGGGTTCCCTTGGATGACCACCAGCGTGGGCAGGCCGCCGGGGCCGGGAAACCCCGCTGCGGTGACTCGCAAGCCAAGGTCGGTCCGCGCCGGGGTTCGCACCGGCCGCGAAATCGCCATCCAAAGCGCCCGCCGCTTCGTGGGAGTCCAGATCAAGCGAGCATCAGGAAAAACTTCGGGCCCGGTATAATTGTCATCCTCATAGCGCATGCCGAGCGTCAATCGCAACCGGTCCGGCACAATTGAAATTTCGTCTTGGAAGAACGCGCTGTAGCGCAAGTTGTGACTTCTGCTGGGAACCAGAGAAACGGTCAAGCTGCCATCGCTATGGTCCGCCGTGTAACGCAGCCCCACCCCCCAGGTGATTTCGTTCCGGGTGCTCGCAATAAGATGATGCTGGAAATCAACGTCTCCGGTCCGCCGGTGATCACCGAGCACATTCAGCCTTTCATACTGGTCGTAGTACGCTTGAAGCGTGATGTCCGACCTGGGTGAAAACTCGCGATGCCAACGCGTCAGCAGGTCGTCGCCACTCAACTCCGCGCGGAAAGCGGAGGTGGTGGAAACAAGCGGAGTGATGGATTCCAGCCTCGGAACAATCTGCACGGCGTGCCCGCCGTAGATATCCCCTTGCAGCGTGAGCGTGTCGCGTGGCGAGAGGTCCCAGTCGCTGCGGAAGCCGCCGCGAAGGATGTGCCAGCCGTCGGGGGCCGCTGTTCCTGTCGCGGTATCGAAAGGCTGGCGGTCGAAATACTTTGCGAAAATGCGGTAAGCGCCGTTCTTCGTCTTGGCTCCGTAACGGACAGAGGTCGAGACATGCTCCTCGTTGCCGGCTCCTGCCGCGATCAGCCCGCCCTGCGTTTCCTTCGCGCCCTTCGTGATGATGTTGATTACGCCGTTCATGCCGTTTGCGCCCCATAGCGTTGCACCCGGTCCCCGGATCACCTCAATGCGGCTGACGTCTTCGAGGAGAACATCCTGCACATCCCAGAAGACGCCCGAGAACGTGGGCGTGTACACCACCCGCCCATCAATCAGGACGAGCATCTTGTTTGCGAAGCGGTCGTTGAACCCCCGGGAACTGATCGCCCACGTGCTGGCATCAATGTGCGCGACATCGAGCCCCGGCACCATGCGCAGCAGCTCCGCAATGCTCGTCGCATTCGAGCGCCGAATGTCGTCCTGCGTGATCACATACATGGCCGCAGCCACTTGTGCGAACCTTTCGGGCGACTTCGAAGCCGATGTGACCCGCATGTTCATCAGGGATTCCAGGCTGGCATCCGCCAGGTCGGTGCGCTTGCTCTGGCCCCACACTCGTGTTGCCAACAATCCAAAGAGCAGGCCGCAGAGCACGATTCGCAGAATCTGAAGAATGCGCCGGCGACCGACGGAGTTCTTGCTGGGCAATTGCATGGATGTTTCGTACTCCTTGGCAGCGGTCACACCATTGCGCGCGCCAGGCCATCCAAGGGCACGCAGCCCTCCAACTGTCTTTTTTGAGGCTCAGTTTAGATTTGTGGAATCAGTAGGATACGAGGGGAGTTCCGAGCGCAACTGGACGCGGAGATCAGGGGACTGTACCACCCCGGCTTTCAGTGCACCAGAATGAGACACATCACGGGTGGGTAGGTTGCTGCCTTGCTGGAGGAAATGCCCGGGACTATTTCCCGGCGGGCCGCCTAGGCGGCAGATCTCCTGGAACTCGACCGGCGTCAGCGGCGAGACGGCGATAGGCCGAAACATCTTGAAGAGCTTCATCTGCTTCAAGCGCGGGTTGGCCTTCAGGTCCGCCAGGGGAACCGCCCGCTTGAACCTGGCCACGCCGCGGAGCTTGACCACCAGGTTCTTCTCTTTGAGCGCGGGGTTTTGATACGGTTCGCTGACGGCTTCGAGCACCGCATACGCGCTTTTTTCGGGAGCCGTGTGGTAGCCGATGATCTGGTCGCCCTCGTGCATCTCCGCCAGGTATTTCTGCGCAACGTTGCCCATCACGCCGTCCCAGACTTCCGCCTTCTTCGAGAACAGCTCATCGAGGTGGTAATCCTCAGGGTCGCTCAGAAAAAACCAATGCTGCGGCATGGCCACCTCTCCCCATTGTGGCGAACTCGCTGGCCCTCAGCGGCGGAATTGGAGGCGCGGGGGGGATTCGAACCCCCGAATGGAGGTTTTGCAGACCTCTCCCTTAGGCCTCTTGGGTACCGCGCCCGGTTGCAATCAGTATAGCGAAATCGAGGAGAGGTGTCAGGTGACGGGTGGCTTCAGGCCCTGAAGCCCTGGCATCCTGTGACTTGCTGCTAGGCGGTGAGCTGGGCTTCGCGGAGGAAGCGCGCCGACTCCTCGGGCGGCGTCGGGCAGATGTAGAAGCCGGTGCCCCACTCGAACCCCGCCACCTTGGTCAGCTTCGGCATGATCTCGATGTGCCAGTGGTAATGCTCGTTGGTCTCTTCGCCGATCGGCGAGGTGTGGATCATGAGGTTGTAGGCGGGTCGCCCGAGCACGGTGTCCAGGCGCATCAGGTTGTCCTTCAAGGTGCGCGCCAGGCTCGCGTAGATGGAGGTCTGGTTGTTCTCAAACGCGGAGCCGTGCTGCTTGGGCAGCAGCCAGATCTCAAACGGGAAGCGCGGGGCATACGGGGCCAGCGCGATGAAGCTGTCGTTCTCATTGATCACGCGCACGCCCGTCTCGATCTCCTGCCGGATCATGTCGCAGAAGATGCACCGCTCCTTTTCCTGGTAGTAGCGCTTGGCGCTGTCCACTTCCTCGCGCACGCGCTTGGGCACAATCGGCAGCGCAATCAATTGCGAGTGGGTGTGCTCGAGCGAAGCGCCCGCGGCTTCGCCGTGGTTCTTGAAGATCAGGACGTAGCGGAAGCGCTTGTCGTTCTTCAGGTCCAGCACGCGGTCGCGGAAAGCCCACAGCACGTCCTCAATGGGTTTCTCCGGCAGCGATGCCAGCGTGCTCTGGTGGTCCGGCGTCTCCACGATCACTTCGTGCGCGCCGATTCCGTTCATCCTATCGAAAAGGCCCTCGCCTTGACGATCGATGTCCCCTTCGATGCCGAGCGCCGGGAACTTGTTCGGCACCACGCGCACGCTCCAGCCGGGTGTATTCGGCGCCTTGCCGTTGCGGCCGTAGACGAGGATTTCGGGCGGCGTCTTGTCTTCGTTGCCGTAGCAGAACGGGCAGAAGCCCTTGCCCTTGATCTCCACGCTCTCGCGCACGAAGTCCGTTGGCCGCTTGGCACGGTCCGTCGAGATGATTACCCAGCGGCCGGTAATCGGATCTTTGCGAAGTTCGGGCAAACCTTCCTCCTCTGCGCCTCGGACGGGTCAGGCCTGCTTCGGGATGAACGCCCACTTGTATCTTACTACTGCTTCGGAGTCCTGCAACCACTCCGGCGGCCGCAGCGGCGATTCATGCATCCCCTGCGAACGCGTCCTTGTGCAGCCGCACGACCGGCCGCCCGCCCGGGCGGCTCTCAATCGCCAGCACGTCGAAGCGGCACTGCGCTTCACGGATGCGCCGCTCGGCCAGAAACTGCCGCGCCATGCGCGAAAGGTGGCGGCGCTTCTCCGGCGTCACGGCGTCTTCGGGCTTGCCGAATTCCTCCGACGAGCCGCTGCGCGTCTTGACTTCGACAAACGCCAGCACCGGGCCGTCGTAGCCCACGAGGTCGATTTCGCCCTTGATCCCCGGCACGGTGAAGTTGCGCGCCACGAGAATGTAGCCGTGCCGGCGCAGGTACCAGTAGGCAAACGTCTCGCCGCGCACGCCGGTCTGTCGCGCGCGCTGCTTGCTCTGTTTCGTCGCGGCCTCTTCGGAGAGGCCGTTGCGCGCGGCCCAATTGACCAGCCCGAAGATGACTCGAGCGAACAGCGGCATGTCGTTTGCCCGCGCGCCGCTAGAGCGACTTCTCCGCCTCGCTGATGCACGCATCGAGCGTGCGCACGGCGAAGTCGGCCTGCTCCTCGTCAATCACCAGCGGCGGCGCCAGGCGAATCGTATTCTCCCCCGCGCCGAGCAGCAAGACGCCTTTCGCAAACGCGAGGTCCACGATCTTGTCGCGCAGGTCGTGCGCCCGCTCCTTCGTCTTCTGGTCGAGCACGATTTCGACGGCGAGCATCAGCCCCATGCCGCGGATATCGCCGACGGTGCGGTGGCGCTCGCGCCAGTTGGCGATGCGCCCCAGGATGAACTCTCCCATGCGCCGCGCGTTCTCCATGTATTTCTTTTCGATCAGGTCAATCGTCGCGAGCGCCGCGGCCACGCACACAGGGTTGCCACCGAACGTGGACGCGTGCGCGCCCGGCTTCCAGTCCATGATGCTCGCGCGCGCAATGACGGCGCCCAGAGGCATCCCCGAGGCAATTCCCTTTGCCACGCAGACGATGTCCGGCTCGAGCCCGGCGTGGTCGCCTGCCCACCACTTGCCCGTGCGGCCCATGCCGCACTGTACTTCGTCGGAGACCAGCAGGATGCCGTACTTGCGGCAGATGCGCTGCAAATCCAGAAGGAACTCCGGCGGCGCGGGCACGTAACCGCCCTCGCCCTGGATGGGCTCGACGAAAATGGCGGCCACTTCCTCCGGGGCCACGATCTTCTTGAAGAGCTCGCGCTCGAGCACCGCCGCGCATTCCGTGCAGCATTGCTCAGACTTGAGCCCATACGGGCAGCGGTAGCTGTACGCGTAGGGGACGTGGAACACGCCGCCGAGTAGCGTGCCGAATCCTTTGCGTTGCACCGCCTTCGACGACGTCAGCGAAAGCGAGCCCAGCGTGCGCCCGTGGAAGCATCCGTAGAACGCGATGAACTTGTCGCGCTTTGTGTGGTACCGCGCAAGCTTCATCGCCGCCTCGACGGCTTCAGTGCCGGAATTGCCGAAGTAGACCTTCTTTGGCTCTTTGCCGGGCGCGATCGAAGCAAGCTTCCGCGCCAGCTCGATCATGTTCGTGTAGTAGAAATCGGTGCCCGACATGTGGATGAGCTCGGCGGCCTGCTTCTGAATCGCGGCCACCACATCGGGGTGACAGTGGCCCGTGGAAACGACGGCGATGCCCGCGGCGAAATCGAGGAACACATTTCCGTCCACGTCTTCGACCATCGCGCCGCGTCCCGTCTTGGCGACGAGCGGGTAGCCGCGCGTGTACGACGGAGAAATATACTTCTCGTCGAGCTCGAGAGCACGCTGGGCGTTGGGCCCCGGCAGCGGCGTCACGAGCTTGGGAATCTTCGTGTCAATCATGGCTTCCTCCAGGAATCGTCCCGGCCCAGCACCGCCGGAAGAAAGATGTGGAGCGCGCGGCCCGGAAGGAAAGGCCGCCATCAGCGAAAGGAGGAAGCGGAATTAGTCCACGCCGAAGAGGCTCGGGCGGTCCTGCGCGGGGAGCGAGTGCAGCGGAAGCGAGTTCGCCGGGTGCAGCGTCATTTGCGTTTCCATCGGACACCGCCGTCTCGAGTATCTTCGAGAATGATACCACGCTCCGCGAGCTGCTGGCGAATGCGGTCCGCGGCCTCGAAATCGCGGCGCTTGCGGGCGGCCTGCCGCTCGGCCACGAGCGCTTCGACTTCCGCATTGCTCAGGTCTACCTGGGTTGTCACGTAGCCCACCGCGCGGAGTTTTTCAGCGTCATCGTCGTTGACCACGGCGAAGATCGCGTCGAATTTCTCGAGTGCGGCGAGGATGGCAGCTCCATTGCCCTGGCGGAATTCGCCGCGGTCCATCGCCGTATTCGCGTCGCGCACGAGATCAAACACGGCGGCAAGGGCCTGCGCCGTGTTCAGGTCGTCTTCGAGGCCCTTCTCGAAGTCTTCGGCGGCCTGGCGCGCGCCTGCCGCGATGGATTCATTCTCGCCGGGCGGAAACTTCTCCGCGCGCAACCGAGCGGCGAAGTTGCGCAGCCGCTCAACCGAACTCGCGGCCTGGGTCAAACCGTCCATCGTAAAATTGAGCTGCCGGCGGTACGGCACCGACGCCAGTAGAAAGCGAATCGTCGAGGGTTTGTGCCCCTGTTTGAAGAGGCCGCGCACCGTGTGGAAGTTGCCGAGCGACTTCGACATCTTCGCGCCTTCGACAAGCAGGTGCTCCGCGTGCAGCCAGTAGCGCACAAACGGCTTCCCCGTGGCCGCTTCGGACTGCGCGATTTCGTTTTCGTGGTGGGGGAACATCAGGTCCACACCACCCGTGTGAATATCGAGCGTCTCGCCCAGATACTTCATGGCCATGGCGGAGCACTCGATGTGCCAGCCGGGGCGGCCCGGGCCGATGCGCGTCTCCCAGAAATGCTCGCCCGGCTTGGGCGCCTTCCAAAGCGCAAAATCGCGCGCGTCGGCTTTTTCGTAGCGGTCCACGTCCACGCGCGCGCCCGCCTGGATGCCGCTCATGTCGATCTTCGAAAGCCTGCCGTACGCTGGAAACTTCGAAATGCGGAAATAGGTCGAGCCGTCGCTCTGATACGTCAGAGTCTTTTGGGAGAGGCGCTCAATTAGGGCGACCATGTCCTCGATGTGGTCAGTTGCGCGAACGATCTGCTCCGGGCGCTCGAGTCCCAGCGCGCGGCAATCATCGAGGAACGCCTGGATGTATTTCTCGGTGTACTCGCGGATGCCGATGCCTGCGGCCGCGGCGTTCGCGATGATGCGGTCGTCCACGTCGGTCAGGTTCATCACCTGGACGACGCGGAAGCCCTTCATGCGCAGGAAGCGTCGCAGGACGTCCTGGAAGACGAACGTGCGGAAATTGCCGATGTGCGCGAAGTCGTACACGGTCGGGCCGCAGGTGTAGATGCGCACTTCGCCCGGCGTGAGCGGCACGAAGGGCTCCTTGTGCCCCGTCAGCGTGTTTTGCAGCAGAATTTCGCCCATGCGAACCCGCGTGAAAACGAACGGCCATTCTAGCCGAGGGACTGTCCGGTCGCAAACGCGCGCGACCCCTGCCGAGGCGGTCCTGAAGCCGAACTAGCCGCCGGAGGCAGCGCAAGAGGCGTATTCCGCCTGGAACAATCGACGCGCTGAAGCTTTACAGCGCAGGAGCGCTGTGCTATCGTGCGGCGCGTAACCGCCGATCCAAGCGCCAGGCGGCTGGGCCACTGCTTAGCGACCCACCAGAATTTTTGTCGCAGAACGCCTCCACTCGAGGAAAAGGAACACGTTTCTGCCTGCGCGGCTGCGCTTTGCCCGCGGGATGACGCCGTTCCCCGGAAGGGACATCTTGCTCAAGCTGCGCAAAGTCGACCTGGTGGGCTTCAAATCGTTCTGCGAAAGGACCCACATCACCTTCAGCGGCGCCGGGCTGACGTGCATCGTCGGCCCCAACGGCTGCGGCAAATCGAACATCGTGGACGCCATTTCCTGGGTCCTGGGCGAGCAGAGCCACAAGTCGTTGCGCGCCGAGCGCATGTCCGACTGCATCTTCAACGGCACCGCGAAGCGCCCGCCGCTGGGCCTGGCCGAAGTCTCGCTGACGCTGCTGGACCCGGACTTGGCCGAGGCCGCAGCGAAGGTACTCGAAGCAAGGGAAGCGGAGGAGGAAGAGCAAGCAAGGGAAACGGAGAATCCATCCGGGGCGGATGCAAGCACAGAGAGTGTTGAAAGCACCGATGAGGCAGCAGACGGAAAACCCTTCCGGCGGAACCGCGCGGCAGAAAAGCCCGCGACGCACACGAAGCCGGGCGAGGTCGTCATCGGGCGGCGGCTCTACCGCTCCGGGCAAAGCGAATACCTGATCAACGGCCGCGTCGCGCGCCTGCGCGACATCCAGGAAATCTTCATGGGCATGGGCCTGGGGCCGGATTCCTACGCCATCATCGAACAGGGCCGCATCGGGCAGATCCTCAGCTCGAAGCCCATGGACCGCCGCGCCATCATCGAAGAAGCCGCCGGCGTGACAAAATACAAAACGAAGAGGCGCCTGGCCGAAGCGAAGCTCGAATCCTCGAAGGTCAACCTGTCGCGCGTGAACGACATCCTGGTCGAAGTCGAAAAGCAGCTTGGCTCGCTGAAGCGCCAGGCGTCGAAAGCGCGGCGCTACGCCGAGCTGCGCGAAGAGATGCGCGGGCTGCTGCGCACCATGATGGGCAGCAAGGCCAAGGAGCTCGACACCGAAGCCGAGCGCCTGACAAATCTTCTCCGCGAGATTGCCGAGACCGAGCAGGTGCAGGCCGTCAGCCGCCTCGAAGCCGAGCAGGAAAAACTCAGCACGCGCACCTACGAGCTCGACGCCGAATTGCGGCAGAACCAGAACCTGCTGGGGCAAACCGCGCTCGAGCTCGACCGCGCCGAGAACCGCATCGGTTTCAACCGCCAGCGCTCCGAGGAACTCGAGCAGCGCAACCAGCAGCTCACGGGGGAACTCACGCAGATCGCCGCACAGGTTAACGAAGTCGAAGCGCGCGCCGCCGAGCACGAAAAGACCGTCGTGGAATTGCGCGCGGAAACAAAGCGGCTGGAAGCGCTCCTGGCAGAGCTGGCGGCGCGCGCTCAGCAATTTGCCGCGACGTCGCAGGCCACCGACACGCGCATCGCTGAGCTGCGCCAGGCCACGAGCCAATTGGGCGATGAACTGACGCACCTGCACGCCGAATTCGCGCAGGCCGAGCAGGCGTACACGCACCACAGCCAAGCGCTCAGCCGGCAGGAAGACGTCGAGCGGCAGCTGATCGAGACTTCGGTGCACTTCCGCGAGCAGTCGGAAGCGGCGGAGATGCACTGGGGCGCGGCCGTCGAGCGGGCGCAGAGCCTGGAACGCGCTGTCGGCGTAGCCCAGTCCCAGCTCGGCGAGCTGCGCCGCGAGCAGCAGGAGACTTCGCGCTGTGTAGACGCCGCGCGCGACGCGCTGGCCGGTTCGCGCGCGCGACGCGCCTCGCTCGAACAGATCCTCAGTGACCGCTCGTACACCGCCGACGCCGTGCAGAAGCTGTTTGCCTCGAATGGCGAAGGCACAAGCTGCGGATTCCGCGCTGTTGGCGTGCTGGCCGACTACGCCGAGGTCGAAGAGAAATACGAAGCCGCCGTCGAGCAGTTCCTGCGCGACGAGCTCGAATATGTCGTCGTCGAGACCTTCGACCACGCCCGCGCCGGAATCGCGCTGCTGCGCGAGGAAGTGGGCGGGCGCGCGACGTTCTTCGTCGATTCGCTGCGCAACCTGAAGCTTTTGCCGGACGAGCCTGTGATTCCCTTCCAGTTGTCGGAAGACGTCGTTTCGCGGCTGGACACGCTTGTCGAGTTCCGCGACCCGCTGGGCCCGGCGGCAAAGCACTTTCTGCCACGGCTGCGCTCGGCGTTCCTCGTAGAGACCGCGACGGCCGCCGAGCGGCTGGCGCGCGAGAATGCGCAATCTCACTTCGTGACCCCCGACGGCACCTGCTACCAGGGCCGCATGGTGAGCGGCGGCCGGCCCACCGAGGCCGGGCCGCTGGTGATGAAGCGCGAGCTGCGCGCGCTCGAAGCCGAGGTGCTGCAGTTCGAGCGCGAATCTGCGGAAGCAGGGGACGCGCTGGCCCGCATCGAAGAGGAAATCCGCGCTGCGGAAAAACTCCTGGAAGAAAACCTCGCGCAGCACGTCGAAGCGCAGAAGACGATCATCTCCGCGTCGCACTACCGCGACCAGGCCCGCGGCGAGCTGGCGCGCTTGAGCTCCGAGCTGGCGGCCAGCCAAAACGAGCTCGTGCGGCTGCGGCGGGAGGCCAACACCGCGCAGCAACGCGCCGAACAGGCGCGCGCAATGCAAGCGCGCGCGACGGATTCGCGCGGCGCAGCGGAAACGGAGCTGACCCAGGCGGACGAGCGGCTGGTCTCGCTGCGCCAGCTCATCGAAGCGCATCAGGAAGAGCTGGCGACGCGGCGCACCGATCTGGCCACCATCGCCGAGCGATTGGCGAGCGCGGAGACCGTCCGCGAGCGCCTGGCGAGCGACCGCCGTGAGTTCGGCGAGCGCGAAGCGGCCCTGCGCCAGCAGCAGACGGCGCTCGGGACCGAGCGCGAGCAGCTCGAGGCGCAGACCCTGGAGCAACAGCAGCAGGCGGAATCGCTGCGCGCGGAAAAAACGCGCCTGGATGCGCGGAAGGCCGAGCTCGAGCGGGAATGGGAGCAGGCGCGCGTGCGCACTGTGGAAGTGGACGACGCGCTGCGCGGAACGCGGCAGAAGCTCGGCGACCTGCGCGAGCAGCGCGGGCAGGTGGAAATCGAGCGCGCGCGGAACGATTCCGACCGGCAGCACCTGCGCGAGAGCTGCCTCGAAGAGCTGAACGCGCACCCCGAAGACCTGATCGCCGAAGCGCCGACGCTCCTGGCCGGCGAGGAGCTCGCCGCCGCGGAAACGAATTACCGCGAGATGAAGGCGCGCGTCGAGTCCATGGGGCCGGTGAATATGATGGCGCTCGAGGAATACCAGGAGTGTGAGCAGCGCTGCGGCTTCTTGACGCGCGAGCGCGACGACCTGCTGCAATCCATCGCCGATACGCAGCAGGCCATCGCTGAGCTGGACGAAGTCTCGCGGCAGAAGTTCGAGGAAGCCTTCGCCATCATCAACGCGAACTTTGCCGAAGCCTTCCGCACGCTCTTTGGCGGCGGCACGGGCGAGATGCACCTGACCGAAGCCGACAGCTCGGGCGACGCCGGCATCGACATCGCCGCGCAGCCGCCGGGCAAGCGCCTGCAGAACGTCCTGCTGCTCTCCGGCGGTGAAAAGGCGCTGACGGCGCTCGCGCTGCTGATCGCCATCTTCCGCTACCAGCCGAGCCCCTTCTGCATCCTGGACGAAGTGGACGCGCCGCTCGACGAAGCCAACGTCGGACGGTTCGGCGAGATGATTCGCGTGATGAGCGAGAAGACGCAGTTCATCGTCGTCACGCACAACCGCCGCACGATGGAGATGGCGCCGGTGCTTTACGGCGTGACGATGCAGGAGCCCGGCGTCTCGAAGATCGTCTCCGTGCGCTGGGACGAGCAGAAGGCCGAAGCCGCCTCGAACGCAGCGTAAGTCTGGACCTCACCGCGAGTTTGCCGCGCAGAGTGCTTGCACGGCGTTTTCCTCGTTCCATTTATCTTCCCCGTTGACAAGGCACGGCTCTGCGCTAGAATACGCCCCTCTTCCAGAAGGACTGATTCCCTGTGGCTTCTGCACAAATGGGCGCAATTGTCTGGGAAACAAGTTTTCCGGGCGTGCCGCTGCGGTCGCGCGGCAAGGTGCGCGACCTCTACGAATTCGGCGATCGCCTGCTGATCGTCGCCACGGACCGCCTTTCGGCGTTCGACGTCGTCCTTCCGACGCCGATTCCCGATAAAGGGCGGGTGTTGACGCAGCTTTCGCTTTTCTGGTTCGATTTGCTGCGCGACGTGGTGGCGAACCACGTCCTCAGCGGCACGGAATTCCCCGCGCAGCTTGCCGCCTACGCCGGTCAGCTCCGCGGGCGCAGCATGCTGGTGCGCCGCACGCAGGCCGTTCCCATCGAGTGCGTTGTGCGGGGCTACCTGGCGGGCTCCGGGTGGAAGGACTATCAGAAAACGGGCGCCGTTTGCGGGATTCCGCTCCCCGCGGGGCTGCGGGAATCGGAGCGATTGCCGGAGCCGATCTTCACGCCTTCAACGAAAGCCACGAGCGGCCACGACGAGAACATTTCGTTCGACGAAGCGGCGGCGCGCGTGGGCCGGCCGCTGGCCGAGCGGCTACGCACGGTGAGCCTGGAGCTTTACCGCCGCGCTGCGGCCTATGCCGAGCCACGCGGAATCATTCTGGCGGACACGAAATTTGAATTCGGCCTGGTCGGGGACGAACTCATCTGGATTGACGAGGCGCTGACGCCGGATTCCTCGCGCGTCTGGCCGGCCGGCGGATACGAGGCCGGGCGACCGCAGCCCTCGTTCGACAAGCAATACGTGCGCGACTACCTCGAGCGCATCGGCTGGTCCAAGCAGCCGCCTGGGCCCGAGCTTCCGCCCGAGGTCGTCGCCGCCACACGAGAGAAATACCGGGAAGCGTACCGCCGGTTGACGGGCCACGAACTCAACTAGGGGGCCTCTTTCGAGAACTTGGAGCGTTACTGTGGAGCGTGCGATCGTGAGAGATCAACTCGAGATGCTGGTCGGCCAGATGGTGGAGCGCGGGATCCTCTTTGACGAGGCCATCAACGAGTTCGAAAAGAAGTTCATCAAGCGCGTCCTGGACCGCACCGGCGGCAACCAGTCGCGCGCCGCACGCTTGCTGGGCATCCACCGCAATACCCTGAGCCGCAAGATCGGCTTCTACAAGCTCGAACACCGCCCGCGCCACCGCAGCTGATCTGCGCCAGGGCGCATCTCGCAACCCTTCTGAAAAAGAAAACGGCTCCGGCCGAAGCCGGAGCCGTTCAAGTCTGAATGCGGTTTCGTTTAGCGGCCGGGCTTCTTCGGCGGCCGCTTCGGTGGGGCCTTCTTGCCGGGCGCAGCCTTCTCCCCCGGAATGTCTTCGGGATTAACCTTGGCCTTTTCCCAGCGCAGCAGGAAGGGGTCGGGCGTGTAGTTGGCCAGCAAGCCGGAGAAACGCACGCCCGAGTCCTTCTCAATGCGCTTGGCCTCGGGCTGCCCTTCGACCTTCACTTCCATGTTAGCCACGGCGCCCGCCTCGGTTTCTTCCGGGGTCGCGCCGGTGAAGACCCTCAACGTGACCGAATCATTCGTCACGACCTCGATCACCTTGCCGCTCACTTCGGGGAACTCCAGGCCGCAGGTGGCCAGCCAGCGCAGCTTGCCCTTGTCGCCGCCGGCCTTGAGGTCGGCGATGAACGTAGCCATATCCTGGCGCGCTTTGTCGAGATCGTCCTTGCTGGGAATCGTGTAATTGGCCGGGCGGTCGCCGGTCCCGGCCGCGAGCGTGAGCAACTCGTTCATCTGCTGGTCGAGCAGCCTATCGCAGCCGGTTTGCTGGTAGCGCAGGAGCTGTCCGTGCAAGTAGGTTCGCACCTGCGCCTCGCCTGGGGCCTTCAACGCAATCGAGCGCGCCAGCGCCCAGAAGCCGTCCATGTATTGCGGCGGGTCCATCTGCAGGTAGGTGACGCCCAGCCGGAACCAGGTCAGCCCGGCGGTGGCGTCAATGGCCAGTGCAGCCTTGAATCCATCGACGGCGCCCTTGTAATCCTTCCCCTGCATCGCGGCGAAGCCCACCGTGTAATTGAACAGCGCGGCGAACTGCTTCTTGCTCTCCGCGTACTGCTCGTCCGTGGCGCCTTCGGGCTTCGTCCACTGCCCGAGCATCTGAATGCCCTTCTGCGCGGCGTCGCGCGCGGCCGCGGCCTGCGTCCTTGCGTCGGGCGCCTTGTCGCTGAACGATGCGTGGAAGCCCAGGGCGCGGTAGTACAGCGCCTGCAGCCGCGAAGTGAGGTCAACCTTGTCGCCGAAGGTCAGAAAGCGGTCAATGTTCTCGATGGTCTTCGGGAAATTCCGCAGATCGTTGTAGTAGGTCCACCACAGCGTGCGGTACGCGTAGATCAGCAGCGTGGAGCTCGGGTATTTGGCCACGAAGTCTTCGAGCAGCTTCACGCGCTGCGCGGGATTCTTCTCGTTCGCGGCGGCCTGGTAGGCATTGTACTCGGCCATCGTGTAGGCGGGCTTCTCCTGCGGCCCAGCCGGGGCCTGGGGCGCAGCCCAGGCGGCCGGCACGCCCGCGCTCGCCAGCAGCGTCATGAGTAGGAATCCTGCTCCTGCGACCATCCACTTGCGCATCATTGTCTGACTGCCTCCTGAGCGTGAGTCATCCGCACCACCGCCGAGCCCAAAAAGTCCGCTGCGTTGTCCGAGGGAACACCGGGAAAATGCAAAACTCGGGGATTATAGGGAATCCACGCGAGCCGCGCAAGCGCGTTTCCTTCGCGATGCCTGTCGCGTCCCGCGCCGTCCTTCCTCCTCTGCCGAGGGCTAGATGATAAGATGAGGAGTTCTCCGGAAGTGTCGCCCGGGAGCGGCTCGATGCCCAATCCTGCAACCATCACCGGGCAGGTGGCCCTGGTAACCGGCGCCAGCCGCGGCATCGGTCTGGCCATCGCCGGGCGCCTGGGGCAGATGGGTGCCCGCCTGGCGCTCTGCGCTCGCGATGAGGGGCGCCTGGAGTCCGCGGCTGCGGGGTTGCGCCGCGCCGGGATCGAGGCCTCTGCTTTTGTGGCGGACGTTACGCGCGCCGACTCGATCGCGTCGCTCGTCGAGCGCACGCGCGCCGGCCTCGGCCCCATCGACATCCTGGTCAACAACGCCGGCATCGGCACCTTCGGCCCCGCCCACGAACTGAGCGAAGCGGACTGGGACGCTGTATTAGACACCAATCTCAAGTCCGTGTTCCTTATTACGCGGGCCGTGGCGCCGCAGATGATCAGCCGCCGGACCGGGCACATCATCAATATCGCCTCGCTAGCCGGCAAGAACGCGTTTCCCGGCGGC
>JBGQHO010000046.1:0-29843 GCA_041497955.1 Terriglobia bacterium | reverse complement strand
GCCCCGCCGGTGCCGTTGCCATAGCCCGGCCCGCCGGGGAGATCGAACGAACCCTTTTGCGCGATGTTGGCGCGCTTCGAAGGATCGCCTTTGCCGGGGAGGCCGTTCGGGTCGCCGAAGCCTCCGGTCTGCACTTGATTGATCGGGCGATTCACGGTGGCCGGTGCGGCGCTGCCTGTGGTCAGCATGCCGGTCTTCACTTCCTCACGCGGGCGCTTGGGTTCAGGCCGCGGGCCGCCCAGATCCGCCGGCGTGAACACCGGCTTCAAATCGGGCATCTTCACGTCCACGGGTCTCGGTTTCGGCTGTGAAACGCGCGGCGCCACGAGCTTCGCAATCTTGCGCGGCTCCACCGGTGCAGGCGGCGGAACCTGCGTCTTGACGATCTCCGGCGGCTTGGGCGGCATGGGTACTTCGGTCCTGGGCGTGGCCAGGGAAATCACGCTGTACCGCATGACCGGTTCCAGCCGCTGCGGGAACATCGTCGGTACCACGATGAGGAGACTTATCCAGGCGCAGTTCAGCAGGAAGCTTGCGCCGAATGCGCCCCAAGAGGGTTGGCCGTCGACAAGAAGAGCCGAATCTAAGCTGCCGTACTGACAACTACCGGATTGTCTCCTACCGTTGGGATTCATTGGCGCGGCTTTGAAATCGGCGGAAAGCCACTTCGGCCTCGGTCGCCATGCGATCACCTCGATGCGTTGATGATTACGCTTGTCGTGCTGGCCCCAGCGTAGAGCAACGGAAAAACTTTCCACCATTTCAGGCCACCGACGTTCAGCCTCTTATTGCCCTTTCGCAGATAGGCTTCTCCCATCCAAGCGCCGAAAAGCACCGGAAAGCGAATCCCGTACTGCACGCTGCGCCTTGTACTGCGCAGGATCGGGTTGCCTTCCGCGCACGTCCCGTTCTGGACGCAAGCCTTCGAGTGCGCGTACTCGATGTCTGCGACACTTGCTGACCAGGCTGCGAGTTGAAGGAAAACCATCTTCTTGTCGAATGCAGCCTGCTTGAACGTCATCGGCGGCGCACACCAAGGGCAATCATTCGCTTCCCTTAGCACATACAAGAAGCGATTAGCGCCGCGCCCCTCGGTCCATACCATCCCGCCGGGTTGCCACTCGCCGCCACGAAGGAACGGGCGCTTCATCAACTGGGCCTCAGGCAGGTCATAGTGCAGACCTTCAGAGAGCGCCCATTCTTTGATCCCCTGTTCGTACTGAGCCGGTGTCTGGCCGGGTTGGAGTTTCACTTGCGCCGATGCTGACGTGGCAAAGAGCAGAACGCCGACCACCGCAAGAACCGAAAGACCCTTCTTCATGTTCGTGCCTCCTCATCAATTGATGACCTCGACCGTTGGTATGCGCGCGCACAACAGCAACTCAGCCATCGGAGCCGGCGCTCGGCGATGGCGTCTACTTCTGCCGCTGTGAAGCTACAGCCATAGCGATTGCAAGCTGAGTGCCAACGGGGGAAAGCAAAAAGAGCTTTAGGATCAGACGCTGCGAGCGCGACTAGACGCAGGGTGGTCTAAAGTTCGTTTCAAATTGCAACTAGCCAACTCATGATTGGCCGCGCTGAGGAGCAATTCCCAACCGAGACGCGTACTGGAGTCCCAAGTTGTACCCTCTATTGAATCTGGTCTCGAGGATCGTGTCCCCTGAACTAAGCACGTGGATCAGGGTCCGGGCGAAGGCTTCTTTTCTGGAAAGTTCCGTGACAGCGTTTCGTACTTATTCTTTGGAGGCACAAGGAGATGGCAGTGTTGGGGCTGCTTGCGTTGGCATCCGGTTCCCAATCAATCGAAAGCTTCCCGGTCCCTTGATGACAGGGCCGCCTTGAGGGCCGCCTCAGGCGCGGCGATTCAAGGGAAGTTGCAATTTGAACCTGGACAACCCGCTGCTGTCCCGAACTGGAACGCTAGCTTGGAGGGATCCACTGGGCGTCCCTCCAAGTCTCCCGCTGTACTTCCTGGCTTTGTTGTAAGCAACGAGGGACCTACTGCGTCAGGCAGAGCAGGGTGAGCTGCGGATCGATCAGCAGGCGCTTCGGCCGCGCCGCCGCGGTGAATTGGAAGGAAGTCTCCGGGCCCGAGGTCACCACCGTGCCGAGCAGCACGGGCTTGCCTCCGGGCGCCGCGGCATAGAGCGGCACCGGCGCGATGAAGCTCTCGGGAACGCCGTTCTGCTTCAGCGTGCCGCGGACCAGGAAGCGGTTGCCCTGCTCGCGCACGTTGAATTCGACGGTATAGCGCGGGATGCCCGTCGCGCGCACCCACTGGTCGAAGAACCAGTCCATCGAGCGCCCGCCTTCCAGCGCCATCGCCGGCGTCATCACCTTTTCCACGGCGCGCTGCAGGTCTTCGCCGGTTAGCGCGCGGCCGCGGTGGGTTTCGAGCAAAGAGCGAAGCAATTGCGCGAAGCGCGCGTCCGGTCCCGCCGGATTGGATTTTGCCGCCGCCGCGGCAGCAGGGTCGCGGAGCATCATGCGCAGCATGTGGAACACCCAGGTGCCTTTGCCGTAGGTGATGCGGTCAAACGCCGTGGGCGATTGCGAGGAACGCAGGCGGTAGCCCATCTCCAGCGGCCCCTCGCTCTCCGCGGGCGCCGAGCGGCCGGGCTCCTTCGCGACCAACTCCTTGCGATAGCGCTCCAGCCAGGCGTTCAGCGTGTGGTCTGGATTCTTTTTCGTGTCCACGTACATCAGCGCGATGTAGTTCGAAAGCCCTTCGTGGATCCACTGGTCGTGGTAACTCCCCCAGCCCACCACATTGCCCCACCACTGGTGCGCCGCTTCGTGGTACGGCGCGATGTCCGTGAATTGCTCCTGCGCGCGCGCGTTCAGGCCGAAGCGCTGCTGTTCGCTGGGCGAGAGGAACGAGAAGGTGGATAGGTAGAGCAGCCCGGGCCAGCCCTGGCCGAACGTGCTCGGGATCTGCGAGACCGCCAGCTGCTCGTAAGGAAACGGCCCGTTGAAGCGCTCGAAGAAGCGCGCCGCGTCGGCAATGTCGCTCCCCAGCTCGCGCAGCAGCGCCGCGGGGCTCGGCGTCAGCTCCGGCTCGACGAGCGTCGTCACCGCGTGCGGATGCGTGCTCCCGAGCGAGGGGACGCGGAAGCGCTGCACGGTGACCTGGCGGCGGAAACGATCCTGCAGGAATTGCTCCAGCACGGGGCTCGCGTAGAGCTGGATTTTGAAATCCCCGGCTTCGACGGTCTCGGTGGCGTACTGGCCGAGGTTGAATCCGGCTACGGGAATTGGAGTGGTGGAGCGCCAGCGGCCCGTGCGCCAGTCGGCGTCTTCGTGCTCTTCGGTTTTCTTTCCGGTGGCCACGAGCTGCAGGCGGCGCGGCCAGCGGAAGCCGAGGTCGAACGGCGTGAAGTTGGCGGCGCCGGAGAAGTGCGGGTACCAGCTCCCGCGGTCGCCGACGAAATACACTCCGTTGCCCGCGTCGGCAATCACGCTGCCGCGGTAGGCGACCCGCAGGCGGAATTCCTCACCCGCGCGCACAGCCGCGGGCAAGACGACAAGAAGCGCATCGTTGCCGCGCTGCGCGATCTCGTGCCGGTTCACGGCGGTATTCTGGAAAAAGGCCAGCTCGCGGCCGCCGGCATCGGCGACGGACTGCACCTCGAGGAACCGCGAAAGCTCGAGCGGCACCACACGCTCGCCGCCGCGCACGGCGCGGACCGTCAGCTCCGTGGTTCCCTCGAGGACGAGGTCCGGCCGGATGGTGGTCTCGATGGCGAAGGCCGCGGGCGCAAACGGCGCCTCCACCGCCCCGGGCGCGTTGGCTCGGCGGAACGAGGACCACACGTCGTAAAAGCGCTCACCGGAAATCCAGCGCGGCTGGCCGATCAAAACTTGCTCGGGGCGGCGGTCGTCCACGAGCACGTCGAAAGGGCCCGCATCGCCCAGCAGCCCCGCGTAGAAATACGGCCGCGGCTCGGCGGCGAGCCAATCGGTCAGGATGCGCAGCGAATGCCAGGAATTCAGATTGGCGACGGTGGAATCCCAATCCTGGGCGAATGTCGGCTCTGACGCAGCCTGCGCGCCGGATTCCCGCAATTGCTTCAGCAACTCTTCGGCAGTGCCGTCCGTGAAGCGCAGGTAGGCGCCGGAGAAGGCCTGGTCAAGCAGCGGCGTGCCGAGGAAGCGCGCGAGCTGCTGCTTTTCGTTGGGGTCGCGCGGCAGGGCCAGGACGCGGCCGCGCCCGGTGAAAACCGCGCCGGTCAAGCGGCCGTTGTACGCGCCCAGAAACGCCAGCTTGCCTTCTTCGAAAGTGAAGCGAACGGCGTCGCGGGCGAGGTACAGGTTGCGGACGTAATAGACTTCGCCGGTCGCGACCCGCAGGGCGTTGAGCGCTTCGAAGGCTTTGCGCGGGCTTTCAACGGGGACCTGCGCGCGCGCGGGCGCGCAGACGGGCCCCGCCGCGAGGACCACTGCCAGACAAACGATTTCCCGAACCCGAATCCCCACCCTCACACTCCGCACTGTAGCAACTTAGAGCATTGCGCCGCAAGGCGCGGCGGGAGGCGCGCGCGCTGCCTGCTAAAATTTACGTGTGCATCGCGTCCGTCCATGCTGGAAACTCAGATGCCGCGCCGCGCTCGTGGGTTTGGCTGCGCTCGCGGCGTTCCTGCCGGCCAGCCTGCGCGCCGATACGATTGTGCTGAAGAACGGCCGGCGCATCCTGGCCTCGCACGTCACGGAAGAAAACGGCCACGTCAGCTACGAAACCCCTGCCGGAAGGCTCAGCCTGCCGCGCTCCATCGTCGAACGCATCGAGCGCGGCGGCCCGGAACCCACCAGCGCCGCGCAGCTTCCGCTGGCCCCGCCGCCCGCCGAAGCCACAGTTCTCAGCGACGACGTTGTGCGCGGGACCGTTCACGACGGCTCGATTGACCGCGAATTCGTCGCGCGCATGGAAACCGCGGCGCGCGGCGGCGGCAAGGCGGCCTCCCTGCGCGCCGCAGAAGCCCACACGGTCGCGGCGCAGTTTGAGGTTACCCGCGGCGACCTCGACCAGGCCATTGACCAATATCGCCGCGCGCTCACTTATGCGCCCGACCAGCCTGCGCTGCTGCTCAATGTCGCGTACCTGCACCTGCGGCGCAGCGAGTTCACTACTGCGCTCGATTATCTCGAGCGCGCGCGCCGCGGGGCGCCCGATTCGGCCGAAGTCGCGAAACTCACCGGCTGGGCCTACTACGGCCTGAACCGCATCGACCAGGCCGTTGCGGAATGGAAACGCTCGCTCGCGCTGCGGCCCGACGCGGAGGTCCAGCACGCGCTCGAGAAAGCGCAGCGCGACCAGCAGGTGGAAAGCGAGTACCGCGAAGGCGAGACGCGCCACTTTACGCTGCGGTATTACGGCGGCGCGGCGCCGGAGCTGGCGCGCGGCGTGCTCCACGCGCTCGAAGATCACTTCCGCGCCATCGAGTCTGAGCTGAACTTCACGCCCGCAGAGCCCGTCGGCGTGATCCTCTATACCGAACAGGCGTTTGCCGATATCACGCGCGCGCCGGGCTGGGTGGGTGCGCTCAACGATGGCCGCATCCGCGTGCCCGTGCAGGGCATGCGGGAAGTTTCCAGCGAGCTTTCGCGCGTGCTCAAGCACGAGCTGACCCACAGTTTCATCCAGCAGAAGACGCGCGGGCGCTGCCCGGTCTGGCTGCAGGAGGGCGTCGCGCAATGGATGGAAGGCCGGCGAAGCGGCGAAAGTGCCGCGCTGCTGGTGGCGGCGTACGAGCGCAAGGCCGCGCTGCCGCTGGGCATGCTGGAGCGTTCCTGGATGAATCTGCCGGGCAATGTGGCGGGCTATGCCTACGCGTGGTCGCTGGCGGTGGTGGAGCACATCATTGCGAGCGGCGGTACCGGCGATATCGAGCGCATCCTCGATCGCATCGCGGCCGAAGGATCAGCGGAAGACGCAGTGCGCAGCGTCCTGCACACGGATTACGACGAGCTCGCGCAGGAAACCTCGCGCTACCTTCGCCACACCTACCTGCGCTAAGTATGGCGGAGCAGGGCCGCCAACAGCGCCGCGCGCTCGGGCAGCGACTTCACGAACACATATTCGCCGGGGCTGTGCGCGCCTTCGCCGACGCCGCCCAGACCATCGAGCGTCGGAACGCCCAGCGCTGCGGTGAAATTCCCGTCCGAGCCGCCGCCCACAAACGAATCCTTCAAATTCAATCCTATGCCGCGCGCGAATTCCTTCGCTTTCGCAAAGAGCGCTGCGCCGGTGCGCCGCTCCATGGGCGGCCGGTTGAATCCGCCGCGCACTTCCAGGCGCGCGCCGCGGAGAATCGGCCGTAAGCTGCGAAAGTAGGCTTCGACGCGGCGCATATCGGCCGCATGCCGGACGCGCAAGTCCAACAGAGCCCGCGCGCACGAGGCAATCACGTTCGTGCGCGTGCCGCCTTCGACGACGTCAGCGTTCAGAGTGATGCCTCGGCGCACCGTCTGTGGCCGCCGGGCAAACTCGGCGATGCGCGCAATCTGGAGCGCCATTTCGTGCACGGCGTTGACGCCGTCTTCGGGATTGAGCCCCGCGTGCGCCGCGCGGCCCGTGACGATCAGTTCGATCTCGCCGACGCCTTTGCGTCCGGTTTTCAGCCGTCCCTGCCTGCCCGTGGCGGGCTCGAGCACGAGCACGGCCTTGCTGCGCCGCGCTTCGCGTTCGATCAGCGCGCGCGAGGTCTTGCTGCCGATTTCCTCATCGGTGGTCCACAGAAAAACAACGCGCTTCTGCGGCACCCATCGGGCCCGGCGCAGCGCATCCACGGCAAAGAGCGCATTCACCAGTCCGCTTTTCATGTCCAACGCACCGGGGCCGAAGGCGCGGCCGCGTGCGGCGCGAAACGGCATGCGCGCGAGCGCGCCAAGGTCGTACACCGTGTCCAGGTGTCCGAGAACGAGTATCTGTCCGGCGGGCTTGCCCGGCGGCGCGAGGGTGATGCGGAGGTGGTCGCCGCGCTCGCGCTGGCGGATGAATTCCACGCGCGCGCCGCGGCGCCGCCATTCTGCCGCCAGCAGGCGCCCAAAACGGTCCACGGCGGCTTTGTCAAAGCTCGGCGATTCGGCGCGCACAAACCGGCCGAGCAGCCGCACCATTTCGGCCTGGCGGCGGCGCAGATCAGACAGCAACTTGCGAATGTCAAAGCGGTCGGCCGGCATGGCTCCCTGCGGAAAAGGCGAAAGAGGCCGTATGCTAGCAGGGGAGGCTGCGGCCAGCAACGGCGTTTTCGCGCTTCGGCGTAAATCGCATATAATTGGAGGGTTGCGCGCGTGCACAACTCCCTGACAGAGCCGCCGAGCATCGAGGAAAGCCGATGATCATGGACAGCGCCGCTATCCAGAAGATCCTGCCGCACCGCCACCCGTTCCTGTTCGTCGACCGGATCGTCGAAATGGAGCGGCTCAAGCGCATCGTGGGCATCAAAGACGTGGATCCCAAAGAGGACTATTTCCGCGGTCATTTTCCCGGGAAGCCCATCATGCCGGGCGTGCTGATCCTCGAAGCCATGGCGCAGACCGGCGGCGTGCTGCTGCTCCAGGAGGTGCCTGAGCGGGAGTCCAAGCTGCTCTACTTCGTGGCCGTGGACGACGCGCGCTTCCGCCGGCCGGTGCTGCCGGGCGACCAGTTGCAGATCGAAGTGAGCGTGCTCAACTTCCGCGGCGATTTCTGCAAGCTCGAAGGCAAAGCCTCGGTGAACGGCGAGCTGGCCGCCGAGGCCACGCTGATGTGCAAGATGGTGGACCGCGAGCCCGCGGGCGGCCACTGAGAGCGACAATGAGCGAAATCGATCCCCGCGCCATTGTTTCGCCGCGTGTCCGGCTGGGGCCGGGCGTGCGCATCGGCGCGTACGCCGTCGTCGGCGACGAGGTCGAGCTGGGCGAAGATTGCGTGCTGCATCCTCACGCGGCCGTGAACGGCCCGGCGCGGTTTGGGCGCGGGAACATCTTCCATTCCTTCTGCTCGGTGGGCGGCGATCCGCAGGACCTGAAGTATGGCGGCGAGCGCACCGAGCTCGCGGCCGGCGATGCGAACGTCTTCCGCGAATTCGTCACCATCAGCCGCGGCACCCGGCAGGGCGGCGGCGTCACCCGCATCGGCAGCCACAATCTCTTCATGGCCTATTCGCACATCGCACACGATTGCCACGTGGGCAACCACACCGTCTTTGCCAATGGCGCCACGCTTGCCGGCCACGTGGCGGTCGAAGACTACGCCAGCGTGGGCGCGTTCAGTCCCGTGCACCAGTTCTGCCGCATCGGGCGCTACGCCTACGTGGGGGCTTCAACCGTGATCACGCAGGACGTGCCGCCGTTTTCGCTGGTGGTCACCGAGCGCGAGACGCACTGCTTTGGCGTGAACGCGATTGGCCTGGAGCGCCGCGGGTTTGACGCCGAGCGCATCGTCGCGATCGAGCAGGCCTATCGGTTGCTGCTGCGCTCGAAGCTGAACACGGCGCAGGCGCTGGAGAAGATGCGCGCCTCGCACAACGGCTCGCCCGACGTCGAAGAGCTCATCCGCTTCATCGAAACCGCTGAGCGCGGTCTGACGAAGTAGGCGTCCCATGACACCCGGAGCCGAAACCTCGGCCTCGCGAGACCCCACCTCGGCGGGCGAGCGCTGGGGCCTCATCGCCGGCAACGGCCGCTTCCCGTTCCTCGTGCTCGAAGGCGCGCGCAGCCGCGGCATCGAGATGGCCGTGATCGCGGTGCGCGAGGAGGCTTCGCCGGAGCTCGAGCGCGTTGCCGCGCGGCTGCACTGGGTGAGCCTGGGCGAGCTGGGCAAAGCGATTGACCTGCTGCACGAGGAGCGCGTCACGAAAGCGGTGATGGCCGGGCAGGTGAAGCACAACAAAATTTTCAGCGGCATTCGTCCGGACTGGCGCATGGCCAAGCTGCTGATGTCGCTCGCGGTGAAGAATACGGACTCGCTGATCGGCGGCGTCGCGCGCGTGCTCCAATCCGAGGGCATCGAGCTGGTGGATTCGACCGCGTTCCTGAAGCCGCTGGTGCCCGAGCCGGGCGTGCTCACGCGGCGCGCGCCGGATGCGGCCGAGGCTGCCGACATCGCTTACGGCCGCTGGGTGGCGCGGCAGGTGGCCGGGGTCGATCTGGGGCAGACGGTGGTGATCCGCGACCGCGCCTGCGTCGCCGTCGAAGCCATGGAAGGCACCGACGAAACCATCGAGCGCGCCGCGCGCATCGCTGCGGGCGGACGCCTGGTGGTCGTCAAGGTCAGCAAGCCCTCGCAGGACATGCGCTTCGATGTACCCGTTGTGGGGCTCCCGACCGTCGAAGTAATGAAGCGCAGCCATGCTACGGCGCTGGCCCTGGACGCGGGCCGCGTGCTGCTGTTTGACCGCGAGCGCATGATCGAAGCCGCGGACGCCGCGGGCATCGCGGTCCAGGCGTTTGCGCCCGACGCGCCCGTGGAAACGCCGGGCGAGGCGGAAAAAAAGTGAGCGGAAAGAAAATCCGCGTGGCCGTCGTGGGCGCCGGCGATTTCGGCCGCAACCATGTGCGCGTCTATCGCCAGCTGGGCGACGCCGAGCTGGCCGGCGTCGTGGACACGAACGCGGAGCGCGCGCGCGCCGTAGCCGCGGAGTTTTCAACCGAAGTCTTGCCGGGGGTCGAAGCGCTCGCGGGCCGCGTGGACGCCGTCAGCCTCGCGGTGCCGACCGTGGAGCACGCACGGCTCGGCTGCTGGCTGCTCGAGCGCGGCCTGGACGTGCTGGTCGAGAAACCCATTGCCGCCTCGCTCGCCGAAGCGGACGAGCTGATCGCGGCGGCCCGGAAGCATGGGCGCATCCTGCAGGTGGGGCACCTGGAACGCTTCAACCCGGCAGTCGTTGCGGTGGAGAAGATCGTCAATCACCCGCTGTTTTTCGAGGTGCATCGCCTGGGGATTTTTACGCCGCGCAGCCTGGATATTGACGTGATTTATGACGTGATGATTCACGACCTGGACATTCTGCTCGCGCTCGTCGGCGCGCCGGTGACGGACCTGAAGGCCGTGGGCATCCCCGTGGTCACCGATCGCGTGGACATCGCGCACGCGCGCATCGAGTTCGAGACCGGTGCGGTGGCGAACCTGACGGCGAGCCGCGTCTCCACCGAGCGCGTGCGCAAGATGCGCTTTTTCCAGGCGCACGAGTACGTTTCGTTGGACTACACGCGGCAGGATGCGCTGCGCATCCGCGTGCGCGAGCCCGGGCCGCAGCCGCAATTTGATTTCGAAAAGTTGCCGGCGGCGCCCGAAGAGCCGCTGCGCGCCGAGCTGCGCGCGTTTCTCGAGGCCGTGCGCACACGGACGGCGCCGCGCGTGGACGGCGCGGCGGGACGGCGCGCGCTCGAGCTCGCCGACCGCGTGATGGCAGGCATCCTCGAACACGGGCGCCGCGTCCAATTGGGTGTTTTTGCCACCCCACAGGCAGGCGGATGATCCCTCGGATCCTGGTACCGACCAACATTCGGCCCGCTGATCCGGAGCAAAGCGCGCAGGGCGCTCGGCGGCTGTCGAGTGTGCTCGACGCGCGCATGCTCGTGCCTGCGGATTTGCCGGTCATCGAGCTCGACGGCCGCACGTCGATCCCGTCGCACCTGCCGCTGGATGTTCTGGCCGCGCGGATTCTGGTGCCGCGCGACCTGCCGGTCAGGCCGCTCGATCTCACCAGCCGCATTCCAGCGCACGTGCCGCTCACCGTGCTCGATACACGCGTGGCCGTGCCCAAGGATGCGGCGTGGGTTGAGCTTCCGGTGCGGCCCCTCCTGCGGCCGGGGCGCCTGTCCGAGGTGCTGGAGCCCGACGTCATCACCACCGGAGAAGTGAACCTGCTGGTACGGCCAGCCGGGGAGCGCGTCTCCGCGTGGCGCTTCACATCGCGCGTTTCTTCGATCGCGTTCCATTCGGCGCTGCTCGTTCTCGTTTTGCTGCAGCCGAAGCTCTTTCCCACGCGCGCACCGACGCAGGAAGAGCTTGAGCTGGCGCGCCGCCAATTGAGCTTCATTTATTTGCCGCCCGAAGTGAACGACGTGCCGAGAGTTGCGCCGCGAGCCGAGGCGTCCAGCCCGCAGATGCGCATCGATCCGCGCGTGCTTCGCCAGATTGCGCCGCCGACGGCAGAGCTACAACCGTTGCCCGGCCCGCCGCAGCCCGAACGCGTCACGCGCGACCTGCCCTCGGCGCCCACGCCGCAGACGCCGGACTCGCAGCCCCGGGGTAGTCCGCAGCGCGAAGTGGCGCGGGCGAACCCGGCGAAGCCGCAAGAGCAGACGCCGACCTCCGGCCTAACGCTGCCGCGCATTTCACCGGGCAAGGCGCTTGAGGAATCGATGCGCGGGGCGGCGAAGGGCGGCGGGGGGGCTTCGACAGGCTTCGACGGGCCGGCGCCGTCGGCGCCCGGTGGCGGCGGGCAGGGCTACCTCGGCGGCGCTGTCCAGATGCTGACGCCGAATGAAGGCGTGGACTTCACGAACTACCTGGCCCGCGTGCTGGCCAGCGTGAAGCGCAACTGGTACTCCGTCATTCCGGAATCGGCGCGGCTGGGCGAGAAGGGCAGGGTCGTGCTGCAGTTCCGCATCCTGCGCGACGGCTCGGTGCCGTATCCGGAGCCGGCGCTGTTGGCGACTTCGGGCAAAGAGCCGCTCGACCGCGCGGCGGCTTCTTCTATTCGCGCGTCGAATCCATTTGAGCCGCTGCCACCGGCGTTCCGCGGGCCGTACATCGAGCTGCGTTTCATGTTTCTGTATAATCTGCCGCTCGACTACCAGTGAACGTCACGCGCAAGCAGGTCCTCGGCGCGCTGCTTCTGGCGCTTGTGTTCCTGATTTTCCTCGTCGCGCGCTACTGGAAACACCTCGGATGACTTCTCTCGCGCCTCTCCTTGCGATTGTGGGCCCGACCGCGTCCGGAAAGTCGGCGCTGGGCGCGTGGCTCGCCGGGCGGCTGGAGGGCGAGGTGGTGGCCTGCGATTCGACGCAGGTCTATCGCCATTTCGACATCGGCACCGCCAAGCCCGCGCCGGACGAACGCCGCGGCATCCCGCATCACATGCTGGACCTGCTCGAACCGGAGGAAGTTTTCACCGCGGGTGAATACCGGCGGCGCGCCGAAGCCGTGCTCGAAGACTTGCGCGCGCGCGGACGGCTGCCCGTTCTGACCGTGGGCACGGGACTGTATTTGCGCGCGCTCGTCGAAGGCCTGTCCGATGCGCCCACGCGCTCCGAGGAATTGCGCGCGCGGTTGGATGCGCGGGCGGATAAGCGCGGCCCCGAGCATCTGCATCGCATTCTGGCGCGGCTCGATCCCGCGGCGGCAAAGAAGATTGCGCCGCGCGACCTCCCCAAGCTCGTGCGCGCCATCGAAATCTGCCTGTTGGCGGGCAGGCCGGTCAGCGAAGTGTACGGCTCGGGCCGGCCGCGCCTCGCAGGCTTCGCTCCCATCAAGCTGGGGCTGATGCCGCCGCGCGCAGAGCTGTATCTCCGGATCGAGCGCCGCGTCCAAGCCATGCTCGAGTGCGGCTGGCTTGCGGAGGTTCGCGCACTCATCGCGCGCGGCGTGCCGGCCACGGCGAAACCCTTCCAGTTCATCGGCTATTCCGAGTTGCGCGCGCACCTGGAAGGCCGCATGGGCCTCGAAGAAGCCATCCAGGCGATCCAGCAGGCCACACGGCGCTATGCGAAGCGGCAGATCACCTGGTTTCGAAAAGAGCCGGGCGTTGAATGGCTGGCCGGCTTCGGCGATGACCCGGCCATCGCAGCGGCAGCGCTCGCGTATCTCGAGAAGCACCTGGCTGCCCCTCGCGCTGCGGGCGGCAAAGCCGTATAATGCCGGTAGAAGAATGCGCCCATGCGGAAGATGCCTCAGCTCGCAAGACCGTAAAGCTCCGCGCCCCGCGGAATTCAGCTGTCATCTTCACAGAACTGGCTTTGGGCTCTCCGAATGAAAACGGTTCGCACCACCGGAAACGTTGAACGCGTGCTGCTCGTAGGCGTCGGCCGCAAACGCGCGCCGCGCGCCCCGGGCCTGGACGTGGACGCCGAGCCGCGCGAGCCGCTTGCCGAGCTCGAAGAATTGGCGCGCAGCGCCGGCGCGGAAGTGACCGGCGCGGTCTTTCAGATGCGCGAGGCGCCGAACCCGGCCACGATCATCGGCCGCGGCAAACTGGAAGAAGTGAAAATCGAGGCGAAGATGCGCCAAGCGCCGCTCGTCGTCTTCGACTGCAACCTGACGCCGGGGCAGCAGCGCAATATCGAGCGCGCCACCGACTGCCGCGTGATTGACCGCACGCAATTGATCCTCGACATTTTCGCGCGGCACGCGCGCAGCCGCGAAGGCCAGTTGCAGGTGGAGCTGGCGCAACTGAACTATATGCTGCCGCGGCTTGCCGGGCACGGCACGGAGCTCTCGCGGCTGGGCGGCGGCATCGGCACGCGCGGCCCCGGCGAGCAGAAACTCGAAACCGATCGCCGGCGGATCCGCGAGCGCGTCGGCAAGATCACGCGCAACATCGAAACGCTGCGCCGCCAGCGCGCGCTGCGCCGCGAAGCGCGCCAATCGGTGCCGCTCGGCACGGTCGCGCTCGTGGGCTATACGAACGCGGGCAAATCCACGCTCTTCAACGCGCTCAGCCGCGCCGATGTGGTGGTTTCCTCGAAAATGTTTGCGACGCTCGATCCCACTGTGCGCGCCGTGCGGCTGCCCTCGAACCGCCGCGTGCTGCTCACCGATACGGTCGGCTTCATCCGCGACTTGCCGCCGGGACTGATGGCGGCGTTTCGCGCGACGCTCGAGGAAGTGCAGGAGGCCGCGCTCATCCTGCACGTCACCGATATCTCGAGCCCGTACCACGCCGAGCAGGACACCGAGGTCGAAAAGGTTCTCGGCGATCTCGGCGTGGCCGACCGGCCGCGGCTGCACGTGTTCAACAAGACGGACCACCTTGCGCCGGAGGAAATGACGGTGCTCACGCAAAGCCCGGCCGGCGGAAACGTTTTCGTCTCCGCCATGACGGGCGCGGGGCTCGAAAAGCTGCTGAGGCGCATTGACGAGGTCATGCCCGTGGATCCCGTCGTGCGGCTGGACCTCCGCGTCCCGCTTAGCGACGGCCGCACGCTCGCGCTGGTGCACGCGCTGGGGCGCGTGCTGCACTCCGAAGTGCGCGATTCCCACATGATGCTCGTGGCCGAGGTTCCGGAATCGGTCGCGCGGCGCCTGAAGCTCCACGACCTGCGCGCGTCAGCCTGAAATCCCGCGCCGGCCCGCGCTGTTGGGCAGGGAACTCGCCCGGCAGGCGCTGCGTATGTAGTATGGAAGACATGGAGGTAGCCCAATGGCCGCCTTTTTCCTGTGGTGCATTCTCCTGATACTCTGCTGGCCCATCGCGCTGCTGGCGCTGGTGCTGTACCCCTTTATCTGGCTGCTGCTCTTGCCTTTCCGCATCGTGGGCATCGCCGTAGGGGGCGTGCTCGCGCTCGTGCGCGGATTGGTGATGCTGCCTGCGCGTGTGCTGCGGGGCCCGAGCCGGGCGTAAGCGGGCAGCCGCGCTGTGGAAATGGTGTGGAAATCGCCTCGTGGCGCAGCACAGGTTCCCCACCGCCCTAAAATAACCGTTAAGTAATATTTCAAATGTTTCCCCGCATCAGATTGATTTTGCATGGCTTACAGGCACCGAAGCCGCCTTTCGGGCGCGGACGTGTTGGGGCCTTATCCATGGAGGTAACTCCCCGTTTTGCACAACCTTGCAGCACTCGCGTATATGAAGAGTTACTTGCCCGCGTCGGGCGATTCCTGGAGGCCTGGGCGGATGGCCGGCGCGCAGCCGCAGATTCCGGGCGTTGACTGCCATAGAGGGGGAGACTATAGTAAGGTCGCCTCGCGGCTGGGAGCGCTCTGGCGAACGCCCGCCCAAGCTTCCTGAGCATCTCATGAACCTGCCGAACAGCCTGACCATCCTGCGGATTTTCTTTATTCCTCTGCTCGTGGTCGTCTTGCTGACGCGGGAGCCCAACTGGGTTTTTTGGGGCGTGCCCGTGCATTTCGAGGTCTGGGGTGTGCTGATTCTGCTGGCGGCCGCGGCCACGGACTGGGCCGACGGCTTTTTTGCGCGGCGGCGCGGCGAAGTCACCACGCTGGGCATCCTGCTGGACCCCATCGCCGATAAGCTGCTGATCTCGGCGGCGTTCATTTCGCTCGTGGAGATGCACCTGATCCCGGCGTGGATGGTGGTGATCATCATCGGCCGGGAGTTCACCGTGCTCGGGCTGCGCAACATCGCTTCGGCCGAAGGATTCACGATTCAGGCGTCGGCGCTGGGCAAGACGAAGCTGGTGCTGCAGGTGCTCGCCGCGTGCGTGGTCATCCTCGGAGCAAAGCACGCGCAATTCAAGCCGCTGGCCATGCTCCTGTTGTGGCTGGTGGTCGTCAGCGCCATCGGCTCCGCCGTGCAATACTTCCTCAAGTTCTGGAGCCAGGTGGACGACCGCGTGAAGCAGCGGCGCCGCCTGCGCCTCTTGGAGCGCCGCAAGAAGCCCCAGGATGTCGCCACTCTCTAGCGAGGATCGCCGCGCGCTGCTCGATCTGGCGCGGCAAGCGATTGCCGAGGCCGTGCGCCGCGGCCCCGCGCTCGACCTGCCGGAATTGCGCGGCGCGCTCGCCGAACCCGCGGGCGCGTTCGTCACGCTGCACCGTCACGGAAGGCTGCGCGGCTGCATCGGCGAGATTGGCGCGCTCAAGCCGCTCGGCCGCGCGGTGGCGAATTGCGCGGCGCGCTCTGCTGTCGAAGATCCGCGCTTTGATCCCGTACGCGAAGAAGAAGTCGCGGAACTCGAGATCGAGATCTCGGTTCTTTCGCGGTTAGAGGAGATCGTTCCCGAGCAGGTCGAAGCGGGCCGGCACGGCCTGCTCGTGGTTTGTGGGAATCATCGCGGCTTGCTGTTGCCGCAGGTGGCCACCGAGCATCACTGGGGACGCGAGCGCTTTCTCGAAGAAACCTGTACAAAAGCGGGGCTCGAACGCGACGCGTGGCGCGATCCCGCGACGCAGCTTCTGGCCTTTACCGCCGAGGTTTTCTCCGAGTCCGACCTCCGGGCGCAACCCCGCGCCCAGGCGAGCTAGCGCCCTTTCGCAAACAAAAGAGCCCCGTCCGACTCATCGGACGGGGCTCTTTCCTTTCCCACTGCGGATTGGGGAAAAGGTTGGACGAGAGCTACTGGATTTCGACGTAGTTGCCGACGTAGATCTCGCGGAGGCTGAGCGTGATCATCACGGTCGAGGCGTTCGGGGAAACGCGCAACACGATGCCTTCGCCCAGGATCTCGCGCGGCAGGTCGTCCCACTTGTAGGCCTGCGGCGCGCTGCCGAAGCCGTACATCCTGTAGGCGTAGGCGTAGGGCGTCGGCGCTACTTCGAGATTCGTGCCCTGGTAGCGGAAGATGCGGAAGTAGTCGCCCACCTTCACGCCCTGCGCGCTGCCCAGATTCACGTACACGATGCCGTTTGTGCCTCTCAATTGGCCGAAGCCTTTCGTCGTCACGACCATGGCGACTTTGTTCCCGCTGGGCGCTGCGAAGCGGTCAAAATTGGCATTCTCCTTGAATGGCGGCGCCGGCCGCTCGGCAAAGGGCCGTACCAGGTCGCCGCGCTGCATGTAGTCGCAGGAGTAGACCACTTCCGCGACCGAGACTTTCGGCTGCACGTGGACTACGCGCACCCGGCCCAGGTCTGCGTAGGTCTTTCCCATCGCGCGCAGCAACGAGGTCTGCCAGGCGAACCAGGTCCGGTCGAGAGGCTCTTTCACCTCACGCGACACCAGGAACTCATCGCCTACCTTCACACCCTGACCCGAGCCGCGGTTGAGGTACACGAGGTCGCCATGGCCAAAGATGATCTTGTGACTGGACTGCTCGCCGGAGATCAGGTAGCTGTCGCGCGGCACCGCGTCCGTGGTGACCACTCCCGAACAATAGACATCCCCGATATTGGGGGCTCTGGTGGGTTGCTGCGCCAAGGCTGCGGTGGCGGCCAGCGCGATGATGAGGCCCAGGGTGCCGATTCTTGCTCGCATCGGGAGTTCTCCTTGATACCGTTGATTCGCGGCCCACGCAGGTTGGCGGGGTCTTCCATTCGAAGCTAACAAACGCTCCAGTGGGCGTCAACCATGCGGGCCGGGGTGCTTTACACACTCGTTACCGCATGGTAGAAGCGTTGATTTTACGCGGCTTACGCGGGCCGGGCCGTGGCGTTGCCCCCGTCTGCAGAGCTCGCCGGGCACCCTGAGATGCTTTTTCGCGATCGCATCTGCGCCGTTGTCGCCGCTCCCACCGCACGGGAGATGGCGCGGCAGCTCCGCCAGGCGCTGCAGCTCACGCGCACAGTCGAGCTGCGCCTCGATTGGCTAAGAAGCGTTAACCAGGACATCGGCTTCCTAGGCTGGTTGCCCATGCGTTCAAGCGCTGCGCGAATCGCCACGTGTCGCCGGAAGGCGAATGGGGGCCGCTACCGAAAAAGTGTTCATGAGCAGAGCGCGACTCTTCTCAGTTACGTCTTGGGAGGATGCTCGTGGTGCGACATCGAGGTTGAAACTCTACAGTCCTACGAGTCGTTGGGGTTGCAGTTCCGAAAGGATCTGATGGAACGCATGCGCAAGCATGCGAAGGTTATCGTTTCCTTTCACGACTTTCGCCGCACCCCGAGGAGTCTCAATTCTATCGTTCGCCGCCTCGAACGCTGTGGCGGCGACGCGATCAAAATTGCGACGCAGTGCAATTCCATCGCGGACTCCGTGCACGTGCTCGCGCTAACGAAAGGCCGGCGCAACGTCGTCGCCGTACCCATGGGCGATGCCGGACTCCCCGCGCGCGTGCTCGCGTTGCGCCACGGCAGCGCGCTGGCTTACGCCGCCGTCGGAGAAAAGACCGCGCCCGGGCAGCTCACGCTCGAGGAAATGAAGTACCTCTACCGCGCCGACAAGCTCGACCGGCGCACGCGCGTCTACGGCGTCATCGGCAATCCCGTCGGCCATTCGCTTTCGCCGCTGATGCAGAACGTCGGCTTCCAGGCGCGCAAGATGAACGCGGTCTATCTGCCATTCCTTGTGAAGGGCCTGCCGGACTTTCTTGCGGCCATTGCGCCGCTCGGCATCGCGGGCTTCAGCGTGACGCTGCCGCACAAGGAAAGAATCCTGCGCTATCTCGACGATTGCGACCCGCTCGCGCGCGCAATCGGCGCGGTGAACACCGTTGTCGTACGCGGCGGGGGCAAACTCTACGGGTACAATACGGATTACGTGGGTGTGTTGCGCGCGCTCGAGCGGCGCGTGCAGTTGCGCGGCAGCCGCGTGCTGCTCTATGGAGCAGGCGGCGCGGCGCGCGCGGCAGCGTTTGCGCTGGCGCAGGGCGGGGCCGTGGTCTGCATTTGCGCGCGGCGGCGCGAGCGCGCGCGGGTTCTGGCACGCGCGGTGGGCGGCGAAGTGATCGAGCGCCGGCGGCTGCGCCGCGAATTCTTCGACGCCATCGTGAATTGCACGCCGGTGGGCATGCATCCGCACGCCCATGCATCGCCGCTGCGCGCCGAGGAGTTGAACTGCCGCGTGGTGATGGACCTGATCTATCGCCCGCGCAGGACGCGGCTGCTGCAGCTCGCCGCGCGCCGCGGCATCGAAACGGTATCCGGCGTCGAAATGTTCCTCGCGCAGGGCTCAGCGCAGTGGGAGATCTGGACGGGGCTGCGCGCGCCGGTGGCGGCGATGCGCCGCGCCGTCTTGCAGGCGCTGCGGCGGGAAGAAAAGAAAAGCGGCCAATGATCCAGCCCGAGTACAAAACGTTCCGCAAGCTCGCGCGGCAGGGCAACCTCGTGCCCGTCTACGACACGATCACGGCCGACCTGCTGACGCCCGTAGCCGCGTATCTGCGGCTGGCGCGCGACGCGCGCTATGCGTTCTTGCTCGAGAGCGTCGAAGGCGGCGAGAAGATCGCGCGTTACACGTTTGTCGGCGCGAATCCCGTGGAAGTTTTCCGCTACGCGCGCGGCGGCTGCACGCTCGAAGGGCCCGGCCGGCTGCACTGGCAGGAAGCGAACCCCATCGAGTTCCTCCGCCAGCGCGTGGGCCGCTACCAGCCCGTGCGCGTGCCGGGCCTGCCGCCGCTCGTGGCTGGCGCGATCGGCTACTTCGCCTACGACATGGTGCGGCTCGCCGAGCGCATCCCCGATTCCGGGCGCGACGCCGTGCATCTGGACGACGCGGTGCTCATGTTCTACCGCGGCCTCGTCGCATTCGACCACGTGCAGCATCGCCTGTGGATCGTGCGCAACGTCTTCACCGAAGCGGAAGGCAGCTTGCGCGCGAAATACGACGCCGCCGTGCGCGAAATCGCCAAGACGCGCCGCCTGCTCCAGCAGCCGCTTGCGCCGGAGCGCAGAAGGCCCGCGGGCCCGCCGCCGCGTCCCGCGTCGAACATGAGCCGCGCGCGGTTTGAGGCCGCGGTGCGCAAGTGCAAGGCCTACATCCGCGCGGGCGACGCGTTCCAGATTGTGCCCAGCCAGCGGTTCAGCGCGCGCACGAACGCCGACCCGTTCGAGGTCTACCGCGCGCTGCGCGTGATCAATCCTTCGCCGTACATGTATTTTCTGAAGGTTGGCGACGTGGCAGTGGTGGGCAGCTCGCCGGAGATGCTGGTGAAGATTCAGGGGCGCGACGCGTTCTATCGCCCGATCGCCGGCACGTGCCCGCGCGGCCGCGACGAAAAGGAAGACCAGAAGCTCGAAGCCGCGATGACTTCCGACCCCAAGGAGCGCGCCGAGCACATCATGCTGGTGGACCTGGGCCGCAACGACCTGGGGCGCGTGTGCGAGTACGGCTCGGTGCGCGTCGAGAAGCTGATGTTCGTCGAGCGCTTCTCGCACGTGATGCACCTGGTCTCGACGCTGCGCGGGCGGCTGCGCGCGGACGTGGATTGCTTCGACGCGCTGATGGCCTGCTTCCCGGCGGGCACGCTGACCGGCGCGCCGAAAGTGCGCGCGATGGAGATCATTGACGAGCTCGAGCCCACGCGCCGCGGCGTTTATGGTGGCGCGGTCCTCTACCTCGATTTTTCCGGCAACCTCGATTCGTGCATCGCCATCCGCACGATGGTCATCAAAAAGGGCACGGCGTACTGGCAGGCGGGCGCAGGCATCGTGGCGGATTCGGTGCCGCGGCGCGAGTATGAAGAGACGTTGAACAAGGCGCGCGCGCTGCTCGCCGCGCTCGAAGCCGCGCATGCGGGCAAGGGTAACAAGCGCAGATGATCCTGCTGCTCGATAACTACGATTCGTTCACCTACAACCTGGCGCAGTGCCTCGGCCAGCTCGGGCAGGAGCTCGAGGTGCGGCGCAACGACCGGATCACGCTCGACGAGATCGAGCGGATGCGGCCCGCGCGCATCGTGATCTCGCCCGGGCCGTGCACGCCGCAGCAGGCCGGCATCAGCATCCCGCTCGTCCAGCGTTTTGCAGGGAAGATTCCCATCCTCGGCGTGTGCCTGGGGCATCAGGCCATCGGCGCGGCGTTTGGCGGGCGCGTCATTCGCGCGCCGAAGATCATGCACGGCAAGACCAGCGAAATCGCGCACGACGGCAAAACGATCTTCCGCCGCGTGCCGCAGCATTTCACCGCCACGCGTTACCACTCGTTGATCGTCGAGCGCAAGAGCCTGCCGCGCGAGCTCGAAATCTCCGCCGAGACGGACGGCGGCACGATCATGGGCCTGCGCCACCGCAAGCTGCTCGTCGAAGGTGTGCAGTTCCACCCCGAGTCGGTCCTCACCGGCGTCGGCATGCAGCTCCTCCGCAATTTCCTCGCCTTGTAGCGCCGGTTTCCCCGGCACTCTGTGTCGGCGACGCCTCTCAGGGCTGAGTGGATTTGTACGTCTTGGCGATTTTCTCGAAGATCGGCAGCGCTTCTTCGAAGAGCGGCTCCAGCGTGAGGAAGGTAAGCCGAACCATCTTCCCTTCATAGGGCAAGATGAAGACCAGAGACTTCAACGGCGCATCGTTAGCCGCCTTGTTCTTGCCCTGCACAATCAGTCGCCTGCCGGTCTTTCCGTCGAGCGTCACTTCGGTTTCGCTCAGCTTTTCGTAGTTGCTCCACTGCGATTGGAATTGGACCTCCACAAGTCCCCGATAGCTGTTGAGTGATCCGGAATACTTCTCCGGCCCAACAAGAAGGAACAGAGTCCTGTCCGGAGAAGCCAGCCCCGCCACGATATCTTTGGCGCCCTGTTTGCGCAGCTCCTCAATCGCAGAGCTCCACCCTTCCGGCACGCTCAATTGGAAATTCCCCGTCCGATTGAGATACCGCGTGCCTTCCAGCTTCTCATCGATTGCGGGGAGCTCCTCCTCGGCGGGCTTGGGCGGTTGGTTCTCGGGGAAGCTGATGCTCACGATGTCTGAGCGGGGGATCTGCATCTCGCCGTAGGAGGTCTTCACCTGGAAGGTATCGTCTTTGACTCCGATGATCTTTCCGGAGACCTTCGTGCCGTCCTTTAAGAGAATATCCTCAGCCGCTGCCGAACCAGCCAGCACTAAGAGGACGGCGGCGGCGAAAAGTCCGATCCTGCGCATGTTCTCTTACCTCCTCTGCGACGGGTTCTGGCAAATGAAGTTCTAGGATCATAGGCCTTCGCGATTTCGGCATCAATGAATTATTACCATCGTAAATCGGCGAGCAGCGCGCCGAAGATTTCCATGCCGCGCCACAAATGGCCGAGCCGCAGATTTTCATTTGCGGCGTGCTGGCTGTTGTCGTAGTTGACGATGGGGACGCCGATCACGGGCAGCTTCAGGTTCTCGAAGATGTACATCGGCGCGCTGCCGCCGAGCGAGGGCAACTGCACGGGCGGGCCTCCCGTCGCGCCTGCGATCACCGCGACCACGGCGCGCGACACTGGCAGATCCATCGGCGTGCGCGCGGCGGGATAGTTCCACGCATCCTTCGTTACGCGCGCAATTTTCGGATACTTCGCGCGCTCTTCCGGCGTGGGCTCGATCGCGGTGACGTAGTAGCCCTGCTTGCGGATGTGCGCAACGACGCGCTCGAACTGCCGCTCGGGCGTTTCGTTTTTCACCAGGCGCAGGTCGAGCGAGGCAATCGCGCGGTCGGGGATGACGGTGCGCGCCTGCTCGCCCACGTCGGCGCTGCGCAGCCCGCGGACGTTCAGCGAAGGCTCGTGGATCAGCTCGGCCAGGCGGCGGCCGCTGCCTTCGGGCTGCGCGATGCCGAGCTTCCGCGCGAGCTCGGCGTCGTCCTGCGGCATGTCGGCGATGGCGCGGCGCTCGGCTTCGCCCAGCGGCGCCACATCGTCGTAGAAGCCAGCGATCAGCACGCGGCCATTGGCGTCCTTCATCGTCGCCAGCAACTGCGCCAAGCGCATCGCCGGATTCGGCGCCCAGTTGCCGTAGTGCCCGCTGTGCAGCGGCCGGATGGGGCCGTACACGGTGATTTCCATGCCCGCGATGCCGCGGTTGCCGAAGAAGACAAGCGGGCGCCCCGAAGCGTGCACAGGGCCGTCGGCGGCGATCAGCACGTCGCCGGCGAGCAGCTCGCGATGCGCGAGCAAGGTGCTTTCCAGATGCGGCGAGCCGTTTTCCTCTTCGCCTTCGAGGATTACCTTCAGGTTCACGGCAAGCGGAATCTTCGCGGCGCGAAGCGCGTCAAGAGCGGCGAGCAGCGCGACGATGGGCGCCTTGTCGTCCGAGGCGGAGCGCGCGTAGATGCGCCAGTCGTCCTGATACGCGCCCGGCGCGTTCGGGAAGGGAATGATCGCGCCGCCGGATTCCATCATGCCCGTGCGCAGGACGGGCTCGAAGGGCTTGCTGCCGGTCCATTCGCTTGCGTTCACCGGCTGGCCGTCATAGTGCGCGTAGAAGAGCACGGTGCGCGCGGCGCCGGGCGTTGCGATTTCGCCATAGACGACGGGGCCGCGGCCGGGAATGGCGAGCAGCTTGACGCGGAATCCGCGCCGCTCGAACATCTCGCGCAGCTTCGCCGCGTTGCGCTGGATGTTCGCCGTGTCCGAAGCGACGTTGGGGATGGCCAGCAGGTCGGTGAGCTCGCGCACGATTTCCGGCTCGTGCGCGCGGCGGTATTCGCGGACGCGCTGGGCCACCTGCGCCGGGTTTGACATCTGCGCGCGCGCCGGGTAAATTAATTCCATCATCAGAGAAAGAATTACAACGATGCGCCTCAACGTTTCCCTCCTGTAGCTCGCTCGCTTCCGGGCTGCCTGCGAAGCCGGCGATTATAGTGCGTTTGGCTGCGGGCGGCGGTTTCCCTTTTTTCGAGACACAAGCTTGGATTGAGGTGCCCTCATGGGCGCAATCGCCCTGGAAGTTGAAAACCTCGTGAAAGTCTATCACCCGCGCCGCCAATCGCCGGTGCGCGCGGTGGATGGGATGAGCTTTGGGGTCGCGCGCGGAACGATCTTCGGGCTGCTGGGGCCCAACGGCGCTGGCAAGACCACCACGCTGAAGATCCTGAACACGCTTATCCAGCCGACCAGCGGCCGCGCGGCAGTCGAAGGCTTCGACGTCGTGCGCCACCCGCTCGAAGTGCGCCGGCGCATTTCCGTTGTGCTGCAGGAGACAGCCACGGAGATGTTTCTCAGCGTGCGCGACAACCTGCTCACGTTCGCGCGCTTCCACGGCATTCCGTCCGCCGAGGCGCGGCGCCGCGCCGATGACGTGCTGGAGCGCTTCCGCCTGGCCGACGACGCCGACCGCAAGGTGCAGGACCTGAGCGGCGGCAACCGCCGGCGAGTGCAGGTGTCCAAAGTCTTCATGGTGCGCACGCCGGTGGTTTTCATGGACGAGTTTTCGACGGGCATGGACCCCATCCTGAAGCGCGCGATGATGGACTGGCTGCGCGAAGAGGCCGCGCGCGGGCGCACGATCGTGCTGACCACGCAGATCCTCGGCGAGGCCGAGGAGCTGTGCGACGACATCCTGATCATGAACCGCGGCCGCCAAGTGGCGCGCGGCGATTTGCACGCGCTCAAGCTGCTTTCGGAAGGTGTGTACGAAGTCGTGATGACGTTCGATGCGCTGCCCGCTTCGATCGAGCAGGAGCTCGCGCAACTCGCGCCGCTGCGCATGAAGATCAACCAGAACACGATCGAAGTCGCGTTCAAGGCCGGAGAGGGCCAGGTGCTCGAGCGGGTAAGCGCTTTGGCGCGCGGGCGGCGCGTGCTGCGCGTGGAAGTCAGCGGCGCGAGCCTGGAAGACATCTTCGTCGAGCTGACGCAGAGGAAGGAGTAACGCCGATGTCCGCGCTGGCAGCGATCTTCTACCGCGAAGGACGCATTCGCGTCACCAACCTGACGTTTGTCTTCTGGGACCTGTTCTATCCGCTCGGCTACCTGCTGGTCTTCGGCGTGGGCGTCAGCGCCGCTCTGGGCGCGCCTTCGGCAATAGCGGGCGCAAGCTACAACGCGTTCTTCCTCGCGGGCGTGCTGGGCATGGCCAGCTTCGGCATCGCGTCGAACACCGCGTGGTCGTTTTTTCTCGACCGCGACAACGGCATCTTTTTCGAGATGCTGACGTATCCGCTCAGCCGCGCGCAATACCTGCTCGGCAGAATGCTCTTTACCGTGTTTATCAGCCTGCTGCAGGCAGGCATCACCGTGGGGTTAGGCTGCTGGCTGCTGCGTATTCCGGTGGAGGTTGCGCGCCTGCCGCTGCTGGTGCTCGGCGTTGCCGGCGGCACCGCGGGGTGGTTCTACTTCTACGCCATCTTTGCGCTGCGCATCCGCCGCAACGACGTCTTCAACAGCGTCACGTCCGTCTTCTACTTTGTGTTTCTCTTTGCCAGCTCGATCTTCTATCCGCTCGAGCCGCTGCCGCGCTGGTTCCGCTGGACCGCGCTCGCGAATCCAGTCACCTGGCAGGTGGACCTGCTGCGTTTCGCTTCGATTGGCGCCGGCGCGCCGCGGCAGATTCTGCTCGAAGCGCTCGCCTTCGCGGCGTTTGCCGTGCTGTCGTTTGTGCTGGCCGTGCGCTGCCTCGGGCAGCAGGAATAGGGCAGCAGGCCGAGAGGTTGAGTTCTAAGTTTTCGCGAAGGCGATGAGGGCGTCTAGCCTTGCGCGGGCGGCGCCGGAATCGAGCGACTCGGCGGCCATGCGGACGCCTTCGCGGAAATCGGCGGCGCGCCCGGCGGCAACGAGCGCGGCGGAAGCGTTTGCGAGCACGACGTCGCGCCGCGGCCCGCACTCGCCTTCGAAAATGGCGCGAATGATGCGAGCGTTTTCCGCGGCGTCGCCGCCGGCCAGCGCCTTGCCGGGAGCGCGCGCCAGTCCGAAATCTTCCGGGCCGACGGTGTAGCGCCGCACGGCACCCTCATTGACTTCGGCGACGTAGGTGTCCGCGCACAGCGAAATCTCATCCAGCCCGTCCGTGCCGTGCACCACAAACGCGCGCGCGATGCCAAGCTGGCTCGCTGCCTGCGCCAGCAGGTCGGTCAGCGCCGGCGCAAACACGCCCAGCACTTGCGCCGATGCGCCCGCAGGGTTCGTCAGGGGGCCGAGCAGGTTGAAAACGGTGTGGCCGCCGAGCTTGCGCCGCGCGGCCATGGCGTGGCGCATCGCCGTGTGTACGGCCGGCGCAAACAGGAAGCCGATGCCCACGTGTTCGATGGCTGCGCCGATGCGCTCGGCCGGCAACGCCAGGTTCAGCCCCAGCACTTCGAGCACGTCGGCAGAGCCGCACTTCGAGCTGAACGAGCGGTTGCCGTGCTTCGCCACGCGCACGCCCGCTCCGGCCACGACGAACGCGGCCGCGGTCGAGATGTTGAACGTGCCCGCGGCGTCCCCGCCGGTGCCGCAGGTGTCCACGAGCGCTCCGGCCGGGCGGCGGCCATCGGGGAAGATGGGTTGCGCGTGGCGGCGCATCGCGCGCGCGAAGCCGACGAGCTCCTCGACCGTGGGCCCCTTGGCGCGCAGCGCGGCCAACAGACCGGCGATTTCGTCATCGCTCGCGCGGCCGGAGAGCAGCTCCTCCATCGCCGCTTCGGCTTCGACACGCGACAGGTCCTCTCCGGCGGCGACTCTTCCTGTGTTTTCGCTGAGCATCTTCGATTAAACGTTGCGCGCGTTGCGCGGCGCGCCTTGCCGAGTCTCCGCGATACGGGTAAACTGCGGAGTTTCGGCGAGTCACAAATTCTAGCACTGATGGACGGGCGATGAAGATTCACGAATACCAGGCCAAGGCGATTCTGGCGCGCTACGGCGTGCCGGTGCCGCGCGGCGAAGTGGCGTTCACGAAGGACGAAGCGCGCGCGGTAGCCGAGCGGCTGGGCACGCCGGTGGTTGTGGTGAAGGCGCAAATCCACGCGGGCGGGCGCGGCAAGGCCGGCGGCGTGAAGCTGGCGCGCTCGCCCGAGCAGGCCGCCGAGCTCGCGGGCCAGATGCTGGGGATGAAGCTGGTCACGCCGCAGACGGGCCCCGCGGGGCGGATCGTCAAGCGCCTGCTGATCGAAGAAGGGCTCGACATCGCGCGCGAGCTTTACCTGGGCATGGTGATTGACCGCGCGTCAGCCGCGCCGGTCTTCATGGCCAGCGCCGCGGGTGGCATGGAGATCGAAGAAGTCGCGCGCGAAAATCCTGCGGCGATCCTCCGCGAAACGATTCATCCCGGCGCGGGCCTCGAAGCATTTCAGGCGCGCAAGCTGGCGTTCGGTCTGGGTCTGGCGCCCGAACTCGCCGGTAAGGCCGTGCCGTTTCTCCAGGCGCTCTACCGCGCATTCAGTGAAATGGACGCGTCGCTCGCGGAGATCAACCCGTGCGTCGTCACGCGTGACGCCAGGCTCGTCGCGCTCGACGCGAAAATGACCTTCGACGACAACGCGTTGTTCCGCCACAAGGACGTGCGCGAGCTGCGCGACCTGGACGAGGAAGACCCGCTCGAAGTGGAAGCCTCGAAGTTCAGCTTGAACTACATCAAGCTCGACGGCACGGTGGGCTGCATGGTGAACGGCGCGGGGCTGGCCATGGCCACGATGGACATCATCAAGCTGGCGGGCGGCGCGCCGGCGAACTTCCTCGACGTCGGCGGCGGCGCTTCGGCCGAGCAGGTGAAGAACGCGTTCAAGATACTCATGAGCGACGCGGAGGTCCGCGGCGTCTTCATCAACATTTTTGGCGGTATCCTGCGCTGCGACGTGCTGGCCACGGGCGTCGTGGCCGCCGCGCGCGAACTGAAGATGGGCGTCCCCGTGGTCGTGCGCATGGAAGGCACCAACGTCGAGGAAGGCCAGCGCATCTTGCGCGAGT
Source organism: Terriglobia bacterium (assembly GCA_041497955.1). Lineage (GTDB taxonomy): Bacteria > Acidobacteriota > Terriglobia > Acidiferrales > UBA7541 > JBGQHO01. The sequence continues at coordinate 2,528 of JBGQHO010000046.1, read as the reverse complement.
CGGGGCTGAATTTCACCATCGCCGCCGGGATGCGCGACGGCGCGGAGAAGATTGTCGCGCTGACGGGAGGCGCGCGATGAGCGTTCTCGTTAACGAGAAGACGCGCCTCATCGTGCAAGGCTTCACCGGCCGCGAAGGAAGCTTTCATGCGCAACAAATGCTCGAATACGGGACGAAGGTTGTGGCTGGTGTCACGCCGGGCAAGGGCGGCACGCGTCACATGAACGTGCCAGTGTTCAACACGGTGGCGGAAGCAGTGCGCGAGACGGGCGCAAACGCGTCGGTGATTTTCGTGCCGCCGCCGTTTGCTGCCGACGCGATTCTCGAAGCCGTCGACACGGGCTTGCCGCTCGTCGTGTGCATCACCGAAGGCATTCCGACGCTCGATATGGTGCGCGTCGCCGCCGTGTTGCGCGAAGGCAAGACGCGCCTGATCGGCCCGAACTGCCCCGGCATCATCTCGCCCGGCAAATGCAAGATCGGCATAATGCCCGGCAGCATCCACAAGCAGGGCCACGTCGGCGTGGTCAGCCGCAGCGGCACGCTCACCTACGAGGCCGTGGACCAGCTCACGCGGCTCGGCATCGGGCAGTCCACCTGCATCGGCATTGGCGGCGACCCCATCATCGGCACAACGTTTCTGGACGCCATCCGCCTGTTCAACGACGACGCTGAGACGCAGGCTATCGTGATGATTGGCGAAATCGGCGGCAACGCGGAAGAAAAGGCCGCCGAGTTTATCCAGGCGAATGTGCGCAAGCCCGTGGTCGGCTTCATCGCCGGGCAAACGGCGCCGCCGGGGCGCCGCATGGGCCATGCGGGCGCCATCATCAGCGGCGGGCAGGGCACGGCGAAAGACAAGTACGCCGCGATGGCCGCCGCGGGGATTCACACCGTCGAGAGCCCCGCCGAAATCGGCGCGACCATGGCGAAAGTGGCAAGTCGAGGTAAGGAGGTAAGGAAGTAAGGAGGCGGGAGAAAACGGTGCCTATTCGGACGTATCGGGACCTGGATGTTTTCCAGGAAGCCTACAAGGCGGCACTCGAGACTTCAAAGTTAAGCAAGCGATTTCCGCGCCTCGAACAGTTGGAAATAGCGCGGCAACTTCGGCGATCGGCGCGATCCGTGCCTGCGAACATCGTAGAAGGGTGGGCCAAGCGAGTGTCAGCCTCCGAGTTCAAGCGGTACTTGCAAGTCGCAATCGGGTCGTGTCACGAAACGGTATTCTGGTTGGACTTGAGCAAGGACGAGGGATACGTTGCGGAGAAGGATCACGCTGGACTGGTTGATCGGTACCGCCGGATCGGGGCGATGCTCAATAGCTTGTGGAAGCGGTGGAGAGGCGCCGATTAACGTGCGTTTCCCTACCTCCTTACCTCTCTACTTCCTTACTTCCCTGAGCGGAGGATCCTGAATGTCGCTTGAAAGCACCCTTGCCATCATCAAGCCCGACGCAATGAGCCGCGGCCTCGAGGGTGAAATCCTGTCGCGGATTCACAAGGCGGGCTTTCAGATCGTCGCCATCAAGTCCGTGCGGCTGACGAAATCGGAAGCCGAGGGCTTCTATGCCGTGCACCGCGGCAAAGGCTTCTTTGAAGAACTGACAAGCTTCATGAGCTCCGGCAAAGTGCTTGTCATGGTGCTCCAAGCCGACAACGCCATCGCGCGCTGGCGCGAAACGATGGGCGCTACCGATCCGGCCAAGGCCGCGCCGGGCACCATCCGCCGCGAGTTCGGCACCAGCATTCAGAACAATTGCACGCACGGCTCCGACGCTCCGGAGACCGCGGCGTTCGAGATCGGCTACTTTTTTGGCGGCCACGAGCTGATTTGACGATCCGACCAGGATCGTCATCCTGAGCGAGCGCAGCGAGCCGAAGGATCCCTGTATTCCTCTTTCAGGTAGAATCTCGGCATGGAGCCGCTTCGCGAACTCGGCAAACTGCTGCTGCTTTTCGGCGTGATTCTGGCGGCTGCGGGCGCGCTGCTGGTGTTTGGCGTCCGCCCCGGCGGGCTGCCATTTCGCCTGGGGCGCTTGCCGGGCGATATCGCGTACCAGGGGCGCAGCACGACGTTTTATTTTCCGATTGTGACGTGCCTGCTCTTGAGCCTCGTGCTCAGCTTGGTCCTGTGGATGGTCTCGCTCCTGCGCCGCTGAAATCGTTTTCCCTTCGCTCGCAGCGTCCGGCAGTTGTCCGACAGTGGCTCAGTTTCCGATATGCCGACTGAATCGTGTAGGATTGCACGCGGGAAGAAGAGGTCCATGAGACACACGCGCGTCATCGTCACTCACTATGGCGGGCCCGACGCACTTCGGGTGGTTGAAGAAGAGTGCCCCGAGCCGAAGAGTGGTGAAGTGCGGGTGCGAGTGCTGGCCGCAGGCGTCTCCCTACCCGACCTACTGATGCGCGAGGGCGTTCATCCCGAAACGCGCCCGGTGCCGTTCACGCCGGGGTGGGATCTGATTGGCGTGGTGGATCGGGTCGGCGCCGGTACCTCTGGAATCGAACCAGGCCAGATAGTTGCCG
>JBGQHO010000045.1:0-30917 GCA_041497955.1 Terriglobia bacterium | reverse complement strand
TTCCTCCCCGACCCACGACGTCGGGTTCGGAATGACAACGCTTCGCCAGCTTACCGCCTTTGCGCCAGTCGTCACGGCGTACGGTGTCACTGTCATTCCGAGCGAGGCGGTTCTTGCCGAGTGAGGAATCCAGAGAAAACAAGAGCTCCGGCAGGGCGCTGTTTATGGGAGCTTCGCCCTGCCAGCCGGGTGCCCCAGCCCTTCGGGTTTTGAAGAGTGGGGAGTGTTTCTCCCTGAGGCCCGCTCACGTGGCGCGGCGATAAGGGCTACCCGGTGTTCGAATACCAACTGATTAACCAATTGACCTGACGTCACCACTGTGGTAACATACGGTATGGATGTCGCACCCAGCTTCGCCCTAGCCTGCCCGCATTCCCGGTTTCCAATTCCTAGTCTCCGATTCCCCCTTGCCCCTGCACTCATCCACTCAGATCGCATAAACCTTTTAGAACGCATACTTACGAAAATCGCAGCCGTAAGCCCAGTAGAATCCATACATACAAAATCATTGGACTTAATCTCCCTTAGAATCAATACATGCAAGAAAAGGTGGGGGGGTCCCCCCTTTGGTGTACAACGGTGGAAAACCGGAGAACGTAGGTGCTGCGTGCCTGGAGAGGGTAGCTCCGTCTCGCGGAGTCGCCACAGCCGCAGCAATGTTCACCCCTTGTCCACATTTTTGGCGAGGAGTAGAATTCGCGTCATCTGGGTACCCAGCCGATCTGAACTGGACTGAGGGAGGTGCACATGCGGCGAGCGTTTTGGGTGGTCCTTTGCGTTGCCTTGCTGGCGGCCGTTGCGCTGGCCCGCCAGGGCGTGCTGGCGCAGTACGGTATGCCTTCGGAGAAGAAGCCGGCGGCAACCGCTGCAAAGCCGGACTTCATGATCACCGCCTCGTACATTGAGGCGTGCAGTTGCGACATGTTTTGCCCCTGCTACTTCAACGACCACTCCACCGCGCACGGAAACCAACACTTTTGCAAAGCCAATCTGGTTCTGAAGGTGGACAAGGGCTACTACAAGAAGACGAATCTCGACGGCGTGAAGGCCTGGTTGTCCACCGACCTGGGCGCCGACTGGGGCAAAGGCAAGGCCGAGTGGCTCGTGGTGACCTTCGACTCCAAGATCACCGCCGAGCAGCAGGCCGCGATGACCGACATCCTCTTCCAACTCTATCCGCTCAAGTTCAACGTCCTGGGCGTGGACAAAGTGCCCTTCCTGTGGGAAATCAAGGGAAACTCAGCTCACGCGCGCCTGGGCAATGGCATGGGCGAGGTCATTCTCGAGCGTGTGGCCGGCGCCAACGCCAAGCAGGAAGTCGTGGCCCACAACCTGAAGTATTGGGGAGCTCAATCGAACACGGGTTTCCGCATGTGGAAGAACAAGCGGAACTATTATGAAGGTCACGGGCAGAAGTTCGAGACGAACGGGACCAACGGCTTTCTGATCACCATCACCTTCTCCGGTAACGCGAAGCCCGCGGCGGCTGACTAGGCGGCAAGATCCTTTTTGTCGGGACGGCCCGCGAGGCTCTCCGCTTCGCAGGCCGTTTCTCTTTTTTTAGAAGTCTTCGTCTTCTTCGGCGGGCTTCAGGCGCGCGACCTTCATCGTGATGCGGAAGTCGCGCGCCTTTGCGTCGGCCAGAATGGCCCGGCGGATCTCCTTGGGCAATGCTTCGGGAGGGAAGACGCCGGCCAGATCGCGCGGGAAGTATTTGATGAAGAGAGAGGCCATGCGTGCCGTCGCATAGGCAATCGGGGTCGTGCGCATCAGACGGATGCGGATTTGATAGAGCGTCGGGAATCCCACGTCCCAGCGGATGAGCATGGGCCGTTCGCGCTTCCTCCCGCGAACGATTACCGCCGCGGCAAACCGCGCGTTCAGCAGGATCCCGCGCCGGATCAGCCGGGCTACCTGGCGCTGCGTTGGCGTGGCCGGAAAGCGCTTGGCCACGGGACGTCTCGCGCGGCGGAGCTTGCCGCGGCGGTACCACGCGCGCAGCCGGTCCATATCGCTGCCGCCGATCTTGACGTCCATCTCACGCATGGGAATGAAGTGCGGCAGCGTGCCGACTTCGTCCTGCGCGGCCAGCACGACGCCGGCTTCGCCGATCGGTGAAGGGAAGCGGAAGCGTTCGCGCTCGCCAAAACGCTGCCCCAGCCGGAAGCGCCCCTGGCGATACACGCGCGGCCGCGAGATGGCTGCGTCGAACGAGCCGTGCGCCGACCAGGTGGAAACCGGGTCTTCGCTCTCCGTGCTCTCAAAGAGCCGGATGTGCACCGCCTCGACGCTATCGAGGAACTCGGCTGCGCGAGCGGCCAGCAGGTTGGTCAGACCGGGCGCTACGCCCGCCGTGATCACGGCCGCGCGGCGCTTGGCGGCGAACCGCTTCTGGTAACGGAGCTGTTCGGCCTTGAACGGATTGCGCGTCAGGTGCGCGCCGAGGTCCAGGTAATGCGCGCGCAGCCGCAGCGCCGCGCGCAGGACCGTCTCGTTGAATACGGCCGAGGAGGCGTTCACGATCAGGTGGCAGCCGCGGGCGGCGCGGACGATGGACCACAGGTTCCGCGCGTTCACGGGTTGGACGGGAATGCGGCTCTTCTTGCCGAGGAAGCGGCGGGCGCGCTCGGGGTTGCGGTCGCCGCACCAGACCCGATGGCCCTGCCGTTCGAGGAATTTCGCCAGGAGCGAGCCGGAGGCCCCGGCTCCGAGAACGAAGATGCGCATCGGTTTGTGCGAGGTGAAACGAACCCCGGAAACTCTACCACAGAGCCCGCGAATTCGGCTGCGCCCGGCCACTGGAAAACCACCCCAGGAAAGGCGAGAATAGAGGTGTCACCCTATGGCCGACGAAGAACAGGAACCCAGGCTTTTTACGCTGACGGAAGCCGAGCGCACGCGGCGCGAAGTGGAGCCGCTGCTGGTTGGGGCGGTGGAATGCCGCCGCAAACTGGCTGAGCTCGATTCCGAGCTCTCCGCAGTGGCCAACCGCATCATGATGATGGGCGGGATGGTGGTCCCCTACGAGAAGCTTGCGCGGGTGCGTTTGCAGCACGACCATCTGGTGGAGAGCTTGAACGGCGCGCTCGAGAAGATTCACGCCACCGGATGCCTGGTGAAGGACCTGGACACCGGCCTGCTCGATTTTCCCTCGGTGCTTGATAACGAGGAAGTGTATCTCTGCTGGCGGCTCGGCGAAGACCGCATCCGCTTCTGGCATCGCCAGGACGAAGGCTTCGCCGCGCGCAAGCCGCTCGACCCGCGCGACGCGGGTTCGGGGCCGCCCGTCCAATAGCCGCTCTCGACATGACGGAACAATCCGCGAACCGTTTGAAAGATGCGGCGAGTCCCTACTTGCGCTCGGCGGCGCACCAGCCTGTGAGCTGGCACGAGTGGGGCGAAGAAGCCTTTTCGCGCGCGCGCGCCGAAGATAAGCCCATCCTGCTCGATATCGGCGCTGTCTGGTGCCACTGGTGCCACGTCATCGACCGCGAAAGCTACGAGAACGCCGAAATCGCCGAGATTATCAACCGCCTGTTCGTTCCCGTGAAAGTGGACCGCGACGAACGGCCCGACGTGGATGCGCGCTATCAATCGGCCGTGAGCGCAATTTCAGGCCAGGGCGGCTGGCCGCTCACCGGCTTCCTGATGCCCGACGGCAAACCGTTTTTCGGCGGCACCTACTTTCCGCCGGAAGACGCCATGGGCCGGCCCGGGTTCAAGCGCATCCTGCTGAGCGTCGCCGACGCGTACAAGAACCGCCGCGCGGAAGTCGAGCGCGCAGCCGGTTCGCTGGCCGAAGCGGTGGCGCACGCGGAGACGTTCGCCGGCGCGCGCGCGGGCTTTGACGCGCGCATCGTGGACCAGCAGGTGGAATCCATCGCGGGCCTGTTCGATTCGCGCAACGGCGGCTTCGGCCGCTCGCCCAAGTTTCCGCACCCGGCGGCGATCGACCTGCTGCTCGAGCGCTACCAGACCGGCCGCGAGCACAACCTGCTCAACGTGGTTGAAACCACGCTTGAAAAAATGGGCCGCGGCGGCGTCTATGACCAGCTTGCCGGCGGCTTCCATCGCTATTCGGTGGACGAGCGCTGGATCGTGCCGCACTTCGAGAAGATGTCCTACGACAATTCCGAGCTGCTGAAAAATTACCTGCACGGCTACCAAGTCAGCGGGAGGCCGTTCTTCCGCGAAATCGCCGAGGGCATCATCGGCTGGGTGAACGACGCCCTTTCCGATCCGCGCGGCGGCTTCTACGCCAGCCAGGACGCCGATTTTTCGCTCGAAGACGACGGCGACTACTTCACCTGGACGCTCGACGAACTGCGCGCCGCGCTCTCGCCCGAGGAAGCGCGCGTCGCGGAGCTTTACTACGACGTCGGCGCCCAAGGCGAGATGCACCACAACCCTGCGAAAAATGTCCTGTGGATTGCGCAGGGGCCTGCCGAAATCGCCGCAGCCCTGGGCTTAGGCGAGACCGACGTGCGCCTGCTGCTCGCTCGCGCGAAAGGGAAGATGCTGGCCGCGCGCAAGCTGCGCCCCACGCCGTACGTGGATACGACGCTCTACGTCGCGTGGAACGCGATGTTCGCGTCGGCGTACCTGGAAGCGTATCGCGTGCTGGGCCGCGCGGATTGCCGCGACTTTGCGTTGAAGACGCTCGACCGCATCCTGGCCGGAGCCTGGCGCGACGCCCGCGGCTTCGCGCATCGCCTGGGCGGCGCGTGGCTCGATGGCGTGCTGGACGATCAGGTTTGCATGGCTGCCGCGCTGCTCGATGCCTACGAGGTCACGCTCGACCGCCGCTACTTCGATGCCGCCGAAGGCGCCGTTAAGCATGCGCTCGCGAAGCACTGGGATGCGGAGGGCGGAGGCTTCTTCGACCGCTCAAGCGACGCGCCGCCGATGGGCGGGCTCGACGTGCGCCGCAAGCCGCTGCAGGATTCGCCCGTGTCCGGCGCGAATTCCATCGCGGCGATCGCGCTCGGCCGCCTCTATGGCTACACCGGCAACGCGCTCTATCGCGAGCGCGCTGCGCAGACACTCGAAGCCTTTGCGGGGATTGTGCCGCAGTACGGCTTGTTTGCGGCGACGTACGGCCTGGCCGCGCTATTGCACGCGCGCCACGCGCTGCAAGTTGTCGTCACCGGCGCGGCGGGCGATGCGCAGGCGGCGCAGCTTGAACAGGCCGCGCTCAGCGTCTATCGCTTCGGCAAGGCCGTGCTTCGCGTGACCCCGGAGACGATGTCTGCGGATAGCCTCGCGCCCGCGCTAAAGCAAACGATTCCGCACCTGCGCGCAGACATTCCGCAAGCGCTCGTCTGTGTCGAGACCACGTGTCACCCGCCCACGAGCGACCCTGCGCAGCTCACAAGGCTCTTGTTGGAGGTTGCCGCCGCGGCCGCCTAGCGAATTACGGCTGCTAGCGCGATGCGGGCGGCACCATGTTGTTCACGCGGTAGTACACGACCAGCTGGCCGTAGTGCTCGCCGGAGTGCTCGATCGCGTCCCCCCAGATTGCCGAAGCGTGCATCATGCGGTTGCCGAACGGGAACTTGGCCGTCTTGTCGAGGCCACCGTCACCCTGCTCCTTGATGAGAGCGGCGCCGTCGGCCAGCGCCTTCTTCATCAGGTTCACGACGTCGGCCTTGGTCTTGAAGTCCTTGCGCGATGGGTCCTCGCCGCCCTCCGGCCCCATCTTCTTTCCGCCGATGGCGCTCATGAACAGGTAGTCGGCGCCGGCCACGTGTAGCAGTTGCTCGGCAAACGAACGCTGCTCCGGGTTCGGCTTGAAGTCGTACTTGGCTTCCGGAAAATCTTCCGCCATGGCAACGAGCTTGTTGCCGACGGCGTTCCACATGGACAGGATCTCGGCGGAAGGACTCGAAGCCGGCGCGGGCGCCTTCGCCGGGGCCTTCGTCTGCGCGAGGACCAGCCCCGCGGTGAACAGCAGTACGGCTGCGAGCGTCACTAGAGTGAGAGACTTGCGCATGGGTTGCTCCTTTTGGGATTTGGCGGGAGCAGCCTACCACGGGTGCACACATCCGTCCATTCTGCAGGCGGGGGACAAGCGGCGCGCGTGCTAAGATGTTCTCTTACCTGAGGAGCGCTCTCTTGGATTCGACCTGGGGATTCATCTTCCCGCGCATCACGCTTCTTTGCGTCTTTCTCTCGCTTCTGTATTTCTCGCAGCGGTTCTGGTTTGTGCGCTTCTGGCGGTTGAGCGGGCGCGCGGCAAGGCCGCGCGCGCGGCGCGTGCTGCGCGTCGCTTGCGGGCTCGCCGCGGTCGGGCTCGCCCTGTATTTGCTGGGCGGCGCGACGCAGGCGAACCTGCGCCTCTGGCGCGGCTCGATGCCTGGGGCGCTCGTGGGCCTTTGGCTCTCGAGCGCATTGCTGGCCTGGCTGGCCGTGGGAGCCGTCAAAGGCGTCGAGTGGATTTGGCAGCGGGTCGTCGCGCGGCGCGCTCGCTCGAAACCCGTCGCCGTGGCAGAATTGGAAAGCCCCTCGCGCCGTTACTTTTTTCAGACCGCCAGCTACCTCGCGGGCGCCGTGCCCTTTGTCGGCGCGCTCTACGGCTTTGCGGCGGAGCGCCTGCGCTACGAAGTCGAGCGCGTGGAAGTGCCCATCGCGAACCTTCCCGCGGCGCTCGATGGCCTGCGCATCGCACAGTTGAGCGACATCCACATCGGCAGCTACATGCCGCGCGAGCAGGTGCACCGCGCCGTCACCATGGCCAACGAGCTGCAAGCGCATCTGGCCGTCATCACCGGCGATTTCCTCACCGGCGTGCACGATCCGCTCGAGGCCTGCATCGCCGAGCTCGCGCGGCTGCGCGCGCCGCTCGGGGCCTGGGGCTGCAACGGCAATCACGAAATCTACGCCGACGCCGAAGACGCCGCCGAACAGCTTTTCCAGCGCTACGGCATGCGCCTGCTGCGCCAGCAGTCCGCCGAGCTGCGCTGGCGCGGCCAGCCGTTCAACCTGATTGGCGTGGATTACCAGCGCCAGCGCTCGCCATCGGGGAAGCGCCTCGAGATGCTGCAGGGCGTGGAGCGGCTGGTGCGCCGCGACGTCCCGAACATCCTGCTTTCGCACAACCCCAACGCGTTCCCGCGCGCCACGGAAATGGGTATCGAGCTGACGCTCGCCGGCCACACGCACGGCGGCCAGGTGCAGGTGGAAATCCTCGACCGCAAGTTCAGCCCCGCGCGCTTCATGACGCCGTACATCGCGGGCATGTACCACCGGCCGCTGCCCGCCGACCCGCAACCCTTGGAACTGAGTGGCAATGCCTCTTCCGCGGAAGTTGCCAAAGGTGGTTTGCCGCTGGTCGCGGGTCGCCCGTCGCCGCGCACTGCCCACATCTACGTCAACCGCGGCCTGGGCACCATCGGCGCGCCCGTCCGCATTGGCTCTCCGCCTGAAATCACACTGCTTGTTCTCAAACGAGCCTAACGGACCAACCTCCGCCGATCGCTGAGAGGTTTCTTGCATCCGGCGCGAGTTGCTGCGCTCTGGCCGCGGTGCGATAATCGCTGGCTACAGGCGAGCGCTGCTGCGAAGCAGCATTTGCATCCTGGGGGAAGACAATGGCACTGCGAGATGCGTGGATTGAGAAGCGTTTGGCGGGGGTTCCTGCGGCAGGGCAAGCTGGCAAAAATGGCGACGGTGCAGGGCGCAACGTGACGCAGATGCACTTCGCCCGCAAGGGCGTCGTCACCGAGGAAATGGAATGCGTCGCGAAGCGGGAACGGCTCGAACCCGAGCTGGTGCGCAGCGAAGTAGCTCGCGGCCGCGCCATCATTCCGGCGAACATCCACCACCGCAACCTCCAGCCCATGGGCATCGGCGTCGCGTTCAAGTGCAAGATCAACGCAAACATCGGCAATTCGGCCGTCAGCTCGGACATTGACGAAGAGCTGAAGAAGCTGCACAACGCCGTGCACTTCGGCTCCGACACGGTGATGGACCTTTCGACCGGCGGCGACATCCCGCGCATCCGCCAGGCCGTTATTGACGCTTCGCCGGTGCCCATCGGTACCGTGCCGATCTACGAAGCCATTTCGCGCATCAAGCGAGCCGAAGACCTGACGCCAGAGCTGATGCTCGAAGTAATCGAAGAGCAGGCCGAGCAGGGCGTGGACTACATGACCATTCACGCGGGCGTGCTGCGCGAGTTTGTGCCGCTCGTGCGCAAGCGCATCACCGGCATCGTCAGCCGCGGTGGCGCGCTGATGGCGCAGTGGATGAGCGCGCACAAGAAGGAGAACTTCCTCTACGAGCGCTTTGACGACATCTGCAGGATTTTCGCGAAGCACGACGTCAGCTTCTCGCTGGGCGACGGCCTGCGGCCCGGCAGCATCGCCGACGCGAGCGACGAAGCGCAGTTTGCCGAGCTACGCGTTCTCGGTGAGCTGACCACGAAGGCCTGGGAGCACGATGTCCAGGTGATGATCGAAGGCCCCGGCCACGTCCCGCTGGACAAGATCAAGGAGCAAGTGGATAAGGAAGTGGAGTTGTGCCACGAAGCGCCGTTCTATACCCTCGGGCCGCTGGTGATTGATATCGCGCCGGGCTACGACCACATCACCAGCGCCATCGGCGCGGCGATGATCGGCTGGCACGGTGCCGCAATGCTCTGCTACGTGACGCCGAAGGAGCACCTGGGCCTGCCCAACGCCGACGACGTGCGCCAGGGCGTGATCGCCTACAAGATCGCCGCGCATGCCGCCGACGTAGCGCGACACCGCCCCGGCGCGCGCGACCGCGACGACGCATTGAGCTACGCGCGCTTCCTTTTCGACTGGAACAAGCAGTTCGACCTTTCCCTCGACCCCGCCGCCGCTCGCGCCATGCACGACGAAACGCTCCCCGACGATTTCTACAAGGAAGCCAAGTTCTGCTCGATGTGCGGGCCGAAGTTCTGCTCGATGAACATCACGCAGCTCGCCGAAGCGTATGGCGGCCAGGACCAAGCCGAGCGCGAGCAGAAGTTTGTCGAGCTGCTCGCCAAGATCGAGAAATAAACCACGGTTTAAGGGGCGTTGACAGCAGGCGAATACAAGGCGAAGATTGCCCGGCACGTCCCAAGGAGCGAAAACCATGCCTATCAATCAAGCTTTGCTCGGTGAGTTTGACCACGAAATGGCCAACACCCGCAAGACGCTCGAGCGCGTCCCGGAAGACAAGTTCGATTGGAAGCCCCACGCAAAATCCGGTTCCATGATCTGGCTTGCTGGCCACGTCGCCAACATCCCCGGCTGGGCGAAAGAGACGGTTGAAAGAGACACGTTGGACATCGCGCCGGGCGGCCAACCGCCCACGCCGCCCCCCGCTCCCAAGTCGCGCAAAGAGCTACTCGAACTCTTCGACAAGAATGCCGCCGCGGGCCGCGCGGCCCTTGCCGCAGCGAATGACGACGCGCTCTGGATGAAGCCCTGGAGCCTGTTGTCGGGAGGCAAGACGCTTCTCACCATGCCCCGCGTCGCGGTCATGCGCGGCTTCGTGATGAATCATCTGATCCATCACCGCGCGCAACTGGGCGTCTATCTGCGGCTGAATGACGTTCCGGTGCCCGCCATCTACGGCCCTTCGGCTGACGAGGGCACGTTCTAACGCATGTGAGGCATGCCGGAGACCGCACAGAACGACCGCTTGCGCGAGGAGTTCAACCGCTGGGCTACGGAGGGCCGCGGCGAGGGGATGGAGCAGGAACACCTGCCCATCGCGCTGCCGATGCTCGACCTGATGCAGCTCGCGCCGGCGGAAAACGTGCTCGATGTCGGCTGCGGCTCAGGGTGGCTGTGCCGGCTGCTCTGCGAGCGCGTGACGCAAGGCCGCCTGGTCGGCATGGACGTGAGCGACGAAATGGTGCGCCGCGCACGTCAGAAGTACTCCGAGCTCGGCCACGCGATGTTCGTCGTCGGCAGCGTGGACGAAATCCCCTGGGAAGACAGGTTTTTCTCGCGCGTCGTTTCCGTCGAATCCTCCTACTACTGGCCCGACCCCGCGAAAGGCTTGCGGGAAATCTTTCGCGTGCTGCGTGAATGCGGCTCAGCGTGGGTCCTGATCAACTACTACCGCGATAACCCGCATTGCCACCAGTGGGGCCCGCTGCTGCCGATTCCCACGAAGCTGCTGGCGGCCGAGGAATGGGCGGAGATGTTCCGCGCGGCGGGCTTCAGCGATGTGCAGCACCGCCGCATCGTGGACCCCACGCCCGCGCCCGCCGAATATAGTGGGCGCTGGTTCCGCGACGCCGCCGAGCTTGCCGCCTTCCGCCGTGAAGGCGCCCTCCTCCTCCACGGCACCAGACCCTGATTGGAACCACAGATCTGCGGTTTCCTCCTGCCGTTTGACTCGATTGAAAGCGATGGCTATACTCTGCGTCCTTTCGAGGTAGAATAAACGCATGGGCGTGATCGAAGGGCGTTTCGAGAAGAACTTCATGATTTCGTCGGTGGACTACGTCTTCAACTGGGCGCGGAAGAGCGCCATCTGGCCACTGACGTTCGGCCTGGCCTGCTGCGCCATCGAGATGATCGCGTCCACGACTTCGCGCTTCGATATCGCGCGGTTCGGCGCTGAGGTCTTTCGTCCCTCGCCGCGCCAGGCGGACCTGATGATCGTGGCGGGCACCGTGACGCTGAAGATGGCGCCAGTGCTGAAGCGCGTGTGGGACCAGATGCCCGACCCGAAATGGTGCATCTCGATGGGCGCATGCTCGAGCGTGGGCGGGCCGTTCAATGTCTATTCGGTGCTGCAGGGCGTGGACAAAATCGTGCCCGTGGACGTGTACGTGATCGGCTGCCCGCCGCGGCCCGAAGCCCTGTTCTACGCGCTGCTGAAGCTGCAGGACAAGATTGACCAGATGTCGCTGGCCAAGCGCCCCACCGAAGTGCGGCTGAAGCCCGAGATGGTCGAAGACTTCAAGGGCGGGGTGATGGTGGCGCAGACCCCGGCCCCCCGGTAAGCTCAATAGGGAGAAACGAATGGCCTTTTTGCGTGCCGCGAAAAAGGACGAAGTCCCCGCCGGGACGATCCGCGAGTTCGCGGTGGACGGCAAGACGATCGCTCTGGCCAACGTGGACGGCAGCTTCCACGCCATCAACAATACCTGCCTGCACCGCGGCGGGCCGCTCGGGCAGGGGGAGCTCGAAGGCAAGGTGGTCACCTGCCCCTGGCACGGCTGGCAATACGACGTCACGAGCGGCAAAGTGACGATGAACCCCTCGGTGGGCGTGGACTGCTACGCCGTCGAAGTGCGCGGCGAAGACGTCTGGGTGGATTGCGGATAGGCCACGCGCAGCCCGAATTCCTTGCGAAATCTTTCCCTTTTCATTTGTCACGTGTGTATAGTGCGGCCTGCCCTGGACCCAGCCGCTGACGTCGGGGCGCCTACGGGGTGTGCGTGACTCGACCCGCGCATAAGCGCCACCACTGGCTGTTTGCCGTCACCCCCCACGACTACCACTGGGATACCCTCTTCGTGAAAGGCAAGGAGATGTGGCGCGGCGCCGGCAGCCGTGCCGACGCGCTACGGCAGCTCAAGCAGGTGCGGCGCGGCGACCGTGTGCTCTGCTATCACGGCGCGCCGGAGCGCTCGCTCTATGCGCTGGCCGAGGTGACGCGCGATCCCTACCTCGATCCCTACGACCCCAAGGGCAAGAACTTGGTCGCGGACCTGCGGGCGCTCGAGCGCCTGCCGCGCCATGTGCCGCTTGAAGAAATGCGCGAGAACCGCGCGCTGCGCAAGGTGAAGTTCCTGAAGAATGTGCGCCTGATCATTTCGCCCCTCAGTGACGAGGAGTACCAGGAGATCCTCCGCATGGCCGGCATCGTTGCCGCGCCTGGCTTCCCGCTCCCCTGATCGAAGCACCGGGCCTGCCGTAAGACAAAGCAAGACCCAATCCCGCAAAATCAGTTACGATACGCGGCCATGAGAATCCATCGCCTTCTTGTGTCCGCCACCATTCAACTGGCTCTGCTGATTGCTGTGCCGTTTGCCGGAGCGCAGACGAAAGCAGCGCAGGCGAAGCCACCGCGAGACAATGTAGGGAAGACCTACGACGTGCTGATCCGCAACGGCACGGTTTACGACGGCAGCGGGAGGCCGCCGTTCGTCGGCAATGTGGCCATCAATGGCGACCGCATCGTGGCCTTGGGCCGGCTGAAAAATCCGGCCGGGCGCACCGAGATTGACGCGCGCGGCTTGGCCGTCGCGCCGGGTTTCATCAACATGCTGAGCCAGGCCGACGAGGCGCTGCTGTACGACGGCCGGTCGCAAAGCGACATCCGCCAGGGTGTCACGCTGGAAGTTTTCGGCGAAGGCTGGTCCATGGGCCCGCTGAACGACAAGATGAAGCAGGAAGTACTGGCGCAGCAGGGCGACATCAAGTACGAGATCAAGTGGACGACGCTGGGAGAATTCCTCAACTACCTTGCGCAGCGCGGCGTCTCGCCGAACGTCGCGTCGTTCGTCGGCGCCACCACCGTACGCATCCACGAGATCGGCTACGCTGACCGCCCGCCCACGCCCGCCGAGCTCCAGCGCATGCGCGCGCTCGTGCGCCAGGCCATGGAAGAAGGCGCGCTGGGCGTGGGCTCGTCGCTGATCTACGCGCCCTCGTTCTACGCGAAGACGGACGAGCTCATCGAGTTGTGCAAGGTCGCCTCGCCGTACGGCGGCCTGTACATCTCGCACATGCGCAGCGAGGCCAACCGCCTGCTCGAAGCCATTGACGAGCTGCTCCGGATTTCACGCGAGGCGAAGATTCCCGCGGAGATCTACCACTTCAAGGCTGCGGGCAAGCCGAACTGGTCAAAGCTCGACGCCGCGATTGCGAAGGTGGAGCGCGCCCGCGCGCAGGGGCTGCGCATCACGGCCGATATGTACACTTACACCGCCGGCGCGACGGGCCTGAGCGCCACGATGCCGCCGTGGGTGCAGGAAGGCGGGCTGAACGCCTGGATCGAGCGCATGAAGAATCCCGCCATCCGCGAACGCCTCAAACAAGAAATGTCGCAGCCGACCGACAAGTGGGAGAACTTCTTCGTCGGCGCCGGCCCCGACGGCATCCTGCTCTCCAGCTTCAAGAATGAGGCGCTCAAGCCGCTCACCGGCAAGACGCTCGCCGAAGTGGCCAAGATGCGCGGCAAATCGGCGGAGGAAACGGCGATGGACCTTGTGATCGAAGACGGCAGCCGCGTCGGGGCGATTTATTTCCTCATGTCCGAAGACAACGTGCGCAAGGAGGTCCGGCTGCCGTGGGTCAGCTTCGGCTCCGACGAGGCCTCCGAGGAGCCCGCGGGACCGTTCCTGAAATCAAAGCCGCACCCGCGCGCGTATGGCAATTTCGTGCGTTTTCTGGGCTACTACGCGCGCGATGAAAAGCTGGTTCCGCTCGAGGATGCCATCCGCCGCCTCGCGGCGCTGCCTGCGACGAACTTGAAGATCCGCAACCGCGGCTTCCTAAAGCCGGGCTACTATGCCGACGTGGTCGTGTTCGATCCCGCGAAGGTTCAGGACCACGCGACCTACGAGAAGCCGCAGCAGTTCGCCACCGGCGTTGTGCACGTGTTCGTCAACGGCGTCCAGGTGCTCAAAGACGGCGAGCACACCGGCGCGAAGCCGGGACGCGTGGTGCGCGGGCCGGGCTATCGCCCGCGGAAGTGAGACTCACGAAGCCGGGATTTGCGGAGGGCGCATGATGCGCAGAGTGGTTCTCATTGTTTTCATCTGCAGCTTCTTATCGGGGACGCTGATGGCTCAAAAGAAAAGCACACCAACGGAGCGAAATCTGCTCGCGGGAATCCCCAGCGGCCGCACGCGCGTGGTGGACCTGACGTACGCGATCAATGACAAGCTGCCCGCGTGGCCCGGCGACGACCGCGTGTTCGAGGCCAAGACGAACGCTACGGTGGAGAAGCAAGGCTACTTCACGCGCAGCTTCTGGATGCTCGAACACTACGGCACGCACATGGACGCGCCGATTCATTTCCCGCCGGGAACGATTCCGGTGGACAAGATTCCCGTCGAGCACCTGTTCGGCCCGGCGGTGGTGATTGACGTGCGCGACGACGGGCGCAAGGACGCCGACTATCGCCTGACCGTCGAGCGCATCGCGCGCTGGGAAAAAGCCCACGGGCGCATCCCTGCGGGTGCGATCGTCGTACTGCGCACCGGCTGGGCTTCCCGCTGGCCCGATGCGGCGCGCTACCGCAACCTGGATGTGGCGGGCGTGATGCACTTTCCTGGATTCTCGGTCGAAGCCGCGCGCCTGCTGATCGAGCGCCAAGTGAGCGGGCTCGGAATTGATACGATGAGCGTGGACTACGGTGCGTCGAAAGATTTCGAGGTGCATCGCCTGGCGTTTGGCGCCGGCCTGTATCACCTCGAAAATCTGGCTGACCTGAGCGCGCTGCCCGAAGCGGGAGCGTTCCTCGCAGTCGCGCCGATCAAGCTCGAAGGCGGCTCGGGTGGACCTTGCCGCGTCTTTGCAATTCTTCCTTAGTGCGCGGACTGCCGCGCTCTGACCGGTGCAGGGAGACGGTGAGAAAGCAGCCAGGGGAAAAACGCAGGTTCCGCGTAAGCGCGGTCCCACGAGTTGTGTCCCACGCCCGGATACTCTGAGTAACGCACGCGGCCGCCGGCAGCCTTTAACGCGGCCACCATCTTGCGCGATTCCCCCACTGGGACCGTCTCGTCCGCTGAGCCGTGAAAGACCCACACCGGGGTCTTGCCAATTTTCTTTGCGACGTCGCTGTATGGGTTCCGCGCTGTGCTGACGGGCGGGATCGGAAGCGTCGGAGGTGTGCGGATGCCCCCGCACACGGACGCAACGGCTGCGAACTTGCCGGGATGCCGCGAGGCCAAATACCAGGCGCCGTAACCTCCCATCGAGAGCCCGGTCAGATACACGCGCCGCGGGTCGCCGTGAAATTCCTTCATCGTTTGCTCGAGCGCCGCGAGCGCCAGCGCCTCCATCTGCGGCGTGTTCCACCAGCCGTTATCCGGGCAGCGCGGGAACACCACGATCGCTTCGGGCTTTTTCTGGTAGCCGACGAAGAGCTTGGCCAGCACGGACGTCGTGTCGCCCGGCGGGTATACGCCGCGATGGCCCGTTCCGTGGAGGAAGAGAATCACCGGCCAAGCTTTTTCGGGGTTCCACTGCGGCGGGACAAACACTTCGTAGCGGTACGTGACCTGGCCCACGCTGACTTCGCGGAACACGATGCCTGTCTTCGGTTGCGCGGCGCACTCCAGGGCAGCCGCAACGCATGTTGCGAAGAGCAGGAGGGCGAACAGGCAGGCTCGTTTCATTGGTGAGGCCGGCTGTTATCGTTCAGGCGGTGTTGCCGCCGCAGGAAGACCCGGCGCCGGCCGCGCAGCCGTAGCAGTGGTTGCCGGTGACGATGCGGCGCCGATGGAGCGCCCCCGCCTCGAAATCGCGGATGTGCCGCGGCGCGCCGAAGCCGGTGGGCAGGTCGAGCATCTGGTTGAAATCGCAATCGTAGAGCGTGCCGTCCCAGCCGACCGAGAGCGTGTAGCGGCACATCACGCCCGCCGCGGCGACGGGGTTGAACGCGTTCGCCAGCCGCTCCATGTAGCCCTCGTAGTTGCGCGTCGCAAGCAGGAATTCCAGGAAGCGGCTGATGGGCATGTTCGTGATCGTGTACAAGCGGTTGAAGGCGATGCCGTGCTGCCGCGCGAGCTCTTTCTTGAATTGCGCCTCGATGGCTTCCTGCTTCGGCGGCAGGAATGCGCCCACGGGGTTATAAATCAGGTTGAGCTGCAGCCCGCTGCCGTCCTGGCCATAGCCCAGCGCGTTCAGCTTGCGCAGCGCTTCGATGGACTTGTCGAAGACGCCCACGCCGCGTTGCGCGTCGGTCTGCGCCGCGCGGTAGTAGGGCAGCGAAGCAATGATCTCGACCTTGTGGCGCGCAAGAAACTCGGCAAGATCCTCCTGCGCGGGCAGGAGCAGCACCGTCAGGTTCGAGCGGTCCATCACATGCCGGCCCAGAGCGCGCGCCTGCTCCACCAGCCAGCGGAAATTCGGGTTCAGCTCCGGCGCGCCGCCGGTGATGTCCACGGTGGGAATGTCGGTTGCGGCCAACGCGCGGATGCAAAGCTCGGCGGTCTCGCGCGTCATGATTTCCTTGCGGTCCGGCCCGGCGTCTACGTGGCAGTGCGCGCACGTCTGGTTGCAGAGCTTGCCGACGTTGATCTGGAAAACGGTGACGCCCGTCGCTGCCAGGGGAAAGAGACTCGCGGCGCGCATCCTCTCTTCGAACGACGGGAAACCGTTCGGCGTCGAAAGAATGCGAAGCTGCTCGGCCGGGGAGGCCAAGGAGTCCGCGCGCGCTTTGAGGCTCAGGCCCATATCCCCTACATCGAAAGCTTTTCCGCGACGTTGCGCATCTGCAGGCCGTGCACCAGCGACGCGCCGCCGCGGATCGCGCAGGCCACGTGCACCGCTTCGGTCATCTCTTCGATGTTCGAGCCCTTTTCGAGGCACGCCTGCGTGTACGCGTCAATGCAATAGGGGCATTGCACGGCGTGCGCGACGCCCAACGCGACGAGCGCCTTTTCACGCTCGGTGAGCGCGCCTTCGGCGAACACGGCCGCGTAGTACGCCGAGAATTTCTCCCAGAGCTCTTTATTCCCCTTGCCGATGTCGGCGAAGCGGGGGAGATCGGCGGAATGATAGTAGCCGTCCATTGGGAAAACCTCCTTCAGCAGCAGCCCGAGCCGGGCGCGCACGCCGCCGCGGCGTTTTCTGTCTTGTGGTAGCGCTTGCCTTTGGTTTCCGCCGGCGAGCGCAGCGCGCTCTGGCCGCAGGCAAACGGCTTGGCTTTGCCGCGCGGCACGGGCTTGAGCGGCGCCACCGGCGCAATCTGGCTCGCGTAGGGCTCGCCGGTCAGGATGCGGTATGTTTTCTCGCAAACCGCCATGCGCTGCCCGCGCAGCAGGACGTGGCCATCGTCGTCTTCGACCTTCTTCCACGGCCCCTTGTAGATCACGGCCTGGTTGGAGTCCCAGCAGGGGCCCTGTTTGCCCTTCCGCGCCGTCACGGTGACGCTGCGGAATTCGATGCCGCGGATGGTCTTCCACGGTCGCTCGTCGTACGTGTCGAGCGTAATCCCGTGGAAGCCAGCGCGCTCGAACGCCGCCAGGAACGCCGCCTCGTGGAACGCGCCGGCGATGCAGCCGCTCCAGAGCTCGGCGTCCTGCTTCAGTTTTTCAAGCACCGGCTCGTCGGAGACGATGTCGCTGATGGCCGCGCGCCCGCCGCGCCGGAGCACGCGGAACATCTCGCGGAAGAGCTGCTCGCGGTCGGCCTCCCGCACCAGGTTGAGCACGCAGTTGGAAATGATCACGTCCACCGATTTGTCGGGAATCATCGGCGCAGCCTTGCGCAGCCGCGCCTGAAATTCCTCGTAGCGGCTCAGGTCGCGGCTCGAGCGCACGGGATTCGATTTCAGGTAGGCGTCCACTTCATCGAGCGGCAGCGCCAGGTCCTGGATGCGTGCGCGGTGGAAGCGCACGTTGTCGTAGCTGATCCGCGCGGCGACTTCCGGCTGGTACTTGCGCGCCAGCGCCAGCATTTCGTCGTTGAAGTCCACGCCGATCACGCGGCCCTTGGGGCCCACGATCTGGGCGGCGATGTAGCAGATCTTGCCGGCGCCGCTGCCCAGATCGAGCACAGTGTCGCCCGGGCGCACGTAGCGCGACGGGTCGCCGCAGCCGTAGTCCTTCTCCAGAATCTCCTGCGGAATCGCCTCCAGGTACTTCGGGTCGTAGCTCACCGGGCAGCAGAGCTGCGCTTCGCGGGCGCGCGCGGCTTTCTGGTAGCGTTCGCGCACGGCCGCTTCGGTATCGAGCGTGGCAGCTTTCCGAGCCATGTGTTCCTCCAAAGGGATCCGAAACTTTGTTCCGGCGCCGGCTAGCGTATCAGCAGCCGGTAAAACAGCACGGCCAGCGCCGCGCCCAGCGGCAGCGTCGCCAGCCACGAAAGCAGGATGCTGCGCACGCGGCCCCAATCGGCCTGCCTCCGGCGCAGCAATCCGATGCCGAAGATGCCGCCGCTCGTGACGTGCGTGGTCGATACGGGCAAGCCGAACGGCGAGGCCAGCGTCACCAGCGCCGCCGCCACCAGGTTCGCGCTGACCGCCTCGGGTGTGGCCATCGGCGCGATCTTCTTGCTCATCGTGCGGGCCACGTACTGCGCCCCGAGCAGCCCGCCGAGGGCTATTGCCAGCGCAACCACGAGGTAGTTGGTCGTCTGGCCGGCCAGGGGAAGGATCAGCAGAACCGCGACGATCTTCGGCGTGTCATTCAGTCCCCGCGCGAAGCTGATAGCCGCGCCCGAGAGCCAGTGCAGCGAATCCGTCGGGCTCCAGCGCGCAATTTCCATGCCGGTCTGGCATTCGGCTGCGGACGCCCAGCGAACTTGCGGGACCGCAGCGACGACGTCGCTCGCCGCCAGCCCCGCGGGGGCCAGCCGCACGGTCGCGGGCTCATCCACGCAAACGCAATCGCGCGCGGCCAGCCGTGCTAGCAGCGGACAAACGGCCACTGTAAGACCCAGCGCAATGACGGGCGAGAACAGAAGCGGCGCGAGCACACCGCTCGCCAGCGAAGCCAGCTGCACGTTTGCGAAGCCCGCAGCGGCGATGCCCGCGCCCGCGATAGCCCCGGTCAGCGCATGCGTGGTGGAAATGGGCAATCCGAGGCGCGCCGCCAGCAAAACCGTAGCAGCAGCGCCGAGGACGACGGCGGCCAGGAACGCGGGCTGCGTGTAGATCCCTGCGCCGACGAACTTCGAGCCATTGAACTTTGCAGCGAGGGAGCCGGCGACTCCCACGGCCGTGAGCGACCCCAGGAACGTGAACACCGTAGCCCAGGCCAGCGCGCGCCGGTACGTCGTGCGGCCTGCTCCCCAGAGGGTGGCCACGCCTTTGAAATTATCGTTGGCGCCGTTGGCAAACGCGAGCAACGCCACGGCGGCGATCAGCAGGAAGCGCATGGAAAGTTCGAACCTCTGGCACAGAATGCGCTAAGGCGAGGCGTTTATTTGACGCCCAATGTCACTCGCAAGATTCAAATTTGGATGAAGCCCAGTCCGAGAGCCCCGATTCCGGCGAGCACTTTATCACGGATGCTTCGATGCCGCAGCAGTTCACTTGCGCACGCGGCGGCGTTTTGGCCGCGCGCAGCGAGATGTGCTATGTTCCTGAAGAGTCGCTATGCCGGAGCTGCCTGAAGTCGAAACCGTCGCGCGCGGCCTGCGTGCAGTACTGGTGGGCCGGCGCATCCTCGCCGTGCGTTTGGGAAAAACCGATTTCATGGACGATCCTGCGGCGCTCGAGCGCGACCTTCCCGGGAGCCAGATCGAAGCCGTGGAGCGCTTCGGCAAGTTTCTTCTGCTGCGGCTTGCCTCCGGAAACGGCTCAGCGCCGCGCGAGCCGCGCCAATCCTTGCTCGTTCACCTGGGAATGACGGGGCAGCTTGTCTCCCAGCGCGCAGACGAGCCGCCGCGGCTCCATACACACGCCGCGTTCCTGCTGGATGACGGCCGCGAGCTCCGCTACACGGACATTCGCCGCTTTGGCCGCCTGGCCGTCGTCGCTGAATCCGCACTCGCGCAGCATCTCGGGCGCCTGGGTGCGGATCCGTTAGAAGTGAGCGAAGAGGAATTCTGCGCGAGGCTCGGCGCGCGGCGCGCGATGGTCAAGGCTCTACTGCTCGATCAACACGTGCTCCGCGGCATGGGAAACATCTACGCCGACGAGAGCCTCTGGCGCGCGCGGATTCATCCGCAACGCCAGGGCGCGCAACTCCGCCGCGCGCAACTCGCCCAACTCCGGCGCGCCGTCCGTGATGTTCTTAAAGCGGCGATTCGCCTGCGCGGCTCCTCGATTTCCGACTTTGTGGATGCGGCGGGTGAACCCGGGGACTA
Organism: Terriglobia bacterium; assembly: GCA_041497955.1. Taxonomy (GTDB): domain Bacteria; phylum Acidobacteriota; class Terriglobia; order Acidiferrales; family UBA7541; genus JBGQHO01. The sequence continues at coordinate 10,956 of JBGQHO010000045.1, read as the reverse complement.
TCAGCGGCGCCATCGCGTCTATCAGCGGGAAGGGAAGCCTTGCTTCCGTTGCGGGGGAAAAATCCGGCGCGTGATTGTGGCAGGACGTAGCAGCTATTTCTGCCCGCGCTGCCAGCCGGCTCCGCGCCGCGCGAGGAAAGTCAGCTTGCGGCGGCGCCGTGGGCCTGCTCGGCGGGACGCAGCAACGGCGCAGCCGAAGCGAAGATCATCTCGCCCCAGACGCGCCGCTCGCGCCGCTCCAGCCAGATAACGCGGTCGCGGAGGCGGTAGAACGGCGCTTCGGACAGGAACTCGCCCAGCAGATCGTGGATGCGCTGCTGGAATTCCAGGTTCTCCGAGCGGAAGCCGTCGGGTGGAATGCCGTCAGCGAGCGGAGGCACGGCCACGAGCAGCGAGTACGTCTCCATCCACCACGCCAGCCACTGCTCGAGCTGCGGCTGGCGGCCGAACTTGTTCACCAGATAGCAGTAGTTATCGAGCGCGGCGCGGTCGCAGATGACGTGCGGCGCGCGGGACGCGGCGTTCAACTCCGCGGCGATCTGCTCGTGGAGGATCCAGAGCTGCCCTTCGAGCGTCGTCGCTTCGTTCACCGGGAACGGCGAGCGGCGCGCGACCTCGGTGACGAGCTCGACGTTGTGGTCTGCCTTTTTCAGCAGCGAGCAGATTTCGTAGGCGAGAGTGGTCTTGCCGACGCCGTGCGTCCCGATCAGAGCAAGCTTCAAAGTCTTGATTCTGCCTCGCGTAGTGCCCCCCTTCTAACACAGTTTCGCGCGGCTGAGAATAGGCTTTGTTGAAACCACCCGCGGCCTCCGGTACGTCCATACCAGCGTTGCTCTGTCCCCGCGGTGTGTCCTGACGCAGGTGCCCGCGGCCGCGGGGTTCTGGCGTCCCCGGAGCAGATTCGGGGCCGCGGGCTGCTCTCATCCCTTCTGGAGGAACCAACGCATGAAGCTACGCAGATTTCTGTTTGCCGCCCTAGTGATGGCCCTCGCGCTTGACGGAGCGCGCGTCGTGGCCCAACAGGGCCAACGGGGAGGCGCGCCTGCCGACCCGATGACCGAGGCGGACCGCAAGATCATCGCCGAGGTCAAAGACAACAACGAAGTGATGGCCAACCTCGAATACCTGACCGACATGATCGGGCCGCGCCTGACTGGCACCGACCGCCTCACCCAGGCCAACAAGTGGACGATGCAGATGTTCCAGAAGTACGGGCTGGCGAACGCGCACGTCGAGCCGTGGACGATCGAGCGCGCGTGGTATCGCGGCACGGCCCGCGGGCGCATCATCAGCCCGGTGGAGCATCCGCTGACTGTCGCTTCCGCAGGCTGGGCGCCGAGCACGCCGGGCGTGATTCGCGGACCCGTGGTGTACGTGTCAGCCCGCCGCGCGGAAGAACTCGACCAGTACAAGGGCAAGTTGAAGGGCGTGATCGTCATCACCGCCGAGCCGGGCAACCTCCTGGCGCCGAATGAGGTGCCGCGCTCGCCATTGCTGGCTCCAATCGCGCCGGCCAATCCCAATGCCCAATTTGGCCCTAACGCACAGAGCTTCGCGCGCGCGCGCGACGCCTTCTTCAAAGCCGAAGGCGCAGCCGCCGTTCTCCGCGATTCCAACAAGGACCACAGCCTGCTCAACATGACCGGCATCGGCGGCCGCAACTACGAGATCGGCGCAGTTCCCACTGGGTTCATTACTGCAGAAAACTACCGCCAGATCTGGCGGCTGATGAAGCGCGGCCCGGTGCAAGTGGAGCTCGAGATGACGAATTCGTTCAGCCCGAAGGCCGTCGAGGTCTACAACACGGTGGCTGAAATCCCGGGCAGCGAGAAGCCCGATGAGGTGGTGATTATCGGCGGGCACCTGGATTCCTGGGACCTGGGCACCGGCGCAACGGACAACGGCACAGGGACCATGGCCGTGCTCGAGGCCGCGCGGGCGCTGCAGAAGCTCGGCCTGAAGCCCAAGCGCACGATCCGCTTTGTGTTCTTCACCGGCGAAGAACAGGGCCTGAATGGCTCGCGCAAGTACGTGGAAGGGCACAAGGGCGACCTCGAGAAAATATCCGCCGTGCTCGTGCACGATACCGGCACGGGCCGCGTGCTGAGCATCGGATTGCAAGGCAATTATCAGGACCGCGAAGTGATGGACCGCATCGCGGCGCCGTTGCGCGAGGTGGGGCTGATGGAGATCAGCATGCGCAGCACTCGCGGCACCGATCACGCTTCGTTCAACGACGCGGGCGTGCCGGGCTTCTACTGCATCCAGGACCCGGCCGAGTACCGCAAGACGCATCACAGCCAGTCGGACACCTTCGACAAGGTCTGGAAGGACGACCTGGTGCAGGGCGCGCAGGTGCTGGCCGTCTGGGCCTACAACGCTGCGAACTGGCCGGAGATGCTGCCGCGGAAGCCGGCGACGCCGCAGATAGCCGGGCAGCAATAATCCGGCCTGCGCGGGCCGGCGAAGAAAGTCGAGGGGTTCGGGCAGTGAGACAAAGTTCCGCTGGACTCTTCGACTTTTTGGCTTCTAGACTCCGGGGATGCGAGCCGTTGTGCAACGCGTCAGCCGCGCGCGCGTCGTGGTCGTGGCTCAGGTGAGCGGCGAAATCGGGCCGGGTCTTGTCGTGCTGCTGGGCGTGGGCCGCGGCGACACGGCGGAAGCCGCCGCGTACCTGGCCGAAAAGGCGGCGCACCTGCGCATCTTTGACGACGAACAGGGCAAGATGAACCGCTCGCTGCTGGACGTGCAGGGCGCGGCCCTGGTGGTTTCGCAGTTCACGCTCTATGGTGATGCGCGCGGGCAGCGCCGGCCGAGCTTCATCCAGGCGGCAGCGCCCGAAGAAGCGAACCGGCTCTATGAAGAATTCGTTCGCGCGCTGCGCGGCCTCGGCGTGCGCGTTGAAACGGGCGTCTTCCAGGCGCGCATGGCCGTCGAGCTCACGAACGACGGCCCGGTCACGATCCTGCTCGACTCGGAGAAACTCTTCTGATTGAACGGTCCATGGAAGAGCGTCGCAATTTCCTGACAGCTCGCTGAGGACGCCATGACCATTCCACTCCAGACCGTGCCGATGATTGTTTTCGTGGGAGTGGTGCTTTGCTGGTTTGTCTTCGCGGTCGTGTTTCTGTTGCGCAAGAAGCCGCCGCAGCCGCCCGAGCGCAAACGCGATCGCGCCTCCATCTACGGGATCATTCTGCAGGGCGCTGGGTATGCCCTGGCTTGGGCCGTGCACCGGCCTTATTTTTCGCCGATTGTGCCGCTCCCGCAGCCCGCTGAGGTGGCGCTGGCCGCCACGGCTTTGCTCTTGGCAGCATGCTCGGTGTGGCTGGTGATGTTGGCTGTGCGCACCCTCGGCAAGCAATGGAGTTTTGCCGCGCGCCTCGTGGACGAGCACCGGCTGGTCATCGAAAGGCCGTACCAGTGGGTGCGGAACCCCATTTACACGGGGATGCTGGGAATGCTCGTGGCCACGGGACTCGCCGTCAGCCACTGGCTGGCGCTGGTGGGCGCGCTCGCGCTGTTCGGCATCGGCACAGCGATCCGCGTGCGCAGCGAGGAAAAGTTGCTGCGCGAGGCCTTCGGCGAAGAGTTCGAAGTCTACGCGCGGCGCGTGCCGGCGCTGCTGCCGCGCTGGCAATGATGAGAGGTTTCCTGGCGACCATCCTGCTCGATGCGGAGAAGCGGCCTTGATCGCGCCCCGGCAACACCGCGAGGAGAAAGCTCGGATGTCCATCGAGGTTCGTCCCGCGCGCCCATCGGATGCAGAGCGCGTGGCGGCGCTGAGCGGCCAGCTCGGCTACCCCTGCTCGCCACAGGAGATGGAGAAACGCCTCAGGCGGCTCGAGCGAGCGGAGGGTCATGCGGTGTTCGTGGCCGAGCGCTCGGGAGAAGTGGTCGGGTGGGTGGACGTCCACGTGTCAAGCACCGTGACCTCGCCAACGCAGGCGGAGGTGGGCGGCCTTGTCGTGGAGGAAGCGTGCCGCGGCGGCGGCGTGGGCCGGGTGCTGATGCAGCGCGCGGAGCAATGGGCTCGGGAGCAGCAGTGCCGCGTCGTGCGGCTGCGCTCGAACGTCATCCGCGCGGACGCGCACGCCTTCTATGCGCGCCTCGGCTATGCCGAGTTCAAGACACAGAAGAACTTCCGCAAAGAGCTGGCCTGAGGCGGGCGGTTGCGGCCTCGGAGACACAGCCCGGCCCGTTGGCACTATTATCGTACTACGATATGATGGAGCAGGTGCATGAGCCCAACCGTGACTACAGCCGACTACCAGGCGCTGGCTGAGTTCCGTTACCGGATCCGTTGCTTTCTGATCGCGAGCGAGGAGGCGGCGCGGACCGTGGGCCTGGAGCCGCAGCAGTACCTGCTGTTACTCGCCATCCGCGGCCTTCCGGAAACGCAGAAGCCGACGATCCAGACCCTCGCGGAGCGCCTGCGCGTGCGGCACCACAGCGCCGTTGAACTGATTGACCGTTTGGAGAAGCACGGCTTTGTCCGGCGCGTGCGCGCGATAAAGGACCGCCGGCAGGTGCTCGTGCGCCTGACCGCGCGGGGCGAACGGGTTCTGGCGCGGCTGGCGCAACAGCGGCTCCGGGAACTTTGCGCCACGGGATCCGCGCTGGTGCGCGTGCTCCACGCCGTCATTTCGCGCACCAAGCGCTCGAGCCGCCGCCGTCCAAAGTAAAGAAGCGAAGCGTGCGCTGCTAAAAGCCGCCGCCACCACCGCCGCCGAAGCCGCCGCCGGAAAATCCTCCTCCGCCGCTGAAGCCCGAGCCGCCCGAGCTGCGCGGCGCCGAGGCCATCACCGTTCCTGCCCGCGTGGACATTACGTCGAGGTCGCTCACGAAGCCCATCAGGTAGAAGTTCGGCCCGTAGGCGCCCCGGTACCACTGCGGCGGTTCGCGGTAGATATCCTTGAACGCCGTCACCCAGCGTTTTTCCACGCCCAGCGCCATCGCGAACGGCAGGAACTTCTCGAACATTTCCGGCGTCTTGACCATCCGCTCGATGCGGTCGGCCTCGACATGCCCGAGAAAATCTTCGAAACCCAGCACGCCCTCGAGCGCTTGTGCCCCCTGCTTCGTCCGCGCGGGCATGAACCAACCGAAGCCGCAAATTACGGCGCCGCTCAGGATGCCCGCGAGGACGAAGGTCAGCGGCGTCATGCCGAACGCCCCGGCGATGAACCCGCTTCCCAACGCCACCAGAAGGCCCGCGATGACTCCGCCGACCAGGTAGGCCTGCTTCACTTTGTCGGGGCGGTGCAGGTAATAGCCGTCGCTCATCAGCGAGTCGAAGATGCTGTCGCGGATGCCCGGAAGGTTCTTGTAGAACTTGTTCTGCAGGTCTGAGAGCTCGATGGATTTCTCTGCGCCGCCGCTGAAGAGCGCGTCGAGCAATTCGCGCTCATGGTCCTTCAGGTCCGCCCATTCCCCTGATCTCTTCTGCGAATGGAAAACGTAGTCCTTGTTCGACCACAAGCCCATCATGTGCTCTTTCTGCTTCTCTTCGATCACCAGGTAGCCGCGCACCGCCAGGTCCACGATCGTCGCGGTGATGTCGCGCATGTCTGCGGAATTGTCCACTAGCGTGCCGACTTCGCCCGGAGTGAGTTTCCCAGGCGGCTCGTACTGCACGGAGATGGGATGCAATCGCGGGTCGCGCCCGCGCGTATACCAGATCCAGAACATCACCGTGAACACGGCGATGGGAATGAAGAGCGGCCAGTTGCTTTCCAAAAAGAGTCCGATTCTGGCCGCGGCGGTGGGTTCCCTCACGAAGCCTTTGTCCCAGCCGACCACGGCCGTCAGGCCTTCGTGGAACGCCAGCGGGCGCCGCATGCGGACTTCGACGCCGTTGCCCGCGGTCTCCACATCGGCATCCTGTGCGCGCGAGCCGTAGGCGCCGGTGAAGTTGAGCGCGCGGATGCCCGATGTATTCACGGGCAGCACAATCCGCGCCCGGGCCGATTCGATGGGCACCTCCCATTCATCGCCGGTCACGTTCCAGTAGAGCTCGTCATGGTCCTCGAAAAACCGCAGGGCGTCGAGCACGCGGTAGTGGAGAATCACCGTGCGCGTGGTATCCGTGGCGCCGGGGACGTAGATCTTGAATTTGCGGTAGTGGCGTTCGCGGCTCGATTCGAACTTCAGCGCATTTCCCGCTTCGTCCGTGACGCTGATCGGTTGGAGGAACAGCGTGTAGTTGAAGCCCTGCGGCGTCCGGTACTCGACGGGGATGGTGCGGTAGATACCGCGCCACGAGCCGGTGAACCGCGCCTCGATCTTTTCGGTTACTTCGATCTTGCCGTCTGGCAGGACGGTGATGACCGCGTCAAAGGTCTGGATGACCAGCGTGCGCGCGGCCGCCGGCGCAGCCAGCGCGGCAAACAGAGCCGCCAATAGCAGAGCGCTGCATAGCGCGCCCCGCAGGCGGCGCAGAGGCAAGGCGAAGTTCATTGCGGCTAGGCGCCCGTAGCGCCGAAGCTGACCTTGGGCGCTTCGCGCTCGGTGGGCGAGGTGATTTCGAAAAACTCGCGCGGCGTGAAGTGGAACATCCCGGCAACGATGTTCGAAGGGAATTGCTGGATTTTGGTGTTGAGGTCGCGCACGACGGCGTTGTAGTAGCGCCGCGCGTTCTGGATGGTGTCTTCGATCTGCGCCAGCGTGCCCTGGAGCTGCGTGAAGCTTTCCACGGCGCGGAGCTGCGGGTAGGCTTCCGCGAGCGCGAATAATTGCCGCAGCGCGCCGGCGAGCATGCCTTCGGCCTCGCCTTTGGCGGCGGGGCCCTGCGCGGTCATGGCGCGGTTGCGCGCGTTGATCACGGCTTCGAATGTTCCTTTCTCGTGGGCCGCGTACCCTTTCACCGTTTCGACGACGTTGGGGATCAGGTCATAGCGGCGCTTGAGCTGCACGTCAATGTCGGCCCAGGCGTTGTCGCACTGCACGCGCAGCCGCACCAGGCTGTTGTAGATCCCGATGATGAACAGCACCAGGACGACGAAAATCACCAGCACGAATATCGATGCAGACATCGGCGCTCCCCTTTTGGCGTTTCGAGCGGTGAAACCTCACGCCGCGCCAATATAGCCCCCGCTTCCGCGCAAGTAAAGCGCCGTTGCACCCGAAGCGCTCCGCCGCGCCAGAGTTTCGATGGCATTGACGATATGTTTGAGTTAACCTTGCGCCGCAAGAGCGCTTTTCCTCTCACCATGCTCTACAAGACCCTGAGCGCCGCCGTCTACGGCATCGAGGCGTACCTCGTGGAAGTCGAGGTGGACGTCGGTTCGGGCAACCTGCGCGACTTCAACGTCGTCGGCCTGCCCGACATCGCCGTGAAGGAAAGCCGCGAGCGCATCAAGGCCGCGCTCAAGAACTGCGGCTTCGATTTTCCCGCGCCGCAGGCCGTGACCATCAATCTCGCCCCCGCCGACATCCGCAAAGAAGGCTCCGCGTTCGATTTGCCCATGGCGCTCGGCATCCTCGGCTGCGTGGGCACGTTCTTCGGCAAGACGCTCGAGGGCTTTGTGTTCCTGGGCGAGCTTTCGCTCGACGGCAGCGTGCGCTCGGTGCGCGGCGCGCTTTCGGCGGCGCTGGCGGCGCGCGAGCGGGGCGTGCGCGCGCTGGCCGTGCCGGAAGCGAATGCGCGCGAGGCCGCGGTGGTCGAAGGCATCGACGTGTACGCGGTGCGCTCGCTGCCGCAGGCCGTGGACCTCATCAACGCGCCGGAGTCCTTCACCCCGGTGCGCGTGGACGCGGGACAAATGCTCGCCGAAGCCAGCCAGTATCCGGTGGACCTGCGCGACGTCCGCGGGCAGCAGGCCGCCAAGCGCGCCCTCGAAGTGGCCTGCGCTGGCAGCCACAACATCATCTTCATCGGCCCGCCCGGCGCCGGCAAGACGATGCTCGCCAAGCGCATCCCCACGATCCTGCCGCCGATGTCGCTCGAAGAAGCCATTGAGACCACGCGCATCCACAGCGTCGCGGGCGTGCTCGAAGACTCGCGCGGCCTCGTGGGCACGCGGCCTTTCCGCTCGCCGCACCACACGATCAGCGACGCGGGACTGATCGGGGGCGGCGCCGTGCCGCGCCCGGGCGAAGTTTCCCTGGGCCACAACGGCGTGCTTTTCCTCGACGAGCTGCCGGAGTTCCAGCGCAATGTCCTCGAGGTGATGCGCCAGCCGCTCGAAGACGGCTCAGTCACCATCGCCCGCGCAGCCATCTCCGTGACGTTTCCCGCCCGCTTCATGCTGGCCGCGGCCATGAATCCCTGTCCCTGCGGCTTTTTCGGCGACCCCACGCGCGAATGCCACTGCACGCCGCCGCAGATCCAACGCTACGTGTCGAAAATTTCCGGCCCGCTGCTCGATCGCATCGACATCCACATCGAAGTGCCCGCGGTGAAGTACAAGGAGCTGCGCGGCGAGCCGGCGACAGAAGATTCGGCCACGGTGCGCGAGCGCGCCGTGCGCGCGCGGCAGAGGCAGCTCGACCGCTTTTCCGCGGAGAAACACGTCTACGCCAACGCGCAGATGCCGCCGAAGCTGATTCGAAAGCACTGTGAAATTTCCGCCGAGGGCGAAAAGCTGCTTGAACATGCCATCACACGGCTGGGCCTCTCCGCGCGCGCGCACGATCGCATCCTGAAAGTTGCGCGCACCATCGCCGATCTCGACGGCGCGCCGGGTATCGAGCCCAAGCACCTGAGCGAGGCTGTGCAGTACCGCTCGCTCGATCGCAACTACTGGGCGTGAAGGTGCAGCCGTGGGTTACTTCAGCTAGATCTCTGAAACTGAAAGTGTCACTAATCATGTGGACGAGTACACTCCATTGACTTCCCCCGAGCCGCTGTGCTATCGGTACACGGCCTTGTCCCTCAACCCCACGGCCGGATGACCGCAGAGACCAAGCGGATCGAAGTCACCCTGGAGACGCTGCTCGATAGCGTTGCCCTGGCCGAAGAAATCTCTTTGCGCATCGCCGAGGCCGCGGGCTTCGACGAGGACGAGCGCCACAAGATCGGCATGTCGGTCCGCGAAGCGGTGATCAACGCGTTCCAGTACGGCAACGCACAGCGGCGCGAAAAGAAGATCCGCGCGGTGTTTGAGTTGACGCCGGCAAAGCTGGTTGTCCACATCGAGGACCAGGGGCGCGGCTTCCGCCTGGAGGACGTGCCGGACCCCCTGGCCGAGGAAAACTTGCTGAAGACGTCCGGGCGGGGTATTTTTCTGATGCGCTCGTTCATGGACGAATTCGATGTGCGCCGGGGCCGCGAGGGCGGCGCAGAGATCGTGATGGCCAAGCACTTTCGTCCGCAGCGCCAGCCCAATTCCCAGCCGCAGTCTACGCACGAGAAGGAGGAGCGACCATGAATCTTCGAGCTACCCCGCGCGAAAACGGCGGCGCCACGATCGTGGACATGAGCGGGCGCATCACCCTGGGCGAAGGGAGCGCCATGCTCCGCGAGATGGTCCGCGACCTCCTCGGCAAGGGCCAGAAGAAGATCATCCTCAACCTGGCCGACGTCAATTACATCGACAGTTCGGGCATCGGCGAGCTCGTCAGCGGCTTCACCACGGTGAAAAACCAGGGCGGGGAGCTCAAGCTGCTGCACCTGACGAACAAGGTCCGCGACCTCCTGCAGATCACCAAGCTCTACACAGTCTTCGACGTCCATTCCGACGAGCAGGCCGCCATCCGCAGCTTCTGAGCGTTCGCAGGCACGCCGCCGGCCCGCAAAACCGCTGGACACCGTCCCGCCTCTTGTGCCAGCATGATCCTGCGTTTGTGGGTCTTGTAATTCCGTAGGTGTACGAGAGCCCGCTGCGGCGGGTTTTTTTGTGCCACCGACTGGCGTTACAGGCGCCAAATTGCGATCTTCATGGAAGAGGAGTGAAGAAGTTGGCTAGAGAACAAGGTGTGGTGAAGTGGTTTAACGCTTCCAAAGGGTACGGGTTCATTCAACGCCAGTCGGGCGAAGATGTGTTCGTCCACTTCTCGGCGATCCAAATGGATGGCTATAAGTCCCTGACCGAAGGCCAGACCGTTGAGTTCGAGGTCAAGCAGGGGCCGAAGGGCTACCAGGCCGAGAACGTGACCAAGGCTTAAGTAAGACTGGAAGGCCCTGTCCGCTTGCGGGCAGGGCCTTTTTGTTTTTGCGCCCCGCCGCCGCCGCGCGCTCTGCGCGCGGCGTTCTGTGATACGATGCCGCGTTTCGTTGGCGCGGAGGATTCCCGCTGTGTCGCAGCACATCAGTCGCAAAGAGCTGAAGAAGGACGAAATCCGCGAGACCCTGGCGCACGGCGCCGAAGCCGTCATCTCGCACAGCCGGCTGGCCGGCATCCTGATCACTGTGGGCGTCGCGGTGGCGCTGGCGATTGTGGGTTGGCGCTTCTACAGCGAAAGGCAGACGGCGAAGGCAGCGGCGGCACTCGACGAAGCCATGAAGACGTACGACGCGCGCATCCGCGCTCCGGGTGAGCCGGCGGAGCCCACCGAAGTCACCTACGTAGACGAGAAGAACAAATACGAGGATGCCACTAGAAAGCTCATCCAGGTGGCGAAAGAATACCCGCGCACGCGTCCCGGCCAGCAAGCAGGCTATTACGCCGCGCTGAGCCAGGAGCACCTCGGCCGCCTCGACGAAGCGCAGAAGGCCTTTCAAGCCATCGCCGACAGCGGAAGCGAGGAACTGGCGGCTCTGGCGCGCTTCCAGATCGCGCAGATCGACGAGAAGAACGGCAAGGGTGACGAGGCCGTGAAGCTCTATCGCCAGCTCATCGACAAGCCGACGATTTTCCTGCCTAAGCCTATGGCCATGCTCGCGCTCGCCGACCACTTCAGCAAGACCAACCCCGCCGAAGCCACCAAGGTCTATAACGACATCAAGCGGGAGTTTCCGGATTCCGCCGCCTCCGACGAGGCCGATAAGCGGCTCGCGCTGCTCACCCCGCAAAG